>NZ_CP122961.1:1812381-2416509 GCF_029854215.1 Halomonas alkaliantarctica | reverse complement strand
CAGATATCGCGCAGGGCGTGTACTTCTCCCTGGCGCAGCGCAAAACGGACATCGAGGTTGTTGACTTCAAGTAGTGCCATGGTGTCCTCAGCCTTTATAGAGTCGTGGGTTCATGACATCACGCAGCCAATCGCCAAGTAGATTGATCGACAGCACAAGCACCACCAGAACTGCGCCCGGGATCAAGGTGATCCACCAGGAGCCGGACTGGATGTAGTCAAAGCCCGATTTGATCAGTGAGCCAAGCGAGGGGTGGGTCTCTGGCATCCCCAGTCCCAGAAACGACAGCGCCGCTTCAGAGATAATCGCGTTGGCGATCTGTACGGTGGAGATAACAAAGATTGGTGACATGGTGTTGGGCAGCACGTGGCGGAACATAATCCGTTTGCTGCGCAAACCCATCACGCGGGCGGCGTCAACATACTCTTTGTTTTTCTCTGCCAGCACTGAGGCGCGCACGGTGCGGGCATACTGGGGCCATTCGGCCAGGCCGATAATCAGGATCAGCATCATCACCGCGTACTGGCTATAGAAGGCGCTGCCCATGGTCGCTTTGACCAAAGCGCCCACCACGATAGCGACCATCAGCGTCGAGAAGGAGAGCTGAATGTCTGCCAGGCGCATCAATATCGTATCGACACGACCGCCCAGGTAGCCCGCCATTAGGCCAAAGGTGACCCCTATGAGCGCCTGCAAAATAACCGCACCGAAACCAATCAGCAGCGAGACACGGGTGCCATATAGCACAACTGACCACAAATCGCGCCCCTGGGCGTCGGTGCCCAAGGCGTAACGGTCATCGGCGCCATCAATCCAGAAGGGCGGCAGTTCAGATGACATAATGTCGATTTGAGAGAGGTCGTAAGGGTTCGTGGGCGCCAGCAGCGGTGAGGCAAAGGCAGCGATGACCATGCAAATAAACACGGCCAAGCAGAGCTGGGCGGTATAATCGCGTTTGAAGCTGTACCACATGTAGGAGTCGCGCAGACGTTCCCAGCGGCTGGGTGAAACGCTCGCTTGGGAGGAATTGTTTGTGGTGCTCATGCGGGCTTCCCAGTCAGTTTAACGGTGGGGTTCACCAGACCGTAGATCAGATCCACAATCGTATTGGTGACCACAAAAATAACGCCGACAATCATCAGGTAGGTCACAATCAGCGGAATATCGGCGCGGTTTATAGCATCCAAAAACATCAAGCCCATGCCAGGCCATTGGAAAACGGTCTCGGTCAAAATGGTGTAGGCCACCATGGTGCCGATCTGCACGCCCCCCACGGTAATAACGGGCAGCATGGTGTTTTTGAGCGCGTGAACGAAATAAACCCGGCGCATAGAGATCCCTTTCGCGCGGGCATACTTCACGTACTCCGACTGCATGACTTCCATCATTTCGGCACGAATCAGGCGGATAAACAGCGGTAGCATAATCGAGGCCAATGAGACCGCCGGTAATACGAGATGCTGCAAACCGTTCCAGGTGGCTAGGTTGGTATCCCAGTTACCCACCACGTTAACGAGGTCATAGCCACGGCCGAAGGAAGGCATATTGCCTTCGGTGGAGAAGAAGTCGTTTAGCCATGCGCCCCAGCCGGTACTTTCTGGGAACAGCGTGACGGTGACGCCAATGGCGAAGATTTGAATTAGTACGATCGCGGTCAAGAACACCGGAATCGAAATGCCGACAATCGACACACCCATAAAAAGGCGTGAAATCGGTGAGCGCGGTTTGATAGCGCTGTACACACCTATAGGGACTGAAAACAGCACAATAATCAACGTCGCAGCAAATACCAGCTCCAGGGTGGCGGGTAAGTGGCGAGCGATAACTTCTAACGCCGGTTCGCGATAGAAGTACGAGTAGCCAAAATCACCTTGCACGGCGTTTTTAGCAAAACGAACGTACTGCACCAGGAAGGGGTCATTGAGGCCTAAACGCTCGCGAATTGCTTCACGCTCGCTTTCCGGCACCGACTGGCCAACCATCTGCTGTACGGGGTCACCCAGGTTATCCTGAATGGCGAAGGCCAGCACGCTGATGACAAACATCACCAAAATTGCGTGCATCAGCCGCTTGATTAAAAAGGCAATCATGGCGTACGCCACCTATGTGAAGGGTTCATCAAAGGAAGTAGGGGCATGTTATGCAGAGTTCTCTCAGCCTAGAACCGCCATACAAAAGGCTTCGCCCCCTAAACGCTTAGGGAGCGAAGCATCCTTGCGGTTAATGCGTAAGTGACTCTTTTGATTTAATGCAAGGCACTTAATCAGCGGTGTTAATGCTTAGTCATCGCTGCGATTAATCACCAAGTCACCCAGGTAGGGGAAGTCGATAGCGTTGACAACGGGCTCTGCTTCAACGCCGTCAGCCGCGGCATAAGCCAGGTTCTGCCAATGCAACATGATGAAACCAGTGTCTTCATAGAGCATCGCTTCGGCTTCACGCAGCATTTCATTGCGTTTTTCTAGGTCGGTTTCGCTATCCGCTTCAGTTACCAGTGCGTCAATCTCTTCGTTGCAGTAGCCACCGTAGTTGTACTGGCCAGCACCCGTCTCTTCATCAAAGCAGAAGGTTAGATACTGGAAGAAGTTAGCGGTATCTTCGGTATCCGCGTGCCAGCCGATCATCGCCATATCTGACTGGCGGGTATCGTACTCAGGCCAGTACTGGGCCAGCGGCATGGTACGCAGGTCAACGTCAATATTGATTTGCGCCAGCATGTTGGCGACCGCCTGGGCAATCTGGGCATCGTTAACGTAGCGGTTATTAGGTGCAATCATTTCAACGCTAAAGCCGTCTTCGTAGCCCGCTTCGGCCATTAGCTCTTTGGCGCGCTCAATGTCGTAGCGCGGCGTTAAGTCTGGGTTATGGCCTGAGTAACCCTCAGGTGAGAATTGACCCGCTGGGTTAGCAAATCCACGCATTAAACGGTCGGCAATGGCTTCCTGATTAATTGCCAAATCAACCGCTTGGCGGACGCGGGCATCCTGGAAGGCTTCAACGCGCTCTTCGTTCATCTGGAAGCCAATGATACGCGTGCCGTCAATCTCAATGAGATTGACACCATCTGCTTCGCTTACGCGATCCAAGTCATTGGGCGGTACGGCATCAATAAAGTCGACGCCGCCGGAGAGCAGAGCAGCTACTCGTGATGCGTTTTCAGCGATGGGCGTCAGCACGATGTCGGTAACGTTGCCTTCGCTTTCAGTATCCCAGTAATCTTCAAAGCGTTTGAAGTCAACGCGGACCCCTTGGCGACGGTCGGTGACGATAAACGGGCCGGTACCGGAAACATTGCGCGAAGCATAGGAGTTACCGGCCTTGATGATTTCAGCTTTGTCGCTGCCATCGTCGGTTTCGCCGCTATAGAATTTGCTATCCAGCGGGAAGATGTAGGTAGCTAGGTTGAGTAGCAGTGGGTAAGGTTCGCTGGTGACGATCTCAACGGTGTAGTCGTCAACGGCTTCGGCGCTGGCCACTGGCTCAAAAATAGCACGATAGTCAGGGCTCTCTTTCAGACGCTCAATGGTCCAAACCACATCTTCGGCGGTGAATTCGTTGCCGGAGTGGAAGGTAACGCCTTCGCGCAAGGTCATGCGCATGGTGGTTTCGTCGACCTGTTCCCACTCGGTGGCTAAGCGCGGTTCAAACTCAAAATCTTTTGTCCAGCGTACCAACGGGTCAAATGCTAAGTGAGAGAAGCGCAGCATGCCGCCAGAAAGCTGCTCATGGATATCGAGGGTTTCAGGGTCGGCAGCGTAGCCAATGCGTAGCGTTTCAGCGCTTGCGGCCATCGGCAGTAACGTTGTACCCGCAAACACTACACCAATAACGGAAGCCAGTAAGGTTTTCTTGAGCGTCATTATCGTTCCCTTAGGTCATTGTTTATTGTTCGTTTTACCGCCGCTTTCTTGGCTAGAAGCAGCCTTCCCGTCAGGAAAGCGTCAGTAAAACAGACACGGTCAGTTGGTAAGCCTATTTACAACACAAGCGCACAACCTAGGCTTACAACATAGAGAGTGCCTATCGCGTCATACAATCGAAATAATGACAGGCATCATTCGTCTACTGAATGATGGGGCTAATAGCGGCACGCTGAGGGCGTTCTTTAAGACGAAAGTCGCAAGTAAAAAGATAAACCTAACAGGAAGAAAAAGTCTTATGAGGAAACAAATTGGAATAATGCTGATCGCTTTTTGGCTACCTGTCAGTAGTAATGCCACTGAGCACGCAGACCAACCCACCCCGGAAATAGTGGGGTCGTTGGATGGTGAGCAACGCGAGTGGTTTATTTTAAGTCATGGCAGGGACTCAAATGCTTCATTCGTAGAGTTAGGCGACGATATCAATATCGATATCACGGGCTCAGTTGACGATGAGGTGTGGGAAGGCGAAGAGGCGCTTTCGATTAGCCTGACCTTGAACGAAGAGCAGTTGATCAATTCAGTCGTGCTTTACTCGATTGGGGGGGCGTCTATTTCCCCGCCGTTATTCACCTCTGACGGCGGAGAAGTGACAGTAACGCTAACGCACTATGAACGCTCCAGCCAAACGGTTCATGTCGCTGGAAAGATAGAGGGAGTGATGGCGTTGCAAGTCGAACTAGGCGAAACGCCAAGCCCGGAAGAAGGCATTGAGATCGACGTGGCGTTCGATGTCGAGGCGCAAAAAGTCGAGTTCTAATCCTCCAGGTCGACGTTTGCCGACCTGGTGAAAAGTCCTAAGTGGCTATCCATGTCCATTAAAAGCATTTAACCAAACTGCTGGTGCAGCCAGGCATTGATAGTGTCAGATTCGTACATCCACTCCTCACGCCCATCGTCGTGGGTGATTCTCAAGCAGGGCACTTTGACTTTGCCGCCCCCTTCTAAGAGTGCCTGCTTATGCGCAGGGTCAAGCTGAGCATCACGTACCTCAATGTTTAAACCCAGTCGCGCGATCTCTTTGCGCACCTTGATGCAAAAGGGGCAGGTGCGAAATTGGTACAGCGCGAGGTTCTGGCACGCTTGATCCACCTTGGCTTGCTCTTCAGGCGTTCGCTCTACTGACTTCGGTGTGGAGAGCTTCTCGGAAATCAGCATGACCGGGGCGAGCACCAAGCGAAGGCCGCGGAAAAAATAGCGAATTAAAATGCGCATCGATAGGCTCCTATGCTGATGTGTTGGCTTACATCAGCGTGGCGAGTGGAAAGAAAGAGATAGTCATTGTTAATAAACAGTGGCCGCATCCTGCAACAACTAAAGGGATTTGTCACTTGAGGGGGCACTTGGTCACCGTTTATGGCGATGAGTAGATGAGCAAATAGAGTCAACATGCTAGGCTGCTTAGCTATTTTTAAACTGTTTAGTTATTTTTACGCCATTTTTTTGGCTTTTAGTAAATTAGTTTACTGGCGATTAACGGGGCGAAAGCCATGCATCTGCATATTATGGGTATTTGCGGCACCTTTATGGGTAGCCTGGCACTGCTGGCGCGTGAAATGGGGCACCAAGTGAGTGGCTCCGATCAGAATGTTTACCCACCCATGAGCACCCAGTTGGTTGATGCGGGCATCACCTTAATGGAGGGCTATCACGCCGAGCATCTGTCGCCAGCGCCGGATATTGTCGTTGTGGGCAACGCCTTGTCACGGGGCAATGAAGAGGTTGAGGCGCTACTCAATAGCGGCCTGCCGTATACCTCGGGGGCGCAGTGGTTGGCTGAGCACGTGCTGCCTGGGCGACGCGTCATTGCCGTGGCGGGTACTCACGGAAAAACCACTACCGCAAGCGTATTAGCTTGGCTGTTAGAGAGTGGTGGCTTAGCACCGGGGTTTTTAATTGGCGGCGTGCCGCGCAATTTTGGCGTGTCGGCGCGCTTGGGAGATCCGCAAGCGCCGTTTGTGGTGGAAGCTGACGAGTACGACACGGCGTTCTTCGATAAACGTTCCAAGTTTGTTCACTACCGTCCGCATATCGCCATACTCAACAACCTTGAGTATGACCACGCCGATATCTTCCCCGACTTGGCCGCCATTGAGCGCCAGTTCCATCACCTGGTGCGTACCGTGCCAAGCCAAGGCCACTTATTAGTTGCCGATGAGCAGCCCGCCCTTGAGCGCGTGCTGAGCCAGGGTGCTTGGACACCGGTAGCGCACTTTGGTGATCAGGATAAGAGCGAGTGGCAGCTGAAATTAGAGCGCGACGACGCCAGTCGCTTCCAGGTGATTTATCGCGGTGGGGAGCCCGGTCAGGATACAAATGGCCAAGATGAGGACGGGGTCGTCGAGTGGGCGCTGACCGGCGAGCATAACGCCCGCAATGCGCTGGCAGCGCTGTCGGCGGCGCATTTGTGTGGGGTTGATTTAGCCCGTGGCTGTGCGGCGCTGGCGCGCTTTGAAACACCCAGAAGGCGCCAGGAAGTGCGCGGTGAAATCAATGGCATCCAGGTGATCGATGATTTCGCCCACCATCCCACGGCGATTGCCGCGACGCTCAAAGGGCTACGTGCGGCCACCATTAAAGGACGCCTGCTGGTGGTCATCGAACCGCGCTCGAACACCATGCGTTTAGGCGCCCTGCGCGAGCGGTTAATCGAGAGCGTGGCTGACGCTGATGGCGTATTTTGGTTCCAGCCCGCTGGGCTCGACTGGTCGATGGAAGAACTGGTCGCCACGCAAGGGGCGCATGCCCAGCTATTTAGCGATATCGATACGTTGGTGGCAGCGGTGGTTACACAAGCGTCACCACTAGACCGTATTGTGGTGATGTCCAACGGTGGCTTTGAGGGCGTGCATGAACGCCTGCTCGCCGCGTTAGCCGCTGCCAAGGAGGGTAAAGCGTGACGGATAGAGCTGACGCAGCGTTCAAAAGGCCGATTACCGTGGCGCTCACCGGCGCATCGGGGGCTCAATACGGCTTGCGCTTGATCGATGTTTTAGTCGCCGCAGGTCATGAAGTATGGGTCATGATTTCGAAAGCCGCGCACATGGTGATTGCCACGGAAACCGATATTGAGTTGCCCGCCCAGCCACAGCGCTTAGTCGAGGCGCTGAGTGAGCGCAGCGGGGCGCGGCCCGGACAGATTCGCTGCTTTGGCCGCGAAGACTGGATGGCGCCGGTGGCGTCAGGCTCAGGTGCGCCGTCTGCCATGGTGGTGTGCCCGTGTTCAACCGGGACGCTTTCAGCCGTTGCAACGGGCGCGAGCAATAACCTGATTGAGCGGGCGGCGGATGTGGCGATTAAAGAGCGCAGAACGCTGGTGTTGGTGCCGCGGGAAAGCCCGTTTTCACCGATTCACTTGGAGCACATGCTGGCATTGAGCCGCTTGGGCGTGGTCATCTTACCGGCAGCCCCAGGTTTTTATCACTGCCCGCAAAGCATTGATGATCTGATTGATTTTATTGTGGCGCGTATCCTCAACCAGTTAGGTATCGAGCATGCGCTGGTGCCTCGTTGGGGTGAGGTCGGAGATAAGGATGACTGAACTATGATGTCGTGGGCCACGCTGTCGGTTTTTGTACCAACGTTTCTGTTTGTTTCGCTGACCCCCGGTATGTGCATGACCCTCGCCATGGTACTGGGGATGACCCAAGGCGTTAAACGTACGCTGTGGATGATGATAGGCGAGCTGCTGGGCGTTGGCTTTGTGGCTGCCGCCGCAGGCGCGGGTGTGGCTGCATTGATGCTGCGTCAGCCAGATCTGTTTGTGCTGTTTAAGTGGGTGGGTGGCGCTTACCTGGGTTATTTGGGCATCATGATGTGGCGCTCACGTGGGCGCATGGCGATCCCCAGTGAGCTAGATGCGGGTCCGCCTGCAAGCCGCCTACAGTTAGCTATGCAAGGCTTTGTTACCGCAGTGGCAAATCCCAAGGGGTGGGCGTTTTTTATGGTGTTACTGCCGCCCTTTTTGGATAGTAGCCGTCCATTGCCGGGGCAGCTCAGCCTGCTGATCGCGGTAATTTTGACCATTGAGTTTGCCAGCATGCTGGTTTACGCCACTGGCGGCAAAACGCTACGCAATGTGCTTGGTAAAAGCGGCAATGTGCGATTGCTTAACCGCATCGCCGGAACACTGATGATTGGGGTCGGCCTGTGGCTCGCCCTTGGTTAAAGCGGTATCGATTTAAAGCTAAACCGGCGGCAAGAAGCCGACGCGGGCGCTGATAAGCACCAGCGATGCCACACTGAGTAGAAGCCACGGGCAGGGGCGCATAGGAGCGCGGGGCTGCTGCTGCCAGTGCAGCAGCGTGAGGGCGCAGACGACCAAGCCGAGTAGCGCACCTCCCACCAGATCACTGAACCAGTGTACACCCACCACCAGTCTTGATAGCGCCATGGGCAACGCAAGCGCTAATGCTATCCAGTACAGCCAAAAGCGTTTTTGGCGGGGCATTTCGGCCGCAAGGAACGCCGCTGTAAGGCCCACGAGTACCACGGCCGTTGACGTATGGGCACTGGGGTAGGAAAACGAGCCAGTCAGGTAATCAGGTGTATCTGGACGAGCGCGCCCAAATACTCCTTTGCCCACAATGTTTAGCAAGGCAACGCCAGTAAAGGCACCACACCAGTGCAGCAAAGCCTCCCATCTCTTACTCACCAACATCCACGCCGCCCAAGGCAGTGTTAAAGCGATAATGCCCAGGGTGTCGCCGATTCGCGCAAAAATATTACCCATGAGGTAAGAAAGATCACTTTGCAACTGGGAGGACAGTTGCTGAATGAATAGATCCATTTCCAGCGGGCCATGGTGGGTGATAACCAGCAATGTCCAGCCAGACAGACTCCCCAGCGCTATTACCAGCAGCAGTAGTGAAGCCAATGGAACATCTCCGGTTTGGCTCATCGCTAGCCACGGCCTACGTAGTAGCGGCACGCGGCGAATGCTTCCGGCAATTGCCCGGTAAAGTCGGCCATGCCTTGTCGCCTGGTGCCGACCCCACGAGAAAATCACGGCGAGCACGACAATAATCGCCGCGAGTATGAGTAAGGCATTCTCTAATCCCGGCGGTATATCCAAATGGTGCTGCCAGGTGCGCCCCAGCAAGTAGCCTGGCAGTATATAGGTAGGTGCCCACAGCGCCGCAGAGGTTACGTTGGCCCAAATAAAAGTTCGCGGTGGCATCCGCATCATGCCTGCTACCAGCGGAATAATGGGCCGCACTGGGCCAACAAACCGACCGATAAACACCGACCATATCCCATAGCGCTCAAAGAATCGTGCCCCGCGACCTAACCATTCAGGGTGCTGGGACAGGGGCCATCTGTGTGTAACCTGCTCTCGATGCTTAAAGCCCAGGGAGTAACTGATCCCATCACCTAAAACAGCGCCTATAAAAGCGGCACCAATTAGCCAAGCCAGGTCAATATCCTGGTGCCCCGCAAGGGAAGCAGCGGTAGTGATTAAAACCACTCCGGGTACCAGTAACCCCACTAGGGCAAGTGATTCTACTAATGCAATCACTAACACCACGCAGATGATTAGCGGCGGCGATGGCGTTAATGATTGGAGCATATCGGCTATCGGCACAGCGTACTCCAGCGTCAGTTAGGAGGCATTGAAAAAGGGTAGGCTAGACGTTGGCGAGGGCCGCGCCGCGTGTTTCCAGGCGCTTGATGTAATGTTCAAAGGACTCTGTTTGGCAGGGTAAGCAGGCCGCTATTCGCGCTTCTAATTGGCCGGTTTCTACTAATACGCGCTGTGAGAGTGCTCTTTGCAAGCGCTCGCGCACTAACAGAGCGCCGCTTTCACTAGTGTCAGGTAGAACAAGCCAAAAAGTGGCGCTGTCCGCGCGGCCAAGCACGTCATGATCGCGACAACGGCTATTCACCTCACCGCACAGCGCCCCCAGCATTGCCGATTGCGCACGATGTCCAAACTGCTCTTCTGCCATATCCAGCTGCGGCAAATGCAAAACCAGCACAGCCAGTTGCTGATTGAGCATGGCAGCACGTTGGAACTCGCTGTGTAAGCGCTCTTTTAGCGTATCAATATGGTATGCATTGCAGTCGCTGTCATTTGGGTCAGTGGCACGCAGGAGCGCCTGGCGACGGGCGTGTTCCCAGCGGGGCAGTGCTAGCAACAGCGTTAGGGCAGCATAGCCCACGATAATGGCCGGTGGCGCAGAGGCGACCGAGGGGAGCAGCCACCACAATGGCCCAACGACGATATTGATCAGTAATGCGGCCCATAGCGGTAGCAGTACAAAAGCCGCGGTAATGGGCAGGCCTAGCCAAATAGGCGATACCTGAGGCTGATAGTAGAAAGCGCCCAACACTACAGAGTAAGTGCCGCACAGTAGAATAATGCGCGGTAGGTAGCTTTTAACCCCTTGCCCGATATGCATTAGTAGAGCTGACGTAAGCAGCATGGTCATAAAGGTGGGGATTAACAGGTCGCGGTAATCTCCCATGGCGTAAAGCCACATCGCGTAGCCCGCCATCAGCGCGACGCTGGCGGTATAGGCGAGCGTCATCAGCCGCTTGGGAATGTGGTGCTCAATCATATCGTCTCCCGCACTCGTTCAGCCGGTAGTTTGCTGATCTCAAACACCGAAAGCGTTGCCGGTTCGATATCAATTAGTTCAAGGTGCTCACTGGTGATATTGTCGGGTAGATCGGCGAGCAGTTGGCTGCGTCGTTGCGAGGCTTCTTTAGGTGAGCGAGCGAGAATCAATGTCACCAGCGTTGTGCTACTTAAGCGGTAAACGTTCTCAAAATCATAGGTTAGCTCACACAGTTTTTGAGCCGTGGGCCACAGCTGGTGGCGTTTTACGTGAAGAATAAATAGTTCCGCATGAACACCTTCGCGCTCACAGCGAGTTTGTTCTCGGCTGATGTCCCGCAGTAGTTGTTCACCGGCCCATAGGTTAAGGCCCGGAATTAACCGCAGGCGCTGGCGAATGGAGCCGTTCATATCAATAAGTTGCTGGGCTCTTGATAAGGCAAGCAGGCCCAGTACCAGCAGTGAACAAATCAGCAGAATAAACGCCGGCGCGTCCATTAGAGGCGCTACCATCACAGCGCTCACCAGCGCAGCGCTGAGAGTGAAAGCGGCTACCCAATTATTTTGTGGCAGCATCAGCATCGCGGCCCACGCCCAGATTAAAATGCTGTGTCGCTCTGGCGCTGAGGCAATTAAACCCAGCAGCAGCGAGCCAGGCACAATTTGCCACGGCAATCCCCGCGAGTGGCGGTGGCTAAAATCAAGTATTAGCGCGGTGATGAACAGCCAGCCGACTGATAGCCACAGCACTAGGGCCGCAGCGGGGGGGGTAGCCGGTGTCCATAATGCCAAGGCAACTGCAGCGGCTAAAAGGTTGGCACGTAGCAGGCGGATTTTGTACTTACTTTGCATGGTGACTTACTATTTGTCCTGAATAACCAGATGTATCTCATCAAGTGAAGTAATTGTAGGATAAGAAGCGAGTACGACACACATTAGTGCCTTAAACGTCCTTAGTATAACGGTGAAATGCCGTAATATAAGCAAAGCGTGTAAAACGGCTACACTCGACTTGTTAAAAAAATGAAAACCCCCTTCCGTACGGAGACACTATGAGCGCTTCAACACTGTTCCGAGACGAGGCCGATCAGCACTTATCTGCTGGGAATGTGCCAGCCTATATGCAGGCCTTGGGGCAGGCGGCGCGGCGTGCGGCCTGCGAACTGCGCCGGGCGGATTCAGGGTTGAAAAACCGTGCTCTGATGGCCATGGCGTACCGGTTGGCAGAAGCGCGTGGTCAGATACTAGATGCCAATGCTGAGGATTTACAGCGTGGCCGTCAGAATGGTCTGGAGAGCGCGCTGCTAGACCGTTTAGCCCTAAATGATGCACGTATCGACGCCATGATTGAAGGGCTGCATCAGGTAGCGGGCTTGCCCGACCCGGTGGGCGAAGTTAGCGATATGCGCTATCGGCCTAGCGGTATCCAAGTGGGCAAAATGCGCGTGCCGCTGGGCGTTATTGGGATTATTTACGAGTCAAGACCGAATGTGACACTGGAAGCCGCAAGCCTCTGTTTGAAATCGGGCAACGCCTGTATTTTGCGTGGCGGGTCGGAAGCCAGTCAATCAAATGCCGCCATTAGCGCCTGTATTCAAGCAGGATTAGCTGATGTGGGGCTACCAGCTGGAAGCGTACAGGTGGTCGCAACCACTGATCGTGCGGCGGTGGGAGCAATGATCAGCATGCCGGAATATGTTGATGTGATTATACCGCGCGGTGGCAAGTCGCTGATTGAGCGTATCAGTCGTGATGCACGCGTACCGGTCATCAAGCACTTAGACGGCGTTTGCCATGTGTACATCGATACCACCGCAGACCCCGCCAAAGCGTTAGCCATAGCCGTTAATGCGAAAACCCATCGCTACGGCACCTGTAATACCATGGAAACGTTGCTGGTAGATGCGCCGATTGCTGACCTGCTACTGCCGGAGTTGGCTCGCGCTTATGCCGAATACGAGGTCGAACTGCGTGGTTGTCAGCGCACACAGGCACTGTTGCCCCAGGCCGCAGCAGCCGAAGAAGCAGATTGGTATGCCGAGTACTTGGCCCCCGTGCTGGCCATCAAGGTAGTCGATGGTATTGATGAGGCGATTGCTCACATTGAGCACTACGGCTCTCACCATACTGATGCGATTGTCACCCAGGATTACTCACTCGCCCGCCGCTTTATGGCGGAAGTCGATTCCAGCTCGGTGATTGTGAATGCCTCTACCCGCTTTGCAGATGGATTTGAGTACGGGTTGGGCGCCGAGATTGGGATTTCCACCGATAAACTTCATGCCCGTGGGCCGGTTGGGTTAGAGGGCCTAACCACCCAGAAATACGTGGTGTTCGGTGACGGCCAGGTGCGTCAATAGGGTGGTGGCATGAGTCATACGGAGCAACGTATCGGCATGTTGGGCGGCACCTTTGATCCTGTTCATTTGGGTCACTTGCGCAGCGCAGTAGAGTTGCATGAGGCGCTGTCGCTGGATCGGCTACACATGATCCCCGCTCAACAGCCGCCGCTACGTGGGCGCCCTCAAGTCTCGGCAAAACAGAGGTTGGCGCTATTAGCCGCGGGTATCGGTGACACCCCGGGACTGGTCGCCGATGACCGCGAGCTGCGGCGTGGTGGCCCCTCCTTCAGCGCCGACACGCTGGCCGAGCTGCGCGCCGAGGTTGGTGACCAGGCACGTTTGGTGATGGCGATTGGTTTTGATGCTTTTCTACGGCTCACCCAGTGGCACCAGCCAGAGCGATTGTTTGAGCTTGCTCACCTGGTGGTGATTGCCAGGCCAGGCTATAGCTATCAGCTCCCGGCATCATTAATGGAACTGGTGGAACATCGCAGAGTCGATAGCGTAGAAGCATTGATGCAGTTCCCCTGTGGTGGCTATCTGCCGCTGGAATTGCCATCGCTAATGGCTATCTCAGCGACGTATATACGCGAGCGCTTGGAAGCAGGGAAAAGCGTACGCTATTTGCTGCCAGACCCTGTTGAACGAGCCATTGAGCAGGGCGGTCTTTATCGACAGCGCGAATAGCGCTGGCAGTCATCAAAGAAGCCGTTACAATGGCGGGCTTTATTGACCGATTAACCAATAAGGTTGTCTTTAGGAGTCATGCACATCGATACATTGAAAAATCTAGCGGTTGACGCGCTAGAAGAACTGAAAGCACGTGACATTACGCAGTTGGATGTTGCCAAACTAACCGAGGTTACCGACCTCATGCTAATTGCCAGTGGCACTTCGACACGCCATGTGGCTGCGCTGGCGCAAAACGTCGTGGAAAAAGCCAAGGCAGCAGGGCTTGGGCCGTTGGGCGTTGAAGGTGGCGATAACGCAGACTGGGTGCTGGTCGACCTGGGTGATGTTGTTGTCCATGTAATGATGCCAGAGGCACGTATCCTTTATGACTTAGAGCGACTGTGGGCCGATCTGCCAAGTGATTCGGGGGCTATTGGCGAGTCCCTTGAGCGCTTCCAAGAGCGAGCCGGCATGTCATGAGGATCCGGCTGTTGGCGGTGGGAAGCAAAATGCCTGGATGGGTAGAAGAGGGCGTTGACACTTACCGCAAGCGGCTACCGAGAGATTTTAATCTCGAGATAGAGGAAATTGCCCTCGGTCAGCGTGGAAAAAACGCGGATATTGGCAAAGCGCGCGCCCAGGAGGCGCAGCGAATCCGCGACAAGCTGCGTGGCGATGAATACGTGGTAGCACTGGAAGTCAAAGGTAAGCCTTGGACCACCGAACAGCTGGCACAAGAAGCCGACGCTTGGCGCATGGCCGGGCGCGATATTGTCTTGCTTGTGGGTGGGCCAGATGGCCTTGAGCCCTCGCTATCTGCAATGGCAGATAAAAAGTGGTCAATCTCCCCGCTGACGCTACCTCACCCGCTGGTGCGGATTATGCTGGCCGAGCAGCTCTACCGTGCCTGGACATTGTTGATAGGTCACCCTTATCACCGCTAACGGCTGACTGAGATTGTGAGCGATCACTGTTATGGCTTGCTGTGCCTTTGTTTGATTTGATTGTTTGATTTGAGAGTCATCGTTGCCATGCTCAAGCGCCCCAACACGCTAAAAAACTCCGAGCAAGAACTGCGTATTTTTCGTGTTAGAGCGTTACTCGCGGTGTTAGTCGTTTTTACACTTGCAGGCTTGCTAACGAGTCGCTTGGTTTATTTACAGATCGTCCAGCATGATATGTACAGTACGCGCTCCGAAAACAACCGCGTGCGTGTCGAGCCGCTGCCGCCGAACCGCGGTTTGATCTATGACCGTAACGGGGTGCTGCTGGCTGAAAACCGTCCCACTTACAACCTGACGCTGGTTCGCGAGCGTGTCGATAATCTAGATGAAACCCTGGCGCTATTGGTCGACCTGCTTGAACTGCCTGAAGAAGAAATTGAGGCGTTCAATGTGCGCTCGCGCCAACGACAGCGGCCCTTCCAGCCCGCGCTACTCACCAGTGATCTAAGTGAAGAGCAAATTGCCCGCCTAGCGGTTAATCGTCACCGCCTGCCTGGCGTTGAGATAGAGGCCCAGCCACTGCGTTACTACCCCGATGCTGAAATAATGGCGCACGCCTTGGGGTATGTGGGTCGTATTAACGCTGAAGAGATGGAAACGCTGGATGCGGGCCGTTACGCGGGGACTCATTTTATCGGTAAAACTGGTATTGAGCGTTTTTACGAAGAGGAATTGCACGGCCAAGCAGGCTTGCGCAAAGTAGAAACGAACGCCCGTGGGCGGGTATTGCGGGAGCTTGGCCGCACTGATCCGGTGCCGGGGGCGAATCTGACGTTAACGTTAGACAAGTCCATGCAGATGCTGGCCTATGAACTGCTGGATGGACGTCGCGGCTCTATCGTGGCCATCGCCCCGGCAACAGGCGAGATACTTGCAATGGTGTCGACCCCAGGGTTTGACAGTAACCAGTTTGTCACTGGGATTGATGTTGCTTCTTACCGCGGCTTGCAGGAAGACCTTGACCTACCGCTGTTTAATCGCGCTATTCGCGGACACTATCCACCAGGCTCTACGATCAAGCCTTTTCTTGCCCTGGCGGGCTTGGTGGAGGGCGTGATCACTCCAGACAGCACTATTAATGATCCCGGTTACTTTCAGTTACCCAATGATTCCCGTCGCTACCGTAACTGGCTGCGTTGGGGGCATGGCCGTGTCGATATGGAGCGCTCCATTGCGGTCTCTAATAACACTTATTACTACACCTTGGCCCACGACCTGGGTATCGATAATTTGCATGAGCAAATGAGTAATTTTGGCTTTGGTCAGCGCGTTGCTCACGACGTACAAGGGGAAAGCACTGCCTTGATGCCTTCGCGAGATTGGAAGCGCGGCCGCTTTAACCAGCCCTGGTACCCCGGTGAAACGCTTTCGGTGGGGATCGGGCAAGGCTATTGGCAGGTGACGCCTCTTCAGCTTGCCAGCGCTACGGCAACGTTGGCCAATCGCGGTCACTGGGTAAAGCCAAGGTTGGCCCGCCAGATTGGCGATACCCCTGTCCCAAGGGATCTACCAGATACGTTAGATGATATTCAACTCGACAACGATAGCTGGTGGGATCGCGTGTTCAGCGGTATGGAAAAAGTGATTAGTGGCCGTGAAGGCACCGCCCGCCGAACCGGTGTGGGCCTTGAGTACCGTATGGGCGGTAAATCAGGCACGGCACAAGTATTCTCGCTAGGGCAGGATCAGCGCTACAACGCCGATGAGCTGGCCGAGCGGCTACGTGATCACGCGCTGTTTATGGCTTTTGCGCCGTTGGAGGACCCCCAGATTGCCGTGTCTGTGATTGTTGAAAATGCTGGCGGTGGCAGTACCCATGCGGCTCACTTAGCACGCGCCATGACCGATGCCTGGTTACTTGAGGATGATGCCCCGGACGTAGATGAAGTGCGCGAAGTGTTAGAAGAAGATAATGCCAATGTGGAGGGTAACTAAGCCATGCCCTTGCATTATATAGCCCGTTCGATGCGTGGCCACCCCGTGCGTCCGCCCGAAAGTGGCATCGCCAGGCGCAAAAGTATTTGGGAGCGGATTCATATCGACCCCTGGCTGCTTGGCTTGCTGTTACTGCTGATGGGGAGTGGTTTAATCGTTCTTTACAGCGCTTCCGGGCAATCCATTGATGTGGTGATTTCCCAGGGCGTGCGCTTTGCTATTGCGCTGGTAGGAATGGTGATTATTGCCCAATTTTCGCCGTCTACTTTTTTACGCTGGGCGCCGCTCGCCTACGGCGTCGGTGTCGCCATGCTAGTTGCCGTTGATGTGGTGGGCGATGTGGGGATGGGGGCTAAGCGTTGGCTAGTGATTCCTGGGGTGATTCGTTTTCAACCTTCGGAAATGATGAAGCTCGCTGCTCCGTTAATGGTGGCTGCCTATCTTAATCGTTGCGAACTGCCGCCTCGGCTGCGTGATATTGTTGTGTGTGCGGTCATTATTGGCGTGCCTGTCGTGCTAACAGCGATCCAGCCAGATTTAGGAACCTCACTGCTGGTGTCCAGTGCAGCCCTGATTGTGGTGCTGCTGGCAGGCTTGTCGTGGCGTTTGATCGGATTTATTGCAGCGCTTGGAGCCGCGGGGGTGCCCCTGCTCTGGATGAATATGCATAACTACCAGCGCCAACGGGTATTGACGTTTCTTAACCCTGAAAGCGACCCATTGGGAGCTGGATGGAACATAATCCAATCGACCACGGCCATTGGCAGTGGCGGGTTATGGGGTAAGGGCTGGTTGCAAGGCACTCAGTCACAGCTCGAGTTTTTGCCGGAGCGGCATACGGATTTCATTATTGCCGTTCTTGGCGAAGAGTTTGGGTTGGTCGGTATGTTAGTGTTGCTGTGTCTGTATTTATTGATTGTGAGCCGCGGTTTGTGGATGGCAAGCGCAGCACAAGACACCTTTGGTCGCTTGGTCGCGGGCAGCATTATTTTAACGTTTTTTATCTACGTGTTTGTCAATATGGGGATGGTGAGCGGCATTCTACCCGTGGTGGGTGTGCCGCTGCCGTTGGTCAGTTTTGGTGGCACCTCAAGCGTGACCTTGTTAGCGGGTTTCGGTATTCTCATGTCGATACATGCTCACCGCCGGTTGCTGTCGCGCTAGCCCTGGTTCAGACGCCTTGTTGTTCGATATTTATGTTGCTCGGCAATGGAAAACTCAGGCATGGATGATTCTGGAATGAATAGCTCAAGAGTGGAGAGCCAATGAACAAGGTTCAAGGGAAGACGAGCAGCTATGTGTTGGCCGCGCTGATTTGCTGTGCAGCGCCTGTGGTGTTTGCCGATCAGCCTTCACCGGAATCTCAAGCCGCTGTTCCTCAGCACTTTGCGCCTCAGCAGAATGCAGACACCCAAGCGCTAATGGAAGAACTGGTGGAACAAGGGCTGCCCCAAGTATGGCTGGAAGAAGCGCTAGGGCAGGCGGATTACACCCAGAGCGTGTTAGACGCGATGAAAGGAGCCGCAGAACGACGCCTTAAGTGGCATGAGTACCGGGCTATTTTTCTGACCCCGCAGCGTATTAAAGAGGGCGCGGAATTTATCGACGCCCATGCCGACGCTTTAGCACGAGCTGAAAGCACATACGGCGTACCCGCCGAGGTTATTGCCGCCATTATTGGCGTTGAAACCTATTATGGTCGCCATAAAGGCCAGCACCGCGTTCTGGATTCACTGGCTACGCTGGCGTTTCACCACCCGACAAGGGGCGACTTCTTTCGCGGTGAACTAGCGGCCTTTTTACGGATCGCCTACGAGCAACAGGTCGATCCTGCCGAACTACGTGGCTCCTATGCGGGAGCCATGGGTTATCCGCAGTTTATACCCACCAGTTATCAAGCCTATGCCGTGGATTTTGATGACGACGGGCGTCGTGATCTTTGGGAAAATCCGGTCGATGCGATTGGCAGCGTCGCTAACTACTTTGCAGAACATAATTGGCAGCCGGGAGCTGATATTTACCATCAGGCCAGTGGACCCGACGTACTGCCGGTAGATCTACTGCAGGAACTCTCATTTAATCAAACGTCACCTCCCATGGTGAGCATTGCTCAGCTGGCCTCGAATGGGCTTGAACCCAGCGAACCGTTAGATGGTGATTTATTGGTTGTACCGCTGGCGCTTGAATTTGCCGATGGGGAAACCCGTTATCGATTAGGCGAGTATAATTTTTATGTGATCACTCGCTACAACCATAGCCACCTCTATGCCATGGCCGTAGCCGAGTTGGCAGAAGCGATTGCTGAACTGCATGAGGATGAGGCATGAATAGAAAACTGACGATGACCCGGCGAGCGAGTGGCGTAATCGCCTTGTTAGTGCTGGTCAGCGGCTGTGCCAGTAATGGCACTCAACGGGTAGACGCGCCCGCCAGCCCCAGTCAGCCAACGACGGCCCCTGATTCGATGTCAGCCAATACCGGCGGTGGTCGCTATGCCATGAGTGGTGATGCCTATCCGCTTGAGCCGCCGGACGTTACCAAGGTGCCTGATGCCGAGCCTCGGATTGAGCAGCCGTCCCGTGCTGGAAACCGTTCTAGCTATGAAGTATGGGGTAAAACCTACCACGTACTGCCTGATGCATCAGGCTATGAAAAACGTGGCACGGCCTCCTGGTATGGCGAAAAATTTCATGGCTATGCGACGTCTAACGGTGAAATCTACGACATGTATAAAATGTCAGCGGCGCACCGTTCGTTGCCTCTGCCCACATTTGCGCGAGTCACCAATGTAGATAACGGGCAGTCGGTAATTGTCAGGGTAAATGACCGTGGTCCCTTCCATAGCGACCGGGAGATTGATCTCTCCTACGCTGCAGCCTCACGCTTGGGCTTTCTTGAGAACGGTACCGGGTCAGTTAAAGTTGAAGCGATCAATCCTGAGCAGTGGCTCGCCGAGCGCGGCAGAGGCGGTAACATTTCCACGCAGGCAAGGGGGGCGGAGGCAGCGACTGCGCCAGAGGTGTCTGTAGCATCAACATCAGCACCAGCTTCCGCATCGCCAGGTTCGCAGTCACCGTCTAGTCAGAGTGAGACAGGTGACGCAGTGTATCTACAGATCGCGGCGCTAGGTAATCCTGAAGGGGCTCAGCAGTTACAGCAGCGCTTACAACATGAACAGCCCCATGCGGTGCGTATTACGAGCGACGCCGACGTTTATCGTGTCCAAGTGGGGCCCATTACGCCGGGGCAAGAGACTCAGGCGCGAGAAACACTGCGCCAAGCAGGGTTCCCCCAGGTCTTTGTTGTGCGATAATTCACCCCCTATTATTCCTTGTGGCGCGTCTTACGCGCCGCCGTTTTTACAAGCAAGCTTTGCAGGTAAGCTTTCAAGTTAAGTGAGACAATCGTATGAACGTGTTTACATCCATTGGTCGTTCTGCACGGCTGTGCCTTTTTGCTGCCATGGTCACAGTTGCCGTACCTGCCAGTGCCCAATCAGTTCCGCAACCAGCAGTTCCGCAGCCGCAGACCATTATTCCTTCAGCCCCTCAGTTAGCGGCAAGTTCGTGGATTCTGTTGGATGCTAATAGTGGCCGTATCTTGGCCGAGCATAATTCCGATGAACGTCTGCCTCCGGCGAGTTTGACAAAACTAATGACCGCCTACTTGGTCGAGCGTGAGCTAAATCGTGGCACCATCAAGCTCACTGATATGGTTAATATTAGTGAGAACGCTTGGCGTACCGGCGGCTCGAAAATGTTTATTGAGGTAGGTGATCAGGTTTCAGTTGATAACCTGCTTCATGGAATCATTATTGTGTCGGGTAACGATGCCAGTGTCGCCATGGCAGAGCATTTGGCGGGTGGCGAGGCCCCCTTTGCCGACCTGATGAACCAGCATGCCACGCGGTTGGGCATGGATAACACCAATTTCCAGAACGCTACTGGGCTGCCGGCTGAAAATCACTACTCAACGGCCCATGATCTTGCGCGGTTATCCCGGCATATTATTAATGATTACCCCGACCACTACGAAATCTACTCCCAGCGCACTTTCTCTTATGGCGGTATTGATCAGCCCAACCGTAACCGTTTGTTGTGGCGCGACCCGTCAGTAGATGGTCTGAAAACTGGCTGGACAACAGAAGCAGGCTTCTGCCTAGTGTCATCGGCAAAGCGTGAAGATATGCGCTTGATTTCAGTGGTGATGGGCACCAATTCTGACGAAGCACGCGCGCAGGAAACCCAAAAGCTACTTAGCTACGGTTTCCGCTTCTTTGAGACCATGAAGCTCTATGAGCGTGGTGCCGTGCTGGCAACGCCGCGGGTTTGGGGTGGCGATATCAATGAGCTACGCGTCGGTGTTGATGAAGAGGTCTTTATGACGCTGCCGCGCAACCGCAACGAAGAGCTGCGCGCACGGCTAAACCTCGACACAGACCTTCAGGCTCCGATTGCCATTGGCGATGAGGTCGGGACGCTGGAAGTTCATTTGGGTGACGAAGTGGTCGGTGAACGCCGCCTAGTGGCGCTGGAAAACATCGAAGAGGGTGGACTCTTTAAACGCTTGTTCGATCAAGTGCAGCGCTTCTTTAGTAATCTGATTAGTAATTTTACGGATTAATTATAGCCTTACGACCGGTAGGTTGATTGGCTCTAGCGTATATCTGTAATGAGCCTAGTCTTTGTGAAAATCAGTCTTTGTTAAAATACAGTCTTTGCGAAATAGGTTTGTTATGAAAAAAGGTGCTCCTCAAGGGTTGCGTGATTTACGCCAACCGGCGGTGCAAGAGCCGCCTAAAATCACTTTTCCTTGTGATTACTCGTTAAAAGTCGTCGGTGATGCCGCCGAGGACTTTCCTGCCTGTGTATGTCAGGTGATTGTGCGCCATGCCCCTGATTTTGATGCGACGACCATGCAGGTGGTTGACAGCCGCAACGGTCGTTTTCAATCGGTGCGTGTGGTAATTAGGGCGTCCGGAGAGCAGCATATTAAAGAGCTGTTTGAGGAGCTCAAGGCCACCGGCCGTGTGCATATGGTGGTGTGAACGTGGATAATGCCGTGCCGATTGAGTTGCACGATTTGGGACATCAAGCCTACCTGCCGGTTTGGGAGGCTATGCGCGCCCTGACCGATACACGGGATGCACAAACCCCAGATCAGTTTTGGTTGGTCGAGCATGATCCGGTGTTTACCCAAGGGCAGGCTGGCAA
Organism: Halomonas alkaliantarctica; assembly: GCF_029854215.1. Lineage (NCBI taxonomy): Bacteria > Pseudomonadati > Pseudomonadota > Gammaproteobacteria > Oceanospirillales > Halomonadaceae > Vreelandella > Vreelandella neptunia. The sequence continues at coordinate 2,394,864 of NZ_CP122961.1, read as the reverse complement.
ACCTGAGCATTTGTTACTGCCCGGTGATATCCCTGTGGTGCACGTTGATCGGGGAGGCCAGGTCACTTATCACGGGCCGGGGCAGGTCGTGCTGTACCCGCTGCTGGATGTGCGGCGGAGCAAAATTGGCGTGCGCGATTTAGTTACTGCGCTGGAAAATGCCGTGATTGACGTTTTGAATAGCTACGGTGTAAGTGCCCGAGCTCGGCCCGATGCCCCCGGTGTTTATGTGATGACAGAAACGGGTGAGGCGAAGATTGCTTCACTCGGCCTACGTATTCGGCGCGGGGCAAGCTTTCACGGCGTGGCGTTAAATGTAGATGGTGACTTAGCGCCTTTTTTGCGCATTAACCCCTGCGGCTATGCGGGTATGCCTATGGTGAAGTTGGCTGAATTGGTGACGTTGCCAAGCGATCATCGGGTAGGTGAGCAGTTGGCCGAAGCGCTGGCCAAACGGCTAAATCGCGAATTGGTTAGTGTTGATCAATCGCCGCTATGAAAACTGGGCCATTGTTTTAAAAAACCGGTTTAAACGGGGCTCATAAAGCGGGGCTTAAAGCCAACTCAGTAGCAGTAAGCCCCGTATAGCGCTTGATTCAGGCTTATCCGACGTTGAACGCTGGAATAATATTGGGGTTTGCTTCCTGTTCCTGGCCGGGAACCGCGGCAGGTGAGGCGAGCCCCAGATTGTTTTTCTCAAACACGCGATCGGCGCGGTAACTCGAACGCACCAGCGGTCCAGAAGGCACTTCCATAAAGCCTTTTTCCAGTCCAATCACGCGGTAGCGATCAAACTCTTCAGGCGTTACCCAGCGCTCCACCGACAGGTGATTTTTGGTGGGGCGTAGGTATTGGCCTAGCGTGACAATATCGACACCAATCTCACGCAGATCGTCAAACGTTTGCAAAATCTCTTCATCGGTTTCACCCAAGCCCAGCATCAGGCTGGTTTTGGTGATGATATCTGGGCGGTAGCGCTTGGCATGGGCGAGGACATCAAGGGTTTTACGATAACCTGCCCGACGGTCTCGCACGCGGCCTGTCAGCCGCTCCACGGTTTCCACGTTCTGGGCAAATACTTGCAGACCAGAGTCGACGACGCGTTCGATAGCGGCAAGCTCACCATCGAAGTCTGGCGTCAAAGCTTCCACTACTACTTCGGGGGTGCGTGCTTTGATCGCGCGAATGCAGTTGGCGTAGTGAGTTGCGCCGCCATCGTCAAGGTCGTCACGGTCGACTGACGTCAGTACGATATAACGCAGACCCATAAGCTCTACGGATTTGGCTGTGTTTTCGGGCTCTTCGTGGTCTAGCCAGCCTTGGGGGTTGCCGGTGTCTACCGCGCAGAATCGACAGGCGCGGGTGCATACCGAGCCCATTAGCATGATAGTGGCTGTACCGTTGCTCCAGCACTCGCCCATATTGGGGCAGTGGGATTCGGCACAAACGGTGCTTAGTCGATGGGTGGCGACGTTTTTCTTGACCGCCTCAAAACGCTCACCGCCGGGGATTTGTGCCCGTAACCACTTGGGTTTTCGCTCAAGCTCAACAGAAGGGGCCTCTGGCTGCGCTTTGCGCTGCTTCATGCCATCCTTGATCACCGACATGCCATGCTCGTTACGGTATTTTTCACCGCTGGACACGCGCTGCGAGGGGTTATTGCTCATAGGGACAGAGCCTCTCTTCTGTGCGGTAGGCCGAAGGTATAAAAGGGTTTAACCCCGTTCAAAGCCTGCCAATTGAAAGCTAATTAATACGAAGTATGCACGACATTTTATCGTGCTAGTTACCACTAATGTAACATATCTCGCTATTAACAAGACACCGTAAGCCACTACTCGCCTTCAGGGTGAAAGTATCGGTAAACAGGCTACACCGTGGCTGGTCAAGGGGCTGGAGGAGGCTTGAAAATGGCGGCGATGGAGCAGATTAGGGGACGACATAGCAACCTCGCAGTGGACACCCTTGTACCGTAAGGGTTAATACCAAAATCAGGCTTCATCGCCAGGACAAAGCATGCTAACACTGAATCTTCGACACTGCCTAAACAGGAGGTAATTAGTCGCATAAGGCGTAATTATCAGGGTTAAAGATCGACGCCGCGGACGTAGTGGCCTAAACTATATTGCATTGCAGCATCTTTGTTGTCGGGTCTGGTGCCGATGCACCAACCCTATGGGAGACCCTATGAACTTTCTTGCCAACCCACTCGCCAATCCTTTGTTTCCTGCCAACGCTTTTGTCGGCGCATGGCTAAAGCAACAAAATGGTTCCACAAACGTGCCAGGCAGCGAGGCGATCACGTCTTTTATCGACCCGTTCGGGTTTGGGCGTGCCGCCTTTGATTACTGGCGCGATAGCGTTGAACGCAGCGTTCTTTATCTTGACGTTATGCGTGAACGTGGCAATCAGTACCTTGAGCATATGGAGAAAACAAAGCCCAGCGTATTGGGTTTTGATACCGAAGTGCTGATGGATGGGCGGTCGCTACCGCGGCCAACCAACTATGAGTTGCTGCGCGTGCTGCCCCACGAAGGGACGGCAACTGATCCAGAAATGCGCCCTTTTGTAGTGGTAGACCCGCGTGCCGGGCATGGGCCAGGGATTGGTGGCTTTAAGCCGGACAGTGAGTTGGGCGTAGCGCTTAAAGCGGGGCACCCCTGCTATTTTATTGGTTTTTTGCCGTTTCCTGAGCCGGGTCAAACCGTCGAGGATGTGGTTGAGTCGGAAGTTGCGTTCCTTCGTCATGTGATTGAACTTCATCCCGAAACCACCGAAAAGCCGATGGTCGTAGGCAATTGTCAGGCGGGCTGGCAAATCATGATGGCGGCAGCCTTAGAGCCGGATGTTTTTGGGCCAATCCTGATTGCCGGTGCGCCGCTCTCTTACTGGGCAGGTGAGCACGGCAAAGCCCCGATGCGTTACACCGGCGGTATGGTGGGTGGCAGTTGGATTACGGCGCTCACTAGCGATATTGGCGATGGCTTGTTTGACGGAGCGTGGTTGGTACAGAACTTTGAGCGCCTCAATCCGGCTAATACCTACTGGAAAAAGCAGTATCACCTTTACGACAACATCGATACGGAAGCCGGCCGATACCTCGATTTTGAACGCTGGTGGGGAGGGCACGTCGTATTGGGCGGTGAAGAGATTCAGTATATTGTCGATAACCTGTTTGTTGGCAATCGACTCTCTACCGCGCAGTTGGTCACCCATGATGGGCGCCGAATCGACCTGCGCAATGTGCGCTCGCCAATAGTCGTTTTCTGCTCGCGTGGCGACGATATTACGCCGCCGCCCCAAGCATTGGGCTGGATACGTGATTTATATGAAAACACCGATGATATTATCGCGAACGAGCAAACTATCGTTTATTGCCAGCACGATACTACCGGCCACCTAGGTATTTTTGTTTCTGGCAGCGTGTCGCGAAAAGAGCATACCGAATTCACAGCCAATATGGATTACATCGACGTACTACCGCCAGGGCTTTATGAAACCGCCATATCCCCGGCCGAAAAAGGCGAAGATGCTGATCTATTTGAGCGTGACTACCTGCTCGAATTTATGCCGCGTAACTTTGAAGAGTTAGATCAGGCTGTGATGCACAAGCCTGAAGACGATCGTCGCTTTGCCACAGTGGCACGGATCTCGGAAATCAATTTGGGTTTGTACAGGCTCTTTATGCAGCCCTGGATAAAAGCCATCATGACCCCAGAGTCTGCCCGCTTTATTCGGCGTATGCACCCGATCCGATTGGGCTACAAACTGCTTTCTGACCGCAACCCGCTTTCAGTGCCGCTCCCAGTGATGGCGGAAGCGGTGCGTAAAGATCGTCACCCAGTGTCACACGACAACCTGTTTAAAGCGTTTGAAACGATGGGGTCGGATCAACTGGTGGCGAGTCTCAACGCGATGCGCGATTTACGCGATAGCAGTACAGAAAAAATGTTCATGGATATCTACGGGCAGCCACTGTTACAAGCCGCGGTTGGCCTGTATGGGGACGCCCATGTTCATCGCCGCCGCCCAGGGGCAGAGCCCGAGCACCGCCGCTTTATTGAACAGCGCCAGGAAGAGCTGCTCAAGAAAATTGCTCAAGGTGGTGCCCATGAAGCGGTTATGCGTTCGCTGATCTACGTGCTAGGTGGTGCCCCAGCCACGGATGAGCGTAACTTTAAGCGGCTACGCGCATCACGCGCGGAGCTTGAACCCGGCATTAAACTCAGTGAATTTAAACGTCTGGTGCGCGAGCAGTTCTTTATCTTAAAGCTGGATCGCGAACTGGCGTTGAACTCATTGCCTGATTTGCTCACAGGTAGCAGCAATGAAGATATTGATGGCTATATAAGCCACCTTGAGCACGTGTTTGCTGCTAGTGGCGATCTGTCAGAGCATACTGCTGATCGCTTTAATCAGGTTAAAGCGCTGTTTGATAAGGCAAGGCCCAGCAAGCCTGTAGAGAGCAAGCCGGCAGCGAACAAACCCGCAGCCAGAAAATCGGTTGCGAAGGCTAGGCCCGCTGCTGCGAAGACATCGGCGTCAAGCGTTGAAGCAGTGCCTGCTCAAGCCAAGGCCGCTGAAAAAGCTAGTCCTGCACCAGCATCTGATACGGCTAAGCCGCCCGCGACGCAAGCTGCTAAGGCTGCACCAGTGGCCAAGGATAAGCCTTTGGCCGAGGGTAAGCCCGTGCTCGAGGATAAGCCCGTGGCCGAGGAGTCGGCGCCAAAATCGGCTGCGACTAACGAACCGGTCAGTGAGCCAGCGGCTAAACCCGCTAGCACTTCGAAGGGCAAAAAGACGCCGCCTAAACGCTAGAACAGTACCTTAGCTGACCGCGCCCCCGCCTATTTGGTGGGGGCGTTTTGTTTGTCTTAATGCCTTTTGGGTTGCTGTAATGCTGGTGGCAGTCTAGTGTCTAGCTACTATTTATCTGAAATATAACCTTGGTTGTCTGAAATCTACGGATTCATCCTACGACTTGGTTGCCACTGGCGCTTAGCTAAGGGCTGGGGTAGGGTAGGCGCATTTTTTCATCCGTATCTTTTTATCGGGCGGTTTCATCCCGTCGATACGGCACCGAATTCAGAGCACGCGCTGGACAGCCCGTGCATTAGGAAAGTGGAGCACTATGGGCAAGTCACTGGTCATCGTCGAGTCGCCAGCTAAAGCGAAGACGATTAACAAATATCTCGGCAACGATTTCATCGTGAAGTCGAGCGTGGGTCACATTCGTGACCTGCCGACCAGCGGCTCAGGTAAGGCAGCCTCCGACCCCAAGGAGCGCGCGCGCCAGGCCGCAGCGACACGCAAGATGTCGGCGGAAGAGAAGGTGGAGTATAAAAAGCGTAAAAGCCAAGATCAGCTAATTCGGCGGATGGGGATTGACCCCAATAACGGCTGGGAAGCCCGCTATGAGGTGCTACCTGGAAAAGAGAAAGTCGTTGCTGAACTAAAGAAGCTGGCTGAGAAAGCTGACGCTGTGTATCTCGCAACGGATTTGGACCGCGAAGGGGAAGCCATTGCGTGGCACCTGCGCGAGACCATTGGTGGTGATGACAGCCGCTACAAACGCGTGGTGTTCAACGAAATTACCAAAAACGCGATTCAGGACGCCTTCAAGGCGCCTGGCGCGCTGAATATCCCGCGAGTAGAAGCGCAGCAGGCAAGGCGATTCCTAGATCGCGTTGTGGGCTTTATGCTTTCCCCTCTACTGTGGGCGAAAGTGGCCCGAGGGCTGTCGGCTGGTCGCGTGCAGTCAGTCGCTGTACGCCTGATTGTCGAACGCGAGCGTGAAATACGCGCTTTTATTCCTGAAGAGTTCTGGGATGTGCATGCGGATTTAGCCTCTCCCGAGGGCGAATTGGTGCGTTTTGCCCTGGTCCGTCAGGATGGCAAAGCCTTTAGGCCCACGTCTGAAAAAGATACCCTGGCGCGCATTGAACAGCTTAGAAAAGCCAATCTCGCGATTACCTCTCGGGAAGATAAGCCCACCAGTTCAAAGCCCACGGCACCCTTTATTACCTCTACGCTGCAGCAAGCGGCGAGTGGCCGGTTAGGTTTTTCTGTTAAGAAAACCATGACCATGGCCCAGCGCCTTTATGAGGCGGGTTACATCACCTATATGCGTACCGACTCCACCAACTTGTCGAAAGATGCGGTTGAGAGCGTACGTAGCTATATCGGTGAAGAGTTCGGAGAACGCTACCTGCCAGAAGCACCCAATCGTTACAGCAGCAAAGAGAGTGCCCAAGAGGCCCACGAAGCGATTCGCCCCTCCAGCGTCGAGCGCAAGGCGTCCGACTTGGCCGGTATGGAACGGGATGCCGAGCGCCTATATGAGCTGATCTGGCGTCAGTTTGTGGCCTGCCAAATGACCCCCGCAGAGTACCTTTCAAGCACCCTAAATGTGGAAGTCGATGGCTACGAGCTACGTGCAAAAGGGCGTGTGCTGAAGTTTGATGGTTATACTCGGGTGATGAAGCCTAGTGGTAAAAATGAAGATCAGACCTTGCCTGACTTGCCAAAAGGCACGCCGATGGCGTTGGAGGCGCTTGATCCTCAGCAGCACTTTACCAAGCCCGCGCCACGCTACACGGAAGCAAGCTTGGTTAAAGAGCTTGAGAAGCAGGGGATTGGCCGACCGTCCACCTACGCTTCAATCATCTCGACGATCCAGGATCGCGGCTATGTGAAATTGGAAAACCGCCGCTTCTACGCTGAAAAACTAGGCGATATCGTCACCGAGCGGTTGAAAGAGTCCTTCCCTGATTTGATGGACTTCTCGTTCACCGCACGCATGGAAGATAGCCTGGATGAAGTCGCTGAAGGCGAACGCAACTGGCAGGCGCTGCTGGATGCCTTCTATGGCGAGTTCCGTGAAGAGCTGGCCAAGGCGGAGAGTGAAGATGGCATGCGCCCCAATCAGCCAGTACCGACGGATATCGATTGCCCAAGCTGTGGCCGTCATATGCAGATTCGCACCGCTTCCACCGGGGTTTTTCTGGGCTGTAGTGGCTACAATTTACCGCCTAAAGAGCGCTGCAAAACCACCATTGATCTGATTCCCGGTGAAGAGGCGGTGGCCGAAGACGCGGGCGATGAGGCTGAAACCAATGCACTGCGTGCCAAGCGCCGCTGCCCCAAGTGTGGCACGGCGATGGACAACTACCTGATCGATGAAACGCGTAAGCTGCACATCTGTGGCAACAGCCCCGACTGTGACGGCCACGAAGTAGAAAGTGGCAAATTCAAGATCAAGGGCTACGACGGGCCGATCATCGAGTGCGACAAGTGCGGCTCTGAGATGCAACTGAAATCAGGCCGCTTTGGCAAGTATTTTGGCTGTACCAATAGCGAGTGTAAAAATACGCGTAAACTATTGAAAAGTGGCGAAGTGGCGCCGCCAAAAATGGATCCCATTCCGATGCCGGAACTGGCCTGTCAAAAAGTTGACGACCATTACGTGCTGCGTGACGGAGCAAGCGGACTGTTTTTGGCCGCTAGCAAGTTCCCTAAAAATCGCGAAACACGGCCGCCGCTAGTGAAAGAGCTAAAAGCGCATGCCGATGAGCTGCCCGAGAAGTATCACTTCATTCTTAAAGCGCCGAGTGAAGATCCGGATGGTCGTCCGGCCCAAATCCGCTACTCGCGTAAGAGTAAAGAGCAGTACGTGATGACCGACGAAGAGGGCAAGGCCACCGGCTGGAAGGCAATGTTTGATGCCGGTAAATGGCATGTGGAGGACAAGCGTAAGTGAATGCACGGTCACGAACCAACCAACTGCTCTACCAAGCGGAGCTGTTAGTCACCTTACCCTCAGGCGATGATGAGCATGCCACGGCGCGGCAGATGGCGCTGGAGGAGAGTGCGCTAGCGCTGTTTGAACTGGCTCTTGAGTCGTTGCTGCGCGAAGTGACAGAGCATGCTCGTCTATCGGAGCACCGCTGGACTGTCTTGCTGAGCCAAGATGGTCCGGCCCTGGCCGAGCTGCAGCGTCTGCGCGACTTAAAAGCCCAGCCTGAAAGCTGGCTGAATTGGTTGGAGTTTCAACTTGAGCGTCTGCATAGTGATGACGGTGCTGCGCGGCGCACCACGCACAACCCCGCTATGATTGCCGTGGGTAATCAAGCCGGTTTGCGCCAGCAGTTGCTGGATAATCTTCAGGCGGCCAAGCGTGAAATAGGCGCGCTGCGCGAAACCAGCCTGGAGTGGTAGTGTTTTTATTGCTATACATCGCTCAAGTCGTCAGTCATGTGAGGAGATTATGATGCGCTATAACCAGGTGAAAGATTTAATCGAATGGGCGACGGGGTTTCATGCCCGTATGGCTCAGCAGTACAGTGAAGCCGCCGACAAAGCTGACAATGAGCGCCTGGAGATGGCGTTTAATTACTTGGCCAGCCGCGAGCTGAAAATGAAAACGGGCCTTGAAGGCCTCTCTCACGATGGCGCTGATCATTCAGAAGTACTGGAGTTATGGTTCGATGATTCGAGCGATTTCCCCCAGCCACCTGAATTGGATCGCTTGGCGGAACAAACGATTGCTGGCTCGATAGAAGATGCGATGAGAACTGCCACGTCGGCGCATCAGCGTCTTCAAGCGCTCTATGAGCATCGCGCTGCGCGAGCGAAAATTGAGCCTGAGGAGGCGTTTTTCGACGCCCTGGCTCAAGGTCATAATGCCGAGATACGCCATATAATGGCGAGCATCGAAGAGTTGCAGGGCGTTTGATGGGGCTTCAATTTGTGGATTATCGGTTACTCCTCTTCAAGACGTCAGACGTGTACATGACGAAATTACTAACGGCGAATCTGGGAATAAGGTATAACAGCCACCAGATGTGTCTAGTCGTTCAACCACGGGTTAACTTGTTTCGAGAGCTGTCATGTTTTTAGTTAATCGCCGCCGATTTTTAGCCATGGTGTTGAGCTTACCAGCCGTGGCCAGTGCCGCTGTCACTGCGCCCAGCCAGGGCAGCTCCACCGATCTCGTAGAAACGATGCTGAGTCGCGCCCATGTGCCGCGTCATAGTAACGAACTATGGGTGCTTGTGGACGACAAGGAAGCCACACTCAGCGTGTTTCGTGGTAACGCGCTGGTGGAGCGGTTTGCACCCATATCACTTGGCCGAGCTGGGGCTAAAACCCAACGGGTTCGCGGCGATAATGTGACCCCCATGGGTGAGTTTCATATCAACCGTTTCAATTACGAAAGCCAGTGGCGTACTTTTATTGGCATTGATTACCCTACCCCAGTGCACGCTAGAATGGCGCTGGAAAAAGGGATTTATTCCCAAGCTGATTATGACGATTACTTCGACTACTATCGACTTTACGGCAAACCACCGCAAAACACTGCACTGGGCGGGGCGATTGGAATTCATGGCCTTGGAAGCGCAGATCCCGATATTCATGGGCGTTATCACTGGACCCAGGGGTGTGTTGCCGTTACCAACGAGCAAATTGATCGCCTCGTAGCGCTAGTGGGTGTTGGCACTCGAGTAGTGATCCGTTAAGCTATCGCCGTTGATGGAAGTTCGAGGTTTTAAATAAGTGGCTATAGACAACCGCTGTGGTCTATTATAAAACAGCGTTTGACTTGCGTGCTTTGCAGCACAAGTCAGTGAAAAGAACCTGCACCGCAGGTAGACAAATTTAAGCTAAGAACTTATTCTAATTTAAGTGACTAGTATTATTTTTGTCATACCCTTAACGTAGTACCCAAGGACGACTCAAGGAGAACATTATGACTCTGAAAACTACTCTGAAGATGACTGCTGCTGCCGCTTCTCTGGCAATTCTTGCTGGTTGTGCTTCTACCGGCGCGCTGGAAGAAGTTCGCATGACTGCAGAATCTGCACAGGCTGACGCTGCAGAAGCACGTAGCATGGCTTCACAAGCGATGAACACTGCAAACCAAGCCCAGCGCGACGCGCAGGCTGCTCTGCAGATGTCTGAGCAGAACCGTGAAGAAATGAACCGTATGTTCCAGCGTTCCATGCAGAAGTAATTCTGCTTGGGCTGCTGAGGGCGTCAACTGACTCTCTCAGCAGCTGTTGGAAGAAAGCTGTAGTTAGTTAAGACATTGAAAGCAAGACGCCGTAAGTTAAGGCGTCAGACCAGAAGGTTTTGATACTAGCTACGCAAAAAACCCCGCCAAGGCGGGGTTTTTTGTTGCCAGATGTTCGGTTAAGCGTCTTTATCGCTTTCAGTGCTGGCGCTGAGCTTGAGCTCTTCAATCAGCTCGACAGGCTCTGGTTCTGGTTGAGGTGCCTGAGGACCAAAGAGGGCGATAAATTGGCCGTCAGGGGCTTCGACGGCGCGCTGAATCCGTTCAGCATCTATTTCAACATCTTTGTCAGTTAGCTCGGTGACCCGCTCCAGGGCGTTTAGCAGCGGTTCAAAGCCTTCCACGTTCTCTTCAAGTTGTGGAAACGACTGTACGAACAGCGTGCCGTCGGTTGCAAAGCCTGCTTTGAATGGGGCATCCATCAGGTTGACCTGAGTGCCGCTAGGCAAGCGCTCGTAGAGCGATTTGATATCTTCCGGGTACATGCGGATACAGCCGCGGCTAACGCGCATGCCCACACCATCAGGACGGTTAGTGCCGTGAATCAGGTAGCTCGGCATGGCCAGCAGGATCGCGTGCTCGCCCAAAGGGTTGTTGGGGCCTGCAGGAACCACGGAGGGGGCTGGCTCGCCACGTGCGGCTGCTTCGCGACGCATGGATGCCGGTGGAGCCCAGGCGGGGTCTTTCACCTTAACCGTTGTGCGTGTGATGCCTACTGGGGTAGCGAACTCTTCACGCCCCACGCTGACCGGATAGGTTTCGACAATACCGGGCTTGTCTGCGGGGTAGTAGTAGAGGCGAAGCTCCGACAGGTTAACGATAACGCCTTCCCGCGGCGCAGCGGGCAGAATGTACTGGGCGGGTATCACCACCTCGGTACCTACACCGGGTACCCAGAGACTGACATCCGGGTTGGCCATGCGGATCTCTTCATAGCCAATGTTGTGGCGCCGGGCGATATCGATCAACGTCTGCTTGGGGTCTTCGACAACAACGGTATAGCGCTCCCCAATGACATCGCCATTTTCAGGAAGGCGGAAGTGACCGCGGGGCAGCTCGTCCTGGTCAGCAACCTGAGCGGAGCTGTCAATAGCATCGATGCTGATTTCCTGTGCTTGCTCTTGGGTCGGCTCTTCTACCTGTTCTTGCGCCTGCTGTTCTTGCACCTGCTCTTGGGCTGGGGTGTCTGTTTGCTCTTCAGCCGGTTGCGCAAAAGCTGGGCTCACCAGACTAGCGGCGAGTAGCACGGCCAAACTGGTAGGGCCCCAGTGGGTAAGGGTATCGCGAATGTTCATGGTCGTTCCTAATATGTTGATTCACTGCTGATGCGCGTTGCTGGGCCATTAAGGTCAATCAACGACTGTTGGTCAACTGGGTCATGGCTACTGACAAGTTTGCCCCAAGCTTCACGCCGCCGCTACTTTTTGATTAAGGGTGCTAAGCAGGTTTTCAAGCTGCTCGAAGCGCTTGTCGACACTTTCCATTGGTAATTCAAACCGTAAGGTGTCAGAACCGTCTAAACGGTAGTGTTTTGGTGACGTTTGAATGAGCGTCACCAGAGTTAAGGGATCCACCTGGGTGCTGCTATCAAACAGCACTCTGCCACGGCTCTCGCCAGCCTCGATCTTGCTGATGCCCAGCTGCTCTGCACGGTGACGCAGCTTGGTCTGGCGAATAAGGTTCTTCAGCGGATTGGGTAGCAGGCCATAACGATCAATTAACTCCACCTGCAGCTCTTTGAGTTCGTTATCACTTTGCGTGTTGGCAATCCGCTTATACATGACCAGACGCTGCTGCACATCGTGAATATAATCACTCGGAATCAGCGCTGGCAGGTTGAAGTTGATTTCCACGCCGGTATTGAAGGGCGCATCGATATTGGGTGTTTTGCCTGCACGAATGGCTTTTACCGCTCGATCCAGCATTTCCATATAGAGTGTATAGCCGATGGTTTCCATCTGGCCGCTCTGTTCATCCCCCAGCAGTTCACCCGCGCCACGGATTTCCATATCGTGGCTGGCCAGGGTAAAGCCTGCGCCTAGATCATCCGAAGCGCTAATCGCTTCCAGACGCTTGATGGCATCACGGGTCATCGCTTTAGGCGGTGGCGTTAATAGGTAGGCGTACGCCTGATGGTGGCTACGCCCGACACGACCCCGCAGTTGGTGCAGCTGTGCCAGGCCAAATTTATCGGCACGTTCGATAATAATAGTGTTGGCGCTGGGCACATCAATGCCAGTTTCAATAATGGTCGAACACACCAGCACGTTAAAGCGGCGGTGGTAGAAGTCTGACATTATGCGTTCCAGACTGCGCTCGGGAAGCTGGCCGTGGGCGACCGCTACCCGCGCTTCGGGGATCAGTTCACGGATTTTTTCGGCGCTGTTCTCAATGGTTTTGACTTCGTTATGCAGTACATAGACCTGCCCGCCACGCAGTATCTCACGTAGAAGGGCCTCCTTAATGATACTGGTATCGTGCTGCTGAACAAAGGTTTTGACCGAAAGACGGCGCGCGGGCGGCGTGGCAATAATCGATAGATCACGGATGCCGCTCATGGCCATATTGAGCGTGCGCGGAATTGGGGTCGCGGTCAGCGTCAAAATATCGACTTCGGCACGTAGCGTTTTGAGCTTCTCTTTTTGTGCGACCCCGAATCGGTGCTCCTCATCGATGATCAGTAGGCCCATTTTGGGCAGCTCAACGCTTTTGGCGAGCAGCTTGTGGGTGCCGATGACGATATCCGTTTGGCCGCTCTTAATACTCTCTAACGTCTGGGTGACCTCTTTGCCGCTAGTGAAGCGGGATATCAAGCCAATATTCACGGCTGTGTCGGCAAATCGATCGCGGAAATTCTCGAAGTGTTGGCGCGCCAGCAGCGTAGTGGGCACCAATACCACCACTTGGCGGCCAGACTGTACGGCCAGAAACGCCGCGCGCATGGCCACTTCGGTTTTGCCGAAACCGACGTCACCGCAGACCACGCGATCCATCGGTTGTGGTGAGGTCATGTCGCTGATGACCGCTTCAATGGCAGCATGCTGATCGGCGGTCTCTTCAAACGGGAAGTTACCTGCAAAGCGCAGATACTCCTCGCCTGGCGCTTCATAGACCACGCCTTGCTGGGCTTCCCGGCGGGCGTAGACATCCAGCAGTTCTGCGGCGGTATCACGAATCTTCTCGGCGGCTTTACGGCGGGCTTTTTCCCACTGATCCGAGCCTAATTTGTGCAACGGGGCCAGTTCATCACTGGCCCCGCTGTAACGGGAGATCATATGCAGGCTGTCGACGGGCACATAAAGCTTGGCGCCATTGGCATAAGAGAGTGCCAGGAACTCATTTGCCTGGCCGCCGGCTTCTAAGGTTTCCAGCCCTAAATAGCGGCCTACGCCATGGGCCTGGTGAACCACTGGCGCACCCTCGCGAAGCTCCGACAGGTGGCGTACGGCAAGCTCGTTGTCATCGGTGGCTTTTTCGCGCCGGCGGCTTTGACGAACCACGTCACCAAACAACTCGGTTTCACTAATCACCGCAATGCTTGGATTATTTAGCCATAAGCCACTGTCGACTAAGCCTTCGGTAATCGCATAGGTCTGATCGCTAGCTAGAAAGTCGTGGAAGCTGTCGGTATGCGGAAGGGCGAGCTTAAGTGGCGATAGGATCTCTTCCAGCGCTTCCCGACGACCTCGCGACTCCGCCACGAACAACACGCGGGTTTGGGCGTGGGCGTGTAAGAAGGCTGATATCTCCGCCAATGGCTGCTTGGCGCGGGCATTGATAGAGAGCGTGGGGAGCGGAGCAGCTTCAGGCTGCTGCGCATGGCGTTGCTCGCTATCCTCAGTTAGCTCTATGCGCGGGCGGGCTTTGATTGCCGAAAATACGTCGTTGACCGGAAAAAACGCCCGATGGGGAGGGAGTAGCGGACGGGTCGGGTCAACGCCCAAATTTACGTAGCGGGCATCGATTGACTGCCAGTGCTGCTCGGCCGCCTCAAAAACCCCTGGCAGCATTGCTACTCGGGTATCGTCGGTCAGGTGGTCAAACAGCGAAGCTGTGTGTTCAAAAAACAGTGGCAGGTAGTGCTCAAGCCCCGGTGAAGGAATGCCTTTCAATGCATCGTTATAAAGTGGGCATTGCCGTGGATCGACGTCAAACAAGGTTTCAAACTGCTCGCGAAAACAGGCGATAGCACTACGGCTTAGCGAGTATTCGTGGGCAGGGAGCAATTCTAGCGAGTCAAGCTTATCAGTCGAGCGCTGGCTGCCGGGGTCAAAGTGGCGCAGCGAATCGATCTCATCGTCAAACAGATCAATACGGATCGGCTCATCCATGCCCATCGCAAAAAGGTCAATCAGCGCGCCGCGCATGGCGTATTCGCCGGGCTCATACACGGTTTCGACGGCGCGATAACCGGCTCGGGAGAGCGACTCACGGAACGCCTCTCGATTCAGTCTTTCACCGCTTTTAAGCGTCATTACACGCCCGGCGATGTACTCAACGGGGGGTAATCGCTGCATCAGGGTATTAATCGGCACCAGGACGATGCCGCGTACGCCATCTTGCAACTGGCGTAAGGTACGCAGCCGGGCCGAAACAATATCCTGATGGGGTGAAAAGCTGTCGTAGGGTAGCGTTTCCCAGTCAGGGAAAGGCAGCACCGGGACGTCGCTATAGAAGTAGAGATCTTGTTCAAGGCGCTGCGCGCTGGCCGTATTGGGGGTGATTACCAATAGCGGGCCTTTGGTGGCAACGCGGGAGAGTGCCAGCGCAGTCGCGCTGCCCGGCGGCGATGTCCAGTAAAGCGTATCGCGAGTCCCTTGGGGCTGGGGCGGTTCGAGCAGAGAGAATGTCGGCATAAGCAAGATATCGTTTTGCGCTGAAACGGAAGAGAGATCATACACGATCACCCGTTTCAATTAGAGTGCCGCGACGTATGCTGGCGACTGAATCGTTTTTGTGGGGCTGTTTTGTAGTGAGATCGCTATTTCTGTAATACCCCTACATGCTGTGCGACTATCCATTCATTGCGACCACTGCGCTTGCCCCGGATAATGCATTCTCTGTTTCCACTACCTGATGAGGCCGCACGTGAGTCAGCAAGCGCTCGAAAACGTTTTTCAAGAATGGCAAGGCAACGAAGCCTTGGCGGAGCAGATGATCCCATTAGTTGGGCAGCTCTATCGTCAGAATAACGTCGTTGCCACCATGTTCGGACGTTCGCTGATCAAACGGTCGGTCATCCGCATTCTTAAAGATCACCGCTACGTGCGCAAACTGGAAGGGACTGAGCTCTCCGTTGAGGATACCTATCCTATCGTGAAGGGCATGGTCGCTTTGAACCTTGGCCCCGCTCATGTAGATGTAGGCAAGCTGGCGGTGATGTTCAAGAATCAGGGTGGTGGTGATGTCGAAGCCTTCCTGCGCAAAGAGTTGCACGAAATTATTGATGGCTATCAGCCGGGTGCCAGCACCGGAGAGCCACAAGATGTGGTGCTCTACGGCTTTGGTCGCATTGGTCGTTTGCTGGCACGGGTGATGATTGAGAAAGCCGGTGGCGGTAACCTGCTGCGTTTGCGGGCTATTGTGGTGCGTGGCCGTGGGGATGTTGCCAAAGATCTTGAGAAACGCGCTAGTCTGCTGCGTCGTGACTCTGTACATGGGCCTTTTGACGGCGCCATCGTGGTTGATGCAGAGGCCCGTACGCTGACGGTCAACGGCAATGTTATTCAGGTGATTTACGCCGATTCGCCCAGCGATATCGACTACAACGAATATGATATCGACAATGCGGTAATCGTTGATAATACCGGTATCTGGCGCGATGAAGAGGGCCTGGGCCAGCACCTGAAGTGTAAAGGCGCTGCCAAAGCGCTGCTAACGGCACCGGGTAAAGGCGATATCAAAAATATCGTTTATGGCATTAACCACGAATCTATTGGCGACAGCGATCTCATCGTCTCTGCCGCGTCGTGTACCACCAATGCGATCGTCCCGGTATTGAAGGTGCTTAACGATGAGTATGGCGTGGTGAATGGCCATGTGGAAACCGTGCATGCTTACACCAATGACCAGAACCTGATCGACAATTACCATAAAGGTGACCGTCGTGGCCGCAGCGCGGCGCTGAATATGGTATTGACCGAGACAGGTGCTGCCAAGGCCGCATCCAAAGCGCTGCCTGAGCTCGAGGGTAAGCTGACCGGCAACGCCATTCGCGTACCGATTCCTAATGTCTCCATGGCCATTCTCAATCTAACCCTGGATAAAACGACTGACTCCGCGGCGCTAAATGATTACTTGCGTCGCATGTCGATTGAGTCTGCCTACCAGAAGCAAATTGACTTTGTCGATTCTGCAGAAGTGGTGTCGTCGGACTTTGTAGGCAACCGCCATGCGGGTATTGTCGATGCCAAGGCCACTATTGCCAATGGTCACCATGCGGTCATCTATGTGTGGTACGACAACGAGTTTGGTTATAGCTGCCAAGTCGTACGTATTTTGCAGCAAATGTCTAATGTGCGGTTCTTAAAGCTGCCGCGCTAACCATTTAAACGCAGGGAAGCCCGTATGCTGGGCTCTGTCGCTTATAAAACGATCAACGCCACCTAAGGGTGGCGTTTTTTTTGCTTCAATAAAGCCTTTTTTTAGTCCATATAGCACTTTTGGCGACCATCAGGGATGTGGTCATTGGACGCGCTTATCTTTATAATACGATGGATTTTTCGGGGTGGTTCAAGTGCTGCTTGGGCCGGACTGGTAACTATCTGAGCAGAAAATAACAATTCACTGAACAGAAAATAAGCATTCGAACCCCTTACCTTCGTATATCCGATCCAACAACTGGGCGAGACTATGATCGAAGTCAAAAAAGGCCTGGATCTCCCCATCACGGGAGCGCCCGAGCAGCGTATTGAAGATGCGCGTCCTGTGCGCCATGTGGCAATCCTGGGTACCGACTACGTTGGCATGAAGCCAACAATGGAAGTCCAGGAAGGGGATAAGGTCAAACTAGGCCAATTGCTCTTCACCGATAAGAAAATTGATGGTGTGCGCTATACAGCGCCCGCTGCCGGCGAAGTGCTTGCAATAAACCGTGGCGAAAAACGTCGTTTACTGTCTGTCGTAATCAAGGTTGACGAAACTGAGGAAGCGGTTGAATTCGCTGCTCACGATCGTAATGCCATAGCGCAGCTTGAACGTCAGGTCGTTGTCGACCAGCTTGTAGAGTCAGGGCTCTGGACTGCATTACGCACCCGTCCTTTCTCGCGCACTCCTGCGATTGATAGCACCCCGGCCGATATTTTTGTAACCGCCGTGGATACTCACCCTCTTAGCCCTGACCCAGCCCTGATCATTAATGAACAGGCGCAGGCATTCGAGGATGGCCTCAAGGTGTTAGCGCGCCTGACCGAGGGCAACGTCTTCCTATGTACGGGTGAAAATGCCTCAATTCCAGGCGGCGATGTTGACGGTGTAAAAACTGAAAGCTTTGCTGGTCCCCATCCTGCCGGGCTTGTCGGCACTCATATTCATTACCTTTCTCCGGTTGCACTGCATAAAAAAGTGTGGCACATCGGCTATCAGGACGTTATTGCGTTCGGTAAGTTCTTTGTAGAAGGGAAGCTGGATATGAGCCGTGTGGTCGCCATTGGTGGCCCGCGCGCTGAAAATCCTCGCTTGATACGTACGCGTGTTGGCGCGAGTACGGATGAACTCTTGGCAGGAGAAGTCATCAAACCCGAGGACACTCGCGTAATCTCCGGCTCTGTTTTCTCTGGCTTTGCCGCTGAAGGTAAGTTGACCTACCTTGGCCGCTTCAGTAACCAAGTAAGCTTGCTGGAAGAGGGCAATAAGCGCACGTTTATGGGGTGGCTGTCGCCCGGTGCTAATCGCCACTCTGTCTTGGGCATCTACATCTCTAAGATTAAGGGCCTGAGTAACTATGCGCCGACCACCTCTACCAATGGCTCCGAGCGTGCTATGGTGCCCGTAGGTGCATATGAGACGGTGATGCCGCTGGATATAATGCCAACTCAGCTACTGCGTTCGCTGATCGTGGGAGACATTGAGGTTGCCATGCAGCTTGGGTGTTTGGAGCTGGACGAAGAGGATCTGGCTCTGTGCACGTATGTTTGCCCCGGCAAATACGAATATGGCCCCATCCTGCGTGACAATCTCTCCATGATCGAGAAAGAGGCCTGATGATGGGTATTCAACAGACACTCCAAAATATCGAGCCGCATTTCCACAAAGGCGGAAAGTACGAAAAGTTCTATCCGCTATTTGAAGCGGTAGATACGATTTTCTACACACCGCCGAGCGTGGCTAAAACCACGGCTCACGTGCGTGACGGTATCGATCTTAAACGCATCATGATTACCGTATGGATGTGTACCTTCCCAGCAATGCTGTTCGGTATGTGGAACGCAGGCTGGCAGGCTAACACCGCCATTGACGCGGGCTACGCCTCTATGGGTGGCTGGCGCGAAGCGATTTTGATGACGTTGGCAGGTGGACATGACCCAAGCAGCTTCTGGGCTAACTTTGTTTTAGGCGCCACCTACTTCTTGCCTATCTATCTGGTCACTTTTGTTGTTGGTGGCTTCTGGGAAGTGTTGTTTGCGATAAAGCGCGGCCACGAAGTCAACGAAGGCTTCTTCGTCACTTCTGTGCTGTTTGCACTGATTCTGCCAGCGACTATTCCGCTTTGGCAGGTTGCGCTAGGGATCACCTTTGGTGTTGTGATCGGTAAGGAGATCTTCGGTGGTACGGGCAAGAATTTTTTGAACCCCGCGCTAACTGGCCGTGCATTTCTTTACTTTGCCTACCCAGCGCAAATCTCAGGTGACTCTGTATGGGTGGCTGCCGATGGTTATACGGGTGCGACGGCACTCTCCATGGCGTTCCAGGACGGCATGTCTGCTCTAACCGACACCTTCAGCTGGTGGGATGCTTTCCTTGGCTTTATTCCCGGCTCGGTGGGTGAGGTCTCGACGTTAGCGATCTTTATCGGCGCAGCCGTATTGCTGTGGACAGGAATTGCCTCCTGGCGAATCATGCTGGGTGTGTTCCTGGGTATGGTGGCAACCAGCACGCTGTTTAACCTGATCGGTTCTGATTCCAACCCGATGTTTGCCATGCAGTGGTACTGGCACTTGGTGATCGGCGGTTTCGCCTTCGGTATGGTGTTCATGGCAACCGACCCCGTATCAGCCTCGATGACGAACCAAGGTCGCCTGCTGTTTGGTGCGCTGATTGGTGTGATGACCGTTTTGATTCGCGTTGTGAATCCGGCTTTCCCGGAAGGCATCATGCTGGCGATTCTGTTCGCTAACCTGTTTGCACCGCTGATTGACCATTTCTTCGTCCAGGCCAACATTAAGCGTCGCGTTAAGCGAACCAGCGTACCGGCCGAGGAGACTGCCTAATGGCACAAGGTAACAACTCCATCAAGAAAGTCCTGATTGTGGCGTTTGCACTGTGTATCGTGTGCTCCGTCATTGTCTCGACCGCGGCGGTCGCCTTGCGGCCAATGCAGCAACTTAACCAGGAACTCGACCGTAAAACCAACATTTTGAACGTTGCCAAGCTCTACGAGCCTGGTATGGACGTTGAAGAGGTGTTTAGCGACGAGATTACTGCTCGGGTGGTTGATCTGGATACGGGTGAGTACTCCGATGAGTTTGACCCCGATACCTACGATAGTTTTGAGGCAGCCCGTGACCCCGCTTCGGGGCGCACGCTTTCCGGCGACCAAGACATCGCGGGGCTATCACGCGTTGAAAACTACGCCACGGTCTACCTCATTGGTGGTGAAGATGACCCTGAACAGATCGTGCTGCCGATTCGTGGTCAGGGGCTTTGGGGCTTAATGCGTGGCTTCCTGGCCGTAGAGGGTGACGGTAATACTATCGTCAGTATCACCTATTACGAGCACAGTGAAACGCCAGGCCTGGGCGCTGAAGTTAACAACCCGCGCTGGCAAGCTCAGTGGGAAGGTAAGAAAATTTACGATGAAGAGGGAGATCTCTCACCGGAAATTCACCTGACCAAAGGCGGCGCCAGTGACGAATACGAAGTCGATGCGCTGTCTGGCGCTACGCTGACCAGTAACGGCGTGACTAACATGCTGCAATTCTGGTTAAGCGAAGAAGCTTTCGGTCCCTATTTGGCAAGATTCCGCAGTGGCACTGAGCCGGAAGACGCCGAAGATACCGATACCAACTTCGAAGACGTTGAGGGGGCCTGATCATGGCGGACGTAAATGCAAAAGGCGTATTAACGGCGCCGATTTTCCAGAACAACCCTATTGCATTGCAAATTCTGGGTATCTGTTCTGCGCTGGCGGTAACCACCAGCATGAGCGTATCGCTCGTTATGGCGCTGGCGGTTATTTTCGTAACGGCATTTTCAAACCTGTTCGTATCGTTGATCAGGAATCATATTCCCTCTTCGATTCGCATTATCGTACAGATGACCATTATTGCCTCGCTGGTTATCGTGGTTGATCAGATTCTCAAGGCGTATGCCTATGAGATGTCTAAGCAGCTATCGGTATTTGTGGGTTTGATCATTACTAACTGTATCGTCATGGGGCGTGCTGAAGGCTTTGCAATGTCCAATACACCGGGCATGTCGTTTTTAGACGGTGTTGGTAACGGCCTCGGCTACGGCTTTGTTCTTATGGTGGTGGGGTTCTTCCGCGAACTGCTGGGTTCAGGCAGCGTATTTGGCATTACCATCCTCCAGACCGTGCAAAACGGTGGCTGGTACGTGCCTAATGGCTTGCTATTACTGCCGCCTTCAGCGTTCTTTATTATCGGTCTACTGATTTGGGTAATGCGTTCCGTTAACCCTGAGCAAGTAGAAGATAATGAGTTCAAAATGAAGGAAAACACCAAGCCCAAGGAGGCCGTGTAACATGGAACATTATCTGAGTCTTTTTGTTGCCTCGGTATTTGTTGAAAACATGGCACTGGCCTTCTTCCTGGGGATGTGTACTTTCTTGGCCGTGTCCAAAAAAGTCTCCTCGGCGATTGGCCTGGGCATTGCGGTTATTGTGGTATTGACCGTCACCGTGCCGGTTAACAACCTTGTCTATACCTTCTTGCTACAGGAGGGTGCGTTGACCTGGACCGGGATTAGCGGTGCTGAAAACATTGACCTCTCATTCCTTGGGTTGCTCTCTTACATCGGTGTCATTGCGGCGTTGGTACAGATCATGGAAATGTTCCTTGATAAGTACGTACCGTCGCTCTACAACGCGCTAGGGGTATTCCTGCCGCTGATTACCGTTAACTGCGCTATTCTTGGTGGCGTACTGTTCATGGTCGAGCGTAGCTACAACTTTGGCGAAGCTGTGGTCTATGGCTTTGGTGCGGGCACCGGTTGGGCGCTGGCAATTGCCGCCCTGGCGGGTATCCGTGAAAAGCTGAAGTACAGCGATGTGCCGGGTGGCCTTCAAGGGCTGGGCATTACTTTCATCACCGTGGGGCTGATGTCGTTGGGCTTTATGTCCTTCTCGGGCATTCAGCTTTAATCGGAGCCGGTTTTTCCCGGCGGTGTCAATCATCGCCGGGTAATAGAAAACCTCCAGCAATAGGAAACCGACATGGTTGATACAACAGTCATCTTGCTCGGTGTTGTCATGTTCACGGTCATCGTTATTAGCTTAACGGCGATCATTCTGGCAGCGCGCAGCAAGCTTGTGAGTAGCGGGGACGTGACCATTGAGGTCAACGGCGACCCTGAACACACTTTGAAGACCCAAGCCGGTGGTAAGCTGCTAAATACGCTTGCGGCTAACGGCATTTTCCTCTCTTCCGCCTGCGGTGGCGGCGGTTCTTGTGCCCAGTGTAAGTGCCGGGTAGAAGAGGGCGGCGGCTCTATTCTGCCGACCGAAGAGTCGCACTTCACCATGCGTGAGAAGAAAGAGGGCTGGCGCCTCTCTTGTCAGGTACCTGTGAAGCAGGACATGAAAGTCGAAGTGCCTGAAGAAGTGTTTGGGGTGAAGAAGTGGGAATGTGAGGTTATTGCCAACCCCAACGTTGCCACCTTTATCAAAGAGCTGAACCTGAAACTGCCTGAAGGCGAAGAAGTTGCCTTCCGCGCCGGTGGCTACGTCCAGCTCGTTGCTCCTCCCTATGATGTCAAATTCTCGGATTTTGATATTGAAGAGGAGTACCGGGGTGATTGGGAAAAATTTGATATGTTCAAAATTTCCCACAAGAACAATGAGGAGGTGATTCGCGCCTACTCCATGGCGAACTACCCGGATGAAAAGGGTATCCTCAAGTTCAACATCCGTATTGCCACGCCGCCTCCCGGCACTGACCATCCGCCAGGTTTGATGTCGACTTACGTCTTCAGCCTTAAAGAGGGTGATAAGGTCACTGTAATGGGGCCGTTTGGCGAGTTCTTTGCCCGTGATACTGACGCTGAAATGATCTTTATCGGTGGTGGTGCGGGTATGGCGCCGATGCGCAGTCATATCTTCGATCAGCTGAAGCGCTTGAAGTCTGAACGCAAGATCACCTTCTGGTACGGTGCGCGCTCCTGGCGTGAAACCTTCTACAACGAAGAGTATGATCAGTTAGCCGAAGAGTTCCCGAACTTCGAGTGGCACTTGGCGCTTTCTGATCCACAGCCAGAAGATAACTGGGAAGGGCCGACAGGCTTTATCCATAACGTGCTGTACGAAAACTATCTGAAGGACCACCCAGCACCTGAAGATTGCGAGTACTACATGTGCGGGCCTCCTATGATGAACGCCTCTGTTATCAAGTTGTTGCTTGATATGGGCGTCGAGCCGGAAAATATCCTGTTGGATGACTTCGGTGGCTAAACAGTCGGCGTAAGTTGTTAGTAGCGTTAAGCGGGGCTGGCCTTTTGGGCTGGCCCCGTTTGTTTATAAACCTTTGTGAAAAGGAATGACTTAGCGCCGCGCTGATAACAGGGGCTCGGCTAAGGTATAATCGGTTTAACGATGAATGACCGTGAGGCACTTATCACTGCAACTATTGTCGTCAGGTAAGGCCAATAATTTAAAGCTAGGCAATGCAATGCTGGGAGATTGATATGACTATTTGGCTACTGGTATTCGGTTTCATGGCACTGATTATGGGTGCGATGGCCGTGGGGGTCATCATGGGCCGCAAGCCGATCGCCGGTTCATGCGGTGGTTTGAATCAAATCGGTATGAAAGATGGTTGCGATATCTGCGGCGGCAAAGATGAGGTGTGTGAAGAAGAGAACCGCAAGCGTGGTGGCGTTCGTCGCCGCAGCGACGAGAGCCGTGGTGCAGATTTGGGCTATGACGCTACACGTCGCTAACAAGACTGCGGTGTATGCAACGGGAACGGTTGAGCAAAATAGCAAAGGGACGCAGAGAGCATGGCGGTTCACAATTACGATATTGTGGTTATCGGTACAGGGCCTGCAGGGGAAAGCGCTGCCATCAACGCTGCAAAGCATGGTAAACGCGTAGCCATCATTGAGAAGCAGGCGCAGGTAGGCGGCAACTGCACTCACTGGGGTACCATTCCTTCGAAAGCATTGCGCCATCAGGTCAAACAGATCATGGCGTTCAACACTAACCGTATGTTCCGCGATATTGGTGAACCGCGCTGGTTCTCCTTTCCCAAAGTGATGGAGCGCTCACGAGGCACTATCGATAAACAGGTAGAAATGCGCACCACCTTCTATGCGCGTAACCGCATCGACCTGTTCCATGGTGTCGCCCGGTTTAAAGATGAACACACATTATTGGTGCGTGACCGCCAGGAAGGCATGGAAGAGTTGGTGGCCGAGAAAATCGTCATTGCCACCGGTTCGCGTCCCTATCGTCCGGCGGATATTAACTTCCGCCATCCGCGTATCTACTGTTCCGATACCATCTTGAGCCTTTCGCACACTCCACGCACGTTGGTGATTTTTGGGGCAGGGGTGATTGGCTGCGAATACGCATCGATCTTTTCTGGCCTGGGCGTCAAAGTTGATCTCATTAATAACCGTGACAGTCTGCTGTCATTTTTGGACGACGAGATTAGCGATGCGCTCTCTTACCATTTACGTAAGCACGGCGTGTTGGTCCGTCATAATGAAGAGTATGAGAGTGTTGAGGGCGATGAATCGGGCGTAGTGGTGCGTCTCAAGTCAGGCAAAAGGATTCGTGCTGATGCATTTTTGTGGGCCAATGGCCGCACTGGTAATACCGACAGCTTAGGCCTTGAGAACATTGGCTTAACCGCCAATGGGCGCGGGCAGCTAAGCGTCGATGAGCACTATCGCACCTCGGTGTCCCATATCTATGCGGCGGGCGATGTAATTGGCTGGCCGAGTTTGGCGAGCGCGGCTTACGACCAAGGCTTGAATTCGTGTAATGAGCTGCTCGATAAAGAGTATCGTTTTGTTAGGGATGTACCCACCGGTATTTATACCATCCCCGAAATCAGTTCGTTTGGCCCGAATGAACGTGAGCTTACGCAAGCCAAAGTGCCCTACGAAGTAGGTAAAGCCTTTTTCAAAGATACCGCCAGGGCGCAGATTACCGGTGACACAGTGGGTATGCTCAAAATCCTTTTCCATCAGGACACATTGGAAATACTCGGCATTCACTGTTTTGGTGACCAAGCGTCTGAGATTTTGCATATCGGCCAAGCGATCATGCAGCAAGAAGGTGAGGCCAATACACTTAATTACTTTGTGAATACGACGTTTAACTATCCTACGATGGCAGAAGCCTACCGGGTAGCTGCGCAGAACGGCTTAAATCGGGTTTTCTAACAAGGGCTTTTATAACCTGGGGCGATTCACCTTGTCTTATCGTCTTTCAAGAGTCCATGGGTTCACCTATAAAGGTGTGAGCATAAGTATGCGGGCCTTTATAGGGTGTGGGTTCGGCGGGCGGCAGCAGGCTTTCAGCACGGTTGCGTCCCAACGCTTTGGCTTGATAAAGCGCTTTGTCGGCAAACGAATAAAGCTGTTCAAACGTCAGTGAGCCGCCATGGCATGTAGTAACGCCAATGCTAATGGTCGGGTTGGCGAGCAGGTCTATACCGCTCAGCGTATTAGCTTCAATTTCTCGGCGCAGCCGGTCGGCTACCTGGAGGGCATCATGGGTATTTGTGTTGGGCATTAATAAACAAAATTCCTCACCACCAATTCTCGCTAATGTATCGGATGGACGGCTTAATTTGCGAAGCTGTTTACTGACCTGGCGAAGTACCTCATCGCCGGTAGGATGCCCATAGGTGTCATTTATATTCTTAAAGTGATCAAGATCTAACAGCATTAGGCTAAGCGATCCATGATCACGTTGTGCTTGGGTGAGCGCCGCTGATGCTATATTGACCAAATGGCGCCGGTTATAAAGCCCCGTCAGCTCATCGGTTAGCATTAATTGATGCATGACGTTGCGCTGACGGTGTAAGTAAATAACCGCTAAGCAGAGCGTGATCGCCGCGCTGACCATCAGCACCAGTAGCACACTCACGGCGATCGAGAGCCGCTGCATGATCAAGCGTTGTTGTATGGAAATAGCGCGAACATCATCTAGCAGTTGATTATACAGCCAAGATTGAGCGCCACCGATTTCCATTGCAGCGCGCTGTAATGGATCAATAAGTTCTGGCCGCTGTTGAGCTTTTTGTGCCTGCTGATGTAGATCTGAAAGGCGATTATTAAGCTCGCTGAAATGATGATTGAGATATTCAACATCTGATAGGAGGTATCGATGGCGTTCAATACTGCCCTTTATGTTATTTAAGTGCTGTTTGGAACGTGAAATAAAATAATCAATGTATTCAACCTGTTCGCTACTAGGCAAGCGGCTGCCTTCCTCTAGAGCGTCCCTTAACTGAGGTGTGGCTTGCTGGGCCAATACAATGTCACTAATCAACGTGGTGTAGTCGGCACTGGCTTTTTGACACGCACTGTATACATAGCTGCCGATTACTGCCGACAACACGAAAAAGAGAGCGGCAAAAATGGACGCCAAGCGTCCGCCGGGCTGATGAAGAAAGCGACGCATGATCACGAGGCAACCAGCAAGCTGGTAATGATATCGCCCCTCTCAGCGTGCTGCAGAGTAGGCGTAGGGACGTTGTGCGAAGAAACGCAATCATCAAAAGAGAGCTTACGTTGCAAAAGGCAGTTCAGCATGGATCCTCTCCCGTAAATGGTTAGGTAGTCCAATGAACAGGTTAAAGACATCGTCCTTATGCAACTTAAGCACTCACTGGCTATGTCTGCCATCCCACAACTTTACTAATTGCAGGATCATACTTGTGCTCGTTATTATTAATATGACGGTTAAAAACCGATATTTAATCGTTATTTAAAGCTTCTAAGGCTAAACGAGCTTTTTCCTGCCAGCTGCCCGCCAGCGAGGCGGCCTGCTCTAATGCTTCCCGTGCGGCGATGGGGTCTTCTTGTTGAAGCCGTAAAAGGCCTAGATTTAGCCAGGCAGCGCCCATTTTTACATCAAGCTCCGTTGCGCGTTCAAAGGCGTTGCGAGCTTCCTCTGGTTGTTGGTTAGCATACAGTGCGTTGCCTAGCGCAAATTGCCCAATAGCATTGGCAGGATGGTGCTCGTTAAACGTCTGCCAGCTTGATAATGCAGCGCTGGGACCGTGTGATTCTTCGTAGGCACTAATGGCTTCAAGCGCGTTACGGGCAGTAATACCCGCGGGTAGCGTACCCGGTTCGGCCACCACAAAGCCCCAGCGCTCAGTGCGTGCCCAGGTGGCGTCGAAACGACTAAACGACATCGTATGGCGTTCAATTTCGCCACTGCGCAGAATAAGCGTTTCATTGGGCAGATCATAGCCAATGGCCACGGCGTAGTGCCACATTGGGTAAATGGGGAGCGATAAATTCTGCATCACTACCACCGGATCACCTGCTGCCAAATGACCTAACAGTGCATCCATAGTGCCTCGAACGGGATAAGCGAGCTGATCATAACGCCGAACAGTCGCTAGCATTTCTGGCTGTACGCTGCCATCCCGCTCAGGCAAGAACACTTGTGGGATCAGTTGCTCAACGTCGGTATCGACATCCTGATAATTGAGAACCATCGCCAGCGTGGCAGGACCGCACTGAAACTCCGTTTGGGCATAAAATGGTACGCTGGTGATTTCTGCATGGGCGGGTAGGGCTTGATAGGTACTTTGTAGCAGTACCGGATTTCGAGCGCAGCCGCTAAGCAGTACCAGTAAAATAAAAACGCCCGCAATGCGGGCGTTAGAAAGCATGTTATTCAAAGACATGCTATTCAAAAACTTAGTGGTCATGAGATGCCTATCAACGCGTAAACGGGTAAACGTCGGTCAGGCCGAGGATATCGGTAATCAACAGAATGATAAAGACGGCAAAAAGCGCACCGATAACGCCACCACCGGCGCCGGCAGGCATCATCTCAAGCTGTTCAGCCATTTGCTGTGCTTCAGAATCACTTAAGGCAGCAACGCGGGCATCTACTTCGTCCAGGTCAACACCCTGTTTTAGCAGCTGATCTTGCACGTCGGCGCGCGCCAGAATCTCATTAATACGCTCACGGTCAGCGCCAGCACGATCAGCTGATAAAACAGATTGGGTAGAGACTAAATCCATTGATTGGGGAGTGGTAGGGGCCGCTGCAACCGGTAGGCTGGTAATTACGAGCGCCGCAATTAGCAGGGTGGAGAGGTAAGCACGCAATGTTTTCATCGTCTTCTTCCTTATAGACTAGTCGGGTTGGCACAAGCTTTTTTTAGCTTGAATCAATAGTATAGAAACAAACGGAACATTTTTTAAGGGTAATGTGCAAAGTGCTAATTATTTGCACTAATGCGATAGGTCCAGGCCGATTCAGAGAGCAATCCTCGGCCACCGGCCATGGTCATGGCTAAATCGTGTAGTCCTGGCCATAGTGGTACTGCCGCCGCGCCCTTAACGGCTAAATCCAGACGTTGGGCCATTAACAGCAGTTTATGCAGCCGCTTCATGGGAAGGCGACCAATCGCTTTCTGGTAAGCAGGGCGGCGCTTATCAAAAATCATCGGCTTTTGGGTTTTGCAGGCATGCTCAAAGCTCTGCCCTTGATCCAGGTGCTGATGTAACGAGAGTAGGGTGCGTAGCTCTCGGCTAAGCGCCCATAGCACAATAGGCGCCTCAACGCCTTCGCTGCGTAGGCCATTAACAATGCGCGAAGCGCGGCTGGGCTCGCCTTTCAAGCAGGCATCGGCCAAATTGAAAACATCAAAGCGTGTGCTGTCTTCAACCCCTTGGGCAATGCTCTCAACGTTCAGGCGGGTGCCTTGGGGGTGGATTAATGCCAGCTTTTGCAACTCTTGGTCAGCGGCCAGTAAATTGCCTTCGGTGCGCTCACCCAGCAGGCGAGCGGCTTCCAAGTCAATTTGTAAGCCGTGCAGCGAGGCGCGGTCACGCAGCCAATAACCTAAGCGGGAGGCATCCACCGGCCAAACCGGTACAAACAAGCCGTGCTTATCCAGTGTTTTAAACCAGGCGCTTTTTTGCTGCTTGGCATCTAGCTTGCCCATGCCAATGAGCAGAACATCATCGCTGTTATCCAGGGTTTCGGCATACTGCGCTAACGCTTTACTGCCTTCTTGGCCTAGCTTGTGATTGCCTAAGCGCAACTCCATTAGCTTGCTGGTCGCAAACAGCGAGAGGTTACTCGACATTTCCATCAATCGACCCCAAGCAAAGTTGGGCTCGACATCGAGTACTTCGCGCTCTTCAACACCCGCCTGGCGAGCTGCGGCTCTTACCGCATCGCAGGCGTCGCGATGCTGTAAGGGTTCATCACCGGCTACAATCACCACGCGGGGAAGCTTTTTTGCCAACGCAGCGGGTAGCTGATCAGCAAATACCTTCACTGCATGCCCTCAACGTAAGTGAGGCGTTCAATGATTCGTTGGGACAGCTGGCGCGCAAGCGTTTGTTCCGCTTCCATCATCAGCGTTTCGCGGTTGAGCAGGTCATCATCGCTAACGCGGATACGCGTACTCGTCGACAGCGTTTCGTTATTGATGTGATAGGCATTAGACACTCGCTCTTGTACCGAGAGCGTAGTGCTAAGCGTTAGCTCGTGCTCACGGCTTGCCCCGCCATCACCTCCCAATCGCCGCTCAATTAACGCGGGCGTACCCAGCGTGACCCGCCATGGGGCATCAGCGGTTACCTGAGTACCTAGCTGTTGAAGGCGCGTTGCGACCTGTTGAGCAACGGCACTGTTGGTGTCGCCCTCTAAGGCAAGGGTGGGCAACGTAGGCAGTGATTCAGTGCCGCGTAGCCGAAACCCACACCCGCTGAGCAGCACCGCCGCCGAGGCGGCGATGCTAGCCGTTAAAAATGTGCGTCGGTTCATCCGCTCACCACGATATTAACGAGTTTTCCGGGCACCACGATGACTTTACGCACGGTGTTGCCCTCGAGGAAGCGCTGAACGTTTTCGTGTTCCATCGCCATTTTTTCAATAGCCGCTTTATCGGCGCTTGCCGGTACTTCAAGGCGGGCGCGCAGCTTACCGTTGACCTGTACCACCAGCTCGATGCTGTCGCGGGTAAGGGCGGACTCATCCACCACCGGCCAGGTCGCTTCGATGGCGGGGCCTGCATGACCAAGCGCTTCCCAGAGACTATGACACAGGTGCGGCGTAATCGGCGAGAGCAATAGTGCACAGGCTTCCAGCGCTTCGCGACTAACCGCCAGACCAAGCTCGGAGCTATCGTCGAACTTGCCGATCGCGTTAGAAAGCTCCATCACCGCTGCTATCGCCGTATTGAAGGTGGTGCGGCGGCCAATGTCGTCGCTGGCTTTCTTAATGGTCTCGTGGGTTTTACGCCGCAGGGCTTTCTGGTCATCATTGAGCGCGTCAATGTCTAGCGTTCCTGGGCTGCCAGCTTCCAAGTGCTCATTGACCTGACGCCATAGGCGCTTCAAGAAGCGGTGAGCACCCTCAACGCCGGAATCCGACCACTCCAATGACTGCTCGGGCGGTGCGGCAAACATCATAAACAGGCGCACGGTATCGGCGCCGAACTTGTCGATCATCGACTGCGGATCGACGCCGTTGTTTTTCGACTTGGACATCTTCTCGATGCCGCCCATCTCCACCGGCTCGCCGTCGCTCATCAAAATAGCGCTGAGCGGACGGCCCTTCTCATCGCGCTTCACTTCCACATCGGCGGGGTTAAACCACTGCTTGCCGCCGTTATCGGTAGGGCGGTAGAAGGTTTCCGCGATGACCATGCCCTGGGTCAGCAGCTGCTGGAACGGCTCATCTGAATCGACCAAACCAAAGTCGCGCATCAGCTTGTGGAAGAAGCGGGCATACAGCAGGTGAAGAATGGCGTGTTCGATACCGCCAATGTAGAGATCCACCGGCAGCCAGTAGTTGGCCCGTTCGTCCAGCATTGCCTCGGTGTTATCGGCACAGCAGAAGCGTGCGTAGTACCAGGATGACTCCATAAAGGTGTCGAAGGTATCGGTTTCACGGGTCCAGCCATCGCCCAGATCAGAGAATGCCGGCATCTTTTTCAGCGGCGAGCCCGAGGCATCTACGGTGACTTCCATCGGCAGCGAGACCGGCAGTTCGTCATCGGTTAGCGGTACGGTTTGACCTTCCGGGCCGTATTTAACCGGAATCGGTGCACCCCAGTAGCGCTGGCGGGCAACGCCCCAATCGCGCAGGCGGTAGTTGGTTTTTACTTCGCCACGACCAAGCTCAGCCAGTTTGGCGGCAATAGCATCAAAGGCTTGTTCAAAGCCGAGCCCATCAAACTCGCCCGAATTCACTACCGTGCCGTATTCGGCATAAGCCTCTGCAGAAACGTCGGCGGGCTTGCCACTTTCATCGGCGATGACCGGTTTGATCTCGATACCGTACTTGGTGGCAAACTCCCAATCGCGCTGGTCGTGGCCGGGCACCGCCATAACGGCACCGGTGCCAAACTCCATCAGTACGAAATTAGCCACAAAAACGGGGACTTCATCACCCGTAAGCGGGTGAACCGCCCTATGGCCGGTGGGCATGCCTTTTTTCTCTTTGGTGGCCATTTCTGCTTCAGAGGTGCCGCCCCTGGCGCACTCATCACAGAAGGCCGCCAGATCGCTATTCTGCTCAGCCGCCTGCTTGGCCAGCGGGTGGCCTGCAGCAACCGCCACATAGGTAACGCCTAGCAGCGTATCCGGGCGTGTGGTGTACACCGCCAGCGGGTCACAGGTGTTGCCATCTTTAGCCTTGATATCAAAGCTCAGTTCAACGCCACGGGATTTACCAATCCAGTTACGCTGCATGGTTTTGACCTGCTCCGGCCACTCCACTTTATCCAGGTCGGCCAGCAATTCGTCTGCGTAGTCGGTAATTTTCAGGAACCACAGCGGAATCTCTTTGCGCTCTACCAGCGCGCCAGAGCGCCAGCCGCGGCCTTCGATAACCTGCTCATTGGCGAGTACGGTTTGATCCACCGGGTCCCAGTTGACCGTCGACATCTTCTTATACACCAAGCCTTTTTCGACTAGCTTGGTGAAGAACCACTGCTCCCAGCGGTAGTAGCTGGTATCGCAAGTGGCGAATTCGCGGCTCCAGTCGTAGGCAAAGCCCAGTGCCTTCAACTGATTACGCATGTAGTCTATGTTTTGGTAGGTCCACTTGGCGGGCGGTACCTGGTTCTGGATAGCAGCGTTTTCTGCGGGCATACCGAAGGCATCCCAGCCCATGGGCTGCATGACATTTTTACCTTGCATGCGCTGGTAACGGGATACAACGTCACCGATAGTGTAATTACGCACGTGCCCCATATGCAGCTTACCGCTGGGATAGGGGAACATGGAGAGGCAGTAAAACTTCTCCCGGTTCGCGTCCTCTACGGCTTTGAAGCACTGATTTGTATCCCAGTACTGCTGGGCGTCGCGTTCGATTTCACGAGGGCTATAGTGTGCGTCCATCGGTTTATTAATGCCTTGGCGTATTCGCCCAAAAGGGGCGCAAAGTGAATGTAAGATGACATCTATCAGATAAGTGAGGTCGATTGTATCCTATGCAGGTGTATCCTTGAACGGTAAGCCGATGATAGGTAACTGCACGCGTCGACAAAAGGAGAAGCACCATGAGTGAACAGCAGAATGACAATCGCCTACGCGAAGGCTACGAGCGCTTGCTAGAGCGGATGCAGGGGGGCGCCAACGAGCTCACCTGGGAAAATTTGCAGAAGGATTTGGACGACGCGGTCGAGTTTGAATCGGAGCTAGAGGAGTACACCAAAGACGAGCTAGCCCTGCTGCGCGCCTGGGTCGAGCGTGACCTGAAGGACATGCGCTACTACATGGCAGATACCGGCAAGCAGGTGGCCAGCTGGCTGGGCATCGATATTGACGGCCTTTCCCGGCGTGTGGCGGAGTCGCTGCTTTCGATTGCCGACCGCAGCGTGGTCGACCGCGAACGTTTTGACGAAGATTTAGAAGCAGCTCGCGCCGACTACTGTGAAGGCGAGATGGCTGCGCCGGGGCTGATGGCGTGCACTCACTGCGATGCCCAGGTAATGCTGCCTAACGTTGCGCGCTTGGAACCTTGCCATCAGTGTGGCCATCGTTACTTCTACCGGTTCCCCAACAAGATTGTCGAGACCTGAGCCTAACCAGAGTACTGCCCAGGCGGTTTAACCTGCCAGATAACTGACGCCTGCGATCGCCCCCAGCGAAAGCAGGCTCATTATCGCTGCATAGAACAGGTTGTTTTTCATCATGCGGTAACCGCTTACCCCGTAGCGCCCCTGCAGCGAGAGGTTGATTCCTGAAAGTGGGCCCACACTGGTGCCCACTGCCCACGACGTTAATGCCACAAATGCAAACACGGTCTGCTCGCCGTTCTGCAAGTTAAGTATTGACGCTAGCACCGACACGCCAATAATTGGATGCAAACCTGCCAGTGCGCTCAACGTAATGGCCGCAAAGCTAAGCATTGCCTGGGGCGCGCCAAAACGGGTGAACAGCGTCCAGTCGCTGCCAGCCGCTGCCGTGACCAGCGTCGAAAGGCCAATCGTTAATAGCCCTGCCGCTAAAAACAGCGAAACCTCCCCACGCATTGCGGGCAGCCGCGTGGTGGTGTGCTGGCGAAGGCGGTGCATAGTAAAGCGGGGCCCATGGGTTAGGTTGCTCAATACCGCCACGCTGGGCAGTAGAAAAGTGATAATGCTGACAATCGTAAGGGCAGGGGTGAGCACAAAGTGAAACAGCATCACCAACGCTGCCATACCCACCGGCATAAACAGGCTGCGTGGCGCCAGTGAATAGCCATCCACTTCGCTGAGGTCAAATCGGCGCCTAAGTTCCAGCGTGGTTAACAGCCCCGACAGCATCGCCATGGGAAAGCCCACCACGGCAATTTGAGCATACTCAACCTCCGGCACCAGTGCGATCACAACGCCCATGGAAGCAAAAAACGGCGACCACAGCGCCGCGCTGGAAAGCCCTCGGTTGAGCGCTAACAGTTGTGGCGTCGTCAGCGGCCCCCGCCGAGCCAGCTTATCGCCCACCATAAATACGGTAGACAGATTCAAAATCGTACCCAGGAAGTGCACTCCCAACCAGGTGCGCAGTACACCACCAGCCCCAGTCACTCGGCTTCCCGTCGCACCCTTGTTACCTTGCTTACCAATCAGCGAAATAAAGCTAACGCCCACCAGCATGGCCGCCACAAACGAATTGCCCTGCAACATCGCGGGCCAATCCACCTCAGCGTCATATACAAACCGCGCTACTAGCAGCATGCCAACGCCTAGCGCAATGAGGACGCCCGCCTGAATACGCGAACGTTTAGGAATATCTCGCCACAGCAATACAACCGCCGCCCACAGCAAATAGCTCACCGCATGCGCGGTGCTCAACCAGCCGGTAAAGCCAATAATCTGTGCGATCAATCCAAGCAGAATCAGCACGCCCGCCAGGCGTTGCCGAGGAGTTGTCTCTTGCATGCCAAACCCTTAATAGTGAATTAGCAGGCTAATCGGATTTGCGGAGGAAGGCCAGTGGCAACAGAGCATCAGACCGTCAACCTTGTGGGAGGGCGCTCCATCGCGCGAAGATTAAGCCGCAATGCTGGCGGTGTTACTGAAATGTAAGAAAGCAACCTTCTATCGCGTGGTAACGAATATGCGAGGAACGAGCGATGAGGCACCCGCGAAAACATCTCGCAGCGCCACTAATGTTGCTATTCAACTAAAAGACAACTCACTTTTCGCACCGACACGGGACCTAAGCTAAATTTATCAATAAGGTATGTTAATGAGTCAAACACGGTTGCGATTGGAGCGTTTTAACGTAACCCAGGTGCGCCGTGGCGGTAGCGTGGTTAGAGTAAATGCTTAGTAACTAAGTTATAGCATCCAGAGGGCTTGTTAAGCCCGCAAAATGTTGTCCAAGCACATGGGTATAAATCTGTGTGGTAGATACATCAGAATGCCCAAGTAACTCTTGAACCGTTCGAATATCCCTACCGTTTCTAAGTAGCTCGGTAGCAAAGCTATGACGAAATGTATGGCAAGAGATCCGCTTATTAGTCAATTTTGCAGCCGCCACGGCTTTTTTTAACGCCTTCCTGGGTACAGAATCATGCAAATGGTGGCGACACATCACGCCAGTAACGGGATGGCGAGAAATGCTGCTAGATGGAAACAAATACATCCATGCATGCTGCCGGTAAGCAGAAGGGTATTTTTTTGCCAAAACACCTGGAATAGAAGGACCAATACTGTCCTGGTTGTCTCGTTCTTGTAGTGCTAACGCATTGCTGATGATATCGCGCGTGCTTTCATAAAGGGACGGGCTAAAGATGGTCACTCTGTCTTTTGCACCTTTACCATCTCTCACCGTTATTGATCCACGGGAGTAATCAATGTCTTTTACCCTTAAGCGCAGACACTCAGTAATTCGAAGGCCAGAACCGTAAGAAGCGAAAAAATTAGTTTATCTCTACCGCTCATCTCCTTGAGGATACTAGCGACTTCAGCCGCCATGAGCACTTCAGGCAACCGTTGTGGCTTGGAGGCATGCTTGAATTCAAGATCACCCAATGGCTGTTTCAGGAATTGGTTATACAAATATGCCAGCGCGTTCAACGCTATACGTTGGGTGTTGACAGCGACATTGCGTTCAGTGGCCAGGTGACCGAGGAAGCCCACAACTTCGGCTGCCCCCATTTCAGTTGGATGACGGCAATGGTTGTATCGAATAAAAAAGCGAATCCAGTAAATGTATGTTTTCTCAGTCCGAATGCTCATGCCACGGACGCGAATAGATGTGCGAACCTCATTTAGGAAAGGGCTACTGGCCATTTGGGGAAGTCCTCTCAATTGCTGTATATAAAGCCAGTATAATCAGGTATTCTTAATCTGCAATGCGCGTTTTTCTATATCGTTAGCGGAGTAAGCGCTCAAATTTGCAGCTGTGTCTTAATAAAGCCTTTAAATAACAATAAGTTGATAAATTAAATTGTATGTTTATGTGCAATTTGTAAAGATGACTTAAAGTGATTACGCGCATGCGCATTTTTCTAGCGAGTTTTGTATGGGTATTGATTATTTTCCAGTTTAATCAACTGGTTGGCAGTTTTTGGCAGGATTGAGCCTTCCAGAAAAACGCGCATGCGCACTAATAAACTGTTATGTGTCTAAATAAGTAAGGAGATACCAATTGGGGAAAGGCATTAAAATGGATTCCGCAAAAAAAAATGACTGCGGAGATAGGATCTTTCATATTTCCAAATTAAGTAAGTCAGACAATGGAAACCTCAATTGCAAATACTGTGGAACTGATGTTCAGTATGTATCCTCCTATACCCGAAAATCTTCTAGTAGAACTGTGGCTGCGTACTTAAAGTTGTGGCAGGAGGCTGAACATAGTAATGAATGCAGTTACACAGTAAAAGGAGCTGTTGACCTTTTAGTCGCAGAGTCCAGCTCAGTAGAAGATACCAACCCTATATTTGAGAGACAAAATGATGGAAGCTATCTGTTTAGAATGAATATTCTAATGGATGCACAAAAGGTGGCTCAGGATTTAGTTGAGACTGGCGGTGACTTCGAAACGAGCAAGCATTTATCAACACGCAGGAACTACATTAGTTCCGAGCAACAATTAGCCTCCTATTTTCGGTCTGCAGCAGGAATTGCCAAGTTAAGAGCCTTAATCCAAGAGTCAGCAGATGTCGAAGAGCTGAAAGAACTTGTAAAAATACAATACAAAAATGGTTTCGTTTCTTGGAATGATTTCTATTATGACGAAACAAGATATCAAATACTTTTCAATCGTTTGCTCAAAGAAAGTGTTTCACATCCAGTTGCGGTAAACCTTACTGTTAAAGGAGAGGTTAATTTCTACAAAGATGCAAAATACTTTCCGTGGAGTTTTCAATGCTACAGTCAATCACTTGATTCCAATAACGAAAAAACTATATTTATCCCGAAACTACAACTCGCCAAAGAGAAATTTTCAGAAATCATCTCGCCTGGAGATACGTTATTGGTAGTAGGCAATGCTTGGTCCAATAAGGTAAAAGATAAGTCATCAATCTTTAGGGGATTTAATGTGTCTGTTTTTAACAAATCACAATTTAAGAAAGAAATTGAGCACGCGTAAAACACATAACAAACGCATGTTGTCGGACTGGTTTTCCGCTGCGCTCCAAACCAGCCGCAAATGCGGGCGTTAGGGGCAGAGAAAACAATGGATTCAAAGGAAGTCGTCCTAGCTTTTTGGGATGCGATGAAAACCAATGATTTTGTCAAAGCGAGTGAGTGGCTTAGTCCTGATTTTGAAGGTTTCTGGCCTCAATCAGGTGAGCTCATTATTGGCAGAGACAACTTTACTTCTATCAATTCTCATTACCCTGTCCACGCTGTTTGGGAGTTTGAAATTCATTCGGTAGTTTGTGACGGCGCAACGGTTGTCACTGATGTTTCAGTTACAGATAGTGTGCAAAAAGCACGCGCTATTACATTTCATACCGTTGAAAATGGATTAATTAGTAAGCAAAAGGAGTTTTGGCCAGATCCAATGGAAGCACAAGAGTGGCGAGCCAAGTGGGTAAATATCGTACAAGATTAAAACGCGCAGCTAACAAAAAATTTAAGCAGATTCGCAACGCTTGACGCTCTGGGTTTGCAGTGAGTTTAGTGTTTAAGGTTCTATGCAGTGGCTTAGCTTTTGCGTTGCTCACTACTTAATTGGGGGTTATGCGCAAAAGGAGGAGGCGTGCATCATTTAGCAGCCCAATGGATTGTGGGGTTACTGAGAGATAGGAATATCCCTTTTCTGATCTGTGGGGGACTCGCTGCTAAGGGATATGGCTCTGAGGGTAACCTGAATGACCTCGACCTTTTCGTCCCTGGCAAACACTTTTCGTCAGTGGTTCAGGATGGTCAGGAATTTGTATTAAAGGCGGCCGCTCACCGTCAGGAGGAAGGCTGGGACCTAACCTACGTCCAGTTCAAGTATGCAGGCATTAAAGTGGAGGTAGGTAGCGCTGACGGTCCGCGAATCTTTGATGCGGGCAGCGAGACGTGGGTTCCGCTCAATATAGATTTCTCTCGCTATAAAACAGTCAATTTGCTGGGCTTAGAGCTTCCCCTTATGCTGAAAGAGGATCTGGTCCGGTATAAATCTGCGCTCTCACGGTCGGTGGATATGTAGTGGCATAGTGAATTTGGCCACCTAATTAGAGGTGCTAATATGCGCCAAGACATCACTAGGTGGCAGCATGGCAACAAGACCAAAACGTAACTTTAGCCCTGAATTTCGGCTCGAAGCAGCACAGCTAGTCGTTGATCAACACTATACGGTTCGAGAAGCGGCTGAAGCCATGAATGTGGGGTATTCGAGCATGGATAAATGGGTTCGTCAGTTACGCCAAGAGCGTGATGGCCAAAGCCCTAAAGCTACGCCCATGACACCTGATCAGCTCAAGATTCGCGAGCTTGAAAAGTGCATCCGTGACATTGAGATGGAAAAAGACATCTTAAAAAAGGCTACCACTCTCTTGATGTCGGACTCCCTGAACACTTCTCGCTAATCGAGAAACTCAAGACGAGCTACCCGGTAAAAAAAACTGTGTGACGTGTTTGGCGTGCATCGCAGCAGCTTTAACTACTGGAGACAACGTTCAAAAAG
Source organism: Halomonas alkaliantarctica (assembly GCF_029854215.1). Lineage (NCBI taxonomy): Bacteria > Pseudomonadati > Pseudomonadota > Gammaproteobacteria > Oceanospirillales > Halomonadaceae > Vreelandella > Vreelandella neptunia. The sequence continues at coordinate 2,356,622 of NZ_CP122961.1, read as the reverse complement.
ACCTTTGTGTGCCACGAAAGCCAAGGAAATAGCCAAGGTCAGAGAACTATTTCGCGAGAGCGAAGGCTCTGCAGGTGCTCGCAGCATTGCAGAGATGGCGACAAGGCAGAATATTCCGTTAAGCCGCTATCGCGCTGGCCGCCTGATGGAAAAGCTTGGTTTAGTTAGCTGCCAAGTTCCTGGGCACACCTACAAGAAAACAGGTGATGAGCATGTTGAGACACCGAACCACTTAGAGCGACAGTTTAACATCGAGGCACCCAACCAGGTTTGGTGTGGCGACGTCACGTATATCTGGACTGGCAATCGCTGGGCTTATATAGCCGTTGTCATGTACTTATTTGCTAGGAAAACGATTGGCTGGTCAATGTCGTTGTCCCCCAATAGCGAACTCACCAGCAGTGCATTAAAAATGGCTTATGAGAGTCGTGGGCGGCCAAAAGGGGTTATGTTCCACAGCGATCAGGGCAGTCATTATACGAGCCGCAAGTTCCGTCAGACGCTCTGGAAATGTCAGATAAAACAAAGTCTAAGCCGACGTGGGAATTGCTGGGATAATGCGCCAATGGAGAGGTTCTTCAGGAGCTTAAAAGTTGAATGGGTGCCAACGTACGGCTATCGCTCATTCTTGCAGGGGCAGCATCATATCGTGAACTACTTAATCGGGTATTACAGCCAGCTTAGGCCTCACCAACATAACGGTGGTATGAGTCCAAATCAGGCAGAGGAAAAATACTGGGTTAACTATAAACCGGTGGCCAGTTTTACTTGACCACTACATACAGACAACGCACCGTCCTGGAATGTGTAAAGACAAAGCAGAAATGGAGTCGTTCTTCCATACCTTGAAAGGTGAATTGATCAAGGACAGCACCTTCTATGGTGAGATGCATTTGAGGGATAAGCTGGTAGGTTACATCCAGCACTTTTATAATCGAGTTCGACTGCACTCAAGTTTAAACTACCTGAGTCCGGTCAAATATGAAGCAGTGACGACGTGAGCAGCGAAGGTGTCCGATTTATCGGGGGAAGATCACAAACCTACGCTGCGCTCCGGTTTGCCCCAGAGCACGGCGTTAGCGGTCAATAGAGTCGGAGATTCGCTTAAGAACAGACAGGGTTGTCTCAAGTTCTGCATTGGTGATACCTATTGAGCATTTCATTGCCCATCCCGATTGCTTTTCATCCAACTTCAAAAATACCGTTTTCCCAACTTCCGAGAGGCTTATCAGTTTTGCGCGCTTATGGCCTGGATTGTCCTGAAAAAACAGAAGTTCATCCTCACGCATGGCATCAACAAGTCGTTGTACTGCTTGTCGTGTCAGTCCCATGCTTCTGGCTACTTGCGGTACAGTTTGTGGTTCACCCGCTAGGTAGAGGGCACCCAAAATCTTCCATCGGGCACTCGTAATGCCGTATTCCGAACCCATATGGTCACCTTCACTTACAAGGAGCCCTCCCAGCTTGAAAACTTCCAGAACAATTTCGGTGAACACCGGGCCTTTCTGAGTGTCGTTCATATGCAATCCTACCGGTAATTTGACAACATGTTGACAACAATGGTCGCCATTCACATAATGACAACATGTTACCAACTAGCCCTCCCGGAGGAAACCGTGACGCTCATACTCCATCGACTTGCAGCATCCGTCGCCATCTTGTGCATTGCCACGTTTTTCTCGGCAACCATTTTCGTCGAGCTTTTCGGTACGGGAGAATCCATCGCAACCCTGAAAAGTCTCATTGTATGGCCAGGCTTGTTTATCCTTGTTCCTTCCATTGCACTAACTGGCGGTAGTGGTTTCGCCTTAGCAAAATCTAGAAGCGGAAAGCTCGTACTACAAAAGAAGAAGAGAATGCCGTTTATTGGTGCCAATGGAGTATTGGTGCTAATTCCATGCGCAGTATTTCTTGATCTTTGGGCATCTGTAGGCACTTTTGATACTAATTTCTACGTTGTGCAAGGCGTCGAGTTGCTTGCTGGTGCAATCAATCTCATCTTGATGGGATTGAATATGAGAGATGGTTTTAGGATGAGTGGTAGATTTAGACGGTTTGCGTGAACAAACCCCTAACAATACCTTCCAGCGGACGCAATCGCTAACGCGCCTGCTCCGCTGAAGGCTGGCGGTAGAAAACCACCACTGACGCCTAAGTGTTGGCAGGATAAAAAAACAAACAAGAAGTGGTCAGCATGCTGCGCTTCAAGGGTAATGGTTCCTCAAAAACCAACAACCGAATCTTGGGAAAACGCACTGGTACATTCCTTTGGAGGTACGCCTGTGACCAATGCTCCACTCCGTTTGTGGGAAGGTTTTTCTGGTGCCACTGTGCAATCAAATGGCGTGTTGTTTGAAGGCCTCGACCGTAAGCTGTCGCCGTTGCCTGAAAGCACAGATGCACCGGTGCACAACCCGTCTCTCAACCTAGCTATGCGCTTTCAGGTCTCCGGTGATTTTGAGATCAATATCACCGCTACGCTGACTGCCGCCAACTCCACCTACTTCCTGTTTCACGGTGTTATACCGATGGTGCAGGATGAGTGGTACTACGCGCAGAGCACCTTCAAAACCCAGATTTTCAATGGTGACTGGTGTTACTGGACAATGTATCACCCTGACAATACCGAGTCGGGAAATGCTGCTGCCAGTGTAGGCACCAATGTGATTTACACCTTCAAGCGTGAGGGTACCGAGCTCGTGTTCCTGACCAACGGCGTGGAAGTTACCCGTCAGCCGGATCTGGGGCTGTTTGACGATGGGGTGGTTTATCTAAGCCTGGATGAAGCTAACGTGGGTGCAACGTTCCTTATTACCCAGATCACCACTACTGGTACTGTAGAAGAGACGCCTGTGCGGAGTGTGCCCAAGACAGCGGGCACCTTGCGTGACAAGGCCGGTAAGTTCCGAATAGGTACCGCGGTGGCCACCTACCCGATGGTCTTTGACGAGCAGTACCGCAGGATTCTGAGCAATGAGTTTAACCAGATCACCCCTGAGAATTGCATGAAGTTCCAGTTCATCCAGCCTGCCCGCGGGTTCTACGACTTCTATGAGTCGGATAAGCTGATCGACTACGCCGAACGTAATGGCATGGAGGTGCATGGCCACACGGTGGCGTGGAACGAAGCGACCCCGCAGTGGCTGTGGGACGGCTGGCTCGACGGAACCATCACCGCTAGCGAAGTAGGGGAGATCCTGGATGAGCATATCGAGATGCTGTTCAGTCGCTATAAGGGCCGCATGGTGTCGTTCGATTTGATCAACGAGCCGTTCCTGGACTGGACAGACCAACTCCGTGATTCCGTCTGGTACCAGGCATTAGGACGTGGCTACATTGAGCGGGCATTACGTAAAGCCCATGAAGTGGATCCGGACGTACTGCTGTTCATTAACGAGTGGGGTTGTGAAGAGGCGGGCGACAAACAGGACTTCCTGTTCAACCTGGTGGTCGAGTTGCAAACCGCCGGCGTGCCCATTCATGGCATTGGCTTGCAGATGCACGAAGACGTGAACGCTGAGTACCAGGCGTACTGGGATGTGAATAGCACGTCGGTCGGCAAGGCGGACCTGATTTCAGCAATTGCTCGCTTCCATGCCATTGGCATTGAGGTGCGGGTGTCTGAGCTGGATATCAACCAGCACCGGATCTTCGCAACCACTCCGAATGCGGTAGCGGCTAGGTACGCGACCTACCTGGAAGCGTGCATCGAAGCGGGGGCGCACTCGTTTACCATGTGGGGTTTCACCGATCGTTGGTCGTCACTCAATGAGTGGTACGACTATTACAACCATGGTAACGGGCTGATCTATGATGCCCAGTATCAACCCAAGATGTCCTACCGAGCGCTTTCCAATAAGTTGGATGAAATGGCAAGTTCTCTTACCTCTCTCTGGAAGGAATGATCTTATGAACATCAGAATCAGATAGAGGCGGCTAAACGGCTCAGATGAATGTCCAGGCCAGTACCCTTGTCAGCTTATTTCCCTGTTTCATCTCTATTTCCCGGCTATCAACGGCACCGAGCTTGCTAATTAGCTTCTTGGCAGGCTTAACATTGTCGGCTTTCGAAACCAGGCTACTAAACCAACGGCATTGAGTTGAATACAGTTGGCTTTCTCTTATTAGTTTTTTAAGAAATAGCTGTTCGCCGCCCTTACACCAAAGCTCTGCTCCCAGCCCGCCAAAATTCAGAACGGGGGATTTAGTTTTTGCTTTTTGTTCACCGCGACTATGCGCAAGGTTATTGAGCTTACGCTGGCTACCTCTAAGTGCTTCATCGAGCGAGACATGGAAGGGTGGGTTGCATACGCTGACGTCAAAGAACTCCCCCGGTTGAATGATCCCTTCAAAAATGTGGTTTTTATCGTGCTGCGTGCGCAGCGTGAAGCGATCTTTGAGTGTGGGGTTGTTGGTGATAATCATGGCGACGTTCTCAAGCGACTGAGCGTTAATGTCACTACCCACACACTGCCAGCCGTAAATTTGGCAGGCCAGTAGCGGGTAGATGCCATTGGCTCCCGTCCCTATATCGAGCAGCTTGATGCTGGGCTGTTCACCCCCAAGCCTAATTAAGTCCGCCATGTAATGGATATAGTCGGCTCGGCCTGGGATGGGTGGGCAAAGCGCACCCTCTGGAATGTCCCAATCGACAATATTGTAGTCTCGGTTTAATAACGCAGCGTTGAGCGTTTTGACTGCCAATGGGTCTGCGAAATCGATGGAAAAGGTGCCATGAGCGTTCGGTTTTACATGGGGGGCTAGTGCTGGGTGGCTTTTTACGAGAGCGGGGAAGTCATAGCCTTGGTTGTGTAGATTCCTAGGGTGCAGGCCTTTGAGAACGGATTTGGCTTGGCTTTTTTTACTTCGATGGAGGGGATTCACAGTCATAGGCCTGGGGCTGGGCGTTCATTAATCGAGTGGGTTTGGCATAGTCCGTGATTATAACCTTAATGGTTTGTGTTGGGCTTTGGCACTGCTTTGTGCTGCTCGGGTGCCTCGCTGCTCGTCCCTCACATGCTTGTTACCAAGTGAAGAAGTGCTTTCCATTCAGGCCTTGAGGCCTGAATGGAATGTCGCATGCTGGTTTAGTTAGTTGCTTGGCTGGGAATGCCGACTTTTTCTTGTTCGTGCATTTGGTAGTTTTCGATTTTGTTGTCTATCTCGTTGTCCGTATCGTTCTCTATTGTCAGCGTTGGCTGCTGGAAGTGGCGCAGCTGCCGTTTTACGTAACGGGTGTAAAGATATTTGTTATAAACGGCCCAGCAGTGAAACGTCAGGAAGGTAACGACAAAACCGACCAGGACTATTTTTAACATGATCGATCCAATTAGCTGTTCAAGGATTGCCTCTTCCACGATGAAGAACGTATACGTCCTGGTCATCACTAGGATCCACAGTGCGAGGGTGGCAAGGGTGATTAAGGTATCGCGGGATCGGTAGCCCCATCCTTTCTGGCAGGGGTTGTCGATGATAACGGGCATTAGTTTATTGTTCATGGAATTGCTCCCCTCGGTCCGGACTAGTCCAGGTGGCGTGCCTTCCCTTTTGTCGCATCATGGCTTTGGGAAAGGCGATTACGACGGTGACCATATTGATGATCCAATAGGCGAACGGGTACCAGATACTCCAGTAAACACAGCGGAATATCTCTTTGTCGTAGCGACTGTCAATATAGAAACTGACAGTGAACTGGATAAAGCTTATGGCGATCAGGATGCTGCCAAAATAGGTGAGCAACTGCGCAGTGATGGGCCATGCCATTGGCGCTACAACTTGAGAAACCAGCCAGGCGATCAATAGTGCGATCACGGAGTAGCACCAGGCCACACTGACGATATATTCCAGCATGAGGAGCCAGAAACCGCGGTTTTTCCAGCGAATAGTCTGCGAGAAGTAGCGTAGGAAAACCTCACCGCCACCTTGGGCCCACCGAAGTCGCTGCTTGAAGAGCCCGCGGAGCGTTTCGGGCATAAGGACCCAACACATGGCTCTGGGTTCGTAGCGAACTTGCCCACCTAAAATCTGTAAGCGCCAACTAACATCAATGTCCTCGGTGATCATGTCGGTGTTCCAACCGCCAATTTCTTCCAGTGCTTTACGCCGAAACGCGCAAATGACACCAGAAATGGTGAATACCATTCCGTATATCCGCTGTGCACGTTTGATCAGGCCGATAATGGCGGAAAACTCGCCGGTTTGAATCTTGCCGATAGCGGTGGAGCGGGTTCTCACCCTGGGGTTTCCGGTAACCCCGCTCACCTTTGGGCTGCTAATAAAATGGCCAACCATATAGCCAATGGCGTCGTAGTCGAGTATCGCGTCACCATCGATCCCGACGATGATGTCGCCGGTGGCCTGACTTAATCCATTATTCAAGGCACTAGCTTTGCCTTGATTGTCTTGGTGGAGCACGGTTAACGCGGGGTATTCCAGCGCTAAAGCATCGAGTCGGCTGGCGGTGTCATCTTTGCTGCCATCGTTAATGGCGATAACTTCCATGCTTGGGTAGTTCTGTTTGAAAAGGTGATGAACCGTTTCATCCACATTGTCTCCTTCGTTATAACAGGGCAGAAGCACTGTGACGCTAGGGGTGTTTTCGTCCCATACAAACGTGTTGGGCCAGGGCTGCTTGCGCTCCCAATGAACGTAGAAGTAGATACCTCCACAGATCCATATGGTCGCCATTAAACTGGGATAGCCCAGGGTGAAGACCGCCAGAGAGTCGAGTATGTTCATGGGGTGGCCTTAAACCGACGTCCGTTGGAGAACACTGGTCTCATCACATTGATATCAGGATGGTTTTCAATAAAATTGTCCGGATAATAACCAATGTGCTTGATGCCTTCTTCACGCAATATGCGCACCCATTCGGCGATCTCCTTGCTGGGGATGGGAGTTTGGGTATTCCAATTTTGGGTTTGTAGTTCGAACACCAGTTGATCCGCACGTACCTGCGCCAATGAACGCTGTGCAAGGCTTCTTAGCCATTCATTGGGATTTTCCGCTTCTTCCATGTAGGGCATGGCCATGAGTGCAACGTAGTCGTAGCTATTGGCGAAGCTTTGAATATCTTGGGCAAACCAGCGTTGGCTTTCTGGCTCCATCACTGTGACGGCATAGATATTGCGCGAAGTGGTAAACTCTTTATTGTCGACCTGACGATAGTAGTTAGCCGCCTGAGCCAGCTCGTCTGTGAAATCATTCAGGTAGTCGGTCTTAAAGCGGGTCCACATGGCCATCAGGTTTTCGTCATTACGGATAGCGTTGATATCGTTGGGCAATGAAGCGCGCTCATAGGCTGCCAAGGCCTCAGGGGTGGCGTCTTCAAAATCGGTAAAGAAGGCGTCATCGTGAAATAGCAAGCCGTCGAACTTGGTTAGTCGGCCAAGATCTAGGTAGATTTCTCGAATGGTGTCGCGGTTTTCTTGTACGTAGGGAGAAAGCCGACGGTATTGATCGGGCGACTCCTGACCAGTTCTTACATCGGTGACGTATTGATAACCAGCCCCCAAGTCAAACGACAGCACCGGCATCCATGCGTAGACCTTTACATTGGCGCGTTTTTTTAACTGCCAAGCGACGCGATTGAAAAGGTCAGCTCTAACCGGTAGGTGGCGGTTGGGGAAGTAAAGCTCATTGGCAACGCCGTCGCCATCGGGGTCTGCATAGGCCTGAAGGTAGACGGTGCTAACGCCGTACTCGGCGATACGCTGGACTAGTTTGTCGAGATTTTGCTCCTGCTGAATGGGGTCAGGGTCATACACATAATCAAGGTCAACATGCACAATACGCAGCTTTTCTAGCTCCCATACGCGGTTGGCAAGAATCTCTTCTATGGTTTCCAGGCTGGTTTCCTGGTCGATGAGATAGCGGTTCATGGTTCGCATGGAGCTGCTAAGCTGATTAGGCTCACCGAGTAGGCTGAAGGTGTAGTCCATGCCATATTCTGCGGCTAGATTGAGCGTCGCTTCACTGTAGGCGCCGTAAGGCCATACCATGATGCGTGGAGATTGGCCTATCTGCTCTTGAAAACGTTGCTGCATTCGCGCCATGTCATCACGTACTCGTTCAAGGTAGGCCGCCTCGCTTTCGTAACCGTTGCGCTCATCCCATATGCTGGTGACGGCGGCCGCTTGCTCGTTGCCCATGGGGTTGCCCTTAACCCCGTAATGCAGGTCATAAGAGTGAGAAGCAATTTCCACCAGGGGAGATTCGGCTAGTGTCTTGACCTGCTCCCAGCTTAAAAAACGTTCGCGGGGTAGGGTGATGTTGCCATAGGGCACCCGCCCGCCAGCAGGCACATCTAGCCAACTGCCGACGACGGCTTGAACGGCGGGGAAGTTATAAAGTTTTAGTAACGGAAAGACGATATCGTAGAAGCTGCGATAGCCATCATCGAAGGTCAGCAGCACGGCTTTTTCGGGCAGGGGTGGCCCACCCGCTTTGGCATCAATAATTTGTTGCAAACTTACCGGGTTATAACCACCTACGGAAATCAGGTTGAAGTGTTCAATTAACAGACTACGGGTGATGGTCTGCGCATAGATATCCAGGTCGGGAGTGACACTGGAATCCACTATATCGTGGTAACTAATCACCACAAAATCATCCGGTGAACGCGCGGCTTGGGCCTGCTGAATATTGACGATAACCAGCAATACCGCACTCAATATAATGACGCGCCAGAGTGTCATAGGAATCTCCATATAAAGCCGGCTGAAATGACGTTGTCGTATTCAGGAACGCCGTCGTACACGGCTCTTTCGCGAGCGATGCCGTATTCGAAATTCACATTGGGGAGTAACTCCCAGCTATGTTGATAGCCAATCGACCAAGTGTTTTCACTGTCGTAATCTTTCTGCCAATAACGACCTGAACCGAGGGAGAATGACTGAATAAAAGACTGACGATAATCAATTGGCGTTTCGTAGCTGACGGTCAGCACACCGGCAAGGCTGGCATCGCGCCGAGGATTGAAATAGCTGGCTTCAATCTCATCATTACGAGAAGCAGACACCTGAACCTCGCCATTAACCTGCCAGCGATCCAGATGGTAGAGGGTTTGGTCCCAGTACCCGTACACAGATTGGCGTAGGTTACTATCGTCAAAGTCGGTAGCCATCACGCCGATTGCACCTGCACCTCGCTCATCGTGGCGATAGGCCAGTTCAGCACGGTAGCGGTCGGCATTAATGCCATCGCTAAGAGCTCGCAGTGGGGTATCGCTGGTGTTGATTTCGACGCCCAGCGTGGTGGAGATGTGATCCGTCGGCGCGTACTGCAGTTCTGCAAGCGCCATGAAATCGTCGTTGAGCTGTGAGCCATGTCCCGCTGCCAGGGTCACTGTGGCAGGGTGTAGATTCCATTCGTAGCCAGCTATGTTGTAAGAGGCATAGAGATTTTCATCATCAAACTCGCCGAACTGACCAATACGCTGCGCGAATGGTCGGGAACCGTTGTCATTGCGAGGTCCTTCCAGCAGCACGTTATAGGTCCACTCCCGGGAAGCCTGGGTGCCACTGCCTTGGCCCTTACTACGCTCAAACGTGCTGCTCAACTGAGGGGCACGCAGTTCGCGCCACTCACGAGCCATATCGTCCCGTGATGCACTTGGTCGGGATTCTGCAATTGCTTTGGCAATTTCGGTGGTTGTTCCTTTCCACTGACCTCGCTGTAAGCGAGAAAGCAGTATCCCGTGTTCTGCGACTTCTTGCCGTTCTGGTGGTAGTAAAGGGATAGCCTGTTGGAAAGACTCTTCGGCTCTTCTTGGCAATCCACGGTCTCGCTCAATATCGCCTTTTATCATCCACAGATAAGGATCTGCAGGCGCTTGAGCCTGGTAGTTTGCCAGTTGTTCGATGGCTTCATCCGTGCGACCACGCCAGGCATCAAGTAATACACCTAGCAGCAATACTTTCTGATAGTTAGGGTTTTCTATACGAACGGTGCGAGTGAAGTCCAAGCGTTGCTCGGGTTCACTGGCGCGCCACTCTTCTAGTAGTCTATCCGCATCGCGAAATCGCTGGGCGTCGGTGTAGCTGTAGAACAGTCCTTCGTTAAGCGGGTCGTCGGGATTTGTGGCCTGCTTAGGGGATTGTCGAATCAGGTTTTCGTAGAGAGTGATAGCCTCCTTTGGGCGACCCATACCATTTAGAGCATGGGCCCTGGCTCGGTCAACATAGCTGGGTAACTGGCCGTTCTGGTTCTTTAATCTTACGGCTAGCGCTTCTGCCTCTGAGAAACGTCTTAATTCGGCCAGTGCTACTACTTTGTCGTACTCGGCGATAGTGATAAGCTCTTGAGGGGCTCCCTCATTACTCAGCACGCTATTTAACTGTGCCAAGCCGTTGCGAGTTCTGGTCGGCTGGTCGGTATGAATACCCAGGCGTATGTCGGTTACACCTTCATAATAAGTAAGCCAAAGGCGGTCATTTTCGGAGAAGACTTCAGGGTTGGTTTGCATAATACGGCGCGCTGCAGAGCTGGCGCCCAAGCCGACCGCCAGTCGATAAAGTGCATGCAGTTCACTTGTATTGCTAGGATCTTGCGCGACCAATGCTTGGCGGGCATCCAGTTCTTGTACGGCATTAGCTGTTCGAGAGGCTAGATAGCCCCTTGCTTCAAGGCCCGCCTCCGTCGTCGAACCAGCTACTTGGTTGTACTGCTGTAGGGATACATCCGCCAGCGTATAGTTGCCCATATCGGTATGGACTAACGCTTGACCAAGCCAACCTTGCGCATTGGATGGATCGCGATAGGTGAGCGTTCGAAACAGCTCTAGTGCCTGATCATAATCACCTGCGCTACGTGCAGCACCCGCTAGATTGGCAAGTTCTGAATCACTGTAGTTTTCCGTTTGGCACCAACTGCAAACCGCCAATGCTTCCTGGTGGCGTCCGGCTCGAACCAGTAGCGCGACTAAATCTTCACGCACGCGGACATCGCGTGTTTGGTGATAAAGCGTCTGTAAACCTTCAATTGATGTTTCCAGAGCCCCCTGACGTGCTTGGATAACCAGTGCTTCGCGTTGCGCGTCGATCGTCGTCTGCCCATATGCCACGCCCGACGTTAGGCAGGCGATTAGACAAATCGGCAGGAGGGAGCTAGGACGGTTATGCATGTTGATATTCCTACCCTGGATGAAAATGACGACACATTTGTAAGTAAATGTATCTTTTCAGTGTATAGGAGTACCTTTGAGTAAAAATTGGACAAAAACGTGAACTTGAAGAGGAATATCATCAGTAAAAGAACCTAGAAAATTCATCAATACCTCATGAGAACGATCCCTAGGCCTGTGGTTGTAGGCTTTGTCGTTATAGTAAAAAATTATGGTTCCTCTTAAATCAGTTTTAACCAGTTCTGATCTATCCTGATGTTAAGGTTTTTACGACAAACTGTTCAGCTAGAAACTTAATCAAAAGTTACATAAATTTACGAAGAGGGCGGGTATGGCAAAGACTATTCATCATCAGGGCGCTTGTCTGTTACCCATTGGCAGAAAAAACCAAGCAGCTAACGGGTGAAGAGGTATTTGCTCAATACAGTGAGTAATAGCGATTAATGAATAGCCATGTCAGGAGAAGTGATTTAAGCCCTTCATGATGACTCTTAATGTTGCCTAGCGGCTTCAAGCTGTTCGATCATGCTACGTGCTGCATTAGAAAGGGTTCGATTGGTATGCACTAAATACCCTAACGGGCGGTGGATGGGAGCAGTGTCTACTTCAATCTCTACTAGCTCGCTGTCGATCATTTTTTCCGGCAGCAGGCTCCAGCCTAATCCTACACCGCACATCATTTTTAGCGTCTCTAAATAGTTGGTCGCCATACTCACCGGCAGTTTTAGCCCTGCTTCAATGAAGCGTTGCTCAATGAGTGAACCGGTAAAGGTTTTTGCGCCGGGCATTACGCAGTTGAACTCGCACAGATCGGCCAGTGACAGTAGGCTTTGAGAGGCCGGGGTTTGGTTGGCAAGTGGGTGGTCAATCGCACAGGTAAAGCAGAGCCGGTCACGCCATAGTTCGACCACCTCCAACTGCTCATGAGGGTGGGGAGCGAGAGTTACCACGGCCATTTCCAGGGTGCCATCCAGTACCCCCTGGTAAGCCTGCTCGGAATCCAAAAAATGCAGGTCGAGTTCGACTTCCGGATGGCGCTGGGTGTACTGCTTTAATAGCGGAGGTAAGCGGTGCAGGCCAATATGATGGCTGGTGGCCAGGATAAGCTTGCCGCCCACTTGGCCAGAAAGATTGGCTAGCGCCCGGCGGCTGTCCTCAACGGTAAATAGAATGCGCCGCGCTTGGGGCATCAGCACATTACCCGCTTCAGTTAACGCAATACGCCGACCAATGCGGTCAAACAGCCGTGCACCTACCTGGGATTCTAAGGTAGCGATGCGTTTGCTGACGGCAGGCTGAGTAAGGTGAAGCTGTTCCGCCGCGCGGGAGAAACTTTGCGTATCGGCGACAGCCAGAAAGGCTTGTAGGCTTTGGGTATCCACTCACGCATCCTTGAATAGCTATTCCTATTTGGAATCTAATCTATGAATAACATGAATTGCTTTTATGCGCGAGTCGCGTAACACTCATGCTATTGCCATATAAGCAGCACAAAGAGGCTGCCATACCGAACTAGCAGGGCACTGCCCAGGAGAGCCATATGTCAGGTCAAACCCTTTACGATAAACTCTGGAATCAGCACTTGGTTAAACAGCGTGACGACGGCACCGCGTTGATTTATATCGACCGCCAGCTGCTTCACGAAGTGACTTCGCCTCAAGCGTTTGAAGGTCTGCGTTTAGCTAATCGTAAGCCGTGGCGCTTGGATGCCAACTTGGCTACGCCCGATCACAACGTGCCCACCACGGTGAAGGAGCGTGCCGAGGGTAACAGCGGCATTAAAGACCCAGTATCGCTGATTCAGGTGCAAACTCTGGATGACAACTGCCTTGAGTACGGCATCGAAGAGTTCAAAATCAACGACCCGCGTCAGGGTATTGTGCATGTGGTTGGCCCTGAGCAGGGCGCAACACTGCCGGGTATGACCGTGGTATGTGGCGACTCCCATACCGCTACCCACGGTGCCTTTGGCGCCTTGGCCCACGGTATTGGCACCTCTGAAGTCGAGCACGTCATGGCGACCCAGTGCTTGCTGGCGCAAAAAATGAAGAACATGCAGGTGCGGGTCGAAGGCGAGCTGGGCCTGGGTGTAACAGCAAAAGATGTTGTGCTGGCCATAATTGGTAAAATCGGTACTGCTGGCGGTACCGGCTACGCCATTGAATTTGCAGGTAGCGCGATTGCCTCGCTCTCTATGGAAGGGCGCATGACCGTGTGCAACATGGCTATTGAAGCTGGCGCACGGGTAGGTTTGATCGCCGTTGACGAGACCACCATTGATTACTTGGCCAAGCGCCCCTTTGCGCCTACCGCAGAGCAGTGGGAGGCCGCGGTAGCCGACTGGCGCAAACTTGTCTCTGACGACGATGCGAAGTTCGATAAAGTTGTTACTTTGCAAGCTGAAGAGATCGAACCACAGGTGAGCTGGGGCACCAGCCCGGAAATGGTCACCGGTATTTCTGGCCAGGTGCCTGATCCCAGCGCGGCGCTGGATGAAACCGTTCAGCGCAGCCACACTCGTGCCTTAGAGTACATGGGCCTTCACGCTAATCAGAAAATCACTGATATCAAACTGGATAAAATCTTTATCGGCTCCTGCACCAACTCTCGCATCGAAGATCTGCGCGAAGCCGCCAAAGTCGCCAAAGGCAATAAAGTGGCTGATTCCATCAAGTTGGCCATGGTGGTGCCGGGTTCCGGCTTAGTGAAGCGTCAAGCTGAAGCGGAAGGTTTGGATAAGATTTTCATTGAAGCAGGTTTTGAGTGGCGCGAGCCGGGCTGCTCCATGTGTTTGGCTATGAACGCGGATAAGCTGGGTGCCGGTGAGCACTGCGCTTCTACTTCTAACCGCAACTTTGAAGGGCGTCAGGGCTACGGTGGCCGCACGCACCTTGTCAGCCCCGCCATGGCAGCGGCAGCGGCGATTGCCGGTCATTTTGTTGACGTTCGTAGCTTGCCTGCCAACGACGCCACTCACGCACAGGAGGCCTAAGCCATGAAAAAATTTGAACGTTTTGAAGGCGTGGTAGCACCCCTTGACCGCGCCAACGTCGACACCGATTTGATTATCCCCAAGCAGTTTTTGAAGTCGATCAAGCGTACCGGCTTCGGCGTTAACTTATTCGACGAACTGCGTTACCTGGATGAAGGCCAGCCGGGTCAGGACTGCTCACAGCGCCCGCTGAACCCTGATTTTGTCTTGAACCAGCCGCGTTTCAAAGGCGCGGAAGTGCTACTTGCTCGGCGTAACTTTGGTTGCGGCAGCTCTCGTGAGCACGCGCCTTGGGCGCTGGAAGACTTCGGTTTCAAGGTAGTGATTGCCCCCAGTTTTGCCGATATCTTCTATAACAACTCGTTCAAGAACGGCATTTTGCTGATCACCTTCTCAGAAGAAGTAGTCGATCGCCTGTTTGCCGAGGTGGACGCCAACGAAGGCTACCAGTTGGATGTGGACTTAGAGAACCAGCGGGTCATTACCCCCAGCGGCGAGATTTTAGAGTTTGAAGTGGATGAGTTCCGCAAGCACTGCCTGCTGGAAGGGTTGGACGATATCGGCCTGACGCTAAAAGACGAAGACGCCATTCGTGCCTTTGAACAGAAACATAAAACCGCACGCCCCTGGCTGTTCCGGCAATCTGCCTAAACGCTTTCCAGTTTTCACAGTAAGTTTGATAGCGCGTTGTAACCCCATTGCAACGTGCAAAGCGGCCAAAGTCGCTCGATAACACGTTAAGGATTTAGCATGACTCATAAGGTACTACTGCTGCCGGGTGACGGTATTGGCCCCGAGATTGCTGCTCAGGCGGCACGCTTGTTGAAAGCTTGCCAAGAAGCGGGCCTGGATATTGAAGTAGAAGAGGGCTTGGTGGGTGGCTCCGCTTACGATGTTCATGGCGAGCCACTGCCCGCAGAAACCCTCGCAAAAGCCAAAGCAGCCAGTGCGATTTTATTGGGCGCAGTGGGCGGCCCCAAGTGGGACAAAATCGAAGACCTCTCCAAGCGCCCTGAAAAAGGGCTGCTGGGCCTGCGCAAAAATCTGGGGTTATTCGGCAACCTGCGCCCAGCGATGCTTTACCCGCAGTTGGCCAGCGCCTCCAGCCTCAAACCTGAATTAGTTGCCGGGCTGGATATTATGATCGTCCGCGAGCTCACTGGCGGCATTTACTTCGGCCAGCCCCGTGGCATTGAAGTACGCAACGGCGAAAGGGTCGGCTTTAACACCTATATCTATTCTGAAAGCGAAATTGAGCGCATTGGTCGTGTCGCATTCGAGATGGCCCAAAAGCGCGGCAAGAAGCTCTGTTCAGTGGACAAAGCTAACGTACTGGAAGTCACCATCTTGTGGCGTGAAGTGATGGAGCGTTTAGCGCCCGAATACCCGGACGTTGAGCTTTCCCATATGTACGTCGATAACGCCGCCATGCAGTTGGTGCGCGCACCCAAGCAGTTTGACGTAGTGGTCACCGGCAATATGTTTGGCGATATTCTCTCTGACGCTGCCGCGATGCTTACCGGGTCTATCGGTATGCTGCCTTCTGCGTCGCTTAACGAAAGCGGTCAAGGCATGTACGAGCCATGCCACGGCAGCGCGCCTGATATCGCTGGTCAGAACGTAGCGAATCCATTAGCCATGATGCTCTCAGTGGCCATGATGCTGCGCTACTCGCTGAATGAAAATGCTCTGGCGGAGCGTATTGAAGCCGCTGTGGGCAGCGTGCTGGACGATGGCCTTCGTACCGCGGATATCGCATCTACCGGTATGCAAACCATTGGCACCGATGCCATGGGCGATGCGGTATTGGCAGCGTTTGCTAAACAGTAACAGTAGCTTCAAAAAATCAGAGTAAAGAATTGTGTATAATACCAAGACTCATTCTTTGCAGGAGGACTTCATATGTTGAAAGTCGGTTTCGTGGGATGGCGCGGCATGGTGGGCTCTGTATTAATGCAGCGCATGCTGGAAGATGGTGATTTTAACGGCATTGAGCCGGTGTTCTTCACCACCTCCCAGGTTGGCCAGCCCGGCCCCGATATCGGTGTAGATGTGCCTCCGCTTAAAGACGCCTTTGATATTGAAGCGCTCAAAGCGCTGGATGTCATCGTGACCTGCCAGGGCGGTGACTACACCAAACCCGTCTATAAAGATCTGCGTAACGCAGGCTGGAAAGGCTACTGGGTTGACGCCGCCAGCACCCTGCGTATGGAAGATGAAGCGACGATCGTGCTAGACCCGGTCAACCGCAAGGTGATCGACGACCAGCTAGCTAAAGGCGCCAAAACCTTTGTGGGCGGCAACTGCACCGTGAGCCTGATGTTGATGGGCTTGGGCGGTTTGTTCGAAGCCGATATGGTGGAATGGATGACCTCCATGACCTACCAAGCGGCCTCAGGCTCCGGTGCCAAGCACATGCGCGAGCTGTTGAACCAAATGGGTCAACTGCACGACAGCGTTGGTGAGGAGCTGAAGGATACGTCCAGTGCGATTCTGGATATCGATCGTAAAGTAACGGCTGCCATGCGCAGCGGTAGCTTCCCGACCGAAAACTTTGCCGCACCATTGGCGGGTAGCCTGCTGCCGTGGATCGATACCAAGCTGGACAACGGCCAGAGCCGCGAAGAGTGGAAGGGCAGCGTTGAGACCAACAAGATTCTTGGCCTCGACAACAACCCGATTCCCATCGATGGCCTGTGTGTGCGTATCGGCGCGATGCGTTCGCACAGCCAAGCGTTCACTATCAAACTGAAGCACGATGTGCCGCTGGATGAGATCGAAGATCGCATCGCCAAGCACAACGAGTGGGTAAAGCTGATTCCTAACGATAAAGACGCCACCATTGCTGGCTTAACGCCTGCAGCTGCCACTGGCACGCTGCAAGTGCCGGTTGGCCGCCTGCGTAAGATGCAAATGGGCGGTGAATACCTCTCAGCATTTAGCGTGGGTGACCAGTTGCTGTGGGGCGCAGCAGAGCCGCTTAAGCGTATGCTGAAGATTCTACGCGAACAGTAATTATCTGTTGTTGTACGCCAGTCGGAAACGGGAAGCTGTTCGCAGCTTCCCGTTTTTTTACGTTGCTATCTATCACGGTAGTGGGCAAAACAGCGTTATTTCGTTAAGTTATGATAAAACAGACGTAATACAATAAGCTTGCATGAATAGTAAAAAAGTAAGTAAGCGATCAGGGAACATTCATGAAAAAAACACTGACATGGATTACATGGCTCTCGTTGAGTGCAGTGAGTCCTATAGCGCTCGCCGTTAGCTTGGGGCAGGCGAGTGTCAGCTCATACCTGAATGCGCCTTTAGATGCTTCGATCCCTCTACTCGAAAGCAGTGATTACGCCCTTGACGATATCCGTGTCAGTGTTGCCGAGCAGTCAGCGTTTGCCGCAGCAGGCCTTGAATGGACGCCTTTAGCCGCCAATGTACGCGCTCAGGTTGTCGAGCACCAGGGGCAGTGGCAGGTGCGTTTACGTTCTGAACAAACGGTGCAAGAACCCTGGCTGGATTTGCTGTTGACGGTTGAATTTCCAGGCGGGCAACAGTTTCGCGACATAACATTACTGTTTGATCCCCAAGGCTACTCTCAGAATCAAGCGCTGGCTCAAAATGTTGTCCCCAGCCCGCCAGCGGCAAGCAATGCCACTACGCCCCCGGTTGTTCAGTCTAGATCAACTCCGCCGTCTAGTGCCTATGTAGGCAATGGCGATACGCTATGGGGCGTTGCCGAGCGTATTAAACCCGACGAGGTGAGCGTACAGCAGATGATGATGGCGCTGCTGGAGGCCAACCCTAACGCCTTTTCATCAGGCAATATAAATGACATGCGTGCAGGGCAAACGCTAAGCGTACCTGGCGCTGAGCGCATTTTGGCGCGCTCTCACGACGATGCCGACGCTGCTATCAAAGCGATGAATGACGCTTGGCGGAATCGCCGCAATGGCTCTTTGCAAACAGTGGCGCTACCGGAGGTTGACGCCGTCGCGCCCGTTTCTGATACCTCCATAGCCGCCGCCCAAGCGCTTCAGGCTAACGAGCCAAGCAATCCGGATAGCGCGCTCGCCGCTGGTGGTTCAGAATCAGTCGTGCCAGAAGCAGTCGATCAAGTCGCGATTGAAGAGGGTGTCAATGAGCCTGAAGCGTTAACCCGTGCAGAGCTAACAGAGCAACTACGCCTAAGCCAAGCGACGCTTCAGCAGGTACTTGAAGAGCGTGAGTTGATGCGCGCAGAACTCAACGAGCTGCGTGGCGAAGTTGCCTCGCTGACTCAAGCGCTAAGCGATGCGTTGGCTGCTCAAGAGCAAACTCCAGCGCCACTCGTTGCCAGCATGGACGAAACGGATAGCCCAGATGTGGCTGCCTTAATTGAGCGCTACCAGTGGCCTTTGGCGTTGGCTGCCATCGCAATGCTGTTGGCGTTGTTGGTATGGCTACGTAAGCGCCGTGAAGAGACTTGGGAAGATGTCCCGCTCGCTGAACCTGTCGTTAGTCCAACGGTTTCGCCTAGCGCAGCGCCCAAGGCAACGCCTATGCCGGAGGCTGTTCCTGTCACTTACCCAGCGCATACCAATGAGGGTGACGTTGAAAAGCCTCATAATGACAGTGGCCAATCGACAGCACCTCAAAACGAGTCTGAAGTTGAGCTAGATACCGAATCCGAGCCCAAGGTTGAGAGCGAAGTACCTACCATTAATAACCCCGCCCCAACAGTAGATACTGATCAGTGGCTAGTCGACGATCAAGGCCAGGCGCCATCGCAAGATAAACCTCTTCGCTTTGAAAATAGCCAGGCATCGGGGCTAGTAGAGCAGGGACGTCAGCGGCGGCTGGGGCTACACGTTGTTTCCAATGACAGTTCTGACAATGTCGGTTTAGCACCGCCGCCGAGTTCTATGCCCATGAGCCAACTGCTGGCTTCTCTCGGTACCGGTGTGCCTGCTACTGAGCCTGCGGCGGCTAATGCTCATGTGCAGCAAACCGACAACCCTTCTGAAACAGCAGAGGATCCCGGCCATCGCTTTATCGATTACCACCCGCCGATTTTAAACAGCACATTAAGCAGCGCTTCAAACAGCCAGAGCGGGCTGCGTACCGAAACCCCCATGCAGCCCACGGTAGAGTTCTCCAGGGAGACGGTTGTCGATCCGGTACCAGCCGCGAAACAGTCGCGTAGACCTATTGAAGATGAATGGGAAATTGAAGAGGTAGCATTCAAGCCGCGAGGCCTGGATAATAGCGATCCTTCAAAATCTTCAAAATGATGTGGCTTGATGACGCTGTTCTATCACTTCGATGAGAAAACTCCGCTTACCGGCCGCTTGGCAATGGGTATCGAGTACGACGGTACCCGCTACTGCGGCTTTCAGCGCTTAAACCACGCCGCATCGGTTCAGGCGTCGTTAGAGGATGCGCTATCCAAAGTGGCCAATGAACCCATCCGGGTGAGTGCCAGTGGGCGCACCGATTCGGGAGTGCATGCAACCCGTCAGATCGTGCATTTTGACCCGCCGGTAGGGCGTTCAGAAAAAGCCTGGATTTTTGGCGCTAACACCCATTTACCCCGCGACATAGCCGTGCGCTGGGTGAAACCAGTGGGCGATGACTTTCATTCACGCCTATGCGCCTTGGGGCGCCGCTACCGCTATGTGCTGCTGAATCAGATCAGCCGCCCGGTATTGGAGCGGGCCAATGTGACCTGGTGCCGCGACCCCTTAGACGCCGATGCCATGCACCGGGCCGCCCAAGCGCTGGTCGGGGAGCACGATTTTTCCAGTTTCCGTGCCGCGGGCTGTCAGTCCAAAACCCCCTGGCGGCATATGCACTTTGTGGACGTAAAGCGCTACGGCCAGTTGGTGATGATCGATATTCAAGGCAATGCGTTCTTACACCATATGATTCGCAACATTGCCGGAGCGTTAGTGAGCGTAGGGCGCGGTGCCCAGGAGGAAGCTTATATTGGTGAACTCTTAGCGCTTAAAAACCGTCGTAAAGGGGATGTTACGGCTCCCGCCTGCGGGCTGCATTTTGTCGATTCGGTTTACGATGAGCGCTTTGATTTGCCTAAAGAGCCGTTGGGGCCGCATCTGCTCTCGTTTACCGGAGAGTGGACAGGAGAGCGCGAGCTTCCTGATACGCCCCGGGTGGCCTATCGGCGCAATCGCTCGCTGCGTAACCCGGCAGCTACCCCTGAACAGGAGGCGTAGTCATGAGGTCTGCTCCGCTAACCCGCACCCGCATTAAGTTCTGTGGTTTTACCCGTGCTGAGGATATTGACCGCGCAGTGGCGCTGGGCGTGGACGCATTGGGTTTTGTAATGTGGCCCAAAAGTGCGCGCAGTGTGAGTGTTGAACAACTAGCGGCGCTCTCTGCCCGCGTGCCCGCATTCGTTACCCGCGTGGGACTGTTTGTCGACCAGCCTACTGAGCTCATTGAGCAGTGCTCGCCCTACCTCGATATGCTTCAGTTTCATGGCAATGAAACGCCCGATGAGTGCCAGCGCTTTTCGTTACCCTGGATGAAAGCGTTGCGCATGCGGGATCAGATAGATCTCGTTCATGAGGCAGAGCGCTATCATCACGCCCAGGCGCTGCTGCTTGACGCCTATCGACCAGGAACACCGGGTGGCACGGGGGAGACCTTTGATTGGTCGAGAATCCCCGCAAATCTTGCAAAACCTGTTATCCTCGCCGGTGGGTTGAGTGCTGATAACATTGCTGATGCTGTGCGTCAGGTAGCGCCTTACGCCGTAGATGTGTCGGGCGGTATTGAAGCCTCCCACGGCTGTAAAGATGCTGACAAGATGGCATCTTTCGTCCGTCACGTGGCGTTGGCCGACATCCGTTAGCGTTCGCCGCATAAGTTTATGTGCGACTAGTTTGTGTGTAATTTATACGTATTGCTTATAGGTATTTTATCGAGCTACGTGTTTACGACGTTCATTTATTGTTTGCCTGTTCTGGCGATCTTGTGAGGTATCCCTGTGACTGTTTCTGCGACGCCTGCACCAAAAACCAAGTTCAGCGATCTGACCCGAATGCCGGATGCCCGCGGTCATTTTGGCCCTTACGGCGGTCGGTTTGTGTCAGAGACACTGAGCTTTGCGTTGGAAGAGTTGGAGAAAACCTACTTAAGCCTGCGTGATGATCCCGACTTCCAGGCCGAGTTTGACTACGATCTTGCCCACTACGTGGGTCGTCCGTCACCGCTGTACCACGCCAAACGTTGGTCGGCGAGTCTTGGGGGCGCACAGATTTGGTTGAAGCGCGAAGATTTGAACCACACCGGCGCCCACAAGGTAAACAACACCATTGGTCAGGCACTGCTGGCCAAAAAAACCGGCAAACCACGTATTATCGCTGAGACCGGGGCGGGCCAGCATGGCGTTGCTTCGGCGACCGTGGCCGCTCGCCTAGGGCTTGAGTGCGACGTTTATATGGGCGCTGAAGATGTTCAGCGCCAAAAGCTGAACGTGTACCGTATGCGCCTACTGGGCGCACGGGTCATTCCAGTAGAGTCCGGTACCCGTACCCTCAAAGACGCCATGAACGAAGCGCTGCGTGACTGGGTCACCAACGTTGATAACACTTTTTATATCATCGGTACCGTGGCCGGTCCGCACCCTTATCCGCTGCTGGTGCGCGATTTCAACGCCGTGGTAGGGCGTGAAGCGCGCCGCCAGTCGCTGGAGCAAATCGGCCGTCTACCAGACGCACTGATCGCCTGTGTGGGCGGTGGCTCTAACGCCTTGGGTCTGTTCTACCCCTTTGTGGAAGATGACGACGTGGCCATGTATGGCGTTGAAGCCGGTGGCGATGGCGTTGAAACCGGCCGTCACGCGGCACCACTGGCCTCCAATGCGCCGCGCGGCGTGCTGCACGGTAACCGCACCTATTTGATGTCAGATGAAGCCGGCCAGGTATCTGATACGCACTCCATTTCAGCCGGCCTGGATTACCCGGGTGTAGGCCCAGAACACGCGCTGTGGAAAGACGTAGGGCGGGTTTCTTATGTGGCGGCTAACGATAAAGAAGTGCTCGAGGCGTTTCGCGAGCTGACCCATATGGAAGGTATTATGCCTGCCCTTGAGTCGGCCCATGCGTTGGCCCATGCCAAGGTATTGGCGCCTACCATGCGTCCTGACCAGCATATCGTGGTTAACCTCTCCGGGCGTGGCGACAAAGACATCATGACCGTTGCTAAGATTGATGGCATCGAATTTTAAGGTCAGCTTTTTCTAAGGGCGAGCATGAACCGTATTGATCAGCGTTTCAGTGAACTTAAGCAGCAGGGTCGCAAGGCCCTGATCCCTTACATCACCGCAGGTGATCCAGCGCCGCAGTACACCGTGGGGTTTATGCATGCCCTGGTGGAAGCAGGTGCTGATGTGATTGAGCTAGGCGTGCCTTTTTCCGACCCCATGGCGGATGGTCCGGTCATTCAAAAAGCCTGTGAGCGTGCGTTAAAGCAAGGCACACGGCTGGTCGACCTTATGCAGATGGTCAAAGAGTTCCGCCAAACCGACACCTCGACACCGGTTGTGTTAATGGGCTACTTGAATCCCATTGAGCGTATCGGCTACGAAAATTTTGCCGATCAAGCCGCCAGCGTGGGCGTTGACGGTGTGTTAATTGTGGATATGCCGCCTGAAGAGGCCGAAGAAATTGGCCCTCTGCTGAAATCGCGGGATTTAGCGGCGATTTTTCTCGTTGCGCCTACCACTTCTAACGAGCGTGCCGCTACAATATGCGCCCATGGCGAGGGCTACCTCTACTACGTTTCGCTGAAAGGCGTGACCGGTGCCGCCACCCTGAACGCAGACGATGTGGCCGAGCACTTGGCGCCGCTGCGGGGGATGACCGATTTGCCGCTATGTGTTGGTTTCGGTATCCGCGATGGTGTGACGGCTGCTGAAGTAGCTAAAGTCGCCGACGGTGTGATTGTAGGTAGCGCTTTGGTTAATCGCATCGCTGAAAGTGTCGATGCACCAGAAACCATTGCGGGCCAGTTGAAAAGTGTATTAGCAGAGATGCGTACGGCGATGGATGCCTAAGGCAAAATGCTTTATCGCCTATAATACTGATTAGATTCACGACACTCATCAAGCCTGGTTTTCCAGGCATTGACGTATAACGGAAGCCTTTTTGATATGAGCTGGTTAGACAAGATCGTACCCTCAATGGGTCGCATCCAGCGTAAAGACCGTCGCGCTAGCGTTCCCGACGGCCTCTGGCGTAAATGTCCCAAGTGCGAAGCGGTTCTCTACCTCCCCGAGCTAGAGAAACATAACAGCGTATGCCCTAAGTGCGATCACCATCTGCGCTTGACGGCACGCAAACGCTTGGACTGGTTCTTGGATAAAGCAGGACGCGAAGAGATCGCGGCGGAAATCGAACCCAATGATCGGTTGAAGTTTCGTGACTCTAAAAAATACAAAGACCGCCTGGCCGCGGCGCAAAAAGATACCGGCGAGAAAGATGCGCTAGTATCGATGCGCGGTGAGCTGGATGGTCTGCCGGTAGTTGCCGTTGCCTTTGAGTTCACCTTTATGGGCGGTTCAATGGGGGCAGTGGTCGGCGAGAAATTTGTTCGCGCAGCTACCTTGGCGCTGGAAGAGAACATTCCGCTGGTGTGCTTTGCCGCTTCCGGTGGTGCGCGCATGCAGGAAGCGCTCTTCTCGTTGATGCAGATGGCTAAAACGTCCGCGGCGCTTGAAAAGCTCAAACAAGCCGGTGTGCCGTATATTTCTGTGCTTACAGACCCCGTCTTTGGCGGTGTTTCAGCCTCGTTAGCGATGCTGGGTGATTTGAATATTGCCGAACCCAATGCCTTGATTGGTTTCGCTGGCCCGCGGGTTATTGAGCAAACGGTGCGTGAAACCTTGCCAGAAGGGTTCCAGCGCAGCGAGTTTCTGCTTGAGCATGGAACCGTCGACATGATCGTCCATCGCCATGAAATGCGTGCCCGCGTGGGTAGCGTGCTGCGTAAGTTAACGCATCACGAAGTGACTCCGGCGAGTTCGATCAATCCTGATGATGCCGATGTTGTCGAGCCGATTGTCGAAGAAGCTACCTTAGCGGACACTGCTAACGTCACTTTTGACAAGGTCGAAGAGCCGAAGAAGGATACTACTTCCGCTAAGAGTGATGATCATTCACGCAATGCCTGACTCTCTAGCGCCACACCCTATACAGCCGCGTTCGCTACAACAGTGGCTGCAGCACTTGGAAACGCTCCACCCGGTCGGGATCGATATGGGCCTGGAGCGTGTCTCTAAGGTGGCAAAACGTATGGGGCTGCTTTCCAACCCCATCGCCTCCTGCGTTATTACGGTGGCAGGTACTAATGGCAAGGGCTCGACCCTTGCCATGATTGATAGCGTTGCCCGTGCCCATGGTTGGCGTGTGGGTACCTACACTTCTCCCCATTTATTACGCTACAACGAACGCGTTAAAATAGATGGTCAGGAAGCCGACGATCAACTGCTAGTGCAAGGTTTTGAGCAGGTTGAGCGCGCGCGATTGCAGGGTAGTGAAATTAGCCTGACCTATTTTGAAGCGGGCACGCTGTGCGGCCTGTGGTGCTTGGCCAATGCAGAGCTTGATCTTGTGGTACTTGAAGTAGGTCTGGGTGGTCGACTTGATGCGGTCAATATCGTTGACGCAGATGTGGCCATTGTTACCACCATCGCTCAGGATCACGATAACTTTCTGGGTACCGATTTAGCCCAGATTGGGCGTGAAAAAGCCGGTATTTTTCGGGCCAATCGACCCGCCGTGTTAGGTAGTCAAACGTTACCTTCCAGTGTGGCTGAATGTGCTCAGGTGCTGGCGGCACCTACGTTCAGTTTGGGCCAGCAATTTGCCCATCAGGCTATGGACGGTCAGGCTTCTCGGTGGCGCTGGCAGGGGCTACATTCAGATGGTCAAAGCGTTGTTATTAACGAGCTGCCTGATCCTGGGTTGCCTATTGATAACGCTGCCACCGCTTTGCAGTCGCTCGTGCTTGCCGGGCTTGAGTTAGAAAAGTCCCGTGTCCAAGCAGCGCTTGGTTCGGTGCAGTTGCCAGGGCGGCTGCAATGGATTGGGCCTTGGTGCCTGGATGTGGGGCATAATCCGCATGCTGCAGAGTATGTCGTTGGCCATTTGCCGCGACCGCCGAAAGGAGGCCGGCAGTGGGGCCTGATCGGCATGTTGAATGATAAGGATATTGACGGTGTCATACAGGCGTTAGCGTCCCGGATTAATGATTGGGTATGCGTCTCGCTGATCGGGGAGCGAGGTTGCCAGGCAAGCGAGTTGTCGCAACGTATTATAGCTCAGGGAGGGCGGGTGCATTTTAGCGCTGATTCGCCGCAAGCCGGCGTCGATTGGCTCGCTAACGTGTTAACGCCCAATGATCGTGTCTTGGCCACCGGGTCGTTCTTTACAGTAGCGGCGCTGTTAGCTCGGCCACTGCCAACAGGCGCTGCGTCGCTTGATGGAGACGGAAATGAAATACGGTAAAACGGAACGCATTAGCGGTATTGTGATTCTACTCGCGCTACTGGCGATCTTTGTGCCGTGGCTAATGAGTGACCCTGCGCCTAGAGAAGAGCGTCCCCAGCCGAGCTTTGTGATTGAGCAGCCGGTTGAAGTGGAGCGTCGGGACGTCCCAGCGCCGGAAAGACCTTCTACTATTGGTGAGCCGTCGTTATCGTCGACTCCCAGTGGAGAGGGTGACGACGGAGAGATACCTATTGACGTCGATCCGCGGTTGCCGGAAACCGATCAAATCGAAGCTTCTAATCAGTCACCTTCCAGTTCAGAAGCCCCGGCAACAAATAGCGACCCTATCGCTGATTTAATTGCCAGCAATAGTGGCAGCGTTCAAAGCAACGCTGAAGCCTCGTCACAAAGCGAGTCGCAAAGTTCTTCGCAAAGTTCTTCATCTAGCGCATCCAGCCCGCCGGCGAGCGCTCAGGGTGAGTGGGCAGTGCAAGTGGGCAGTTTCGGAGAGCCGGCAAATGCGCGGCGCCTTAGCGAACAGCTTTCGGGACAAGGTTTTACTGTTTATCAGCGTGAGCGCGATAATAATATGACCACCGTCTTTGTGGGTCCTTATGCCACTTCTGAGGACGGTGAGTCCGCCATGTCTTCGATTAAAGAGCGAGCCAATGTGCAGGGCCTTCTTGTGCGGGTAAGAGACTAACCCATGGCGTTAACTTGGATTGATGCGGTGTTCTTGGCCGTGCTGGCACTGTCGATGCTAGCCGGTTTCGTAAGAGGGTTTGTTCGCGAAGCGTTGGGTTTGGCCGCTTGGGTGGTTGCCTTAATGGTGGCCCGAGTGCTCGCCGAACCGGTGGCTGAACTGATGAGCGGGTTTATCGATAGCTTTGATGCCCGCTTGGTACTTGCTTTTATACTGGTGATTTTTGCCGTTATTTTGCTTTGCGGCATAGTGATTCGCTTGGTGCATGCGGCGATTGAATGGGTGGGCATGGGGCTTTTGAACCGCGTGGCGGGGGCCGCTTTCGGCGTTGCCCGTGGAGCGGTTATTCTGCTTATTGCGACCGTGCTGATTACCCTCACCCCGCTGGCGGAGCTGCAGGCGTGGCAACAAGCGGAACTGCGCCCAACCTTTATTCAACTGCGCGATTGGGCGGTGAGCCAGTTAGATCAGTGGGATCGCGAGCTACCAGAGGCGCCATCGTCGCTGCGCGACATCTCTCTACCTGAACTGCGTCTGCCGGGTGCGGCGGAGCGTGAGGTAATCCCGACAGGTGATTGACCTGTTACTGAAGTTGATTCTACGAACGTTCGGGCTTGCCTAAGTATGTGACTTAGGCACGCCATGGCATTAAGCGAGGTAACGTGAATGTGCGGTATAGTGGGCCTTCTGGGCAAGCAGGCGGTAAATCAGGGAATCTATGATGCCCTGACCGTACTTCAGCATCGTGGCCAGGACGCTGCAGGCATGATGACATGGAGCGAGGGACGCTTCCTACTGCGCAAGAGTAACGGCTTGGTACGTGATGTATTTCACACCCGCCATATGGCCCGCCTAAAAGGTAACCTAGGTATTGGTCACGTGCGTTACCCGACGGCAGGCTCTTCAAGTGAAGCCGAGTCACAGCCGTTCTACGTTAACTCTCCTTACGGTATTGCGCTGGCGCATAACGGCAACCTGACCAACTCAGAGCAGTTGAAGCAGGAGCTGTTCTCTACCGATTTGCGTCATATCAATACCAGCTCTGATTCTGAAGTGCTGCTCAACGTCTTTGCTCACGAGCTGGGCAAGCAGGGTTTGCACCTGGAAGCGGAAGATATCTTCGACGCCGTGCGTCGTGTTCACCGTCGCTGTAAGGGCGGTTATGCCGCTGTCGCGATTATTAACGGTTTCGGCATGGTGGCATTCCGCGACCCCTTCGGTATTCGCCCCGTGGTGTTTGGTACCCGCGAAGAGGAGAACGGGCAGGCGGTGATGATCGCCTCTGAATCCGTCGCCTTGGATGTGGGCGGTTTTGAACTTGAGCGTGACTTGTCGCCTGGCGAAGCCATTTTCGTCGATATTGAAGGCAATATTCACACCCAGGTATGTGCTGACCGCCCCGAGCTACGTTCGTGTATTTTTGAACACGTTTACCTGGCGCGTCCCGATTCGCTGCTGGACGGCGCCTATGTTTACGGCACCCGGATGCAAATGGGTCGCAAGCTGGGTGACCGTATCCTTAATGAGTGGCCGGATCACGATATCGACGTGGTAATCCCGATCCCTGATACGTCGCGCACCTCAGCCCTTGAAATGGCGCAGCACCTCGGGGTGACCTACCGCGAAGGATTCATGAAGAACCGCTATATTGGCCGTACCTTTATTATGCCAGGGCAGACCCAGCGTAAAAAATCGGTACGCCAAAAGCTCAACGCTATAGACGTTGAGTTTAAAGGCAAAAATGTCCTGCTGGTGGACGACTCTATTGTGCGCGGCACGACTTGCAAGCAGATCATTCAAATGGCCCGCGATGCCGGAGCACGCAAAGTCTATTTTGCCTCTGCGGCGCCGCCGGTACGTTTCCCCAACGTGTATGGCATCGATATGCCGGCGGCGTCTGAGCTGATTGCTCATGGCCGTAGCGAAGAGGAAGTGGGTGATTTGATTGGCGCTGACCGTATCTTCTATCAAAACCTTGAGGATCTGAAAGCAGCTTGCCGCGAAGTCAATCCTGAAATGGAGGAGTTTGATTGCTCGGTGTTTGACGGCAACTACGTGACCGGTGATATCGACGACGCCTACCTGGCCGCCTTGGAAGCTAGCCGTAATGATTCCGCCAAGGATCAAAGCGCCGGTGACCATGCCCTGGTTGATATGCATAATCAGGACGATGACCTGGACGATTAGGAGAGAAGCGATATGCATGATGACAATCACCAGGATAAGTGGTCACTAGAGACGTTGGCGATCCGGGCAGGCCATCAACGTACCTTCGAGCAGGAGCACTCAGAACCTATTTTTCCGACCTCGAGCTTTGTCTACGAAAGCGCTGCAGAAGCGGCGCGTAAATTCGGTGGGCAGGAGCCGGGCAACGTCTACTCGCGCTTTACCAATCCTACGGTACATACCTTTGAGCGCCGCCTGGCGGCCCTTGAAGGCGGCGAGCGCTGTGTGGCCACCAGCTCGGGTATGTCGGCGATTCTCTCTACCGCGCTGGCGCTACTCTCTGCAGGGGACGAGATAGTTGCCTCCCGGTCGCTATTTGGGTCGACGGTTAGTCTGT
Source organism: Halomonas alkaliantarctica (assembly GCF_029854215.1). Taxonomy (NCBI): domain Bacteria; kingdom Pseudomonadati; phylum Pseudomonadota; class Gammaproteobacteria; order Oceanospirillales; family Halomonadaceae; genus Vreelandella; species Vreelandella neptunia. The sequence goes on along the minus strand of NZ_CP122961.1, from coordinate 2,327,753 downwards.
TCGATAAGTACCTCGGTAAATTTGGCATTACTACCCGCTATGTGGAGCTTTCCAACGTTTCAGCCTGGGAAGCGGCGATTACCCCCAAAACGCGGTTACTGTTTGCTGAAACACCCTCAAACCCGCTGTCAGAAATTGCTGATATTCCGGCCCTGGCAGCGTTGGCAAAGCGTCACGATGCGCTATTGGCGATTGATAACTGCTTTCTTACTCCGGCACTCCAGCAGCCACTGGCATTAGGCGCCGATTTAGTGATCCACTCGGCGACCAAGTACCTGGATGGCCAAGGCCGAGCAGTCGGTGGCGCCGTGGTAGGTAGTCATGCGCTGCTTGAAGAAGTCTTCGGCGTGGTGCGCACCTGCGGGCCTTGCCTGAGCCCCTTCAACGCGTGGATTTTCACCAAGGGCCTGGAAACCTTGTCGCTGCGTATGAATGCCCACTGTGAAAACGCCTTGACCCTGGCGCACTGGCTGGACGCTCACCCAGCGGTTGAGCAAGTGTTTTATAGCGGCCTGGAAGATCATCCCCAGCATGCCCTGGCCAAACAGCAGCAAAAGGGCTTTGGCGCGGTATTGGGTTTTCAAGTAAAAGGCGGCCAGGAGGGCGCGTGGCAGGTGATCGACGCGACCCGCATGCTCTCTATCACGGGCAACCTCGGTGATGTTAAAACCACCATTACCCACCCTGCGACGACCACCCATGGCCGTCTTTCCGATGACCAGAAGGCTGCCGCCGGTATTACGCCGGGGTTAATTCGTGTGGCGGTGGGGTTAGAGAGCCAGGAAGACATTCAGCGCGATTTATCCCGTGGTTTAGATGCCTTAGCGGGTCGTTAACGAGCGACTGGCTTACCAAAACCGGCCCAAGTAGTTGGCCGGTTTTTTTTGCTTCAATTTCAAACGGTACGCTATCTTCAAACAGTGGTTTTTACGAATGAAGTGTTCTGCTTTTTTCAGCGGTTCCTGGCGCTGTTACACGATATGATTTGCCCACTGAAGTGCTTGCTAAAGGTTAGCGACCAATAAAGGAAAAGAGTGATGTGGCGAAATAGTCGCAGCGGTTGGGGGTTGGTTAGTATCCTGTTTCACTGGCTAAGTGCGTTGACCATTATCGGTCTGTTTGCATTGGGCTGGTGGATGACGGATCTGGGCTATTATGACCCTTGGTATAATCAGGGGCCGTGGGTACACCGCTCGATTGGCATTTTACTGTTGCTAGCCACTGTGGCGCGTTTGGTTTGGCGCTTCCTCCAGCCGACGCCCCACGCAGAGGGCAGCCGCTTAGAAACTATTGCGGCCCATTTAGGTCACATGTCTTTGTACGTATTGGTTTTAGTGGTGATGATTAGCGGGTATTTAATCTCCACCGCCGACGGGAGTGGTATCAGTGTGTTTGGTTGGTTTGAGGTGCCTGCGCTGTTATATGATTTGCCCAATCAGGCAAGCCTAGCGGGCAATGTGCACTGGTACAGCGCCCTGGCATTAATGTTCTTAGCCGCGGGCCACGCCCTTGCTTCCTTTAAGCACCACTGGTTAGATCGGCATAAAACATTGGTGAGAATGCTGAATCCTGCGCATAGCCAAACCAGTGATCACCGCACAACAAAGTAATGATATTGTTTATATACGTTTTTTTCTAAACACCGCGGGTAAGGCAATTTCCTGCCCGCGGTGCCTATTAAGTAAAGCAAGGAGCAATTCAATATGTTCAAGAAGACAGCATTTGCATCCGCCATTGCCGCCGTAGCGTTGGTACCATTGAGTCAAGCTCAAGCGGCTGATTATCAGATTGATACCGAAGGCCAGCATGCCTTCGTTCAGTTTAAAATTTCACACCTGGGCTTCTCCTACATTTTAGGCAGCTTTGAAGAGTTTGAGGGTCAGTTTGCCTACGACCCTGAAGATCTTGATGCCTCTTCTGCCGAAATCGAAGTTCAGGTGGACAGCTTGACCAGTAACCACGCTGAGCGTGATCGTCATATCTTGAGCGATGATTTCCTCAACGCCAGCGAGTTCCCGACCGCCACCTTTACATCAACAGGCTTTGAATCAACGGGTGAAAATGAGGGCGTGCTAACGGGTGATCTGACCCTGCATGGCGAAACCCAAGAAATTGAAATGCCGGTCACTCTGTTGGGTGAAGGCGATGATCCTTGGGGCAACTACCGGGCTGGTTTCGAAGGTAGCACTACGCTGACACTGGGCGATTACGGAATCGACATGAGTGATTTCCCTGAATCCATGCATGAGCTTGAGCTATACGTCACGTTTGAAGGTATTCGTCAGTAAAGAGTACTTTTAGTTAAGCGCCATCACCCCGCTAGGGGTGGTGGCGTTTTTGCGTTTAAGGCGAATAAAAGGAGAGTTAGCTTGGCAATTGTGATGCAGCAACGCGAGTTGGCGATAACCCTATGGCGGCAAACCTGGCCAATGGCCATCGGGGTTTTGGCGTTATTGGGTTTTCAACTTGTTGATAGCGCCTTTATTGCCCGTTTGGGTACTGCGCAGCTAGCTGCACAGTCGTTCACCTTTCCGCTGTCATTTCTGATTATCGGCATTCAGGTGGGCATGGGTATTGCCATCGCAGCGCTTATTTCCCGGGCGCTAGGCGCAGGGGAAGGTGGCCGGGCGAGGCGCTTAAGCAGTTTGGTGTTAATGGCGGGCGGTGGCGTGATCGGCCTATTGGCGATCATATTGTGGCTATTTCATGTGCCCATTTATCGACTGCTGGGTGCGGATGCCACCACGCTCTCGTATATCTACATTTACTGGGGGCCCCAGCTGTTATCAGCGTGGCTGGGGGCGCTGCTCTATTTTAGCTATAGCGTATTTCGTGCCCATGGGGATACCCGTTTGCCGGGCAAGATGATGGTGCTGAGCAGCCTTGTGAACCTCGTGCTCGACCCCTTGCTGATTTTTGGGGTAGGCGATTGGGAGGGCTTGGGGCTGCCCGGTGCTGCCTGGGCAACCGCTATTGCCTTTTCGGTGGGTCTGTTGGTGACGACGCGCAAATTACTCAAACGCGAGTGGGCATCGCAACAGAATCTGTGGCTCGAGGCGAAACAGTCGTGGCGACCTTTTACGGGCATTGCCGCCCCCGCTATGGTCAGCCAACTGATGCCGCCCTTAGCGGCGATGCTGGCAATCTCAGTGGTGGCGGGGCTGGGTGAAAGTGAAGTGGCGGCCTGGGGCTTGGCTAGCCGTTTGGAAACGCTTTCCCTGATGGTCATTCTTGCCATGACCATGTCGCTGCCTCCGTGGTTAGGACGTTGCTACGGTGCCGGTGATTGGGGGCAGATTCAGCAGCTTATGCGCTTGGCGGTAAAGGTCGCGCTGGTTTGGCAGCTTAGTCTGGGCGTGTTACTGGCTCTGGGAGCTCCCTGGCTAGCCATGGCCTTAGCGGGTAATCCAGAGGTACAAAATGAGCTGACCCTGCTGATTCGATTTCTGCTGCCTAGTTACGCCGCGCTGGGCGTTTGTATGCTAGTGGTCTCGGCGGGAAATGCTTTAGGTTGGCCGCTGCGAGCGATGCTGCTATCCAGCGCACGGCTGTTTATCTGCTATTTACCTTGCCTCTGGTTGGGCTCGCAATTCTTTGACTGGTGGGGGCTTGCGGCGGGCGCCGCCGTAGGTAACCTGCTGGCGGGCTTGATGGCGTGGCAGGTCATGCGGCGTATTCTGTCCCGCCCGCACCGGCAGGCGGGATTCGTCAATTAACGCAGGCGTCCAGCTTCTTGAAAGGAGAAGTAAATAAACAGCAGCGCCATGCCTAGATAGCCCATCACGAACTCTGGGGCAGCATTGAGTGCCAGCTCTGGAGCGTGCATCAACCCGACGAAGGAAAAGCCCGCGGCAATGGCAGCGAAGGCGGCCGCGCGCCGGAACTGGTGGTCAATTACCGATACCGTCATTGCACCCAGCAGAATGGCCATAAACATAGCCCCTTGGCCCATTACCACAATGGCACTGGAGATGTCGGTGACGACCTCGCCAGCTCCGCGGTTAAAGCGCGTCATCACGTAGTTGGCGAAGTAGGGCAGCATGGCCAGCGCCACGGCAGGGTAGTAGCGAGTGTCGTTAGCCTGAAACGCGGTAGCAATCATCGACATGCCGACAAAGACCAAAATCGGTGCGACCACCGAAACGGGAATAATCGAGGCCAGGGCGGCGATTAAACCAAACATGGTAGCCAGCGCGTATACAGCACCGTTGAGAATGCTGTAGCCCCGGCCTGCGCCCATCCACTTGGCCCCCACGGTGGCAATATAGACCGTGGTCGGGAACACGCCGCCAAACAGCGCGCCAATCATGGTGCCGGCGCCATCAACCGCCTGACACTCGCGCACATCGTACTTATCGCCTGCGGCTTCCATCGCCTCGACGTTGTTCATCGTCTCTATAGCGTTGTACAGCGTAATCGGCAGCACCACGGTGAGTACCGCCAGCATACTGGTCAGCAGTAAACCCAGACCTTCAAACCAGGCCAGGTTGGGAAGTAATGGATAAAAGCCCAAGTGAGTGAACGCCTCGCTAAAGCGCTCGGTGCCGGCGTCGCCAATCAAATAGGCCATGGTGGTGCCGACGATAATGGCGAATAGCGATGTGGGCAGTTTAAACGGCATACTCACTCGTGCGACCAGACCAACAATAATGATCGCTAGCACCAGTAGACCAATAATCGGCATTTCCAGCGTTTTGAACAACATTTCACCGGCGATAAACGTCAGTGCAACACCCGCAACGGCGCCCAGCATGGCGGCACGCGGCAGGTGATACTGCACCCAGCGGCCAATCACGCTGATGGCGGCTTCGATGGCGCCGCTGATAAAGCAGGCGGCGACCGCCACTTTCCAGGCCATTTCTGCATCACCGGTGAGCTGTTTGGCGGGTAGCAGTACGCCGAATAGAAACACAAACATGACCGGCGTTGAGATACCGTAAGAGAGCGCTGTTACATCGGCGCGGTTCTCCTTGCGGGCGAGTCTTGCCGCACTCCACGCATAGTAGAAATTACCCACCATTACTGCTACTGCCGCGCCTGGTAGTACTTGCCCATAGACAATGGAGGAGGGAAATCCCATGCCCAGCATGGTGATGGCGATAATGACAAAGTTGGCAATGTTGTTTTGGAACAGGGCGAAGAACGCGTCGGTATCTTCTTTTTTGTACCAGGGGTAGTGGATGCTGGCTGCCGCCATGATAGGCCTCTTGATTATGGTGTGTTGTATACAAGGCAAGCTGAGTGTGCCGAAGTGTTGACTAATCGGTCAAGCGCCCTGCATACAAAAACGCCCAGGAAGGCCTGGGCGTTTAAAGTGCGGTAATGCTTGGTAGTTAGTCGTTGACAGCGGCAATCGCTTTGGCCAAGTAGGGCAGGTTCTCATGGGAGAAGCCAGCTACGTTGGCGCGGCCTGAGCGCACCATGTAGATGCCAAACTCATCGCGCAGACGATCCACCTGTTCCGGCGTCAATCCAGTGTAGGAGAACATGCCGCGCTGTTCAGCTACACAGGCGTACTTCTCGTCCAGGCCATAGGGTTTCAACGCCTCAACGAAATCGCGACGCAGCGTATTGATACGATCACGCATTTCGGTGAGCTCTTCACGCCATAGCGCCGTCAGCTCTGCGTCGTGAAGGATTTCGCTGACAATAGCGCCACCGTGTGCGGGCGGGTTTGAGTAGTTCTCGCGGGCAACGATGGCGACTTGAGAGCGAATGTTGTCCATCTGCTCGCTGTCTTTTGCCACCATGATCAAGCAGCCGGTGCGCTCACAATAAATACCAAAGTTCTTCGAGCAGGAGCTGGTGATGATTGCTTCATCGAGGTTTTCCGCCAGTAGGCGAACGCCGTAAGCGTCCTCATCCAAGCCTTCACCAAAGCCTTGATAGGCAAAGTCGATCAGCGGCAGGAGTTTGCGCTCACGTACAATCTCTAGCACTTCCTGCCACTGGTCTTGGGAAAGGTCAAAACCCGTAGGGTTGTGACAGCAGGCGTGGAGTACGACGACATCGCCTTCCGGAATACTTTTTAGCGCTGTGCGCATACCGTCAAAGTCGAGACGGTTGTCGGGGTCAACGTAGGGATACTTGTGTAGCTCAATACCCGCGGCAGTAAAAATACCGTGGTGGTTGGGCCACGTTGGGTCGCTTACCCAGATGCCTTTGCCCGGCAGTTGAGTGGAAATGAAATCGGCTGCCAGGCGCAGGGCGCCAGTGCCGCCAGGCGACTGGGTAGCACTGGCACGGTTGGCTTTCAGTACCGGTGATTCAGCGCCTAAAACCATGGGAAGCACTACTTCGCTATAGCTGGGCGCGCCGTGAGAACCGATATAGGTTTTCGTCGTTTCATTCTTGAGCAGGCGAGCTTCTGCTTCCTTAACGGCGCGCATTACCGGCGTATTGCCTTGGCTATCGCGGTAAACACCAACACCTAAATCCACCTTTTGCGGATTGGTATCTTTCTTGAAAGCTTCGATCAGCCCGAGAATGGCATCTCCTGGGACTCGCTCAATATGCTCAAACATTTATTCGGCTACCTCGTCGGTTCTGGCGGCAAGAATGAAGTCATTAAGATGCAGGCCTTTAATAGCGTGAGACCACCACGTGACAGTGGCTTTGCCCCACTCGGTCACTATAACGGGGTGATGGCCAGCCTGCTCTGCAATATCGCCAACGCTTTGGGTAAACGCCAACGCGCTGGCAAAGTCACGAAATTTAAAACTTCGCGACAGCTTCATGATGCCATCGTGCTCGACAATCTGCCACTGGCTGAGGCTTTTTAGCCGCTCTTGGGCTTCATCTTTGCTTAGTGGCTGAGCATTTTTGCTGCATGGCTCACAAATGGCGTCGGCTAGCCTTGTCATTGTATGGCTCCTGCAATGGGGGGTTCCCTATCAGCGTAGATGGCAAACGCAGTCGCGACCAACGTCTTTGGCGCTATACAGCGCCTGATCTGCCCGCTCGATCAAGCTCGTGAGGGGTTCGCCACAGCGATACTCGGCAACCCCAATGCTCAATGTCACTTGGCCCGGCCCCATACCGAAGTCGCGTACACTGATGGCCTGGCGTAAGCGGTCAGCAAGTGCATGGCATTGCTGCAGCGGCGTAAGCGGCAGCACGACCATAAACTCTTCACCTCCTAACCGAGCGACCATGTCTTCACAGCGCAGCAGCGACTGGGCGTGCATCGCTAGCTGTTTAAGCACATCATCCCCATGTAGGTGGCCCCAGCGGTCGTTAAGGCGTTTAAAATGATCGATATCGATCATCATGATGGAGAGCGGTGTGCCGTGGCGGGTGCTAAGCGATGCAACATGGGTTAAGTGCATCATCAGTTTGCGCCTATTGGGCAGTTGCGTCAGGGGGTCTGTGTCGCATAGCTTGCGAAGCCGCTGCTCTTCGCTGACTTGATCGCTAATATCCATCATTATGCCGTTCCACTGTACGCCATCGGCAACGGGCTTTGGCTTGGCGCTCACCGCAATCCAGCGGGGGTTGTCTTCTGGAAACGGTAGCCGAAAGCGCGTCGTGAGAGGCAGCATCCAGCGGGCCGAACGTTCGATCGCCGACATTATCTTGGGATGGTCGTTGCCGGTCAGTTGCTCAACTAACTCGCCAGCATTTTGAGCAAGCAGATCCCGGTCAATATGTTTGAGAGCCACGCCGCCGCCCTCTAAGTAGGGGAACCGCATATGGCCATTGCGCGCGCGATGAAACTGAAAGATAACGCCTGGTATGTGGGGTACTAGGTGGTCTGCACTGACTCGCTCTGGTGCGTCTATATCATTCACGGGCATGCGTGAATCTCCAAACATATGCCAATTTGAATTCGATCGTGAAGATTAGCCCTAAAAACGTAATCAGGATGTAAGCCGTTGCAGACAAAATCATTATTATCTATATTTTTATAGAATATGCATGTTCTTTTCTTATATATATTGGGTTCTATTTTAAGCAATAGACAAGGCGTTATTGGCATTTAGTGGTAAAATTAATTACTTTTTTGCATATCAAAAACTTTTTTTATTCCTGGGGTGGATTCTTGGAAGCAGGACGAGAGCAAACGTCTCAGCCATATGGCTTGGTAAGCCTAGTGGGCGCTGGCCCTGGCGATCCAGAGCTATTAACGCTAAAAGCTTATAAGCGCCTGCAGTCAGCTGAAGTGGTGCTGTACGACCGTTTGGTTAGTGATGAAATTGTCGCCTTTATACCGGCACAGGCTCAGCGCTTTTATGTGGGTAAAGCACGCTCACTGCATAGCGTTCCTCAAGAGGGCATCAATCAAGCGCTCGTAAGGTGGGCGCAGCAGGGCAAGCGTGTCGTGCGCCTTAAAGGCGGTGATCCGTTTATTTTTGGCCGAGGCGGAGAAGAACTTGAGGCGCTAGTGGCGGCAGAAGTGAGCGTGGAAGTCATTCCAGGGGTGACGGCTGCTTCCGGCTGTGCCGCATATGCGGGCATACCTTTAACCCATCGCGATCATGCGCAATCGGTGCGTTTTGTTACCGGGCATTTGCAGCAGGGTGAGTGCGAGCTTGATTGGGATGCGTTAGCGCGACCCGGGCAAACCTTAGTGTTTTATATGGGGTTAGGCAGCGTTAATGTGATTAGCCAGGCGCTGGTTAAGCACGGCTTAGCACCAGAAACACCGCTGGCATTAATTGAACAAGGCACTACCCGCCAACAGCTTACCCATGTGGGTACCCTGTCTGCGCTGCCAGATACTTTCTTGGCGGGCCACATTAAACCGCCTACGCTGCTAATAGTAGGTAGCGTGGTGTCACTGCATACCACACTGAATTGGTTTGATGCGCCAAATGGAGAGGCCTCTGGTTTTCATGAGGGAAAGCATCCCCCTTTGGGCTGAAATAATAATGGTTCCTGTCTGTCCGGTAACGTAGTAGCAACATTTGTACACGATTTTGCAAACAGACTGGCTAGATACAGTGAGCTGTGTATGCTTAAGGGGAGCTCATCCACGGTTAGCGCATTATTCACGTACTTGATCGTCGCGCAACGGATTATCGTTAGCTTGGGCAAACGTTAGCTTAGACCATAGAGGAACGCATAATGTCGGAAGCAAACCACTCGGATAACCAACCGCCTGCCAAAAAGCCAGAGCCGGCTAAAAAATCGGATATGAAAACCCTCTTTCAAGATAATCGGGTAAAAGCGATTGCCGGTATCGCTGCTATCGCCGTTATCTGGGCGATAATGGCGCAGTCGAATGCAGGCTCTCGCCAGGATCGCGTCGATAGCTTAGAGGAGCAGCTCGCCAGTGCTGAGCAAGAAAATAGCCAGATGAGCCAGCGCATTAGTGAAATTGAGGAAGCTGAAACCAATTTAGCCGCGCTGCAGGAGGAGATGGCATCTCTGGAGGCGCAGCAGCAAGAAGCCAGCTCGTCGCTTGAAAGCGCCCAAGGCAATGTCAGCGATGTGCAGTCGCGATTGGAAGAACTTGAATCTGAGCGTGATGCGCTAGAAGAGGAAATTGCCTCTCTTAACGAGCAGGTAGAGAGCGCTGATAGCGAGATGAGCGCGCTGCGCGAAGAGCGCGACGAGATCATCAGCGCTCGGGATGAGGCGGAAAGTACTCTTCAGCAAGTAGAAGAAGCACGTTCAAGTGCGGAAGAAGCCCGCCAGGAGGCCGAAGCCGCCCGTCAGGAAGCCGAGGAGCAGCGTCAGCAAGCGGTTGAAGAGCTGTCCAACACGGAAGAGAAGTTGTCCGGGCTAGAAGAGCAGATTAGCCAAGCGAATGAACAGCTGAGCGGCCTAGAAGAAGAAGTCTCAACTGCCCAAAGCGAGCTTGATGAGTTAAAAAGCGAGCGTGACTCCATCACTAGCGAACGCGATGAGCTGCAAAACGAAGTTGATTCGCTAACGGCGCTTCGCGAAGAGGAAGAACAGAGCTTGAACGATGTGCGCAGCGAGCTCGATGATGTCATGGTCGCTTTGGAGATGGGCCGCGAGGAAGTGTCGAGTGTTGAAAGCGATATTGAAGAGCGTGAGAGCCAGTTGGAGCGTTTAGAAGGCCAGTTAAGCGAATGGCGCGATGAGCTGTCGACATTAGATAGCCGCTTAGCCGATGCGGAAGAGTCAGCAGGTGAGGCGGCTTCATCTTCACAGGACAGCCCTTCACAGGATAGCTCGTCGGATGAGGGCTCGTCAGGTGAAGGTTCTTCAAGTGAAAGCGCTAATGACAGCGATGGTGGAAGTGAAGAGTCGCAGCAAAACGCTGGCTAATAAGTGGCTAGATAGTAATGCTGTAACGCACCTTTCTCGTTACTAAAGTGAGGGCGGATGTCGGGGAACCGGCATCCGCCCTCTTGTTGTTGGTTTATGATTGTGGCTGCGAAGCGTATCATTCACTCAACGTTAATTCAGATATTAAGAACCTAGAACGAGGAGTGCCATTGAATGGACGGCGTTAAGCATATTATTGCAGTGGCATCGGGCAAGGGAGGCGTGGGAAAATCCACTGTCACCGTGAACTTGGCATTAGCACTGGCTGCACAGGGCTATCGCGTGGGTGTCCTGGATGCGGATATCTATGGACCCAGCCAGGCACAAATGCTCGGTGTTAAAGAGGGTACGCGCCCTCAGGCGGCAAGCAATGACAAATTCCTTCCGCTTGAGGCCCATGGCATTCAGGCTATGTCGATGGCGTTTATGGTCAATACCCGTGAGCCAATGGTATGGCGCGGGCCGATGGTAGTGGGTGCGTTCCAGCAGATGCTGACGCAAACCCAATGGGATAATCTCGATTTTCTGTTGATCGATATGCCCCCCGGCACCGGTGATATCCAATTGACGCTGGCCCAGAAAGTGCCAGTCGCTGGCGCGGTGATTGTCACCACCCCGCAGGACATTGCACTGTTAGATGCCCGTAAAGGGATCGAAATGTTCCGGAAGGTTAACGTTCCGGTGCTTGGTGTGGTTGAAAATATGAGCCTCTACCACTGCGAAAATTGTGGTCATGAAGCGGCTATTTTCGGCACCGGCGGTGGCGATAGCATCGCTCAAGAGTACGATACCCAAGTGCTTGGACGCCTGCCGCTAACGCTCTCCATCCGGGAACTGACGGATTCGGGTCGCCCAAGCGTAGTGTCTGAACCAGAGGGGGCGGTGAGTCAAACTTTTGCGTCGATTGCCGAAAAAGTCGCTGAAGCGGTTAGCGCGAATCAAGGCGACGGCCCAACTATTTCCTTTAGTGAGTGATAACGAAATAAATGAGTATTAAATCTGATAATTGGATTCGTCGCATGGCCAAAAGCGACGCGATGATTGAGCCGTTTGAAGCCGAGCAAGTGCGCTATGTGAATGAACAGCGCGTGATTTCCTACGGCACTTCAAGCTATGGCTATGACGTGCGCTGCTCTGATGAATTCAAGGTCTTTACCAATATTCATTCAGCGATAGTTGATCCCAAGGCGTTTGATGCGAAAAGCTTCGTCGATATTAAAGGCGACGTATGCATTATTCCACCCAACTCTTTCGCGCTGGCGCGCACGGTGGAGTACTTCCGGATTCCCCGCAACGTGCTCACTATTTGCCTGGGTAAATCTACCTACGCGCGCTGTGGCATTATTGTCAACGTGACGCCGTTGGAGCCCGAGTGGGAAGGTCACGTTACGCTGGAATTCTCTAACACCACTAATTTGCCGGCGAAAATCTATGCGCATGAAGGCGTTGCGCAAATGCTTTTCCTAGAGTCGGATGAAGTATGCGAAACCTCTTATAAAGACCGGGGTGGAAAGTATATGGGGCAGCGTGGGGTTACTCTGCCGCGTACCTAATTCTGGAATAGGCGATTGAGTGTACAAACTCGATAGCGAGGATAAGGGCAGGTTGAAACGAGGGTCTTTTTCCAGGGATGGAAAAAGTAGCGCCCAGGGATGGGTTCACAGCGCCCTCGTGGAAACCTGCGCTTGGTATCAAAGCAAAGCAATTGCCTGATGCTCAAGCGCAGTAGTGTTAACTAGTCAGTCTTACGACTCTTCGTCGAGCTCCTCATCAAGCTCTTCTGCTGCATCGGCGTGGGAAAGCCGCATACCGTGTTCCGGCAGAAGATGACCGTCCATTTTGGCGCCTTCGGCGCTGAACTGCAGTCTGCCTTCCAAAAACCACTGCACCGCAATCGGGTAGATCAAATGTTCGCGGTCACGAACTTTCTCTTGCAGTGTTTCAGCCGTGTCGTCAGCGTTGACCAGCAGCTCTGCCTGCAGTACCACCGGACCACCGTCCAAATCTTCGGTAACGAAGTGAACGCTACAGCCGTGGCTGGCAACACCGTCTGCCAGGGCGCGGGCGTGGGTGTTGAGCCCTTGGTAGTCCGGCAGTAACGAAGGGTGGATATTCAGCATTCGGCCCAGGAAGCGCTGCACAAAGCGCGGCGTCAAAATGCGCATAAAGCCTGCCAGTACAATCAGGTCCGGCTCGTGGCGCTCAATGACTTTGATCAAGGCGCCGTCATAAGCTTCGCGGCTATCGTATTCCCGGTGGGGTAGCGCAACCGCATTAATGCCCGCTTCGCGGGCGCGCTTTAAACCATAGGCGTCAGCGATATTGGAAATGACCGCGACGATCTCGCCGCCGCCTAAGCGGTCGTGGGACTGAGCATCAATCAGCGCCTGCAAATTGCTGCCACTACCTGAAATAAGCACCACAATACGGCGTGCACCCAGTGGTTCTGGCGTTACGTCTTTGATGGTATCGCTCTGGTAGTCCGTATTGGTCATGCCGAGAGGTTCTCCAGAATAACGGCGTCCTCTTGGCGCTCAACGATCTGGCCGAGGCGGTAAACTGATTCGCCTTCGGCTTCCAAATGAGCCACCGCTTGCTCTGCTTGATGCTGAGGCACCACAACGACCATGCCAATACCGCAATTGAGCACGCGGTGCATTTCGGTTTCATTCACGTTGCCGTTGGCTTGGAGCCAATCAAACACAGCGGGGCGCTGCCAACTGGCAATATCAATATGCGCAGCGAGATTGTCCGGCAGCACGCGGGGAATGTTTTCAAGCAATCCACCACCGGTGATGTGCGATAACGCATGCACCGCGATTTCGCTGCCGCGCATTAAGGAGAGCAGTGATTTAACGTAGATACGGGTGGGGGCCATAAGTGCGTCGCCAAGGGTCTTACCGTCGATGTCGGTCTCTAGCGATGCGTTGCTAACCTCAAGGATTTTACGAATCAGTGAGTAGCCGTTGGAGTGTGGCCCTGATGAGGCAAGCCCCAATATGACGTCGCCTTCGGCCACTTTGCTGCCATCTAAAATGTCTGCTTTTTCAACCACGCCCACGCAAAAGCCCGCTAAATCGTAGTCGCTGCCTTCATACATGCCCGGCATTTCGGCGGTTTCGCCGCCTACCAGGGCGCAGCCAGCCAGTTCGCAACCAGTGCCAATGCCGGTGACAACGTCAGCAGCAATATCCACATCGAGCTTACCCGTGGCATAGTAGTCGAGGAATATAAGTGGTTCGGCGCCGGCCACGATGAGATCGTTGACACACATAGCGACCAAATCAATACCAATGGTGTCGTGTTTGCCAAGATCCATCGCCAGACGCAGCTTGGTGCCGACGCCATCGGTACCAGAGACGAGCACGGGCTGCCGATAGCCCGCTGGGATCTCGCATAGCGCGCCAAAGCCGCCAAGTCCGCCCATTACTTCTGGGCGAGTAGTGCGTTTGGCAACGTGTTTAATGCGGTCAACTAAGGCGTTACCGGCATCAATATCGACGCCTGCGTCCTTATAGCTGAGAGAAGGAGTAGCCGAAGAAGTGGAGGTCTCGGTCATGACAGATCCTGTGAAGCAAATAGCGGTGCTGGTAGTGCTGGCGACATGGCCAGTGCTGGACGATAACTGGAGCGGATTGTAACACCCAGCGACGCAGGCCGCACCGCTGTGACATATTATGCAAAGCTTACAAGCGGCTTTTACTCATATGCGGCATAGTATCGATGAGCAAAATAGTATCGATCAGCAAAAATAGTAGTGATAAATGAAAATAGTCACGATAAGTGGTTGGATTAAGTCCACGTTTGAGAGGTAACTATGCGGAATTCTTGGTGGGGTGTCCTATTTTTGGTGGTGATAGGCGGTTTAATCTATTTGTTAGATGCGGTTCTGATGCCTTTTATTGCCGGGATGATTCTTGCTTACCTAGCTGATCCGCTGGCTAACCGTTTCCAACGCTGGGGCATGAATCGGCCGTTCGCGGTGAGTAGCGTGTTTTTAGTGTTGCTGGTCGTGCTCGTGGTGAGTTTGTTGATTTTAATACCGCTTCTTGTTCAACAGATTAAGCAACTGGGCGAGGCTATTCCGGGTATCTTCAATTGGGTAGAAAATACCCTCGCTCCTCAAGTGCAGGTGTGGACCGGTTATGACTTAACTGCCGAGTTAACCAATGCGCGCGAGACGCTGGCCGAAAACTGGCGCGATGCTGGCGGCTATTTAGCCCAGGCGCTCGGGCAAATTGGCCGTTCCGGTATGGCCTTTGTTTCATGGATTACCTATGTGGCGTTGATACCTGTGGTTACCTTCTATTTACTCCTGGACTGGAACCGTCTGCTGACCAATATTGCCAATCTCGTGCCACGTCAGTGGGCAGACGATACCTTCCGGTTGGCGCGTCGTTGCGATGAAGTGCTGTCATCGTTTTTACGTGGGCAACTGCTGGTGATGCTCTGCTTAGGGATCATTTATGCGGTGGGCTTAACGCTGATGGGGCTTAATTTTGGGCTGTTGATCGGCTTTGTTTCCGGGTTAGTAAGTATTGTGCCGTTCTTGGGCTTTATTGTCGGCCTAGCGATTGCCCTTGTCGTCGCGCTGTTCCAGTACGCTACTTGGTGGGCGGTGCTAGGGGTTATCCTGGTGTTTAGTATTGGCCAAATGGCTGAGAGCGTGATTCTGCAGCCTAAATTGTTGGGCGATAAAATTGGCCTGCATCCGGTTGCGGTTATATTTGCCGTGCTGGCGGGGGGTAATCTATTTGGCTTAACAGGGGTGTTGTTGGCACTGCCCGTTGCCGCGGTGATTCTAGTACTGCTAAAAGAAGTAAAAGTG
The DNA here is from genome assembly GCF_029854215.1 of Halomonas alkaliantarctica. Lineage (NCBI taxonomy): Bacteria > Pseudomonadati > Pseudomonadota > Gammaproteobacteria > Oceanospirillales > Halomonadaceae > Vreelandella > Vreelandella neptunia. The sequence goes on along the minus strand of NZ_CP122961.1, from coordinate 2,312,686 downwards.
CGCTATCAGCATAGCGAGTTATACGACGAAAAAAATACCGACAAACATACGCCAATCATTGAGACCAGTTCTTCACACCATGACGAATTGGGCCACCTCGATGGACGGGAGTCACCATGAGCCGAGCACCGGCACAGCTTCCCTTGGGAATTGGACTGCGTGACGACGCGACCTTTGGTAATTACTATGTGGCGCGTGCAAATACGCCGCTGGTAGACAATCTTGCCCAGCAGTTGGCCCCGGAGGGTGAGCAGTTTCTTTATCTGTGGGGAGCGCCAGGGGTAGGGCGTAGCCATCTGCTTCAGGCGGCGTGTCACGCAGCCTCGGATGCAGATAAACGCGCGCTTTACTTACCGCTGAATGACCTGGGCCACTTTCCGCCGTTAATGCTTGAAGACATCGAACGTCTGGATCTTGTTGCCATTGATGACTTGGAGTGCGTGATTGGCCGCAAGCGCTGGGAAGAAGCGCTGTTTCATGCATTTAACCGACTAAGAGATGCGGGTAAAAAATTAGTGATTGCCGCAAGTGCTTCCCCACGACAGCTAAACGTGGTGCTGCCCGATCTGGCATCGCGGTTAACCTGGGGCGTGACTTTTCATGTACATCCCTTAGAGGATGACATTGAACGTTTGGCAGCGCTAAAGCTACGCGCCAGCGTGAGAGGGATGCAGCTTCCCGATGACGTCGGGCGCTATATTTTGCATCGTGGCCCCCGCGAGTTAGGTGAACTTTGCCGTGCAGTGGAAACCCTGGATAAAGAATCGCTATCGGCCAAGCGTAAATTGACGATTCCGTTTGTGAAATCCGCTCTCGGTTGGTGAAGCCGCTGGTAAAACATGTTAATGACAGTAACTAGAACGCCCCTGTCGGCGAGGGCCAACAGGGGCGTTCTATACAAATTACTGACTAGCTTACTGTTTCAATAAGCGATTAAGCAGTTTTGCTCAATTTGCTAGCAGCAGTTTGCGCTTGCTTAACGTTGTCTTCAGTAATTTTCTGGCTTTTCTGGATAAAGTCCTGCTGTAGAGATACGACTTTATCGGTATCGCCCTTAACACGCTCAGCCAGCTCTTTAGCCACTTTTTGCTGACCTTCCATGTAGCTGCGCAGGCCCTCAGCGTCTTTTACGTCCATCATTTGACGCATTTGCGCAATGCCGGTATCGACATAGGCTTTGCTGGCGTCCATCTGAGCGTTAAGCATTTTTTCGCTGTAATCGATGCTCAATGCCATGTAAGCGCGGACAGGCGCCATAAACATGTTGTCAAACTGCTGAGTCATTTCGTTAGTATTTAATGTACGCATCGTCATACTCTCCTGGGTTTAGTCTTGCCAAAGCAGCTATCCAGAGGTTGGCGCTGCTTATTGAATGAGTAGCTTTTTAAGCTATCTTGCGGTGCAGCATAGCAAGTGTTTTTGTGCAGTGCAACATTTGGTTTTTGGCATTTTAAACGACGCGAGGTAACGACGTGTTTACCCGTAGGGTCTAACCAGCTAGCTTGAAGGGAGGGGATGTGGCCTTAGCTAGCGAACGATGGATCGGCTATGCGCTCAAATAAGCATCACTATTAATCTCATTGATGGGAGCAAGAGCAATGGCAACACGGATGGAACGCGACAGCATGGGCGAACTGGAAGTGCCTTCCGACGCCCTTTATGGGGCACAGACCCAGCGGGCAGTCAATAATTTTCCTGTCTCTCATTCGCCTATGCCTGTGGCTTTTATTCATGCGGTCACACGTATCAAGCTAGCGGCCGCCCGGGCCAATCAAACGCTAGGAGGGCTTGATAGTGCGCGAGGGGAGGCAATTCAAAAAGCAGCTCGTGAAGTGTTAACGGGCAAGCACGACCAGCATTTTCCTATCGACGTTTTCCAAACCGGGTCAGGTACCTCCACCAATATGAACGTCAACGAGGTGTTGGCAACACTGGCTAGCCGTGAGGGCGTTGAGGTCACCCCGAATGATCACGTCAATATGGGGCAGTCCAGCAATGATGTGATTCCCACGGCGATTCATCTTTCGGCTGCCATCGCGGTACACGAATCACTGCGCCCATCCCTCGTTCACCTACGTGACATTATTGATCAACGTGCTAGCGAGCTCAGCCACGTGGTAAAAACCGGCCGCACGCACCTGATGGATGCCATGCCGCTGCGCATGGATCAAGAGCTGGGTGCCTGGTCGAGCCAACTAGGTCAGGCCATTGAGCGCTTTGATAGCGCCATGCAAAGAGTCTGCCGATTAGCTCAAGGTGGCACCGCCGTGGGTACCGGCATTAACGCACCTATCGGCTTTGCAGAGCAGGTCGCTCAAGAGTTGAGCGATCAGACGGGGTTGAAGTTCACCCCTAATGACAGCTTCTTTGCCAGCCTCTCTTCCCAGGATGCGGCGGTAGAGCTTTCAGGGCAGTTGAAAGGTTTAGCCTGTGTGATTATGAAAATTGCCAATGACCTGCGCTGGATGAATTCAGGGCCGTTGGCTGGGTTGGGAGAAATTGAGCTTGAGGCATTACAACCTGGGAGCTCGATTATGCCCGGGAAGGTTAATCCTGTTATTCCAGAGTCAGCCGCCCAGGCCGCTGCACAGGTTATTGGCCTGGATACTGCCATTACCGTGGCCGGGCAGAGTGGTAACTTTCAATTGAACGTGATGCTGCCATTAGTGGCCTCCAATCTGCTTACCTCAATTAACTTGATGAGTAATACCGCCCGGCTGCTGGCTGACCGTGCGATTGCCACCTTTAAAGTGCGTGAAGATAACCTGGCAGGCCCGCTGGCCAGAAATCCCATTTTGGTAACGGCGCTAAATGGTGTGATTGGCTACAACGCCGCCGCCGCTGTCGCTAAAGAGGCCTACCAAGCGGGTAGGCCAATTATTGATGTGGCTGAGGAGAAAACTGACCTCGACCGGGAGACGCTAGAGCGGCTGCTAGACCCCGCTGCGTTAACGCAGGGAGGCATCCCCGAGTAGCACGCAGAGGGTCAGCTAGCTGCAAGCAGCGCGTGTTCAGGTTTCCTGCTTTTCGGTTTCGCCTTCCTGAATTGTTTCGCTGGCTTCGCTGCGCTCTTCGGCATTCGCTTCGGGCGTTTCGTGCTCGTCTTGACGCGAGGGGCGATAGCAAAAGGTGGCCAGTATTGGGAAATGGTCAGAGCCAAAGTAATTCAGGCGCTGCATGCCGACTAAGGTAAAGTGCTCGGTCACAAAAATATGGTCAAGGGGCCAGCGCAACACTGGATATTTGGCGTGGAAAGTGCTGAATAAACCGCGCCCCCGGCGTGGGTCAAGCATGCCGCCAATGCGGCAAAACAGCCGTGTGGTGCGTGACCACGCCACATCGTTAAGATCCCCGGCGACCAGCGTCGCTTGGGGGTCTTTATGAATCTTCTTACCTACCAACAGCAGCTCGGCATCCCGCCAAAGAGATTTCTCGCTCTCGCTGGGGGCCGGTGGGCGGGGGTGGAGCGCGTAAAAGCGAATGCTATCGCCGTTAGCAAGCGTCACTCGGGTATGAATCGACGGAATATCGTCTTGAATCAGCCACTCAACGGAGGTGTCGGTGAGTTCCAGGTGTGAGTAGAGGTGCATGCCGTAAAGGTTATCTAGCGGAATTTTAACGCTGTGAGGCCACTGTTCTGCGAGCGCGGGATCCAACTGATCCTGCCACCACTGGTCTGATTCCAGAGTCAATACAATGTCGGGCTGATGCTGTTTGATCATATCGATTAGCTGCTGCGCCTGCCGATTAGGCGTCAGCACATTAGCGATCAGTAGTGTTATCTGTTTACCTGCATCGTCACTCTCTGCCGCCTTAACCTGCACCGGCCAAAGCGGCGTCCAGGGCAGAATATAGTAAGCTTGAAACAGTAATGTGATGCCCGAGGCGAGCAGGGCTATCCATAGCCAGGGGCCAGGCTCAACGAAAATAGCGGTTAATAACCAGGTGATTAAGGCTAGAAAAGCGATCTGAAGGCGTGGGAATTCAAAACTGCGGATCCACCACCATTGCAAATGTATGCGTGCAATCAGCGTCGCCAATAACAGCACGATCGCTATGCTTCCTAGCAAAATACCCAGCATCTTTATCTCCCTATAGATAACACCCAGGAAGCCCCTGATTCACTATTGCGCTTGCCCATTTGGCGTTAAAAATCGCCTCAAAATGCTCATTTACAACCTGTAAACTCCGCTTTTTCGTTGATTTTTGCCTTGTCTGGCCTGCGCTCATCACGTTAATCAGAGGCTTCCTAGCACATTGAAGTGCTTAGCCTAGCGCTAGAAGGTTATAGGTGTCGAATGGAACCTCTATTCGTAATGGGCGGCACTGCTGGGGGAGAGCACTTCGTGAAGGGAAATAGCTTGCAATTCAGCGATGAAAGCGTAAGATATGCATCCGTTGCAAGGCATGCGACTACCCAGATAGCGCAATAGAACCATAGCTCAGTTGGTTAGAGCGCCACGTTGACATCGTGGAGGTCGGCGGTTCAAATCCGCCTGGTTCTACCAGCCTAGTGCCACCACCTATTTTCAGGACCATAGCTCAGTTGGTTAGAGCGCCACGTTGACATCGTGGAGGTCGGCGGTTCAAATCCGCCTGGTCCTACCAGATATTATCAAAAACGCCCCAGTCACTGCTGACTGGGGCGTTTTTGTGTGGCTGCTATAGGTCGCTTTTAACTGGTTTTTTTAATCAAGTCGGGTAGGTCTGTCTGGCGCATAAAGGTAGCTACCAGTGCTTCAATGCCTGCTTGGTCTTGCTGGGTGAATCGCGCATGCAGCGGACTATCCAGGTCCAGTACGCCCCAAAGGTCGCCGTCGATCACGATGGGAATCACTAGCTCAGAGCGGGAGTTGGCATCGCAGGCGATATGGTCGGCGACCGCGTGCACGTCGTCCACTCGCTGGGTGATTCGTAAGCGTGCGGCCGCCCCACACACGCCTTTGCTGAAGGGTATCGGGTGGCAGGCGGGCTGCCCTTGAAAAGGGCCTAAACCTAATACCTCAGGCTGGCGCTGAAGATAAAAGCCTACCCAGTTTAAGTCGCTAAGCTCTTGGTGGATAAAGGCGCAGGTTTGTGCGCTGTTGGTAAGCCAATCGCGTGTATCGAGCAGCGCTTCAAGCTGGCGATTGAGCAATGAGTAATCAACACTGTTTTGCATTTGGCATCCTTTGCTGCTAACGCAACAGGCCGACACTTTGTGCATAGGGGGATCTATGCGTGCCGGCCTGAGATCATCTATTGATGGCTTGCGGTATTACTCTGTCCAGCCAGGAACTGCTGCGCCTTTGAATAGCTCTTCAGCTTTTTCGATCACTTCATCGCGCTGATAGGCGTCGACCAGTTGGCGAATCTCTTCACGCTCTTCGTCACCGCCGCGAACCGCGATCAGGTTGACGTAAGGAGACTCGGGGCCTTCTTTGATAAGGGCATCATCCAGGCTTAAGCCAGCAGGCTGTGCGAAGGTATTGTTGATAAACGCCATGTCGACATCGGGCAGCACGCGGGGTAGCTGAGCGGCTTCAATTTCACGGAAACGGAAGTCGCGGGGGTTTTCCGCGATATCGATAGGCGTTGATTCGAGGAATTCCGGGTCGTTAAGGGTGATCAGGCCTTCGTTGTGCATCAAAATCAGCGCGCGACCTTCATTGGAAGGATCGTTAGGCAGCGCGATTTGGGCGCCTTCCGGTAGATCATCAATGCTGTCGTATTTTTCTGAGTAAGCGCCAATTGGGTACACGAAGGTGTAGCCAGCGATTGCCAGATCATAGCCGCGGTCATCGACCATCGACTGCAGGTAGGGCTCATGCTGGTAAGCATTAGCGTCTAAGCTGCCGTCGGCCAAGGCGGCATTCGGGGTAACGTAATCAGTAAACTCGATGATTTCCACATCAAGGTCATACTCTTCTTTGGCAATGCGCGCCGCCACTTCCATTACTTCAGTTTCAGGGCCAGCGACGGTGCCCATTTTGATGCTGCGCGTTTCAGCGTTGGCGACGTTAACCGCAAGCGCCAGGGCTGTCAGGCTACCAAGAATCAGTTTTTGCATGAAATCTCTCCAGTGACGTTGTGCTTGATGGTGCAATGATGCGGCAATAAAAAACAGTTGTCTAATGCATTTTGGTTATAATGGTGGATGATAAACGTGCTGCTACTTGCGGTCACTTTTGCGTACCAAGTAGTCACCCAAGCTCTGAAAGCCCTGCACCATGACAACCAAGATAACCACGGTAATCAGCATGATGGTGGGATTGAAGCGGTTGTAGCCATAACGAATGCCTAAGTCGCCTAGGCCACCGCCGCCTACTGCGCCGGCCATGGCTGAGTAGCTGACCAGGGTGACCACGGTAATGGTTAAGCCGGTCATAATCCCCCCGCGAGCTTCCGGAATCAGCACTTTGCCAATAATTTGCCAAGGCGTTGCGCCCATGGCTTGGGCGGCTTCAATTAAGCCCGGCGAGATTTCATTAAGCGCCGCCTCGACCAGCCGAGCGACAAACGGAATAGCGGCAATCGTGAGAGGTACCGACGCAGCATTGATGCCAATTGATGTGCCTACCAGCATGCGCGTAAAAGGGATAATCGCGACCATCAAAATAATAAACGGGATGGAGCGACCTACGTTGGTAATAATGCTCAAGACTTGATTAAGCACGGGCTTCGCCAATATCTGCCGTGGGCGCGTAACGTACAGCATTACCCCAAGAGGCAGGCCGATGAGGGTAGAAATAAGTCCTGAAACGGCCACCATATAAAGAGTATCCAGCGTGGCTTGTAAAATTAGATCAATCATTGCGCTGGACATAGCCGAGTACCTCTACTTGTAGTTGATGAGATTCGAGATAGTGCATGGCTTGCTGGGTTTGCGTCGGCGAACCTAACAGCTCTGCAATCATCAGGCCCAGGGTGCGCTCCTGAATCGACTCTACTTTCGCTTGTAAAATGCTGACATCGACCCCGCACTCCCGGGCAAGGCGCGAAATCAACGGCGTCGAGACCGCATCTCCCGAGAAGGTCAGGCGTACCACTGGGTGAGTGTTCTCGCCAGGGGCGTCAAGGAGCCTCTCAATCAGCTCTTTGGGCGGTGTTAGCTGCAGGAAGTCGTTAAGAAAATCGCGACCAAGCTGGGTACGCGGGGCGGTAAAGAAGTCGCCGACTTCCGAGTCCTCCACCAATTCGCCGTCGGAAATCAAGCTGACCCGGTGGCAAATTGATTTGACCACTTCCATCTCATGGGTGATCAACAGGATGGTAATGCCCAACTGATGATTAATGTCGCGCAGCAGTTCCAGTATTGAGCTGGTGGTTTGTGGGTCTAGCGCAGAGGTTGCCTCATCACAGAGCAGTACCTGTGGCTTGCTGGCAAGCGCCCGGGCAATCGCTACCCGCTGCTTTTGGCCCCCGGAAAGTTGAGCAGGGTATTGGTTGGCTTTATCCGCCAGACCTACCATTTCCAGGAGAGGAATAACGCGATCACGAACGGTGTGGCGTTTTTGTCCCATTAGCTCAAGCGGTAGGGCAACGTTGTCGAACACCGTGCGTGTAGTTAGCAAATTGAAGTGTTGAAAAATCATGCCGATACGGTGGCGCGCACGGTTAAGCGCTGCGTTGCTCAGCTGCGTCATTTCCTGACCATCGACCGTGACGCTGCCGCTAGTGGGGCGCTCTAAGAGATTTACGCAGCGAATGAGCGTTGATTTGCCTGCGCCGGAGAGGCCGATGACGCCGTGGATCGTGCCTTTGGGCACAGTGAGAGTGGCATTTTTGAGTGCATGGACGGTCTTGGCGCCGCTTCCTTTGTTGTTACTGAAATAGGTTTTACTGACGTTGCTAAGTTCAATCATAGCGTTTGCCTTACCGGTAGGCCGAAAACAGAATGCGGGAGTGCGCGCCCCCATCCGACAAAAAACAGATCGGTTAAAAACAGAGCGACTACGCTCTCGGATCACTAAAAACAGGGCGGCTAGGATAGGGCGGGGAATAAAAAAAGGCCACCCTAACGGGTGGCCATCAACGCTGGACACACCCTTTTAGCTGCACTTCACTAGGTCAGTCGCTAATTCTAAGTCAGTGACCAAGTGGACGCCCGCAATCTGGGTACAAATCGGCGCCATTACATTTGCGGCAAAATCTTAGAGTCAGCTGGCGATCATGTCAATTTTAGCCCTCTGATTTTATGCTTTAAGCCGATGAATTAGCATTATTTTCTAATGACTATGAAATTTTAAGTTTTTTGTTCTGCGCGACGACTTGAAAAGCGGGTGGCGCGGAACAGGTTGACCAACCAGCCATCAATACAGAGTGCACAAACTTAAGGCACCAGTAGTAAGCTTGCACCCATGATTTAGCTTTTTGACTGCTCAGTGCTTACTACTCAGTTCTTACTGCTCAGACTTTACTGCTTAGTTTTTACGACACGGTTTTGACTACATTAGGAGAAAAGAGCCTTATGTTTACTGGCATTGTGCAAGGAGTGGCCAGGGTAGTGGCGGTGCGTGAGTTGGATGATTTTCGCGTGCATGTGGTGGAAATGCCGCCATCGATGCGAGAGGGGCTTGAGATTGGGGCATCTGTTGCTCATAACGGGGTTTGCTTAACGGTAACGGCGATAGAAGGCGATAGCGTTAGTTTTGATTTGATGCGTGAAACGCTGCGATTGACTAATCTTGGTGCAATCACCGCTGGGCAATGCGTCAATATAGAGCGTGCGGCGCGTTTTGGTGACGAAATTGGCGGACACTCCATGTCGGGCCACATCATTTCCATGGCAGAAGTGGTGGCCATAGAAGAGGCGCCTAACAACCGTCGGCTGTGGTTTTCACTGCCGGAAAGGCTGGGACGATTCGTGTTTGAAAAGGGCTATATTGGGGTGGACGGTATCAGCCTGACCATTGGTGATGTACGCCACACAGAGAGCAGTGGTGTGGAGTTCAGCGTCAATTTAATTCCAGAGACGCTGTCACGCACTACGCTTCAGGATCGAGCGCCCGGTGATAAGGTCAACATCGAAATTGACCCGCAAACTCAGGTGATCGTTGAAACCGTGGAGCGCGTGCTTTCTCAAAAAAGCAGGGTTCAGTAAGGGCACTGCAGCGTCAATAATCTGCTTTATCGGCCATGGGTTGACCGATCGGTTAGATCATGGCCTAAAGATTGCTTGGCATTAGGCGGCGGGGCTATTTCCGCCAACATTGGTCGCCACACTGAGGCGCTCGCATCACGGCGAGCGTTTAGGTAGTATGTGCGGCTTTTCTCAGCACCAGAACGCATACTCATGCGGCGTTAGCGCTAAGGATAAGAAGATTCATGAAACTTCTGGATAACTATTTCAAGCTCTCCGAGCACAAAACCAATGTGAAGACAGAAGTTATCGCTGGGATCACCACCTTCCTGACGATGGCCTACATCATCTTTGTAAACCCAAGCATTTTGTCTGAGGCGGGGATGGACTACGGCGCGGTGTTCGTGGCGACGTGCCTCGCAGCGGCGATTGGTTGTTTCGTTATGGGGATGTGGGCTAACTACCCGATTGCCCAGGCGCCCGGTATGGGCTTGAACGCCTTTTTCACCTACGGCGTGGTGTTGGGGATGGGCTATACCTGGGAAGCCGCGTTGGGCGCGGTCTTCTTCTCAGGTTTAACCTTCTTCATGCTAAGTATTTTTAAAATTCGCGAGTGGATTATTAACTCCATTCCCATGACGCTTAGGCTTGGTATCGCCGCCGGTATAGGTCTTTTCCTGGCGATGATTGCGCTTAAGAACGCCGGTATTGTGGTCGCCAACCCTGCGACTTTTGTTTCCCTGGGTGATCTTTCCCAACCTCCGGCTATTTATGCGCTGCTGGGCTTCTTTGTAATCACCGCGCTCTCTTACTTGCGAGTGACGGGTGCCGTTATGATCGGGATTTTGGGTATTACTATTATTGCAATGGTGCTCGGTCATAACGAGTACGGGGGCCTGATGTCGATGCCACCCTCTATCGCGCCTACCTTTATGGCGATGGATTTGATGGGCGCGCTGGATGTGGCGATGTTGAGCGTGATTTTTGCCTTCCTGTTTGTGGATCTCTTCGATACCTCGGGCACACTGGTTGGCGTTGCTCACCGCGGCAAGCTGCTGGACAAGGATGGCAAGTTACCGCGTATTGGTCGCGCCATGATGGCCGACAGTACCGCGTCTATGGCGGGTGCCGCCTTGGGTACTTCCACTACGACGAGCTACATTGAATCTACAGCGGGTATCGCATCGGGTGGCCGTACCGGGTTAACGGCGGTAGTGGTTGGCGTTTTGTTCCTGATCAGCCTCTTCTTTGCTCCGCTGGCAGGTTCGATTCCGGCCTACGCTACCGCGGGTGCGCTGCTGTATGTTGCTGTACTGATGGCAGGAAGTTTGGCCCATGCGAATTGGGATGACCCCACCGACGCCGCGCCGGTACTGATTGCTGCCCTGGCGATGCCGCTGACATTTTCGATTGCCGAAGGTATCGCGCTTGGCTTTATTAGCTATGTGGCGATCAAAACGCTATCGGGCCGCTTTGCCGATCTGAATCCGGCGGTGATTATTTTGGCGCTGCTGTTTGCGACAAGATATCTTTTCTTGGTTTGATTAATCATTACCACTTTTTATTACTCAATGAGAGACGCGATGAGCATCTACGGCGACTACATTAAGTCCGTTATTCGCACGGTTCCCGATTGGCCTGAACAAGGGGTGAATTTTCGTGACATCACCCCGTTGCTGCAAAATAGTGCGGCCTTTCGCAAACTGATCGATAGCTTCGTTCACCGCTATCAGGAGATGAACCTGGATGCCATCGCGGCGATTGATGCGCGTGGTTTTATTATTGGCGCGCCGCTTGCGTATGAGTTGGGCTGCAGCTTTGTGCCGGTGCGTAAGAAGGGCAAGCTACCCTTCAAGACCATCAGCGAGACGTATACGCTGGAATATGGGCATTCTGAAGTGGAACTTCACTCCGATGCGTTCCAGAAAGATGACCGTATCCTGCTAATGGATGACCTGATCGCCACTGGTGGCACCATGCTGGCAGCGGCCAACCTGATCCAGCGTAGCGGAGGCCAGGTGGTTGAGACAGCCACTATTATCGATCTACCCGAGCTGGGTGGTTCACAGAAAATTCGCGATGCCGGTTACAGCGTATTCGCCGTTTGTTCTTTCAATGAAGACGAGTAATTCCCCATGAGCAGCGATCGCTACCACCAACACTTCACCGTCTCCTGGGATCAGTTGCACCGCGATGTGCGTACGCTTTGTCACCAGATGATCGAACGTGACTTTAAAGGCATCGTAGCGATTACCCGTGGCGGGTTAATTCCCGCCGCGCTGATTGCTCGGGAGCTTAATATCCGCTTGATCGATACCGTGTGTATTAAAAGCTACGACCATATGGATCAAGGCGGCCTGGATATTATGAAGGGCGTCGATCATGACGGTGAAGGCTGGTTGCTGGTCGATGACTTGGTGGATACCGGCAAAACGGCGCGGGCAGTACGCAAAATGCTGCCTAAAGCTCACTTTGTGACTATCTATGCCAAGCCGGACGGTCGCCCCCTGGTGGATCAATACCTGACCGAAGTGGCCCAGCAGTGCTGGATTCAGTTTCCCTGGGATATGGGCGTCGCCTACGTTGAGCCGCTTGTTGATCAAATGAAGAGGTAATAATGGCCAATCCGCTTCCCGACGATTGGAGTCAGTGGCTGGGTAATGAGTTTCAGGCTGACTATATGCTGGCGCTAAAAGATTTTTTGGCGCAGCAAAAAGCCGCGAAGAAGATCATATATCCCCACTCAACGCAGTGGTTTCGTGCCTTTGAGCTGACCCCGTTGAACGAAGTGAAGGTGGTTATATTAGGCCAGGATCCCTACCACGGGCCCAATCAGGCCCACGGGTTATGCTTTTCCGTGCAGCCCGGTGTGCCCGTACCGCCGTCGCTGGTCAATATTTACAAAGAGTTGGCCACAGATGTCGGTTTTACTCCCGTGCGCCACGGCCATCTGGAAGCATGGGCCAAGCAGGGCGTGCTGTTGTTAAACACCTCGCTGACCGTGGAGCAGGGCAATGCGGCGTCTCATCGCGGTAAAGGATGGGAGCCGTTCACTGATCGCGCGATTGAAACCGTCAGTCAGCACGCGCCACCGTGTGTGTTTCTTTTATGGGGCAGCCATGCGCGCCAGAAGAAGTCGCTGATCGACCAGCGGCGCCACTTAATACTTGAAGCCCCGCACCCTTCGCCGCTCTCTGCGCACCGGGGGTTTTTTGGCACTCGGCATTTTTCCCAAGCCAATCAATTTCTGCAAGCGCAAGGGCGAGCCCCCATCGAGTGGCAATTGCCTGAAACCCCTTAACCTCGTAAGTGGTTGCGGGTAGAATACGCGCAATTTTGTGCCTAGCTGATGCAACCTTGGTTGCCATTCTGAATCCCCTGCAGTGAGGAAGTCCCATGAGTGTTTACGCCATTAACCATCCGCTTGTACAACATAAGCTGGGTCTGATGCGCGAAGTTGACCTGAGCACTAAGAGCTTTCGTGAACTGGCAGGTGAAGTCGCCAAGCTGTTGACCTATGAAGCAACCAAAGGTCTTGAGCTGGAAGATCATGAAATCCAGGGATGGAACGGCGAGCCGATTGCAACGCGCCGCTTAAAAGGTAAAAAAGTCACCGTCGTACCGATCCTGCGTGCCGGGCTCGGCATGCTGGAAGGCGTAACGGATCTGATCCCGAGTGCGCGGGTAAGCGTTGTCGGTCTTTATCGGGATGAAGAGACGCTGCAGCCGGTGCCTTACTTTGCCAAGTTTGCCAATGATATTGAAGAGCGCATGGCGATCGTGATTGATCCTATGCTGGCCACCGGTGGTTCGATGGTGGCTACACTGGATATGCTCCGTGAGCGTGGCTGTGAGCATATGAAAGTGATCGTGCTCGTCGCCGCCCCTGAAGGTATCAAACGGGTGCAGGACGCTTACCCCGATATCGAAATTTACACCGCCTCAATCGATGACCGCCTCGACGAAAATGGCTACATCGTCCCCGGATTGGGTGACGCTGGCGATAAGATTTTTGGAACGCGCTAAGCATCGTTTCTGACATTGCCCCTTACGCCTAGCGTCAGGGGCATTTTTTTGCATATCTAACTATCGAATAATCACTAGGAATTCACTTATGCGTGAAGCTGCCAGTCAGGCTGAGTCGTGGCCAAAAGTCATTTTAACCGGGGCACAAATGCTGTTTGTGGCGTTTGGCGCCTTGGTGTTAGTGCCGCTTTTGACAGGACTCGACCCAAGCGTTGCGCTGTTCACCGCTGGGGTGGGAACCTTGGTATTTCATGGGGTGACCAAGCAGAGCGTACCGGTGTTTTTAGCCTCATCGTTTGCCTTTATTGCGCCTATTCAAGGCTCTGTGGCGAGCTTTGGGGTTTCGGCGACCATGGGTGGGCTAATGGCAGCGGGGCTGGTTTATGTGGCGATTTCCCAGGCTGTGCGCTTAAAAGGCACTGCCTGGCTGCACCGCTTGCTGCCCGCGGTGGTAGTGGGGCCGGTGATTATGGTGATTGGCCTGGCGCTGGCGCCGGTTGCGGTTAGCATGGCAACCGGTGAAACCAGCGACAACATCGGCTATGGTGCGGCGATTTTCCTCTCGATGACCAGCTTATTGGTGACATTAGTGCTGGCCGTTTTTGGTCGCGGGCTGCTTCGCCTAGTGCCGATCATTGGCGGCATTGTCACCGGCTATTGTTTGGCGTTGGTGATGGGGGTCGTCGACTTTACGCCGGTGCACGAGGCGGCGTGGCTATCGATACCCAGTTTCACAGCTCCGAGTTTTCATTGGGCTGCCATTCTATTTATGATTCCGGTCGCGATAGCCCCAGCGGTAGAGCACATTGGTGATATGGTGGCGATTGGTTCGGTGACCCGCAAAAACTACCTGGAAAAGCCTGGACTGCATCGCACCCTGTTAGGCGACGGTTTGGCGACCAGCGTGGCAGCGCTTTTCGGCGGACCGCCGAACACCACGTACTCCGAAGTCACCGGCGCGGTAACCCTCACTCGGGCGTTTAATCCCAAGTACATGATCGTTGCCGCGATTATTGCCATTGTGCTGGCGTTTGTGTCCAAGCTTGGCGCGCTGCTGCAGACCATTCCTGGACCGGTAATGGGCGGCATTATGACGCTACTGTTTGGCTCCATTGCGGTGGTTGGTATGAACACCTTGGTACGTGCAGGGCAGTCGCTGACAGCCGCGCGCAACCTGGTGGTGGTCTCGCTAATATTGGTGTTCGGGATTGGCGGGATGCAGTTTGGTGGTGGCCAGTTTACGCTGCAGGGCGTTAGCCTGGCCGCCTTGGTGGGTATTGTGTTGAACTGGCTATTACCCCGCGAGCAAGAGGGCGAGTAGAGTCATCCTCTATAGCGCTGCGTGAATCGTGAGAACGGTAGCGTTTAGTGATCATCAGGAGTCTTGGCAGCATGGAAAACGAACTAACCGCACCCTTTCCCATACTGGGGATTGCTGCCTGGAGCGGCACCGGAAAAACGACGCTGTTAGAGAAGCTGCTACCACGATTAGGCGAGTATGGTTTGAAAGTTGCCGTCATTAAGCATGCTCACCACTCGTTTGATGTCGACCAGCCCGGCAAAGATAGTTATAAGCTGCGCAGCGCGGGTGCTGCGCCGGTGCTGGTGGCTTCTCGTCAGCGGTTTGCGCTGATGCAGGAAACCCCTGACCAGGAGGAGCCTGATTTAGGCCAGTTAATTGCCATGATGGTGCCGCACCAACCCGACTTGGTGATTGTCGAAGGCTTCAAGGCTTGGCCGATTCCCAAACTGGTGTTATACCGCGATGGCATTGGTGATGCAGATATTTTAACCGGACCTTGGGTGGAGGCAGCCGCGCTGAGCGCGCCACCGCCTATCGACCTAGCGGCTTCGGTGGCCCAGTTAGATCTAGACGATAACGAAGCGATTGCACAATGGGTAGTGGCTTGGTTAAGCGCTAAAAACGATACTAGATCTTAAAAACGTATGTCTTCAAAACGTATGTCTTAAAAAACAGCAATGGTGACAACATGCATCTGACCCACCTCAATACCCGTGGCGAAGCCAATATGGTGGATGTCGGGGATAAGCAGGAAACCCGCCGCGAAGCCGTTGCCTCGGGGCGCATTGTGATGCAACCTGAAACGCTGAAACTGCTTAGCGATGGTGAATTGCCCAAAGGCGATGTGCTGGCAACCGCGCGAATCGCTGGTATCCAGGCGGCCAAACGCACCCAT
Source organism: Halomonas alkaliantarctica (assembly GCF_029854215.1). Taxonomy (NCBI): domain Bacteria; kingdom Pseudomonadati; phylum Pseudomonadota; class Gammaproteobacteria; order Oceanospirillales; family Halomonadaceae; genus Vreelandella; species Vreelandella neptunia. Next base: position 2,297,401 of record NZ_CP122961.1, on the reverse strand, counting down.
GAGCTGATTCCTCTCTGCCATTCACTGGCGCTCTCCAAGGTGTCGGTTGAATTCGATATCGATGTGGCCGAATCCTGTGTTCATGTGACCTCGTTGTGTCGCTTGAATGGTCGCACCGGGGTTGAAATGGAAGCCCTTACCGCTGTCTCGGTAGCCTGTTTGACGCTTTACGATATGTGCAAAGCGGTCGATAAAGGTATGCGGATCGAGGCCATCCAGCTCGATAGCAAGCAGGGTGGCCTGCGCGGCGACTACCAGCGCAATAGCTCCCAGGCGCCCATTGTCACCGGAGACGGCGTGGCCGGAGAAGTCAGCTTGGGCGAGCGCTGCCCTTCACCCTGTGTGCGGGTTAAGTTTTTAGCCGAACTGCGCGAGCGGGTAGGCGAGAGCGAGGCAGTTGTGAGCATTGATCAACTGGCTAGCCGCGACATTAGCGGATTAAAAGCCGCGCTTGCCGAGCAGGATAGTCGCTTTAAACAGCTCACTGACCAGCGCACGCTGTGTGCGATTAACCAAGTCATGGCCAATGACGAAGCGTTAGTGACCGATGATGACGAAGTGGCGTTTTTCCCGCCAGTAACAGGGGGGTGAGGGTGGATAATAAGTTGGATATTAAAGTAGCCATTCAAGCAGCCCCGTTCTCAATGGCCTACGGCTATGACGATGCTTTAGCGGGGCGCAGCGATATTGGCGCAGTGGTGAGTTTTACCGGCCTCGTGCGTGATTTTAATGAAACGCCGGACGTCACAGGGTTAACGCTAGAGCACTACCCGGGCATGACCGAGCGCACGCTGACAGAGATCGGTGAGCAGGCCTGGCAGCGTTGGTCGCTCCAGGCCGTGCGGATTATTCATCGAGTTGGTTACTTGGCGCCAGGCGATCCGATTGTGCGTGTACTCGTAGCCAGCGCACATCGGCGTGCTGCGTTTGAAGCCTGCGATTTTATTATGGATTATCTGAAAACCCAGGCGCCTTTCTGGAAGAAAGAGCACTCTGCCCAGGGCGAGTACTGGGTCAAAGAACGCCACACCGATCAACAGGATGCAGCGCGGTGGGAATGAGATTACCGCATCGCAGCGAACTCGTTGCAATGACACAAAACTGTCATTGCGTACGCAGTGAAGTAATCTCGGTTTTATTGCCGTCGTTGAATGATGCAGCTCTAACGGTTAGCGGCACTTTCATACGCAGCAGATTCGGGCATTTCGGCGGCCATGATCTGTAGATGCACATCGGGCAAGTGCTGCATATGCTCTGCCAGCCAGTGAACCAAGCGGGGCTGCAGTGCTTGGCGCAAGTCGGCTAGCGTCTCCGCCTCAATCTCTTCAAGCCGGTCATCCAGCCAGTCGCTAAAACTATCTTCGTCCAGCGGGCTGGCCCCCGAAGCATCCAGCATCAAACGGCCAATACGCGCCCATCCGCTGACGGTAGCCGTTACCGGCAGCGCTAAGTATAAGCTGCCTCGACGGGCCTTGTTGGCGTCATTCACCTCCAGGCCTGGGTGGGGAACCACGCTGTTTTGACTGACTATGCAGGGCGGCTGCGGGTAACGCTCTTCGCAACGCAACCCGTGGCTATCAAAACAGATTAGATCGCCGTTCACTGGCGCCAGCGGAGCGCTAATACCTAGCTGTTTGGCAATAGCCTGATGGGCCTGCTGATGGCGGGCTTCGCCATGCACCGGCATGAGATGCTTTGGCCTAACCCACTGATACAGCTTGATCAGCTCATCCTGAGCGGGGTGCCCGGTAGCGTGTAGCTCAGGGTGATTGAACTCGTCGTAGATGTTTATACCTAAGTGCGCCAAGCGCTTTTTAAGCTGCTCAATGGGGCGTTCATTGCCGGGAATAGCCTTAGCCGAAAATATGACGTTATCGCCTGGCTGAAGATCGATAAACGGATGGCGTCCCTGGGCTAGGCGCTGTAGCGCAGCGCGGGGCTCCCCTTGGCTTCCGGTGGCGATAATCACCACTTCATCAGGGGGGAGATAGCCTAGGTCGTGGTTGGGCACCAGCGGCGGCAAATCATCCATATAGCCGAGCCCCCGGGCAACGCTGACCATGCGCTCCATTGAACGGCCCATCAAGCTGATACGGCGGCCACACTTCTGAGCGGCGCGGCCTATCGCTAATACCCGGGCAAGATTGCTGGCAAAACAGGAGACCACAACCCGGCCCTGGCATTTGGCGAGTGTTTTTGCCAGCGCCCTGGCCACATCCCCCTCGCTGCCAGAGTGCCCGGGCATGGGGGCGTTAGTAGAATCGCCTACCACTAAATCAACCGGCGCAAGCGCCTTGAAGTGGGCTGCGCTTATAGGCGTGCCGATGATCGGTTCAGGGTCGAGTTTCCAATCGCCGGTATGTAGAACGCGATAGCCACCAGCCATCATCATCAGCGCACAGCTTTCGGGAATCGAGTGGGTTAAAAGCAGATAGCGCAGCGTAAATGGCCCGCTTTCTAACGCCTCGCCAGGTTCAATAACATGGATTGCTGCGCTGCTAAGCTGATGCTCGGCAAACTTCAGGCGCAACAGTCCAGCTGCCAGCGGGGTGGCATAAATGGGGCAGTTCCACATTGGCCAGAGCCAGGCGACCGCGCCAATGTGGTCTTCGTGGCCGTGGGTGATAAATAGCGCATTGGGTACGATCCCCAGTGTTTTCGGGGTGTCGAGATTGGGCACTTGCAGCGGCGAGTTGGGAAGATCCTGGCGGATCATCATGCCGCAATCTACGGCAATCCAGTGATCGTCGTGGCCGTATAGCGTTAGATTCATTCCAATCTCACCGCATCCCCCTAGCGGCAAAATGCGCAGCGGTGGACGACGACGGGGACGAATTTGAACGCGTGATGAATGCATCTGTTATGAAAAACCCAAAAAGTAGTGGCTCAACTATACGGGAAGGCAGGGGCGGCTAACAATCATCCATGGCCTTCCGATACACTATGCAACCTAAGCCGCTGGTTTGTCATAATTACCTTAGAAATAGGTCAAGAGTAGCTCACATGTCTCATTATTATCGTTTAGTGGTTTCCTGTCCTGATCAGGTGGGTATTGTTGCACGGGTCTCGAGCTTTATTGCCCAGCAGGGTGGTTCCATTACCGAAGCCAGCCAGCACTCCGATTTAGAGACCGGCTGCTTTTTTATGCGTTATGAAATTCTGGCGGATTCGGTAGGTATGTCGGCGGAAGCACTGCGCACGGCATTCGAGCCGGTAGCCAGCGAGTTCAATATGCAGTGGTCATTGGTGGACACCCAGCAGCGTCGCCGCGTGGTGCTGATGGTGTCACGGGAGTCACACTGCCTGGTAGATCTGCTTTACCGCTGGCAAGCGGGTGAGCTGGATTGCGATATTGTCGGGGTTATTTCCAATCATGACGATATGCGTTCGCTGACCGAGTGGTACGGTATTCCTTATCACCATGTGCCGGTCGACCCGGATAATAAGCAAGTGTCGTTTGCCAAGGTGCAGGCCGAAATTGACAGCGCACGTGCCGACTGCGTGGTGTTGGCGCGCTATATGCAGATACTGCCCCCCGAGCTGTGCGCGCGCTATACGGGACGAGTGATCAATATTCATCACAGCTTTTTGCCCTCTTTTGCCGGTGCTAAACCCTACCACCAAGCTTACCAGCGGGGCGTTAAGCTGATCGGCGCTACCTGCCACTATGTGACCGAGGAACTCGACGCAGGGCCCATCATCGAACAGGATATCCATCGTGTTAGCCACTGTCATACGCCTACGGATTTAGTCCGCTTTGGCCGTGATGTCGAGAAAGCGGTGCTCGCTCGTGGTTTGCGCTGGCACTTAGAAGATCGCGTTTTGGTGCACGGCAATAAGACAGTGGTATTTAGCTAACACTCATCAACCAGGGAGGCCGCCATGTCATTTGCGCAAAATGTTTTAGCGCCCTGGGCGCTGCTGGTCACCTGGCTACTTTCGCTAGGGGTTATCGCGTGGGCACTTTGGGGGCGGCCCTGGCAGGGATTGTTCGAGGATACGGCGCTTCAGCACCGCTGGCTGGGCGCCACCCTGGCGGTAATGCTGATGTGGCAGCTCCGCGCGCAGGCAGTTGATTGGCTAACGCTACACCTTGTCTTTACGGTGTTGATGACACTTGTTTTTAAAGCGCCATTAGCGCTGATTAGCAACGTACTGATTAATATCGCCATGGTAGTGATTGGTCGCAACGAGTGGATGTTGCTGGGGGCAAATGTACTGGTTACCGGGATCGTTCCGGCGGCTGTCATTGGTACGGTATGGCGGCTGGTAGATCGCCGCCTGCCGGATAACTTGATGGTCTTTCTGTTTGCCTGCGGCTTTTTCGGCGCGGCGTTGGCAACGCTGGGGGGAGGGCTGGCGGCGGTACTACTAATTATCGTCGCAGGAACCGACCCAGAGGCCATCTATCTAGCCCAGGAGTATGCGCGCTTCTTACCGCTCCTAATGCCTTCAGAGGCCTTTATAACCGGCATGCTGCTGAGTATTCTGCTGGTCTATCACCCAAACTGGGTGGCCACCTTCAATGACCACCGCTATATCGACCTGCAGTAACCGCTGTTGTTAGCCAAGTGCCTGGCCGTTGCCGCCACGAATCACACCGACACCGACACCTTCGATATCCAGCGACTGGAAGCGGAGGTCGATTTCAATGGGCGCGAAGTCAGGGTTCTCTGCAAACAGCGTCACTTGGTGCCCCTGGCGTTTGAAACGTTTAACCGTTACTTCATCTTCCAGGCGAGCAACCACGATCTGGCCATCGCGAACTCGATCGGTGCGATGAACCGCCAATAAATCACCTTCCAGAATGCCAATGTCCTTCATGGAAAGGCCGCGCACACGCAGCAAGTAATCGGCTTTGGGCGTGAAGTATTCGGCTGGCAGCGGGCAGTAGCGATCAATATGTTCAGCGGCCAATATGGGGCTGCCTGCGGCCACTTCCCCGATCACGGGTAGGCCAGTCGGCTGCGTCTCAATGTTGGCTGCAGGTAACGTAGTAGCTGCGCTATCCAGGACTTCTTGAGGTTCCTGGTTGGGCAGGCGGATGCCGCGCGAGGTATTGCGGATAATGCGAATAACCCCTTTGCGTTCCAGCGCGCGTAGGTGTTCTTCAGCCGCATTGGGGGAGCGGAAGCCAAGTGCTTTGGCGATCTCTGCACGGGTAGGAGGGTAGCCAAATTCGCCCATAGTTTTAACGATAAAATCAAACACGTGCTGTTGGCGAGCGGTTAGCGGACGCGACATACCAGACTCCGTAAATAGTGAATAGACAGTAACAAGTTAAATGTCGACTTAATCAATAAGTGGTTAAGTATACAGTATGTTCCTCTGTCCAGTATATGGCTTGTCAGTGCCCATTACCGATGTCTATGCAATTTTACTAATCGTTTGAAACTAAGTTTCTACTTATTTATTGCGCCACATTTTGTCAATAAATCAAGCGTTGAGCCCGCCTCCGTTATGGCATAGTATTTTGCTATGTTTTAAACACTTGTTTCCTTGGAGAGCGACATGGCTCAATCTGATACGGTGACCCGTATACTCGACACCGCCGAGGTGCTGTTTGCAGAGCGGGGTTTTGCCGAAACTTCGCTGCGCAACATCACTAGCAAAGCGCGGGTCAACTTAGCCGCTGTTAATTACCATTTCGGTTCCAAAAAAGCTCTGATCCAGGCCGTTTTTTCCCGTTACCTGGATCCTTTTTCTCAGCGTTTTCATACCGCGCTGGATGAGCTGGAAGGTCAACACAGGGGACGCGTTATCCCGCTTGAAACACTCCTCGAAACCATGGCCACGACCGTTCTTGCGGTGCCCGCCGAACGCAATAGTTTAAAAGTGTTTATGCGCTTGCTCGGCCTTGCCTACAGCCAGGCTCAGGGGCATCTTAGGCGCCATATCCAGCAGGAGTATGGCGATGTGTTTACCCGCTTCAGCGAGCTTGTGCGTAAAGCAACCCCCGACCTGCCTGACGCGGAGCGCTTTTGGCGGCTACACTTTATGCTTGGCACGGTAATATTTACCCTGTCTGGCCTTGACGCACTGCGCGATATCGCGGAGAAGGATTATCACGAACAGGTATCTGTGCGTGATTTGGTAAGACGGTTGCTCCCGGTAGTCGTGGCTGCCATGAATGCACCGTTACCCCTGGCCCTTGAAGAAGGCAAGCCAGAAGAAGGAAAACATGCGAACGCCTACGCTAGCTGAGCTACCACCGACTGAGAATATCTGGCTGGAGATTGATACTACCCAGCAACTGCTTCGCTGTTGGTGCGGGCCGAAAGTGCTGCGTGAGTGTTCGATTTCATCCGGGGTCGCCGGGAGCGGGCAGCTCGATGGCAGTGGTAAAACACCCCATGGCTGGCACTATGTGCGCGCTGCCATTGGTGGTGATATGGCCGAAGATGCGGTATTCCGCGGCCGTCGCTGGACGGGCGAGACGTTTTCGCCCGCGCTTGCCGAAGCTAATCCACAGCGTGACTGGATTTTGACCCGTATCCTGTGGCTTTGCGGGTTAGAAAAAGGCGTCAACCGCGGGGGCCAGGTGGACTCACAACGGCGCTATATTTACCTCCACGGAACGCCGCCAGACGAGCCCATGGGCGTTGCTGCTTCACACGGCTGTATTCGTTTGCGCAATAGTGATTTGTTATACATCTTTTCGTTAGCGTTGCCGGGCACTCCGGTTTGGTTGCACGGCGACCGACAGTGCTTTGATTAATCAGGTTTTGACACCGCTAAGCGATCGTCTAGAATCATCGCCCTTTTTAATGGACCTATCACGATGACTCAACCGTTAGGCCCGGTCATGCTTGACCTTGAAGGCACAAAATTGACGGCTGCAGAAAAGCGCTTGCTGCTAGAACCGACGGTAGGGGGCGTTATTCTGTTTGCCCGCAATGTCGAGAATGGCTATCAGGTTCGCAAGCTCTGCAGCGATATCCGTCGCGTGCGTGCTGATTTACTGCTCGCCGTGGATCAAGAGGGTGGTCGCGTTCAGCGCATTAAAGAAGGGTTAACACGCCTCCCCGCCATGGCGCGTATCGGTGACTGCTATCGCGCTAACCCCGAAGACGGACTTGCGTTAGCCAAAGATGCCGGTTGGTTGCTGGGGATGGAGATGGCCGCCTGTGGGCTGGATCTGAGCTTCGCCCCGGTATTGGATGTTGATAGCGGTCTATCCAGCGTTATTGGTGATCGTAGTTTTAGTGGCGACCCACTGCACGTGGCCCAACTGGGCAGCGCCTTTATTCAAGGGCTTCACGATGCCGGTATGGCCGCAGTGGGTAAGCATTTCCCCGGCCACGGTGGGGTCGCTGCGGACTCCCACGTTGCATTGCCAGTAGACGACCGCCCGCTAGAAGTGATTAAACAGCACGATCTTGTGCCCTTTACCCACTTAGCCGCGCAGTTAGATGGCGTCATGCCTGCGCACGTTATTTACACTGCTTTCGACACGCGCCCAGCAGGCTTTTCACCCAACTGGTTGGGCATGCTGCGCGAGTCGCTAGGCTTCAAAGGCTGTATTTTTTCAGATGACCTGAGTATGACAGGGGCCCACGAAGCAGGTGATCCCAAAGCGCGTGCCCAGGCAGCGTTGGCAGCCGGCTGCGATATGCTGCTGGTATGTAACGACCGAGCCTCCGCGCTTGACGTGATGGAAGCATGCCAAGGAATCAATTCTAAGCGCCCCGCTAAACTGCGCTATAGCCGTGCGCGACCAGACCTTGACGCGTTGAGTGCATTGGGCCGATGGCGTCGTACCCACGCTAAGCTGGAAGCGCTAGCGGATAAGCCCCAGACCAGCGCGGAAGCCGAGTAAGTCCAGTCCGGAAGCAGAGTAAGCCCAGCGCTGAATAAACCCCTTGCTTAAATAAATGAAGTTTTTAACCCGCCGTGGAGTTGGTAAATGTCAAAGTTGGATAAAGAGGCCTTAGAGTCGCTAGACTCGATGCGCGAATTGATGGATAACGCCGACTGCCTAATTTCCCAGCAAGAGGTAGAACGAGCGCTTGATCGTATGGCGGAAGCGATCACCCGAGATTTAGGCGATAAACTGCCCGTTTTTTACTGCGTGATGAATGGGGGCTTGATTACCACCGGACACCTGCTTACCCGCTTGGGCTTTCCGCTGGAAGTGGATTATTTGCATGCTACTCGCTACCGCAACGAGCTGCGCGGCGGCGAGCTGTTTTGGCGCGTTTCCCCGGAAGTGCCGATGGCAGGCCGTCACGTGGTGATTGTTGACGATATCCTGGACGAGGGAGCAACGCTGGCGGCCATTTTGGCTTACTGCGAAGAAGCCCAGGCCGCCAGCGTCACCACGGCGGTACTGGTGGATAAACAGCACAACCGCAAAGCAGTGCCCGGTTTAAAAGCCGACTACTGCAGCCTGGAAGTTGCCGACCGCTACGTGTTTGGCTTTGGCATGGATTACAAAGGCTACTGGCGCAACGCGCCGGGGATTTTTGCCCCCAAAGGCATGTGATCCACTGGGGGCTCGCATAGTTAATGGACTAGCATAGTTAATGCCTTAGCGGGGCGAAAAACGCCTCGCTAAACCCGTTTCGGCAATCATCCGTGTTGAAATCTCCTCTACCGAGAAGCGTGTCGCATCAATATAGGGAATGTGCATGGTGCGATAGAGAGACTCTGCCTGCCCTACCTCTTGCAAGCACTGATCCATCGAGCTATAGCGGCTGTTGGGGCGTCTCTCGTTGCGAATCGCCGATAAGCGTCGTGCATCAATGGTTAAGCCAAATAGCTTATGGCGGTGTGCCGCAAGTGCTTTGGGCAACTTAAGCATGCCATCTTCATCTAAATCGTCTTCCGTCAGCGGATAATTTGCCGCTCGAATGCCAAACTGTAGTGCCAGATAAAGCGAGGTAGGGGTTTTGCCACAGCGCGAAACGCCGACCAGGATGATATCTGCTTTATCATATTGATGAGTGCGGGCCCCGTCGTCATTATCCAGCGCGAAGTGGACGGAGTGGATGCGATCCATATAGACGTCATCGCTGCCAATCGAGTGAGTGCGCCCAACGCTGTAGGAGGAGTGGGTCTCCAGCTCCTGCTCCAAGGGCTCCAGAAAGGTTGAAAAAATATCGACCTTGAAGCCGGACGCCTTACGAATAACGTCGCGAATTTGTTGATCCACAATGGTGTCGATAATGATCGGACGATGGCCGTCGCGGTTGGCCGTCGACTCAATAATCGCTGCTAACGCTTGAGCTTTTTCCAACGTATCGATATAGGGCTTGGTCTGCATATCGATTTCAACATCGCTGAACTGTGCCAGCAAACTGCGCCCTAAACTCTCCGCTGTGATGCCGGTGCCATCTGAAATAAAAAAAGCCGTACGTTTCATAACGAAATCCACTGATGAGTGATCCGGCTATTGTGAGCCGAGCCGTTTGTCAGCACAACGGTCCATCATCGGATGTCATTTCCGCGTCGCATGCGCTTGACTACATAAATAGCCCAAAAAGCCCTGCTGTTGTAAAAATCCTCCACTCCCTTCGCTATTAGACCAATGGCGAATATATTGACGCGGTGCTAGGGTGTCTTGGTCAATTATCCATGGTCTTCAAAACCATGCCGATATCTAGAGCGAGGGGGTTACGTGGAAGAGTACATTCTGTGGTTCGATCAGCTGGGTATGGCGGATGTCGAACGCGTAGGTGGTAAAAACGCCTCGCTGGGTGAAATGATTTCTAACCTGTCCGGTGCTGGCGTAACGGTTCCTGGCGGTTTTGCCACCACCGCCCACGCTTACCGTGAATTTCTCTCCCACGAAGGGTTAAACGATCGCATTAATGCCACCCTGGCGCGCTTGGATGTCGACGATGTCAAGGCGTTGGCCGAAGCGGGTCGTAATATACGCCAATGGATCATCGATACCCCACTGCCCGCTACTTTTGAAGCGGCCCTGCGCGATGCCTACGGTCAACTGCAGCAACAGCACCCGCAATTGAAAGTAGCCGTGCGCAGCTCAGCTACCGCCGAAGACCTACCTGACGCCTCCTTTGCGGGTCAGCAGGAAACCTTCCTGAATATCGAAGGCTTCGACAACATCAAGCGCGCAGTGCACGAAGTCTTCGCTTCGCTGTTTAACGATCGCGCGATCTCCTACCGTGTGCATCGTGGCTACGCCCATGAAAATGTCGCCTTGTCGGCAGGCATACAGAAAATGGTGCGCTCTGAGACCGGGGCGGCAGGCGTTATGTTCACCCTGGATACCGAATCTGGCTTTAAAGATGCAGTTTTCGTCACTGGATCCTGGGGCTTGGGCGAAACCGTGGTGCAGGGCGCAGTCAATCCCGACGAGTTCTACGTGCACAAGCCGACGCTAGCGGCGGGCCGCCCGGCCGTGTTGCGCCGTAATTTAGGTTCCAAGCTGATCAAGATGGTTTACGGCCAAGATGCCAGCGCCGGTAAATCGGTTGAAACCGTCGATGTGCCCCATAACGACCGTGTCCGCTTCTGTATCGATGATCAGCAGGTGATGGACCTGGCCCGTCAGGCCATGACCATTGAGCAGCACTACCAGCGACCCATGGATATTGAGTGGGCGTTAGACGGCGATGACGGTAAGCTTTACATCGTTCAGGCGCGGCCTGAAACGGTGGTTTCCCAGCAGGAGGGCGGTAAGCTTGAGCGCTTCCAGCTGCGCGAGAAGGGCCGCACGCTAATCACTGGCCGGGCGATTGGTCAGCGCATTGGTCGGGGCACCGTCAAAGTCGTACTCAGCCCTGACGACATGGATAAGATCCATGATGGCGATATCCTGGTCACCGACATGACCGACCCAGATTGGGAGCCGATCATGAAACGTGCTTCCGCGATCGTCACCAACCGCGGCGGGCGTACCTGCCATGCAGCGATCATCGCCCGCGAATTGGGCATCCCCGCAGTGGTAGGCTGTGGAGATGCGACGACTCAGTTAAGAGAGGGTATCGACGTCACGGTCTCTTGTGCGGAAGGCGACACCGGCAATGTGTATGAGGGGCTGCTAGAGTTTGATTGCAAAGTCTCCAGTGTCGATGCGATGCCGGAAATACCCTTTAAAATCATGATGAATGTGGGCAACCCCGACCGCGCCTTTGGCTTTGCCAGTCTGCCTCACGCAGGCGTGGGCTTAGCGCGGTTGGAATTTATCATTAACCGCATGATCGGCGTCCACCCTAAAGCGCTATTGGAGTACGACACGCTGCCGGTGGACTTACAGCAGGTGATAGATTTACGTACCGCAGGTTATACAGACCCGGTCAGCTTCTATGTCGATAAACTGGTTGAAGGCATCTCCACGTTGGCGGCGGCGTTCCACCCCCAGCGCGTTATCGTGCGGCTGTCCGACTTTAAGTCCAACGAATACGAAAACCTGATTGGCGGCAAGCTCTATGAGCCGGGTGAAGAGAACCCCATGCTCGGTTTCCGGGGGGCATCGCGTTACATTTCAGAGGCATTTCGGCCCTGCTTTGAACTTGAGTGCCGGGCGCTCAAGCGGGTGCGTGAAGAGATGGGTTTCGAGAATATCGAAATTATGGTGCCCTTTGTGCGCACCACCGACGAGGCGCGTGAGGTCGTAGAGCTGCTCGCAGCCAATGGCCTTGAGCGTGGCGGCCCCACCGGTCTCAAAGTGATTATGATGTGTGAGCTGCCCGCCAACGCGCTACTGGCCGATGAGTTCCTTGAGTATTTTGATGGTTTCTCAATTGGCTCAAACGATCTGACCCAGCTAACGCTAGGCTTGGATCGTGATTCGGGCATCGTGGCGCACCTGTTTGACGAGCGCAATGGGGCGGTTAAAAAGCTTCTGGCCATGGCAATTCAAGCCTGTAAGGCGAAGGGCAAATATGTCGGTATTTGCGGGCAGGGGCCTTCAGACCATCCCGATCTGGCTAAGTGGTTGATGGAACAGGGAATCGATTCTGTATCACTCAACCCTGATGCGGTAATAGAAACGTGGTTTATGCTGGCAGGGCAAAAAATCGACTAGTCGATCCCGCCATAGCTTTGACTTGACGCCCGGCCATTGTGCCGGGCGTTGATGTTTTAATAGGCTACCCTTTTGGAGTGGTTTGTTTAACTTGTCGTGGAGAGCGCTGAGATGTCACCAAAATCGGTTAAGTTTGCGCTACCTGTTTTGCTGGTAGCGCCATTGTATAGTTGGGGGTTTAGCTATGAAGCACCCTCCATTACTCCTGAAAGCGAATCGGGGTATGAAGAGAAACCCGGCTGGGAAGCAGCATCGTTTGCGGTAGCTGCGGCCAACCCGCTAGCCACCGATGCCGGTTACCAAGTCCTGAAAGCCGGTGGTAACGCCATTGATGCAGCCATCGCAGTGCAGATGGTGCTGAACCTGGTCGAGCCTCAGTCCAGTGGTATTGGCGGTGGTGCTTTTTTGATGCACTACGATGGCGATGAGGTGCGTGCCTACGATGGTCGTGAAACTGCGCCCCAAGGCGTTAACGCTGAGCTGTTTATGCAGGATGGCGAGCCGCTGGCGTTTAATGAAGCAGTGGTTAGTGGTCTCTCCGTGGGAGTGCCTGGAACGCTACGTATGCTTGAGAAAGCTCACGCTGAGCATGGCGAACTGGCCTGGGAAGCGCTATTTACCCCGGCAATCACCCTGGCCGAGGAGGGGTTTGCGGTTAGCAATCGGTTGCACACTAGTTTGGCAGGCGATGAATTCCTGCGCCAAGACCCGTTAGCGAGTCAGTTCTATTATGATTCAGACGGTGAGCCTATCGCCGTTGGTGAAACGCTCAAAAATCCAGCCTTGGCAGCTGTTTTTCGTCGTGTTGCGGAGCAAGGCAGTGCTGCCCTGTATGAAGGCACAGTGGCTGAAGACATCGTTGAACGCGTTCAGAGCCACCCAGAACGCCCAGGCGATTTGACGCTTGAGGACATGAGCGGCTATGAAGCACTTAATCGCGAGCCGCTATGCACGCCCTGGCAACAGTGGGAAGTATGTGGTTTCCCACCACCCTCATCGGGTCATCTGACCGTAATGCAAATTTTAGGCATGCTTGATCAGCAGCCACTGCTTGAAGCCCCATTAGACAGTGGTGCTGCAAGCAGTGGGTGGCTGCATCAATTCTTGGAAGCCTCTCGCCTGGCATTTGCCGATCGTGGCCGTTACATTGCCGACCCCGATTTTGTCGAGGCGCCGGGCGGTGACTGGTCACTGATGCTGGCCCCGGACTACTTGGAGCAGCGTAGTTCACTTATCGAAGAAATGAGTATGGGCGATAGCGCGGAGCCGGGTAACCCCGGTGAACTTGCCGTTAGCTGGGCTAGTCAGCCCCAGCAGCCAGAGTACGGTACCAGCCATATCAGTATTGTCGATGAGGACGGCACCGCGGTGGCCATGACCACCACGATCGAACAGGCGTTTGGCTCGCGAATTATGTCCGATGGTGGCACGGGGTTGGCGGGTGGTTTCCTGCTCAATAACGAGCTCACCGACTTTTCATTTGCACCGGAAGTGGATGGCGAGCCCATAGCGAACCGGGTAGAACCCGGCAAGCGGCCACGTTCCAGCATGAGTCCAACCCTGGTATTCGACCAAGAGAGTGGCGAGCTAGTCGCCAGCTTGGGGTCACCAGGTGGCGCCGCCATTATTCATTACACCGCCCGTACATTAGTAGCATTGCGGGACTGGGGGCTAAATGCTCAGGAAGCACTCAACCTTCCCCATGCCATTACGCTGGGCGGGGATGTCTATGTGGAAGAGGGTCGTTTTCCGGAGTCGACCATCGAATCATTGCGTGAACGAGGCCACACGGTAAGCGAGCGGGAGCTAACCAGCGGGCTCCAGGCCATTATGCGCCTTGATGATGGCACTCTGTTTGGGGGCGCTGACCCCCGGCGTGAAGGGGTGGTAATGGGTGACTAGGCCAACCGCTATTGGCGAAGCCAGTTGCGCAGCTTTACCAACATAAGTGCGCCGTCGCTTAATTCGCGGCGGACTTGAATAAGTTCGGTTAAACGATCTGGGTAGTCGGTGATGATGGCATCGACACCCAGGTCAATCAGTGTCGACATTCGGGCCCGATCATTGACGGTCCAGGCGTGTATTTCGTAGCCATACAGCCTTGCTAAGTGAATTTCCCCTTCCGTGATGCGGTTATGCCGTAGCCCTAGTGCATCAAATTCGCGCCGATTGAGTGTGCCAGGCAGTATAAGCTGGGCCAGTAAGGTAACGCGCAGTTCGGGCGCTTGGGCTTTGATATGCTTAAGTAATGAAGGTGACATGGTGGCCATGCGCATGGCTAAAAGTGCATTGGGGAAACCACACGATGCATAGCCATCGAAGGCGCTTTGTTGGGTTGCCCAGCAGCGATAGCGCACATCGCTCTCTGCATTTAAGGTCTCAATAACGGCATCGGCCAACGCCTGCTCTTGACCTGGCAGCGGTTTAATATCGATCATTAATCCCGCTTTTCCGCGTACTCTTTCAAGTGCTTCGTCCAAGCCAGGAATGTTCTCGCCTTGAAATGCATCGCCAAACCAAGTGCCCACATCGAACTGGCTCAGCTGGTCTCTGGTTAGCTCGCCAAACTCACGGTTGTCGCCTGTTAGCCGCGCCATACTGCGGTCGTGGTAGAGCATTACCTGATGGTCACTGCTCAAGCGCACGTCAATTTCGATATAGTCAGCACCATCGATCAGTGACTGTTCTAATGCGGCAAGGGTGTTTTCAGGCGCCACCATCGAGCTCCCTCGGTGGGCGATCACCGCAACATTGTCACGTATCTCAAAACTATTGAGTATCCACCATGCTTGAAGGCCGGCAAAAATAAACACGCTGAGCTCTACCGCCCAGGCCAGTTTGCCCGCATTGACATCCTTTGGAGGTGGCGCTGGGCGCGCTTCTCGATGAGCCAATTGCATATATAGACAGGCGGAAAGCAGTGCGTTGGCGGCAATACCGATAAAGGTAATCGCCAGGGTGACCAGTACATAACCGATTAAGTACGTGAGCATCGCCGGTATAAGCACGGCATTATGCTCGGGCAACCACCACAGTAGCGGTGTAAACAGCCGATCAAACAGCAGCGTAACCAGCAGCGGTAGGCAAACAATCACCACCAATAACAGAAGTACAGCAGCGCCAATGGAGCGGCGCCAGCCGCGGGTTAAGCTAACGCTTCGCTTGAGAGCCTGCCAGGGGTTACAGCTTTCCAGTGCAACGAAAGGCAGCGCCAGCAGCCAGCGCAAATAGAGCCATGACGCTGCCCATACCCAGGCGATGATCAGCGGTAGTGCGCAAGCAATGAAATACCACAGTGCGGGAGGGCGGACACGCTGAAGGTAGTAGGGGTCTATGCCACTCAGCCAGAAGTCGTAAAGCCAGGCGAGCCCGAGCATAAAGGGTGCAAGCAGTAATAAGTGCGTGCCTACCTGGAGTATGACAAGACCCGCCAGGGCGGGCAGCCGACGAGAGCTTAGCCAAAGTGCTTCAAGAGCTAGTCGATAGTGATTGTCGCGAGGCCTGACGGCGACCTGCAGCATCCCCGCCTGCTGCCAGTAAATAATCAAAAAAGCGAACCCAAGACCTACCAGCATGCCTACCAAGCCCAGCGGGCTAAAGAGCAGTGCAATCAATTCATCGTTAGTGACAACGGTGCGGTTGAGTTGGGCCAGTAGCCCACGAGTTACCCAGGTGATCGCTGGTAGCAGCAACGCTGAGGCGAGCAGGGTATAAAACAGGTGATAAGCGATCAGTGGGCGAAGATGATCGCGCAACGTGCGCAGTAAGGCGGAGCCAAGGTAAGTCAAAGGCTGCATCGTCATTAAACGGTAAGAATGGAGTACCAGGGTGGCAGTAACCGCCACACCTGGCAAGCGGCTCTTTTAACAAAAATTTCATTAATAGATATTCGTTATTAAGAAAGCGGCAACTCATGCTCGGCAATTAGTATGCCGTTGTTATCTGCATACAGCCAGTGACCGGGCTGAAGAGTAACGCCGGCAAAGGTGACGTCGATATCGCGCTGTCCTTCGCCACGTTTTTCGCTTTTGCGCGGATGGCTGCCCAGTGCCTGAACACCAATCGGAAGGGCGGCGAGTATATCCACATCGCGCACGCAGCCATACATGACGACGCCTGCCCAACCATTGGCGACAGCCTGCTCGGCGAGCATATCACCCAGCATGGCGCAGCGGTGCGATCCCCCCGCATCAACCACCAGCACCGCGCCGTTACCCGGCTCGGCAACGGCCTGCTTAACCATGGAGTTATCTTCAAAGCACTTGATCGTACGAATAGGGCCATAGAAGGCTTCCAGTCCGCCGAAATTAGCAAACAGCGGATCAAGTACTGCTACCTCTGGATGCGCATCGCATAGATCAGGTGTCACTATATCATTCGAATTCGTCATCACATGCTCCTAAGAATAAAAGCTGTTGGCATTCCAACTGTCTAGAAGGGTAGTGCATAAAAAAACGCCCCGCGCTGTAAAACAGTGGCGGGGCGTTCGGTCATCGGCTCAGAAAATGCAACAGGTCACATCCTCTGCGATGGTGCGAGCATCGGCGATGGGGCGGTCTATCTCAAGCACTTAACAAGTATTAAGCCTCTTGAGCGACCGGAATCACGTTTGAGGCGATCTTCTGATACTCCTCAATCTCGTGAAAGTTCATATAACGATAAATCTCGCCCGCCATAGCGTCAAACTCACCCATATAGCGTTGATACTCTTCAACACTGGGTAGGCGTCCTTCTACCGCGGCAACGGCCGCCAGTTCCGCAGAGGCTAGGTACACATTGGCACCATCACCTAAACGGTTCGGGAAGTTACGTGTAGACGTAGACACCACGGTGCTCTTAGCGGCAACGCGGGCCTGGTTACCCATACACAGTGAACAACCCGGCATTTCCATACGGGCACCGGCACGGCCGTAAATACCGTAGTAGCCCTCTTCGGTCAGCTGATGCTGATCCATTTTCGTCGGTGGTGCCAGCCACAGCCGAGTTTTTAAACTACCGGCAGGCTGCTTCTCAAGCAGTTTGCCAGCAGCCCGGAAGTGGCCGATGTTGGTCATGCATGAACCGATAAAGACTTCGTCGATTTTCTGGCCTGCGACTTCAGACAGCAGACGCGCATCGTCCGGGTCATTCGGCGCACACAGAACCGGCTCTTTAATTTCAGCCAGATCAATTTCAATGACTTCGGTGTATTCGGCATCCTGGTCGGCACGCATCAAGCTAGGGTCGGCCAGCCACGCTTCCATGCCTTCAATGCGACGGCTAATGGTGCGCTCGTCCCCGTAACCGTTGGCCATCATCCACTTCAATAGGGTGATGTTGGACTTCAAGTACTCGGTGACGCTCTCTTCAGACAGCGTAATGGTACAGCCAGCGGCGGAGCGCTCGGCGGACGCATCAGAAAGCTCGAATGCTTGCTCAACGGTTAAGTCTTCCAGACCTTCAATTTCCAACACGCGCCCGGAGAAGGCGTTTTTCTTGTTGGATTTATCAACCGTCAGCAAGCCTTGCTTGATGGCGTAGAGCGGAATGGCGTGAACCAAGTCACGCAGGGTAACGCCAGGCTGGCGCTTGCCCTTGAAGCGCACCAATACCGACTCCGGCATATCCAGCGGCATAACGCCGGTGGCAGCAGCAAACGCTACCAGGCCTGAGCCGGCCGGGAATGAGATGCCGAGCGGGAAGCGGGTGTGCGAGTCGCCGCCGGTGCCCACCGTATCAGGCAGCAGCATGCGGTTGAGCCAGCTGTGGATGATACCGTCACCGGGGCGTAGCGAAACACCGCCACGGTTCATAATGAAGTCGGGCAGGGTGTGGTGAGTATCCACATCTACGGGCTTCGGATAAGCCGCGGTGTGACAGAACGACTGCATGACCAGGTCGGCTTGAAAGCCCAGGCAGGCAAGGTCTTTCAGCTCATCACGGGTCATCGGGCCTGTGGTGTCTTGTGAGCCAACGGTGGTCATCTTGGGCTCGCAGTACATGCCGGGGCGAACGCCCTCAAGACCACAGGCTTTACCGACCATTTTCTGGGCTAGGGTGAAGCCTTTGCCAGTATCTTTAGGCTGATCGGGGAGGCGGAAAACGTCAGAGGTGGGTAGGCCCAACGACTCACGCGCTTTACCCGTCAAACCGCGGCCAATGATCAGAGGAATACGGCCGCCAGCGCGTACTTCATCCAGAATCAGCTGCGTTTTAAGTTCAAAAGTGGTGATTACGTCATCGCTATCGTGTTGGCACACTTTACCTGCATAGGGATAAACATCGATGACGTCGCCCATGTTCAGGTTGCTGACATCCATCTCAACCGGTAGGGCACCTGAATCTTCCATGGTGTTAAAGAAGATAGGTGCAATTTTGCTACCAAAGCAGAAACCACCAGCGCGCTTGTTAGGTGCGTAGGGGATATCGTCGCCGAAGAACCACAGCACCGAGTTGGTGGCTGACTTACGCGATGAGCCGGTGCCGACTACGTCGCCTACATAAACGACCGGAAAGCCTTTGGCTTTAACGTCGTCGATCTGTTTGAGCGGGCCAGTAGTGCCTGGAACCACTGGCTCAATGCCGTCGCGCTCGTTTTTGAGCATGGCGTTGGCATGGAGCGGAATATCCGGGCGTGACCAAGCATCCGGCGCAGGAGACAGGTCATCGGTGTTGGTTTCGCCAGGAACTTTAAACACGCTTAGAGTGATTTTTTCAGCCAGTGCCGGTTTAGACAGGAACCACTCGGCGTCTGCCCAGGACTGAATAACCTCTTTCGCGACGCTGTTGCCGTTCTTGGCGCGGCTTTCCACATCGTGGAAGGCGTCGAACATCAACAGAGTGTGCTTGAGCTGCTCGCCTGCTTCGCGGGCAAGCTCCTCGTTATCGAGTAACTCCACCATTGAAACGATGTTGTAGCCACCTTGCATAGTGCCCAGCAGCTTGACGGCGTGAATCTTGTCTATTAGCGGAGAGCTCGCTTCGCCTTTAGCAATGGCGGTTAGGAAGCCTGCTTTTACATAAGCGGCTTCGTCAACGCCCGGCGGAACGCGGTTGGTGATTAAATCAAGGATAAACTCCTCTTCACCGGCCGGTGGCGTTTTCAGTAGCTCAACCAGTGAGGCTACTTGTTCCGCATTTAGGGGTTTGGGCGGGACGCCCTCGGCGGCACGTTCCTCGACATGTTGGCGATAAGCTTCAAGCACGTTGGGGCCCTCTCATTCACGTTTCATTTACTTTATGGTGACGGCCTGCACGTTGCACGGTGTTGGCTGCGCAGTTTTTATAAAGTGGGGCCGATCACATATGACATACGCTTGACAACAGCGTGTGGTTGGATGTCTGCGATTCTACGGCAAACTGTCGACAATGTTAAGCTGGCAAGCAGAGACGGCTCTTGTACTTTATGTTGATGCCACGATTTAAAAGAATCAAAAAAGCGCTTTTTATTAGCCAATTGGCTCAAAAGGAGGAAAGTTTTTTCCCATTTAATAGTCAACCTTCAGCTCTACGGGTGTGAATGTCGTTACAGCGCGTTACCATAGTCTTCACTTTATAACCTTAGAGCGATCCTACTGCTGTGGTGCTTGTGTAAGCGTGATTATTAAAAGTGTGTGGAGCATTTTTATGCGCGCAACTATATTAGTGATAGTCGATACAAAGTATGAAGAACGCAATGCAACAGGGAACTATAAGCGCCTTGCGCACTTATATGTTGTACAATAATGAGATATGAGCTTGGTAATGGTATTATGTTGATACAACCTGGTATGTCACAATCCACAACACAGACGAATGTCTTACAAACGGCTGATCACGCGGTTAAAGCGGACGATCTTCTGCCGAAAAGCTTGCTCCAGTTTTTGGCCTGCGCAACGCCTGAAGCGTGGCTGCAATGGGCGCTGGAAAACCCAGAAACGCTGCTGATTGACCACGCGCAGTGTGAAAAAAAAGCCGCTTCTACCGCAATGAGCTTGCTTTATCGTTACGTTGACCAGCCTCTGTTGCTAAGCAAAATGTCGCAATTAGCTCGTGAAGAGTTGCTGCATTTCGAACAGGTGGTAGCGCTCATGGAGGCGCGCGGTGTGGCTTACCAGCACTTAACCGCTTCACGCTATGCAGAAGGCCTTAGGCGACACCTGCGCAGCAACGACCCGGAACGGCTAATCGATGTGTTAATCATCGGTGCACTTATAGAAGCGCGTAGCTGCGAACGATTCGCTTGCTTGATTCCTTATTTAGACGAAGAGCTAGCTAAGTTTTATCGCACCCTGGTGAAGTCAGAAGGCCGTCATTTTGAGGACTACCTATTATTGGCTCGCCAGCAGACATCGGACTCTATCGATGAGCGGATCGCCTTTTTTGTAGCGCGTGAAGCGGAGCTGATTACTACGCCCGATACGGCTTTTCGTTTTCATAGCGGTGTGCCAGCTTAAGCCGCTTAGCCCGGCAGGATGTTTATCATGCGCGATGCTCGTGAGACAGACCAGTTAACTCTATTTGGTCACTTTTCGCTTACCCAAGGCGAAGACGTACTAACCCACTTTAGTTACGACAAAGTGAAGGCGCTGCTCGTTTATCTGCTGCTGCATCGACAGCCGGTTAATCGGGCCGCGCTGGCCGAATTACTATGGCCCGACCAAGGGTTATCCTCAGGCAGAACTAACCTTCGTCACGCGCTGCACTGTTTGCGTCAATCGTTAGGTGAGAGCGCCGATCAAGTGTTGAGTGTCTCCCGGCAAACGATTGCCTTCCAGCTTCCTGCCAATTGGCAAGTCGACCTGCATACATTGCAGCAACTGCTGGAAGGGCCACGCGACTTAGACACCCTGGAAGCATTGATGACCTGCTACCAAGGTGACCTGATTGAAGAGCTTCAATTAGCAAGCTGTAGTGAATTTCAGCGTTGGCTTGTCCAGGTGCGAAATGAGTGGCGCCAACGCGTCATTCGTTTTGCTGAGCAGGTGCTCGACGGCCATACAGATGTGCCTGATGTGATCTTGGAAACCCTGGTCAGTCGCTTTTCCGGCTACGGTCCGTTCCACGAACGCTTGGTACGCCAACTGGCTGAGCAGAATCAAATGGCAGCCGCACACGAGCAGTATAATAGCTACTTGCAGTTACTGGCGTTGTCAGGTCAACAGCCTGAGCCCAGCTTCTTACAGTTAGCCAGCTACTGGTCTGACGGTCACCATGACCCGCGTATGATGAGCCCCCAAGGCGCGTTTTCCCGCGCGCTGGCGGCGGATAGCAAGCCTCTGCGTGAAGATGAGATTGAGCTGCGCCAGCTTTCCGTGATGGCTATACGGTTACGCTTAAAAGGGGATTGGCAGGATCGTGCAGCAACGCGCAACTGCCTCGCTTTGCAGTTGGAGCTATTGCGCTGGCTTGAGCAGCAGTGCCATCACTTGGGCGGCTTTTGGCTGCCTGGCGCCACCGGTGGCTTGGGCCTGGCGTGTTTCGGCACCCATGGGCCTGCTCATCAGCTAGCTGAGTTGGTAGCACTCTATGAGCACTGCCGGCAGGCGCTTCCCCAAGAGAGTGCCCGCCATTGGTCTGGCGAAGGCGAAGTGCCGCAATTTGAGCTGGCCGCTGGTTTGCACAGCGGGCGAGTGGTCTACCTGCCCGAGCGGCAATTGGCGGATCCGTTGGGACAGGTCACCCAAACCTCACTGGAGCTAATGAGCGCAGCCGAAGGCAGTGAGCTGGTTATCTCTCAAGAAGCCAGCCAGCACATGCCGCCCGCACTTGATCTACAGCCACGACTGGTATCACGTTTGGTGGCCAGCGACGGTCGCGTTCGACTGCGCGCTTTAGTGCTGGGCCTAAACGAAGGCGGCCGCGATGCGCTGCCGCCTAGCCTGGTCGGGCGTGAAACCTCGCTGCGTACGCTGCGCGATGCGTTGGCGCGGGCAGGTATAGGCTTGCGTCAAAGCGTGTTAGTGCGCGGGGCGTCTGGGATGGGTAAGTCGGCACTGATGGTCGGTTTCCGCCAGTTAGAGCTCAGTCGCGATGCGGCAATTTGCTGGCAGCCCACCACGCGGCTGTCGGTGCTAGACCCCTACGGCGTTGCCCGCACTCTGGTTAGCTGGTATCTCAAGCAACCGTTAACCGTTGAGGCGATTCACGAACTACAGGCAACGCTGGAGTTTGACCAGCTTACGCCCGAGCGCCAGCACCTGTTGGAAGAGGCGCTTGGAGTGCACGAAGTTCAGGAGATCACCCAGCTTGCCCAAAGCGGTGAAGCTGTTGAACTGGTGGTGATGTTGCTGCACCGCTTAATCGAGCGTCAGGCGACCACCAATACTCTGGTACTGATGGTCGATGATTTACAGTGGCTCGATGAGCCGTCATTTAAAGTGCTCGCTGGGTTACAGGCTCGCTTGCCGATCAATACCGCCTTTATGCTAGTAGCCAGCCATCACGGCAGAGAACTGCTACCGGTGAAGCTGCATTGGGATCAACAGATTAGTTTGGGGAATCTGGATTCGCAGCAGTCTTCGCGACTATTGTCGCAGCTCTCACGGCGCTACCGCATTCACTTGAGCCCTCGGCTACGCAACCAGATTATTGAGCGCTGCGATGGTGTGCCGCTCTATATGCAAGAGATTTGCCGGCGTCTGGATATGGATCGTCGCGAGGGACGCAGTGTCCAGTTCGATGAACTGCCTAAAGGGTTATTAGGACTGCTGGCAAGCCGCATCGATCAGCTTGAGGCAGATCGCGAAATTGCCCACGTAGCCGCAGTGCTGGGTAAGCGCTTCCGGTTGGATTTCCTGCTTGAGTGCAGCGGTTGGGAAAAAGGGCGGCTTAACCAAGCGCTCGAACATATGCGGTCGCTGGAAATTGTCGAGCCGGTCGATAAAGAGAGCGGTGAGCACGAATATCAGTTTAGCCATCAGCTATTGCAAGAAGCGGCCTATCTTTCCTGTCCGCGAGATGTGCGGGTCAAGCTGCACCAACAGGTGGTGACCTTAATCGAGGAGCGCTTCCCGGTTTGGATTAGTCGCCACCCCGGCGATTTTGCCACCCATCTGCGCAGGAGCGGTCATTATGCCCGTGGCGCTCGCTATTTCGAATTGGCCGCCCGGGAAGCGCTTAAGGTGAGTGCCAACCGCACCGCGCTACGTATGGCCGATTTCGGTTTGGCAAGCCTGCGCCACGTTGAGCATGAAGTTGAGCGTGAAGTGAGTCTACTCACCGTGCGTGGTCAGGCGGCGTTCTCTCTTGAGGGCCACGGCTCGCCAACCGCTCACGAAAGTTTTGTACGTGCCCGGGAGTTGCTGCGTGAATCGGGAACCGATAGGTTGGAAGACCCAGAAGATCTAGAGCAGATATTCCTGGTCAAATGGGGGCTTTGGGTAGGGCGGAGCCAGCGCTATGCCCATGCCGATGCCTTCGCACTGGCGTCGACGCTTGCTGATCTTGCCGCACGCCTTGAAGATCCGCGCTATCGTCGTTTGGCCGACTATGCTCGCGCTAACTGCGAATACTGGGCAGGTCGCATTCAGCAGGCTCACGATCATTTAGATGAAATCGATCCGCTCAATGCGCAAATGATGATCGAGTGGCTGCCATTCTCCGATCATCCGCAAGTTTCTGCCGCCTGCTTTCAGGGCTGGGCGCTCTGCCTGCGCGGTGATTATCAGCGTGCCGAACGTCAGGTGTCAGCGGCGATTCGACTGGCGGAGAAAATTGCCCACCCCGGCACCTTAGCGCTGGCGCTGCTATTTGCCGCCGCGCTCTATCGCCAGCTAGGCCACATCCACCTCGCTGCGCGACATGCGGAGCGAGCGGCGGCAATGACCGGCACGCCTGATTTACAGCTGTGGCAAATTTCCAGCCAGTTTATTCTCGGTTGGCAACGAGCCCTGGCAGGCGATGCTACCGGGTTGACTCAGTTACGCGACAGCCTGGATCAGATGGCGGAGTTGAACGGTCGCGACCGCTACCAGCGGCCGGTGCTATGGTACTCGGATGCCTGCATTGAACTAGGCGAGTTAAATGCTGCAGAGGAGTACCTCGATCAGTGCTTGGTGATTGCTCGCGAGCGTACCACGCTATTTTTGCCCGAATTAGCCACCCAACTGGCCAAAGTGCGTGATCTGCTTGGACACCCTGCCAATGAGGTCAGGGCATTGGCGGAAATGGCGATAAACCAGTCGCGCGAGCACGGCAATCGCCACCAGGAGCTAGCGGCTCTTGAGCTATGGCTGACGCGTATTGAGCCCAACGACCAGCAGGCGAAAGAGAGTTTTAGGCAGCTGTTGAGCGAAGTCAGCAATAGCGATGCACCGGTGCTAGCCCGCTGGATCAACTTGCTGGATCGCCGTTTGCCGAGGCCAGTAGGCGCTGAAGGTTGACAAGCAAAAGCAGGGCACTCTTTATCGAGTGTCCTGCTCCAGCCACGTCAAGGTGGCGAGCGCCTCTTCCCGGTGCTCACCGCACACACTAGCATCAAAGTGAAACCGCTCGCAGACCTTGGGCCGGCTCGGATCACCGAACAAACGGCACAGATTATCCTCGTCTAACTGAACGCAGCGGACGCCTGCAGGCTTGCCCTCTGGCATGCCGGGGATGGCTGAGCTGATTGAGGGCGCGATGCAGCAGGCGCCACACCCCGCCCGACACTCCTCACTCATAGCCCAGTACCGGGTATAGCGCTGGGTGGAAACGTGGCAATCGCGCCCTTGTTAATGCCCTCAAAGGCCTGAATGCGCGTGGTTACACCGCTTTGCGTGGCAACCTCTTTTGCCAGCCAGGCGGCGATATTTTCTACCGTGGTAGGGCCGGGGAGGATCGCGCATAGCGACTGTGGCAGCGTAATGGAGAAATCACCTTGAGCGGCCCGATAGCCGCAGATCAGAAAGTCGTTATCCCGTGAAGTGATATCCGCCTCTTCAAGCAGGTAACGATTATCCAACCATGCGGCCCACTGCTGTTCGAGCTTAGGTTGACGTACCTCTTTCTGAAAGATATGTAGCCTCGAACGGTGCCCGTGGGCGATACGCTGGCAGTTACCTAGGTGGCGCTTCAGGCCGTGCGTGTAGCCATAGGCAGCGCCTTCAATCACCTCGTCGTTAAGCGTTAGGGTGACCTTGTGGACATTGTTAGGGCGCTGTTCGGTGAGCTGCTGGCTTAAATACTCAGCGACCGTGTCAAGCTCAATGGTTTGCCAGGGCAGCAGGCTAAACGCCTCTTTGGGGCCGCGCACTTCCATCGGATAAGGCGTGGTGGTGCGCACACAGACACCTTCAGGGCACTCTGTAACAGTCACTCCAGGCGCCTGGGTGGGCACTAGAAGAGTATGATCCAAGCCGCTATCGAGTGTGCGCTTGATCCACGGCTTGACTTCACCAAAATCGAACAGCATGCCATCTTCGCCCAGCTCGCCATCCAGCACTGCGTCCACCTGCCAGCTACAGCCCACCAGGCCGCGCTGGGGGCACCAGAGGGAGACATCGATATGGGTCAGTTTGTTTACGAATAGGGACATTAATCAAAGCCTGCTAATTTGTGCATTTGTAGCGACAGACGCCACTGGGGGTTAGCCATACAGTAGGCGGTCGCTTCAGCAACGGTGGTCTTTTCCTGATTGAGAGGAACAAGATCCATCGGCTGTAGAAAGAAGTGGCGAAACCCAAGGTTGGAAAACTGCTCTGGGGGAGCGTCTGCCTGGGGGTAAACGAGCTTTAACTCGTCGCCTTGCGTAACGGCCAGCGGATTGCTGCCCTTAGGGCTTACGCATAACCAATCAATACCTGGGGGTGGGGTCAGCGTACCGTTGGTCTCAACGGCCACCTCAAACCCATGGCTGTGCAGCGTGGCAATCAGCGCCGCGTCGAGCTGCAGCAGCGGCTCACCGCCGGTAAACACCACATAGGGCGTCGCATGTTGCTTGGTGTCACCGCTTTGGCTGGGCCAGAGCGCTGCAATGTGCTCAGCAAGGGCGGTAGCAGTGGCAAACTTGCCGCCATTGATGCCGTTAGTGCCAATAAAGTCAGTATCGCAAAAAGTGCATTTAGCCGTCGCTCGATCAATCTCACGGCCTGACCACAGGTTGCAGCCGCTAAAACGACAGAAAACACTCGCTCTTCCTGCTTGGGCACCTTCCCCCTGTAGGGTGTAGAAGGCTTCTTTGACTTGATACATCAGCGTTGACCTACTGCGCTGTCTACGCTGTAAGCCAGTGGGTCGGTGACACCGTTGGCTGCAAAGGCGGCCAGTCGTTCGCTGCAACTGCCGCACACGCCACAGGCAAGTTCACGGCCTTCGTAGCAGGTCCAGGTATGACGGTAATCCAGCCCCATCGCGAGGCCTTCACGCAGGATGTCGGCTTTGCTTACAGTGAGGTAAGGGGCGTGGAGCTTTACTGGCTCGAAGTTGGCGATGCCCGCGACGTGATTCATCGCTTCGACGAACTCGGGGCGACAGTCGGGGTAGAGAACATGGTCGCCGCCATGGGCACCGTAGTCGACTCGCTCTGCGCCAATGTTGACTGCCTTGGCAATTGCCAGGGAGAGCAGGATCATATTGCGATTGGGTACGACGGTAGCGCGAAGATTATCCGCGTCGTAGTCGCCTTGGGGCATCGCTTGGTCAGGATCGGTGAGCGCCGAATTGTCGATCAAACCGTGTATAGCGCGAATATCGACCACTTGATGGGGCAGTCCCAGTGCAGCGCATACTTGGCGGGCAGTATTGAGTTCGCGGACATGCCGCTGGCCATAGTCGAACGAAAGTGCGTGTACCTTAAGACCTTCACGCAGCGCGCGGTGAAGCACGGTAAAAGAGTCCATTCCACCGGAATAGATAACGACGGTCGTGGTGGCTTTATCAGCCGCCACTGGGGATATTGATGACATGAGAAAACACTCTTTGTCGGAGAATTTATTAATCGCGAGCAGCGGTAGGCTGTCGCGGCGTTCCGGGGTCCGGTCCGGAAGGGCGGCAGTTTACGCAATAGCCGTTAATCTGACCAGTTCTAGCGTCTATCGATGTACCTGATTGAGGTAAAAAGTGCGTAGATGGGCAGCATTAATATCAACATGCTACGCTAACCATCCATGATGTTAGAGGCGAACCAATGGCAACGATTGAACATAGTGAAATCATTAATGCTCCGCCGGAACGCGTATTTGATCTATTGCGCCGCGTCGAAGATTTTGCCGATTACTCAGATCTAATCCGGTCAATAGAGACCTTGGGCGAAAATCGTTATCGCTGGCACGTACGCGCTGTGGGTATGGATTGGGCGTTTGATGTCATGGTTACCGAGATCCAACCGCCCAATGTGCTTGCCTGGGAGTCGCTGAATGGCGTCAAGAACCAGGGTCGCTATCGTCTTCGCGAAGTGCCAGAAGGGACCGAAGTGGCGTTGACGCTAAGCTACGAAATTCGCAACCGCTTAATGGAGAAAGCCGTTAACAAAGCGGCCAAGCCGCTAGTCAGCAAAGTCAGCCGTCAGATTCTTGAACGCGTTGAGGCACGTTTAAATCGATAGCGCCGCACTAGGCGGCGCGGTGTTGATCAAACCGAGGCGTTATTGAGTTTTATGCATCGAGGCATCAAGGTGATCGACGACCTCTGCCCAATCAGCATCTTCCTCTACCGCTTCTTTTAGAAATTCAGCCTGACCCTCGTTCCAGCAGGGGGCTTCAGCCAATGGCATCGTTTCCGGGAGCGGGGCGTTGCGTTGGATAAAGCGCTCGATTGAATCTGCGTCAGATGCCAGTCCCAACTGCTCGAATAGTTCGCTAAAATGGTGTACCGGTTTTTCCATAATCTGTTGCTCCTTCAAGCGGTTAAAAGACTCCCTATAACATAGCTGGATTATCAGCCTACGCCACTATTCAACCGCTTTGATTTGCTAGCGTTCACCGACTAGCGACGTCAAAAAGAGCTGTTGCTGGTCTTCTAATACGAGTGGCTGGGCCAGTAAGTGGGCCAGCTTGGTGAAAGCCGCCTCTGGCGTCATATCATCGCCTGCGAGCACACCTGCATCACTCAGCCCATGCCCAGCCGCGTAAGCACCCAGGTGAACACTGCCCTGTGGGCACTGGCTAATGGCGGCGAGCAGTTTGCCTTCCCCGCTGGCCCTGGCGAGAACGTCCAGCATACTGGGGTCTCCGGGGAGGTTGCCGGCGCCCCAGAGCTGAAGTAACGCCCCTTTAACCCGCGAATCACTCAACCAGGCGTCCAACTGCCAGGCAGATATGCCCGGCCAAAGAGCGATGCGAACAATCTCCCCTTGATTGACCAGTCGGTAGTCAGGGAGCTCGAAACGCGGCGCGCCACGCTGCTGCAGACCAAGCCCACGGCTGGGGTAATAAATAAAATCATCGCCTACCCGCTCGCCGAGCAGCGGATAGTTAGGGCAGGCGAAGGCGTTGGCTGCTTCACTATGCTGCTTGATGGCGCGGACGCCCCGCAGCAATTGCCCTGCAAAGTAAATAGCCACCTCTTGGAGCGCGGGCTTGGCAGCGAACTGCAGCGCGCCGTGCAGGTTGTCCAAGGCATCGCTGCCGTGCGATTCCAGCGGCAGCATCGAGCCTGTTACGACCACTGGGCGATCTAGCCCCTGGAGTTGATAGGCAAGGCTGGCAGCGGTCCAGCTAAGGGTGTCGGTGCCGTGAATAATCACGAAACCGGCGTAGGCCGTTAGCTGGTCGTTAATATCCCGGGCGAGCTGTTGCCAAGTGAGTGGGGTGGCCGCGCTGGAGTCAATCAGTTTCGCGTAACTGACGACCTTATAGGCTGGAAGGGATTGCTGTTGGGTAATGGGTAGCTGGCTAAGGGCCGTCGCCATTCGAGTGGCAAAGTCACCGCCAGGCGCGAGCCCGTCAGCATGCTGCTGCATACCGATAGTTCCGCCCGTATAGATGACTAAAATACGCTCTTGGGCGGGTAAATTGCTGGCTATAGGGGAGTGAGGGATCATCGCCATCTCCTGGGGCTTTGTACGAAACCTGCTAGGTGGGCGTTACACGCTGTATCAAAAGTTCGCCGCTCTGGTCATCCAATCGCTGATTGCGGCCCGCCAGTAGCGCAAAGCCACAGCAAACCGTGATCAGAATAAGCAACAGCCAAGCGATATGTGATGTGTTAGCACCTGTTTGCAGCATAACCCCCACACCAAAAGGCCCGAGGGCTGCCAGCGTATAACCACCACCCTGGACCAGCCCAGAAAGCTGACCGGCAAGGCGCGAGTTTGCCGTGCGTAAGACTAGCAGGCTTAGCGCCAGGCTAAAGCTGCCGCCTTGGCCGATACCCAGAAGTGCAGCGCCAGGCCATTGCCATACTAATGGTGCGATCAGTAGCATCCATAGACCAATGGCGGTGCTAAACAGCACCACTAATAACGCTGGGCGTTGATCACGCCCCATGCGTGCAAGCCATGGCGCGCCTAGTGCGGAGGCTAGCTGGGACATAATAGACACCGCCATGGTCCAGCCTGCATCGGCTTCGTTATAACCGCGCTCAACCAGTAGTGTGGGCAGCCAACCAAATACGATGTACGCCATGGACGACTGAATACCCATAAACAGCATGACGTACCAGGTAAGCGGCTGCTTAAGGAGTTGTAAAATACCGCCCTTGGGTGCTATGGGGGTGTTTGCCCGAGACGAGCGAGGCATTTTTAAGTGCCAAAGCACCAGTGCGAAGAGTGCTAGTAGTGACCAGCTCATCAAGCTTGCCTGCCAACTGCCGAGCAGTTGCGTTAACGGGACGCTAAGCCCGGCCCCTAAGGCGCCACCTAAGCAGAGCGCCAAGGTGTATAAGCCGGTGAGCAGATCGGCGCTGTCGGGAAGCTCTCGCTTAACCAGTGCCGGTAGCAGGGTGCCGCCAATGCCGATCGCACAGCCTGCCATCGCCGAACCGATAAAGAGAACGCCGGGAATCGGCAGTCCACGCAAAATCAGCCCAGCCGCCAGGAGTATCAGTGCCGCACTCAGCGCCCGTTCACTGCCTATGCGTTTCGCCAGTGTGGGGGCAAGTGGGGCCGAGAGGCCTAAAAACAGCACGGGTAGCGTAGTGAGTAGTCCTGCAGCGGTAGCGGAAAGCCCCGCGCTTTCTTGCAGGCGAGTAAGTAATGGGGCAACCGAAGACATGGCGGGGCGTAAATTAAGCCCCACCACGACCATCAGTAAAATAAACGTAGTTGAACGACGCGTTGCCATGCGGGTACTTATTTAAGGTGCGGGCGCAAGTCTCCGCGAACGGCATCGAGTAGCGTAATGAAGTGGTAATCCTGGGGAGTGTCCAGGCAGTCGACCCTGACGTTTGTGCGCATCCCTTTATCCATATTCAACTGGTCGAATATTTCTAAAGTAAGCTTGCGAGCAGGTTTATCGCCTGGCGCCATGATGCCATCTTCAAGGGTAAAGGTTTCAAGCAGGGTAACACGTACGCGAGTGCTATTGCCTTCACTTAGTACTCGGCGTACAAACAGCCAGCCTTCACAGGGGAGGGCGTGGTTGTCATCCCGCTGGCGCAAGAAAATCGTGCGATAGCAGGCGCCTTCAACCGAGGCCTTTTCAGCCATGCTGCGGTAGGCTTGAAGTACCTGATTAGCCGACGCACGGGCGTCCTCTAAACGCTGCACGATCCCTTGATGTTCGCGGCTAAGCTGCTCTTGACGTTGAAACGTCAGCCATTGGCGGTACTCGGCCATCAGTTGAGAAGACGCCATAATCACTCCATGAAAAGTTTTGGCTAAAATAGCTGCTGGAAAGAGCGGCTTGGAATATGCGAAGGCAATACCTTCGCATATTCCTGCAATCTGAGCTAGCGCCGCGCGCGACGTTTACGCTCGCCGCCGGTATTGGCACTCTGCCCTTCTGGTTTGCGTTTGGCGCGAGGCTGACGTTGATTGCGTCGACCATTCTCGATGGGCTCAGGTTTGATACTGGGGTCGGGCTCAAAGCCAGGTTCAATATGCTTGGGCAGCGTCTGTTTGATTAGTCGCTCAATATTGCCCAACAGAGCGTCTTCATCGACACACACTAGCGAGACGGCTTCACCATTGCTGCCAGCACGTCCGGTGCGACCAATGCGGTGGACATAATCCTCGGCTACGTTGGGTAGGTCGAAATTGACGACATGGGGCAGCTCATTAATGTCCAGACCGCGAGCAGCGATATCGGTGGCGACAAGTACCTGCAGGTCGCCACTCTTAAATGCCGTTAGCGCGCGGGTGCGAGCGCCCTGGCTTTTATTACCATGAATCGCCATGGAAGGGATGTCCTGCTTGGATAGCTGTTCTGCAAGACGGTTAGCGCCATGTTTGGTCCGCGTAAATACCAGCACTTGGAACCAGCCATTTTGCTGAATTAAGTGGGCCAGCAGTTCGCGCTTCTTCTCGCGGTCGACACGGTAGATAGCCTGTTCAATTTTCTCGGCAGTGGCATTCCGCGGCGCCACTTCAATCATCGCTGGGTTGTCCAGCAGCTGTTGTGCCAGGGTCTGGATCTCATTGGAGAATGTCGCCGAGAACAGCAGGTTTTGGCGCTTTTTAGGCACCAGGCGCAGCAAGCGCTTAATGTCGTGGATGAAGCCCATGTCCAGCATACGGTCAGCTTCATCAAGCACTAAAATCTCTACGCAGGAGAGATCCACATGCCCCTGCTGGTGAAGGTCCAGCAGGCGGCCTGGGGTGGCAACAAGCACATCCAAACCAGCTTTTAGTGCATCGATTTGAGGCTGTTGGCCAACGCCGCCAAAAATAATATGGGAGCGCAGCGCCAGATGTTGGCCATAGGTCGACACGCTTTCGCCTACTTGGGCGGCGAGTTCACGCGTAGGGGTTAACACAAGCGCACGTACCTGACGCTTTGCAGGTCGTTTGCCGGTGTTTAAACGTTGCAGCATTGGCAGCGTGAAACCAGCGGTTTTGCCAGTGCCGGTTTGGGCGCTGGCCAGCATGTCACGACCTTCTAGTACGACAGGGATGGCCTGTCGTTGTATCGGGGTAGGTTCGGTGTAACCTTGCGCTGTGACAGCGCGTAACAAATCGGCGTGCAGGCCAAGTTCAGAAAAGCTCATGCGTTCTCCGCAGTCACCTAGTGAGTTAGTACCGGTAAGTGGTTGTTATCACTAGATGTAAAGTTCAAAAAGCGAGGTTGATCTACCTTCGCGGCAGCGAAGTGTGCCAGATAATTCAGCGTGCCGCGATGGTCGTTGGTTAGCCGTGGATGACCGTGACAGGAGATGTGAAGGTTATAGCTCAAAGGTGCGCTATCATCTGATGTGCACGGACACACCAGAAAACTACGTGTCAGTAATAAGCCGAGTAGTGTAACACGGTTATAGAATGCCAGCTTGATTAGCTGTCTCGTGTCAGGGAAGAGTGCTGGGCATGTAGAGGAATCAGTCGAGCCATTGTCGCGGGCGGTAGTTCAAGCTGGGCAAGCGCCCCAGGCGTCAATGCAAAAAACTGTTCGGGGGTGAATACGCCCAGTTGGAATAACTGGCGCGCTGTTGCTGGCCCTAGCCCCTCTAGAGCAAGTAGCCGTCGAGCAAACAGTGAAATCAAACGGTTTTTCTGTTGATCATCGAGCTTGTCGGTCGTCGTTTGATAGTAGTCACCCGCGCGCAGGGTTATAAATTGCTCAATACGCTCAAGAGCAGCGAGCGTTGACGCATCGAGTGAGTGCATTGCTAACTGATCTAGCAGGGCATCGTGACTATGCAAAGCTGCTTCAAGGGTTGTCAGTGACGCTTTCCCTTCCAGCATCGTCGTGACTGTCTGCATCAGAGTATTCACTGAATCGCGCAGTTGCACGGCGGGTAATACAGCGGTGTTGTTCGATTCATTGGCCATGTGAACATCCCTGAGAAGGCTGAATTAAGCGTAGATCAGTGAGCTACGTTTAGAAAATCGTGAATTAATTAAAATAATGACCTTGGCGAATTTGTGTAGCAATAAGCCCGGCAGCTTGATCCCAGCTTTTGCTTAGTGCGCGTACCAGTGCCGGGTAGCCATCTTCTGCAAGGGTTGTTTCCGCATAGAAATTTTTCATCTCCAGCAGTTCACCGGTATCGTTAAGCAATTGCCATTGGCCGCTGGCCACGGCGACACCATCGAAGCGGCCTTGGAATTGATCAACGTTCAGGCGCAGGGTCAAGGCGTTGGCCTGTTCACCTTCCGCACGCATAACCCTAAGCGTTGGCAGTGCTTGCGCTAGGTTAGCTCGCAGTCTCCGTTCTAACTGTCTGCCTAACCCTTCTGCCCATTGATGTTCCCGAGCCGCGTTCAGCGTAATGTCGTCTAGCTGCATCACAATGCCGTCGACATCCAGGTAGTGGGCAAGCCTCGGGGAGTTCACCATAAGCGTGCCCTCTGGCTGGTTGGGGGTACTAGCCGATGGTCCGCTCGGCAGCATGTAGCGTGCGGGCGGGGAGACGCTGCTGGCGCAGGCAGAGACCAGCATGCAGATCAGTAGCAGGGTCAAGCATTTCACCCATGTCAGCATACTTTCACGTCTAAACATCTTCTTCCCTGTCAACATAGTAGGCTCCTTAATCATGTGGCGCGCGCGGAATGGGGTCTTGGGCATCCAGGTTATCGAACAGTAGTGCTCTGGGGTTGTCATTGAGCGTGCGAGTCAGGGGTTGCAGGTCACGCATCAAGCGATCCAGTCGTTCAATAGCTGTTGTAAGCTCTTGATAGGCTGGCGATGAAGGGGATAATCCCTGTAGCGTACTGCGCAGCTCATCCAGTGTCGCGTTAAGGTTGCCTCCAACGGCCTGGGTTTCAGGGTCATTGATCAACTGATTAAGAGAGGCACTGACGTCGCGAACCTCATTCAACATGCTTTCAGAAGCCTGCAGGTTACGATCCAGTCCGGTTAGTAGCGGTTCAACCTCAAGTGCATTTAACTTATCGAGTAAATCGGTCACCTGGGCCTGGATCTGGGCAAAGCCGCCAGGCACGGTGGGGAATACGTCGCGATCCGAAAAGCGCTCGGCAACATACTCATCGGCTAAGTCGCGCTGGAAATTTAGGTCGACAAATAGGGCGCCTGTTAGCAAGCTGCCGCTTTTTAGCGAGGCTCGCAGCCCCAAGCCGAACATGCGTTGGAACCGCGTCTCCCACTCTTCAAGGTCAATATCGCTATTTTCAATACCCAGGCGCTGAGGCTCAATCCGAATCAGTACGGGAATCGCAAAGCGTGCGCGAGAGTCGGGTTGCGGCGCGGTAAAGTTCCAGGGCACGGCAGCAACGGTACCGATTCGTACGCCGCGAAACTCTACCGGCGCTCCTTTGGAAAGTCCTCGAACCGTTTCATCTACCAGCAGTACATACTCTAAATAGCGATTAAAGGTGCCTTCCCTTGCGGCGTTTTCATCGGCATAGAGGGTAAAGTGTGTATTGGCTTCTACCGGTTGCCCCATAGGCAAGTCTTCGGGTACGCCGAAGCTAACACCGCCACCCAGTAGGGCCTCCAGTGACTCAACGTTCACGCGCACGCCGTCGGCGTCCAAACGGAAATCGATACCGCTAGAGGTCCAGAAACGGGTGCTATCGGTAACTAAATTGGTATACGGCTCTTCAATAAACACCTGGTGCTGCATGGTGCGAGAGCGAGGCTCAAAGCTATTCTCTTCGATACGTCCCACGGTATATCCCTGGTAAGAGACCGGATCGCCTACACGCAGTGAATTACCCAACTGGCTCGTCAAGCTAAGACGCAGTCCCGCTTGGCCGGCGGGCGCAACAGGAGGGATATCGCTAACGGGGAATTCTCGCCGTGGTGCTTCCTCGGTGCCTGGCTCAAGCTGAATATACGCGCCAGAGAGCACGGTGCCCAAACCACTGATACCTTCACGGCCAATGCGCGGTTTGACGACCCAAAAGCGGGCATCTTCGCGCAGCATGTCCTCTACTTCCGGCTGAATGCGGGCGGTCAGGACTGCATGGGAAAGGTCGTCAGACAATCGCACTCCCTGCACTCGGCCCACTTCTACATTGCGGCTACGAATCAGCGTGTTGCCCGCTTCGATACCCTCGGCATTATCCATGGTTAGCGTCACCAAGGTGCCGCGACTGGAGTAGTTGTCATAAACCAGCCATAAACCAATCGCAATAGCGACGATGGGCACCACCCAAATAGGCGAGAGCCTTGTCTGGCGTGACGTTTTGGCCTTATTAAGATCCTGATCGTTTGTTGAGTTGCTATTAGACGGTGTTTCATTAGCCATCAACAGATTCCTTGGTGGCCGCTTTACGGCGAAGAAGAGAGTGGCGAGGTGGAGGCGGGGTGTCCCAAATTAAGCGTGGATCAAATGTCATTGCTGCCAGCATGGTTAATACCACCACCGAGCCAAAAGCGAGTGCCGCCGGCCCCGGCGTAATTGACATCAAGGAACCTGCGCGAATCAGGGCCACTAATATGGCCACCACAAAAACATCGACCATTGACCAACGGCCAATAAATTCCGTTAAGCGATACAGACGAGTGCGGCTTTGGGCATTTAATACGCTGCTACGTCGAACCACTAAGCACAGCCAGATTAATGCCACCAATTTGCCGACCGGAACGATCACGCTGGCGATAAAGATAATCGCAGCGATTGGCCATGAGCCCATCTGGATCAGTTGAACAACGCCGCCAATAATGGTTGAAGGTGAGGAGCTGCCCAAGCTGGTGGTCGTCATAATGGGGTATACATTGGCAGGAATGTACATGATGGCCGATGCGCCGAGAAGTGCCCAGGTGCGCTGTAAGCTATGAGGCAGTCGCTGATGAAGCTTTTCATGGCAGCGAACACAGTGACCGCGACCCTGCGGCGATAGCCGGTTGATCAGCCCGCAAGTTGGGCAGCCCGTTAGACCTTGGTCGCCAGCAGGAAGCCCTGTTTGAGTGCCTTCGGGGGCCAGTGGTTCTCCCTCTAGTGAGAACCACATCCAATCGGCATCCAGGGATTGGGTCGTCATTAATAGTAGAAGTGCAAACGCACAGAATGCCCAAAAGGAAATGCCTATTTCAACGTCGGCCATCCCGGCTATCTTTATCAGGCTCACCAGAGCGCCGATAATAAAGACATCGGCCATCATCCATGGCGTTAAGTGCGCCAGTGACCGTGCGATATCACGACTATAGGGTAGGGGGCGATCGCGGAGTAGCCCAAACTGAAGCCAAAAGACGCCGAGTAGGTAGACCGCAGGGAGTACGACAATGGTCATAATGACGGCAATAGCGACCACCGGCTGGTGAAAGCCAATCAGTGCGGTAGCGGTCTGGGTCAGCTCAATGCGGTTACTTACTCCGCTGACCGTAAAGCTAATAAATGGAAACGACACCGCTACCATAAGGGCGATAAGTGAGGCGATGGCTAGGGCCATACTGCGCTGCGCTGGGTAGCGGTGGCGTTTAACTAAAACATGTGAGCAGCGCGGGCAGCTTGCTTTCTCGCCAGAGTTTAACGGTGGCAGCGCCGACACCCAGTCACATTCATGACAGGCACGCAAACGCCGTCGCTGAGTTCTAGCCTCAGGTGGCAAGCGGTCAACGAGGGGGGCGTTGACCGGTAATGTACGGCGTTTAATCAATTGTTGGGGTAGCAAAAACCAAAACTCTCAGTGCTAACACCTAGCAAAACTACTAGGATGTGGCGGATTAGGTTGCCAAATGCGCATTTTATAAGCCTATGTCGCTGAAAAAAATGTTCAAAAACGTAGGTTAGTTGCTTGACCAAAGCGTTAGTTTAGACAACGATGCTGCGGCGCAGTGACGAGCGGTTAAATTCGATCATAATGGCCGCATACTGTTCTGTCAGGTTAATTCCTCACTAAAGTATCTCAATAGGATGGTTAAGGTTGCTAGCCATAGTATCTTACTGCCTCTCCTATAAAGTGGTATTTAGATACAAATCTGCAAACAGTGCCAATAATTATGTCTTGAAGGAAATGGAATGCTACTTCCCACATTAGCGGTTGTATTTGGATTAATCCTCTTGGTTTGGAGTGCCGAGAAGTTTATCGACGGCGCTGCGGCAACATCGCGTTGGCTGGGCTTGTCACCACTGTTGATCGGGATGTTGGTTATCGGTTTTGGTACTTCGGCGCCAGAAATGATGGTGTCAGTGCTGGCGGCGATGGACGGGAATCCAGGTCTGGCAGTCGGTAACGCCTACGGATCAAATATTGCCAATATCGGTTTGATTCTCGGCTTGGTAGCGCTTATTGCCCCGCTGTCGGTGCATTCTAGCGTTATTCGTAAAGAGATGCCGATATTGATGCTGGTCATGCTGGCGACGGGCTTGATGCTACTGGACGGATTTGTCGCGCGCTGGGAGGCCGTGTGTCTTTTGCTGGCGTTGGCTGTTTTTATCGTTGTAAGTATAGCTCGCTCGCGCAATCAGCCCGAAGATGCGCTGGTAGCTGAAGTAGCGGAAACCTTGGATAGCAAACCGATGTCCCGGGGTAAAGCCATTATATGGACGCTAGTGGGTCTGGTGCTGCTAATCGGCAGCTCGCGTCTGCTGGTATGGGGAGCGGTTGAAATTGCGGTGCGCTTCGGTGTGAGCGATTTGATTATTGGTTTGACCGTGGTCGCCATTGGTACGTCACTGCCCGAACTTGCATCCTCTATTACGGCACTGCGTCGGAAAGAGCACGATATGGTGCTGGGCAACGTGGTCGGTTCCAACTTGTTTAATAGCTTGGCGGTGGTTGGGCTCGCAGGCGTGATTGCGCCCATTGATGCAGGTCGAGAGGTGCTGGTGCGCGATTGGAGCGTGATGACTGGCATGACGCTTCTCATGCTACTGTTTGCGTTTTCCTGGCGTGGCCGCCCAAGGCGCATTAATCGTTTGGAAGGGGGGGTTCTGCTGGCGCTATTTATCGCGTACACCGGCTATATGGTCAGTATCGTCATCATGTCTCGATAGTGCTTATCTCTTCATAGTGAGCGTCTATGGCAATCGGTGCGGCAATGCGACTCATCTTGGACATCTGGAAGTTATAGTACAATGATTGTCCAAGAGGGGCACTGGTGAATGTTTTCTGAAAGCGTAAAGAATGCAGATAAAGTAAAAAAGCGTAAAGAAATAAGCTTAGTGCTTATAACTAGAAGTGTCGTGCCATAAAGGCTCTACTAAGCTTGTTTTAACCCATCCATGGGATGCCGATTCAGGTCTTAGGAGAGTGAAATGGAACTTGATCCGCTCGTATTATCGCGATTGCAATTCGCATTCGTTGTGTCGTTTCACGCAATCTTCCCCGTGTTTACTATTGGCCTTGCGTCTTACATAGCGCTGCTTCATGGTCTGTTTTTTAAGACGAAGAACCCTGCGTGGGATCGCCTCTCGCTATTCTGGACAAAGGTGTTTGCCGTTGTATTTGGGATGGGGGTGGTGTCTGGCATCGTCATGTCATTCCAGTTTGGCACTAACTGGAGCAACTTTTCCCAGGCCTCTTCGAATTTCCTCGGCCCAATGCTCAGCTATGAAGTCGTCACCGCGTTTTTCTTAGAGGCAGCCTTCTTGGGCGTCCTGCTATTCGGCCGCGGTAAGGTGCCTCAAGGGGTTCATTTGTTTGCTGCCATTATGGTGGCGGTGGGTACCTTTATTTCTTCTTTCTGGATTCTATCCGCTAATAGCTGGTTGCATACCCCTGCGGGCGTAGAGTTAGTTGATTTCCGCTTCCACGTGACCTCTTGGAGCGAGGCGATCTTTAATCCGTCGTTTCCTTACCGCTTTATGCATATGGCTGTTGCCTCGTTTTTGACAGGGGGTTTTGTTGTCGCTGGGGTGAGCGCTTGGTTTCTGTTGCGTGATCGAGACCCGGACGCGAATCGCCGCGCGCTATCTATGTGTCTATGGCTGCTGCTTTTTTTGGCGCCGACTCAAGCAGTCATCGGCGATTTTCATGGCATAAACACCCTGGAGCACCAGCCGACTAAAGTGGCTGCCATGGAAGGGCACTGGGAAACCTCTGGCAATGTGCCGCTGCTGCTGTTTGCCATTCCTGATCAGGAAGCACAAACCAACCACTTTGAGCTGGCTATTCCGAACCTGGCCAGCATTATCTTGACTCACTCTATTGATGGGGAAGTGCCAGGGATTAGTGAAGCGGCGCCTGAAGAGCAGCCGCCAGTGCTGATCGTCTTCTGGGGCTTCCGAGTTATGGTAGGGATTGGTCTGCTAATGATTGCGGTGGCGCTGACGGGACTGGTATTGCGCCGCAAAGGGCGTATCTATGACAAGCGGCTATTCTTAAAAGGCCTGACGGCAATGATTCCCATGCCCTTTGTTGCTGTTCTGGCGGGCTGGATCGTTACAGAGTCAGGTCGTTCCCCGTGGCTGGTTTACGGCATGATGACCCATGCCGAGGGGTTAACACCCTCGCTCACTGGCCCTATGGCCCTGTTTACGCTGATTGGCTATGCATTGGTTTACGGTGTGGTGTTTTACGCGGGCATTTATTACCTCACGCGAGTGGTTCGCAACGGCATGCTACCGGAAGAGGAGCGCGATACCACCGACGAGAACTTCAAACGCCCAATGCGGCCTATGTCGGCGGCACATACACCTTTTGACGATGACGTTGACCCGGTGAGGAGCTAGACATGGAAATGTTTGATCTAACGTTAGTTTGGGCCTTCATCATCGGTTTCGGCATCATGATGTATGTGCTGATGGACGGATTTGATTTGGGGTTGGGCATTCTCTACCCCTTTGCTCCCGATGAGGATGCCCGGGATGTGATGATGAATTCGGTGGCGCCAATATGGGATGGCAACGAAACATGGCTGGTGCTAGGTGGCGCTGGTTTGCTGGGCGCTTTCCCGCTGGTTTATTCAGTGTTCTTGCCCGCTCTTTACATCGGCGTCTTCTTAATGCTGGCAGGCTTGATCTTCCGCGGCGTGGCCTTTGAGTTTCGCTTTAAATCCCGCCGTAACCGCCGCTGGTGGAACCGCGCTTTCTGCTGGGGGTCGGCGGTTGCCGCCTTTGCACAAGGTGCCGTGGTAGGGGCCTATATCCAGGGCTTTCCGGTTGAGAATTTCGCCTATGTGGGCGGTGCCTTTGACTGGCTAACGCCGTTCTCAGTGCTGACGGGGCTTGGCCTGATGGCAGGCTACGCGCTGCTAGGGGCGACGTGGCTAATCCTCAAATCAGAGGGCCATGTGCAGGATTGGGCCTATAAAATCACTCCGCTGTTGCTGGCGCTGGTGCTGTTTGTTTTCGCCGTGATTAGCCTCTGGACGCCGTTTGTTAATCCTAGGGTGTGGGAGCGCTGGTTCGGCAATATTCAACTAATTTGGGTTTTTCCATTTGCTGCCTTGGCCTGTGCTTTTGTGGTCTTCCGTTCGGTACAGAAACGTCGTGAAGGGGTGCCTTTCCTGGCCACTATCGGCATTTATGTCTTCACCTATCTAGGCCTGATTGTAAGTAAATGGCCGGTGATCGTACCGCCGGATTATACCCTTTGGGATGCTGCTTCCTCGCCGGAGTCACAGCTGTTCCTGCTAGTAGGTATGGTGTTCGTTATCCCGATTATATTGACCTATACCGCCTGGACCTATTGGGTATTCCGCGGCAAAGTGCGTGTAGGCGAGGGATACCACTGATTCATGGTAACTGAAGAAGCGCTTTCTCTTACGCCGCGCAGTTGGTTGCAAACGTTGGCTAAGGGAGAGCGCAAACGCCTGCTAGGTTCAGCGCTTTGCGGCGTACTGGCAGGTAGTCAAACGATTGTTGTGGTGGTTGGTCTGGCTTGGCTTATTGATCAGCTCGTAGTGCACGGTCGACCACCCAGCGCTCTATTACCGATATTCTCCCTGCTCGTGGCCTGTGTGCTATTACGCGCTGCCTTTCAGTGGGGGCATGAAACGTTAAGCCTGGAAGCAGGCCTGCGAATTCGACAGCGTGCCAGAGCTCAGATGTTGGATAAACTGTCGGTCTTAGGCCCGGTTTGGCTTACCAGTCAGCACAGCGGCTCTCTGGCCAATCAGGCGGTTGAGCACATAGAGGCGCTGGAAGGCTATTTCGCGCGTTTTTACCCCCAGCTGCGAATTACGCTCTGCTTGCCGCTATTGATACTGGCGGTGGCGGGTTGGC
This sequence comes from Halomonas alkaliantarctica, assembly GCF_029854215.1. NCBI lineage: Bacteria > Pseudomonadati > Pseudomonadota > Gammaproteobacteria > Oceanospirillales > Halomonadaceae > Vreelandella > Vreelandella neptunia. The sequence goes on along the minus strand of NZ_CP122961.1, from coordinate 2,256,363 downwards.
TGGATTATCTGGTGGCGCTTTTCCTACTGCTTTCTGCACCGCTTATTCCGCTGTTTATGGCACTGGTTGGCATGGGCGCGGAACGCCTTAATCGCGATCAGTTTGTTGCGGTATCGCGATTGTCTGCGCATTTTATTGATCGAGTGCGTGGCATGACGACCTTGCAGTTATTCGGTCGAACGTCAGCTGCCCAGCAGGATGTGTGGTATGCCACCGACGGCTATCGGCGTCTTAGCATGCGTACTCTTCGCTTGGCCTTTCTCTCATCGGCAGTGCTGGAGTTTTTCTCCTCGGTCGCGATTGCGGTTGTGGCCATGTATGTCGGTTTCGGCCTGCTTGGCTACATCGAGTACGGGCCGTCAACATCGTTGACGCTTTTTTCGGGCCTAGCGGTGTTGCTGCTCGCGCCTGAATTTTTTCAGCCCTTACGTACGCTTTCCCAGCACTACCATGATCGCGCGGCGGCACTAGGTGCCGCCGAAAGCGTGGTGAATATCCTCAATCAGCCAAGCTTGATGAGCGAACAACGTTATCTGACTCCGCTGTCGGCTAGCTCAGCTATTGAATTAACAGCTGCTTGCGTTGCTTACCCTAGCCGCGGCCAAGTGATTGGTCCTATCGATCTCACGGTTCTACATGGTGAAGTAGTGGCGCTCAGCGGTACTTCCGGAAGCGGGAAGTCTACGCTGCTGGCATTGCTTGCGGGTTTCATCGCTCCAAGCGCCGGCGAGTACCGTCGACAAGCAGAGAGCCACTTTGCCTGGCTGGATCAGCAGCCCTGCCTTCTGCATGGCAGCTTGATTGATAACCTACGCTTGGCGGCCCCTGCGGCTACCCGCGAAGAAATGCTCGCCGCACTGCAGCGCGCTGGTTTCGGGCCGCTGTTAACACAGCTTCCCGAGGGGCTGGATACGTTAATCGGCGAGCGAGGAGTGGGGTTGTCGGGTGGCCAAGCCCAGCGGCTGGCCCTCGCACGCGTGTACCTTAGCAATGCACCGCTGGTGCTGTTAGATGAGCCGACGGCAAGTTTAGACCAAGAGACAGAGCAGTTCGTTATGGCCGCTTTGCTTGAGCTCGCTCAAGAGGGACGCACCCTGGTCATAGCGACCCACCATCCGACCGTGATCGCCGTCGCTCATCGGCATCTGGCTTTTGAGCAGGGCGAATTGGTAGAGGTGGCCTCATGATGGCTATTTACCGCGAATTTCGTCCTTGGCTGCTGCTTCTAGTGCGGCGGCGAAAACGCTTTTTAGTGGGCGCTTTGCTGGTGTGGGTCACTCTGATGGCAGGGCTTGCGCTGCTGGGGTTGTCGGGTTGGTTTATTACCGCCAGTGCTCTGACCGGTATCGCCCTGGCCCTGGGTATTCCCGCGCGCCTTGATGTTTATGTCCCGGGTGGCGGCATTCGTTTCTTCGCCCTGGCGCGCACTATAGCGCGCTATCTTGAGCGTCTGTATAACCATAATACGGTGTTAACGCTGCTAGCCGACTTGCGTTATCGGGTATTTGGCTATTTAACCCGCCTTGACGAGACTCGCTTGCACGGTGAGCGTGCCAGCGACTGGCTGAGCCGGTTAACGGCGGATATCGACACCCTGGATAATTTTTACCTGCGGCTCTTAGTGCCACCGTTAGTGGCGCTGCTTGGCGTGGTGGCTGTATCGCTTTTTGTGGCCATTTGGTTGCCCGGGGTCGCCGTACTGATGGCGCTGACGCTGGGCTTGCTCTGGTTAGTGGCCACCCTGTTAGCCGCTGCCTGGGGATTTACGCAAAGCTATCAGCAGGTGGTGGACCAACAGTCGCTGCGCCGCCTAGTGGTTGATCAGGTGCAGGCCTCGGCTGAGTTGATGAGCTATCAAACGAGCCAGTGGCATCGGACGATGATCGCGACTCAAGAGCAGCAAGCGTTCAACAATCAGCGCCGCTTGGGGCGTAAGGCAGCGTTAATAAACTGCCTGGTGAGTGTCATCAGCGGATTAATGGTAGTGGCAGTCGTGTGGTTCGCTAGTCTGGTATTTAGCCAGCAGTTGGTACCGGGCCCTATTTTGGTGATGGCAGCACTGATAGCGCTGGGAGCGAATGAGGCGTTTATTGCACTACCCGCTAGCTTTATTAAGCTGGGCGCTAGCTATGCAGCGGTGCGTCGGTTAAATGCATTAACCGGCGACTCATCGCCAGCTGCCGCCGCCGTTACGCTGCCTGAAGACGTTGGTCTATCCATCCAGGTTAATCAGCTCTCTCTGCGCTATGCACAAACATTAGAGCCTGCGCTAAGGTGTATTGATCTCCAATTACCTGCTGGAAAGCGAGCGGTGATTACCGGCAGCTCTGGCGCCGGAAAATCGTCTTTAGCCAGTGTGTTGATGGGGCGGTTAATAGCGACTCAAGGTGAGGCGATGGTGGGCGGAGTTAAAGCGTGTCTGCTTTCGGCCGAAAACCGTGCTAATCATTTTGCCATGCTCACTCAGCAGGTGGATCTGTTTGATGCCTCTATTGCTGAAAACCTGCGTATAGCCAACCCCACCGCAAGCGATCACAAGCTCTGGGAGGTATTAAGGGCTGTGGCCTTGGATGGCTGGATTGAGCAACTACCGAAAGGTCTAGCCACAGCGGTGGGCGAAAAAGGCCAGCAGCTATCGGGTGGCCAAGGCCGGCGTCTGGCATTAGCACGGCTAATGCTCTCTAGCCCTCAAGTGGTGATTCTTGACGAGCCATTTGCAGGCGTTGATGTGGCGACGGCAAACCACATCGCAGCGGCCCTGGATAAATGGCTGAGGAATCGAACGGTTATATTCTTTGTTCATCAAGTTAGTTCGCTGAATCCATTGCCTGGGGTCGAGTACCACTGGCATCTAGATGCCGGTAAACTTAGCCAATGTCCGCTTAACTAATCGATAATGAGCAATATTGATTCATTGATAAGACCGCTAGGAGCCCTCCATGCATGAATTTTTACGCAACCTTCCTAAAGTAGAGCTCCATTTGCACATCGAAGGCTCGCTGGAGCCAGAGTTAATGTTTGCGCTAGCCCAGCGTAATGGGATTGAACTGCCCTACAAGACAGTTCAGGAAGCCAAAGATGCTTATCACTTCAACGATCTGCAGGGGTTCCTGAATCTCTATTTTCAGGGCATGAGCGTGCTACGTAATGAGGAAGATTTTTACGATCTGGCGATGGATTATTTCAAGCGCGCGCGGGATGAGGGCGTTGTGCATATCGACATGCACTTTGATCCTCAGGCGCATCTACAGCGTGGCGTGCCGCTGGAAGTGGTAATGGCTGGACTATTAAAAGCCAAGCAGGAGGCAGAGGGTAACCTCGACCTCTCTATCGGCTTGATTATGGCTTTTCTACGTGACCGTCCCGCAGATGAAGCATTGCACGTACTCGAACAAGCCGCTCCCTATTGGAAAATGCTGGATGCTATCGGTCTGGATAGTGCTGAACAGAATAATCCGCCGGTAAAATTTGCAGAGGTGTTTAAGCGCGCCAAGCAGCTTGGGCTTGTGCGCGTAGCTCATGCGGGGGAGGAAGGCCCCGCAGAGTATATTAAAGAAGCCCTGGATGTACTTGATGTTCAGCGCATTGATCATGGGGTGCGCTGTTTAGAAAATGATGAAGTAGTTGAGCGCTTGCGCAGTGAGCAGGTTGTTCTAACGGTTTGCCCGCTCTCAAACGTCAGCTTAAAGGTAGTCCAGGATCTGCGTGATCATCCGCTGCCCAAACTTTTGTCTGAAGGGCTCAAAGTAACCATTAGCTCGGATGACCCCGCCTATTTTGGTGGCGGTTTGTTGACTAATCACATTGCTTGCGCCGATGCGTTTGGTTGGGACGAAGCGGTATTTCGTCAGCTAACCCTCAATGCAATTGAAGAAGCTTTTGCGACCCCGCAGCGCCGCGAAGAGCTGCTGGCTCGTTTGGCGGCTGTATAGCATCAAACCGCCTGGTCGCACTGACCAGGCGGTTGTTCGCGTTGAGGCGATAGTTTTAAGTGTCGGATTAGAGCGATAGTTTAGGGTAGTGCAGGTACGTCAAAATCAGGCATTTCACCGGTTAGTGCGGTGAGAAACGCGGTAATATCACTAATGGTGTCATCATCAAACTCTCGTCCGAGCATTTCTTTGCCCATTATAGCGACCGCTTCTTCCAGTGTTTCAGTCGCACCGTTATTCATATACGGATAGGTCACCGCCACATTGCGCAGTGTGGGCGTTCTGAAACGGTACTTGTCGCTCTCTTCTTCAGTCACGACGTAACGACCCAAATCGGTTGAGCCTGGTACCTGAATCGCATGGAATTGGCTATCGGTTAAAGTAGGCCCGCGGTGGCATGCAATACAACCGTTATCTACAAAGGCCACCATGCCGTCTTTGGCTTGTTGGTTAATTGCCTCTAAATCACCGTGTAGGTAACGATCAAAAGGTGAGTTGGGTGTATTGAGCGTACGTTGGAAAGCGGCCAGCGCGTGGGCCAAATTATCATCGGTGATAGGTTCTTCTTGATCAGGATAGGCGGCGCTGAATTTTTCCTGATAGAGCTCGAATCCCACCAGCCGCTCCAATGCCATTTCCAGATCCATCGCCATTTCCACAGGTGCTTCAATAGGGCCTAGTGCTTGGCCTTCTAAATCAGGTTCTCGGCCATCCCAAAATTGTGATCCTAAAAAGCCACTGTTCAACACGGTGGGTGTATTACGTTCACCGACCTGCCCGTCGTGGCCAACAGCGCGGGGAATTCGGTCGGCCCAGCCTAGCGCTGGATTGTGACAGGTGGCACAGCTGATAACGCCACTCGACGAGATGCGTGGTTCAAAGAACAGCATGTTGCCGAGCTCTACCTTCTCTTCTGTTAATGAGTTGTCCGCAGGGATTGGTGGAAGGTAAGGCAGTGCCTCGAAGCGTTGGCGGTAATTTTCCAAGCCATCGTCAGCCATGGCTAAGCTTGCAGCAAGAAAGCTGCTGGTCGCCAGTGCGGATAGTAAGGTGGTTTTTATGGTCATGTTTTATCTCCCTCGCTTTTATAATCGGCGTTTTGGGCTTCGTGCGAAGAGTCACAACGTCCACTATCTGTAAGCTTATGGGAGAGAGGGATAGCCGTTTTGACCCAGGTCATATCTTGCGTTGCTTTATGGCGCGTGCAGGGTGAGTCCTAATCTTTAACGACTTTTAGTAATAAATGTTCAAATCGCTGTTGACCCTAGCGGTGGATCGGGTAGTATACGCACACGTCAACGGGGCACGGCCTCATCGACTAGCTCTTTAACAATTTGATCAGGTAATTCATGTGGGCGCTTGCTGACGTTGGTGACAAATCACCCAATATCAAGGCAAGCGACTCAAGCAATAAGGTTGTAAAGGATTCGTCCTTTGGGATCTGTTTTGAATGAATTCGTTTGAACCTTGAGCCAAGTTTGGTTCGCTTCTGTCGCTTTCGGGTGGCAGGTAAGAACCGCGTAGATCTTAAACTGAAGAGTTTGATCATGGCTCAGATTGAACGCTGGCGGCAGGCCTAACACATGCAAGTCGAGCGGTAACAGATCTAGCTTGCTAGATGCTGACGAGCGGCGGACGGGTGAGTAATGCATAGGAATCTGCCCGGTAGTGGGGGATAACCTGGGGAAACCCAGGCTAATACCGCATACGTCCTACGGGAGAAAGGGGGCTTTGGCTCCCGCTATTGGATGAGCCTATGTCGGATTAGCTAGTTGGTGAGGTAAAGGCTCACCAAGGCAACGATCCGTAGCTGGTCTGAGAGGATGATCAGCCACATCGGGACTGAGACACGGCCCGAACTCCTACGGGAGGCAGCAGTGGGGAATATTGGACAATGGGGGCAACCCTGATCCAGCCATGCCGCGTGTGTGAAGAAGGCCCTCGGGTTGTAAAGCACTTTCAGCGAGGAAGAACGCCTGGTGGTTAATACCCGCCAGGAAAGACATCACTCGCAGAAGAAGCACCGGCTAACTCCGTGCCAGCAGCCGCGGTAATACGGAGGGTGCAAGCGTTAATCGGAATTACTGGGCGTAAAGCGCGCGTAGGTGGCTTGATAAGCCGGTTGTGAAAGCCCCGGGCTCAACCTGGGAACGGCATCCGGAACTGTCAGGCTAGAGTGCAGGAGAGGAAGGTAGAATTCCCGGTGTAGCGGTGAAATGCGTAGAGATCGGGAGGAATACCAGTGGCGAAGGCGGCCTTCTGGACTGACACTGACACTGAGGTGCGAAAGCGTGGGTAGCAAACAGGATTAGATACCCTGGTAGTCCACGCCGTAAACGATGTCGACCAGCCGTTGGGTGCCTAGAGCACTTTGTGGCGAAGTTAACGCGATAAGTCGACCGCCTGGGGAGTACGGCCGCAAGGTTAAAACTCAAATGAATTGACGGGGGCCCGCACAAGCGGTGGAGCATGTGGTTTAATTCGATGCAACGCGAAGAACCTTACCTACCCTTGACATCTACAGAAGCCGGAAGAGATTCTGGTGTGCCTTCGGGAACTGTAAGACAGGTGCTGCATGGCTGTCGTCAGCTCGTGTTGTGAAATGTTGGGTTAAGTCCCGTAACGAGCGCAACCCTTGTCCTTATTTGCCAGCGAGTAATGTCGGGAACTCTAAGGAGACTGCCGGTGACAAACCGGAGGAAGGTGGGGACGACGTCAAGTCATCATGGCCCTTACGGGTAGGGCTACACACGTGCTACAATGGCCGGTACAAAGGGCTGCGAGCTCGCGAGAGTCAGCGAATCCCTTAAAGCCGGTCTCAGTCCGGATCGGAGTCTGCAACTCGACTCCGTGAAGTCGGAATCGCTAGTAATCGTGAATCAGAATGTCACGGTGAATACGTTCCCGGGCCTTGTACACACCGCCCGTCACACCATGGGAGTGGACTGCACCAGAAGTGGTTAGCCTAACGCAAGAGGGCGATCACCACGGTGTGGTTCATGACTGGGGTGAAGTCGTAACAAGGTAGCCGTAGGGGAACCTGCGGCTGGATCACCTCCTTAAACGATGCGTCACGCGTTAGTAAGCGTCCACAATGAATTACCTGATCAGATATAGAGCAAACGGTAAAGGCACGATCCCCTCTTGGGTCTGTAGCTCAGTTGGTTAGAGCGCACCCCTGATAAGGGTGAGGTCGGCAGTTCAAGTCTGCCCAGACCCACCAAATTTTATCTATCGCTGCGTTATTTTATACCTCGCATAGCAGGCTATGTGTCGTCATAAAATGCCTTGCGCTAAATAAAATTGGCCAGAGGTGAATGTGACTAAAAAGAGTGACTCGATGGGGCCATAGCTCAGCTGGGAGAGCGCCTGCCTTGCACGCAGGAGGTCAGCGGTTCGATCCCGCTTGGCTCCACCATTACGTTACTACTCTGTTTAACCCTCAATACCGTTTGTGAATGTTTCGTGACCATTGATAAGTCGCTGTTGCTGTCGTTATAGCACCGCTTTATCACTGTTCATTGAACAGCCGCTCTTTAACAATGTATATCATGCTGACAAGAACACTTCGCAAGAAGTGGTCTTAAATTGTGATACGCGTCAGCGTATCCGGCAAATTGAAACGTGATTATTGCGACATCCAGACTCCTTCGGGTTATAGGGTCAAGCAATTAAGCGCACACGGTGGATGCCTAGGCAGTCAGAGGCGATGAAAGACGTGGTAGCCTGCGATAAGGTTCGGTGAGGTGGCAACAACCTGTGACCCGGACATTTCTGAATGGGGAAACCCACTGACCATAAGGTCAGTATCTTACACTGAATACATAGGTGTAAGAGGCGAACCAGGGGAACTGAAACATCTAAGTACCCTGAGGAAAAGAAATCAACCGAGATTCCCCTAGTAGCGGCGAGCGAACGGGGACCAGCCCTTAAGCATGTGAATGATTAGGCGAACAGATTGGGAAGTCTGGCCGTAGCGGGTGATAGCCCCGTAGTCGAAAATCTGATCATGTGAAATCGAGTAGGTCGGGGCACGAGAAACCTTGACTGAAGACGGGGGGACCATCCTCCAAGGCTAAATACTCCTGACTGACCGATAGTGAACCAGTACCGTGAGGGAAAGGCGAAAAGAACCCCGGAGAGGGGAGTGAAATAGATCCTGAAACCGTGTGCGTACAAGCAGTAGGAGCAGACTTGTTCTGTGACTGCGTACCTTTTGTATAATGGGTCAGCGACTTATATTCAGTGGCGAGGTTAACCGTATAGGGGAGCCGTAGGGAAACCGAGTCTTAACTGGGCGACACAGTCGCTGGATATAGACCCGAAACCGAGCGATCTATCCATGAGCAGGGTGAAGGTTGAGTAACATCAACTGGAGGCCCGAACCAGGATCTGTTGAAAAAGATTTGGATGACTTGTGGATCGGAGTGAAAGGCTAATCAAGCTCGGAGATAGCTGGTTCTCCTCGAAAGCTATTTAGGTAGCGCCTCACGTAGTACCGCCGGGGGTAGAGCACTGTTTCGGCTAGGGGGTCATCCCGACTTACCAACCCGAGGCAAACTCCGAATACCGGTGAGTAACGCGTGGGAGACACACGGCGGGTGCTAACGTCCGTCGTGAAAAGGGAAACAACCCAGACCGTCAGCTAAGGTCCCGAAATCCTGGTTAAGTGGGAAACGATGTGGGAAGGCTTAGACAGCTAGGAGGTTGGCTTAGAAGCAGCCATCCTTTAAAGAAAGCGTAATAGCTCACTAGTCGAGTCGGCCTGCGCGGAAGATGTAACGGGGCTAAACCAGGTACCGAAGCTACGGGTTCATCCTTTTAGGATGAGCGGTAGAGGAGCGTCGTGTACGCCAATGAAGGTGGATTGAGAAGTCTGCTGGAGGTATCACGAGTGCGAATGCTGACATGAGTAACGATAAAGGGAGTGAAAAACTCCCTCGCCGGAAGACCAAGGGTTTCTGTTCGACGCTAATCGGAGCAGAGTGAGTCGGCCCCTAAGGCGAGGCCGAAAGGCGTAGTCGATGGGAAACGGGTCAATATTCCCGTACCGGACATGGTTGCGATGGGGGGACGAAGAAGGCTAGGTGAGCCAGGCGTTGGTAGTCCTGGTGAAAGTGAGTAGGCTGGGATCTTAGGTAAATCCGGGATCCTTTAAGGCCGAGACACGAAACGAACTGACCACGGTCAGGAAGTCACTGATGCCACGCTTCCAGGAAAAGCCTCTAAGCTTCAGATCATGTGCGACCGTACCCCAAACCGACACAGGTGGTCAGGGTGAGAATCCCAAGGCGCTTGAGAGAACTCGGGTGAAGGAACTAGGCAAAATGGTGCCGTAACTTCGGGAGAAGGCACGCCGGCGTAGGGTGATGAGACTTGCTCTCTAAGCCCGAACCGGTCGAAGATACCAGGTGGCTGCAACTGTTTATTAAAAACACAGCACTCTGCTAACGCGCAAGCGGACGTATAGGGTGTGACGCCTGCCCGGTGCCGGAAGGTTAAATGATGGTGTTAGCCGCAAGGCGAAGCTCTTGATTGAAGCCCCGGTAAACGGCGGCCGTAACTATAACGGTCCTAAGGTAGCGAAATTCCTTGTCGGGTAAGTTCCGACCTGCACGAATGGCGTAATGATGGCCACGCTGTCTCCACCCGAGACTCAGTGAAATTGAAATCGCCGTGAAGATGCGGTGTACCCGCGGCTAGACGGAAAGACCCCGTGAACCTTTACTATAGCTTCACACTGGACGCTGATGTTGCCTGTGTAGGATAGCTGGGAGGCTTTGAAACTCGGACGCCAGTTCGGGCGGAGCCAACCTTGAAATACCAGCCTGGCATCATTGGCGTTCTCACTCAGGTCCGTTATCCGGATCGAGGACAGTGTGTGGTGGGTAGTTTGACTGGGGCGGTCTCCTCCTAAAGAGTAACGGAGGAGCACGAAGGTACCCTCAGCACGGTCGGACATCGTGCATTGAGTGCAAGAGCATAAGGGTGCTTGACTGCGAGACAGACACGTCGAGCAGGTGCGAAAGCAGGTTCTAGTGATCCGGTGGTTCTGTATGGAAGGGCCATCGCTCAACGGATAAAAGGTACTCCGGGGATAACAGGCTGATACCGCCCAAGAGTTCACATCGACGGCGGTGTTTGGCACCTCGATGTCGGCTCATCACATCCTGGGGCTGAAGTCGGTCCCAAGGGTATGGCTGTTCGCCATTTAAAGTGGTACGCGAGCTGGGTTTAGAACGTCGTGAGACAGTTCGGTCCCTATCTGCCGTGGGCGTTGGATGTTTGAGAAGGGCTGCTCCTAGTACGAGAGGACCGGAGTGGACGACCCTCTGGTGTTCCGGTTGTCACGCCAGTGGCATTGCCGGGTAGCTATGGTCGGACGGGATAACCGCTGAAAGCATCTAAGCGGGAAGCCCCCTTCAAGATGAGACATCCCTGAGGCCTAGAGCCTCCTGAAGGGCCCAGCGAGACCAGCTGGTTGATAGGCACGGTGTGGAAGCGCTGCAAGGCGTTGAGCTAACGTGTACTAATGGCCCGTGAGGCTTGACCCTATAACACCCAAGGGGTCTGGTCGTGATGATGACGTTGATGAATGCCGGATACGCAGCGTGTGGCCCAAACGACATAACGTAAGGGCGGCAGGCGATAAGACGCACACAATTGAGTTAAAAACAGTCAGCATGATGTACATAGCCAGTTACGCCTGACGACCATAGCACGCGTGAACCACCTGATCCCTTGCCGAACTCAGAAGTGAAACCGCTTAGCGCCGATGGTAGTGTGGGGTCTCCCCATGCGAGAGTAGGTCATCGTCAGGCACTTATTTAACAAGAAACCCAGCCACCCGGCTGGGTTTTTTGTGTGCGTGGAAGAAAAATGAGTAAAAAAGCCGCCTGGCAGGCGGCCGATTAAAACGGATAATTACTTATCCCTTCGGTGCTGGCACTGCCCGCCTGCCCAGGTTTCATAAATAGCGCGGTCGTCCGCCAGCATCATTAGCGCAAACAGCCGCTCACCAAGCGTGGTGCAATGATTGATTCGTCGAGAGAGTAGCGATGTTGCCTGGGTGTCAATCACCACAAAGTCAGCCTCAAGGCTAGGTGCCAACTGACCAATGTGGCTATCCAGCGAGAGAGCCTTGGCATTGCCCATGGTTAAGCCATAAAACCCTTGCCATGCGGTAAGGGGTTGACCACCTAATTGACCCACTTGATAGGCCGCTTTAAGCGTTCCAAATCCCGATAAATCAGTGCCTGCGCCGATATCGCTGGCAAACGTATATGTCATGCCCGTTTGTTTGGCTGCTTCCCGGTCGAATAACCCGCTACCCAGAAAAAGATTGGAGCTGGGGCAAAAGGCAATATTGGCGCCTCGATCCGCCAAGCGTTTGCGCATGCCGTTATCAAGATGAATGCCATGGGCGAAGGTGCTACGAGGCCCGACTAAGCCTGCCTCTTCATACACGGCTAGGTAGTCACGGCTGCCCGGGAACAGTTCGGCTACCCAGTCTAACTCCCCACTGTTCTCAGCCAAATGAGTTTGTAACCAAAGGGTTGGGTCATTACGTAAGAGGGCACCGGCAGCATCCATCTGCGTTTTGGTCGATGTAGGCGCAAAGCGCGGCGTTACGCTATAGCCCAGTCGGCCATTGCCGTGCCAATCCTCAATCAGTCGTTCGCTGTCAGCAATGCCAGATACACCGTCCATCAGCGCTTCTGGCGCATTACGATCCATCAATACCTTGCCCACCAGCATACGCAGCTGGCGTTTTTGACAGGCGGTGAAAAATGCATCCACAGAGCCGGGGTGGCTAGAGCCGAATACCTGGGCAGTGGTAGTGCCCGCACGTAGCATCTCATCCAAAAAAGCGTTAGACAGCGCTTCAGCATGGGCATGATTAGCAAAGCGACACTCTTCAGGAAAGGTGTAGTCGTTTAGCCAGTCAAGCAGTTGGCGGCCATAAGAAGCCATGATATCCAGCTGCACATAGTGCACATGGGTATCGATAAACCCCGGCATAATCAGCTTGTCACGATAATTGAGAACGTCAGCCCCTTTGGGTAGCGAAGGTGAGAGCTCAGCGAAATGGCCGACGGCATGAATATGCTGGCCTTTCAACCAGAGCAGCCCGTCGCCGTAATGCTCTAAGCTGCCCGGTTCAGGTGTGTTGCCATCGCCAGGGTCACGGGCAAAACTAATCAATTCGGCACGAATGAACGTATCGGAGGAGGAGGTCATATTAACTCGGGGTCGTCGGAGAGTCGGTCATTAGCGCTCGCACTGCCTGGGAGTCAAGGCCGCGGTTTTCTTGAAAAGAGGGCGTGTCCGTTAGCCAAAGCAGTTCGGCCACCACCGTTAAAGCAATCGCATAGGGCGTTTTATTACTCAGCTTAGTGGCATGGATGCGCCCGATGGGGCATCGCACCCGCGCAATTTGCCCGGCGGAGTAACCATCGCGCTTAAGGCGTCCTTCAAAGCTTGCCCATTTGCTGTCAGAACCAATCAGCCCAATCGATGCGATGTTATCTTGCGCGATCAGCGCTTTGATCAACGCATAGTCTTCATCGTGGTTGTGCGTCAATACCAGCGCGTGGGTACCTGTAGGCAAGGTGGCAACACTTTGCTGTGCGTCTTGGAGTGAATAACAGCTAAGTCGTGGCTGCTGCTGGAACTGTTCGGCAAACGCATCGCTACGGCTATCGTACCAGTGCAACTGCCAGGGAAGCGGCGCACTTAGCTTTATCAGTTGCTGCCCTACGTGCCCTGCACCAAAAATCGCGATGTGCGTTGTAGTGCCTGGAAAGGCTTCCAATAGAATATTAACGAAACCACCACAGCACTGGCCGCTTCGTCCGCCCAGAGAAAAGGCTTCCAAGCTGAGGCCATAGCGTTTTTCTGTCAAACAAGCACGTGCAGCGGTAATGGTTTGCCACTCAAAGGTACCGCCACCTAGCGTGTCGAAGATCGCATCGTCGGTAATCACCATGCGTGCGCCAGGCTCCCGGGGAGTGGAGCCTGCACTGGTTACCTGAGTAGCTAGTACATGCGGTATTCCGTCGCGCTGTAAGCGGTGTAGCGCCGCATGCCAGCTTTCTGGGGTTTGACTGGAACTCACAGCACTTTCTTCCTGATAGCGTTGGCTGCCAGCATGACCCGCTCCGGCGTGGCCGGTGTATCTAAGTGGGGAGAGATGGCGTAATCAGTCAGGCTCGATAGCGCATCACGCAGTGCCGACCAGACACAAATGCCCAGCATAAAAGGGGGCTCACCCACTGCTTTTGACCGGTAGAGACTGGCCATAGAGTTGGGATGCCCCTCCATTAGCGCGACATTGAAGATGGGCGGTAGATCACCAAAGGTAGGGATTTTATAGGTCGCCGGGCCATCGCTGGCCAGCACGCCTTTGTCGTTCCACTTAAGCTCTTCACTGGTCAACCAGCCCATTCCTTGAATAAAGCCGCCCTCCACCTGGCCAATATCAATGGCCGGGTTTAGTGAATCTCCCACGTCATGCAAAATATCAACACGGTCTACCTGGTACTCCCCGCTCAAGGTGTCAACGCTTACCTCTGCCACTGCCGCGCCAAACGCGTAGTAGTAGAAGGGCCGACCTTGACCCACTGAACGATCGTAGTGAATAAGCGGTGTGGCGTAGAAACCTTTTTCAGATAGCGATATGCGATTTAGGTAGGCGGTTTGCACCAACTCACCCCAGGGTATGCGGCGCTCGCTCTCGCCGAACCCGGCCACTAGCATGCCATCTTCCAGGCGCATTCCTTCGCGATCCAAGCCCTCTGAATAGTGCTCAGCGGCAAAATCAAACAGGCGTTCTCGCAGCTTGCTGGAGGCATCCCGTGCAGCCATACCGTTCAAGTCAGCACCGCTGGAGGCAGCGGTAGGGGAGGTGTTGGGGACTTTATCGGTTCGCGTAGCGGTAATGCGTACCTTGTCCAGATCCAGGCCCAGCTCGCGAGCCACCACCTGACAAATTTTAGTATGTAACCCTTGGCCCATCTCGGTACCACCGTGATTGATCATCACGCTACCGTCAGTGTAAACATGCAGAAGAGCGCCCGCCTGATTAAGATGCTGAGCGGTAAACGAAATGCCAAATTTAACCGGGGTAAGTGCCAATCCTTTCTTGATCACAGGGCTGGTGGAATTGAAGTCGCTGACCGCTTTGCGCCGTGCCCAGTAATCGCTGTCGCTTTCGAGTATTTCAACGAGCGTATGCAGAAGTTGCCGTTGGTCGACCTGCTGGCCGTAGTGAGTCACCTCGCGGCCATCGCGGTAGAAGTTGCGCTTACGTACGGTCAGAGGGTCTTCGCCAATCTGGCGGGCAATATCATCCATGGCCGCTTCGATAATCATCATCCCTTGAGGGCCACCAAAGCCCCGGAATGCGGTATTAGAGGCGGTATGGGTTTTTGCCCGATGACCGACTACTTGGGCATCCCCCAGCGAGTAAGCGTTGTCGGCGTGGAACATAGCGCGATCAACGATAGCGTCGGAGAGATCCGGCGAGTAGCCGCAGTCACCGATCACTGTGATCTCACCACCCTGAATAACGCCCTCTGCATCAATGGCTAATCGATAGCGGTTATGGAAGGGGTGGCGTTTACCCGTGGCGTGCATATCTTCACTGCGCGGTAAGCGGAGTCGAACCGTTTTGCCGGTGCGGCGGGCAATAATTGCAGCAATACACGCCCAGGGAGAAGCCTGAGTCTCTTTGCCACCAAAGCCACCGCCCATGCGGCGCACTTCTACGGTGACGGCATGAAAGGGAATGTCGAGCACCTCCGCCACCAGCTTCTGGGTTTCGCTGGGGTGCTGGTTGGACGTGTGGACGATAACGCCCTCATCCTCGGTGGGGTGAACCACGCAGGCCTGGCCTTCCAAATAGAAGTGTTCTTGACCGCCGACGAACAGCTCACCTTCAATAATCTGCTCAGCTTGGTCAAGCGCCTGCTGCCAAGCACCACGGGTCTGCACATGGGTAGGGCGCACAAACTCCTCACGCTCCGTTGCGGCCACCGGATCTAAACTGGCAGGCTGCTCGTCTATGCTAATGGCGGCGAGTTTGACGGCACGGCGAGCCGCCTGCAGCGACGTTGCGGCAACGGCGAAGAGGCATTGGCCTGCGTAGCTGATCGCTTGATCGACAAAAATGGGGTCGCCCGGAAAGACTGGACCGATATCGGTATGCCCTGGTACCTCATGAAAGGTAATCACATCGGCTACTCCAGGTGCCCCTTTCACCTTGCTGAGATCAAGCTCCGTTAAGGTGCCATGGGCGACAGGGGATAGACCAAGCGCAACATGCAGGGCGTCGGCTGGCAGTACCAAGTCGTCAATATAAGCGGCCCTGCCGGTGACGTGCTTTTCAGCACTCTCGTGAAAGCTTGCGCTTCCCGCCTGTCGCTGGCCACTACTGTCCACCGTATGGCGCGCTAAGGGGCCAGAGCCTTGAATGTGGTCGTGTAGTTCACGGCGGGCACGGCTGCTATCGCCGTCCAGTTTAGTGAGCGTACGCATGGAGCATCACCTCGTGGTCGGGCGCTGAGAGAGAAAGATAGAGACGCTCAAGCAAATTCTTGGCGGCTTGTTGGCGATAATGCTGACTGCCCCGCACATCACTCATGGGCTGGAAGTCGTCATCGAGTGCCTGCTGAGCGGTGCGAAAAGCATCTGCCGTTATGGTGCAACCTTCGAGAGCTGCTTCAGCAGCTTTCGCGCGCTTTGGCGTCGCAGCCATTCCCCCAAAAGCGATGCGTACGTCATGCAAGGTACCTTGTTCAATGCGGTAGCTAAAGGCACCGAGTAGCGCAGAGATATCATCTTCGCGACGCTTGGATAATTTCCAGACACGTAATTGACTGCCCTCAACCGGCTGGGGAATGAAAACCCGCGCAACGACTTCATTCTCTGCCAAGGCGGTCTTTTTGTAATCAAGGAAGAAATCCTCCAGCGCTAAGCAACGCTTGCCGTTTGTGCTGGCAAGCTCCACCTGAGCGCCCAAGGCAAGTAGTACGGGGGGCGTATCACCAATGGGGGAGGCATTGGCGATATTGCCACCCAGCGTTCCCCGATTACGAATTTGCTGGGAGCCAAGCCGGTGCAGCAGATGAGCAAATGCAGGAAAGTGCTTTTCAAACAGCGGCTCGAGCTGGGTATAGGTAACCCCGGCGCCTATCCACCAGCCACTCCGATTCTCATGCGTGGCCTCTTCAACCGTCAACAGTTCAGCAACCTGGGAAACGTCTATCAACTGATCAAGCGGCGCCAGGCGCTGAGTGCTTTCCAGCCAGAGATCAGTGCCGCCTGCCACTAACCGTGCCCGGGGAGCTTCTTGACGCAATTGCGTTAGCTCTTCCAAAGACGTTGGCTGAACAAAAAATGGCGCTGTTCCTAAGGAATCAGTGGATTGAGTATCGCTTTCTGACGCTGGCAGCGTCGCGTCGAACCAAAGTGGGCGTTCGTAGGGAATATCGTTCATACGCAGCGCTGCATCGCGGATAGGGCGATAGCCGGTACAGCGGCACAAATTGCCGCCCAGGGTGGCTTCTAGGCGTTCTGGTGACAGTTGTTGTAACAGCGGAGCAGGGCGCTGAGTAAGGTCGCTATGCAGGGTGAAAAGTGACATGACGATACCCGGCGTACAAAAACCACACTGGCTACCATGGCATTCGATCATCGCTTCCTGGGCCGGGTGCAAGTGACCTTTTTCCGACAACCCTTCAACGGTGACCAAGTGTCTACCCTGTAGTTGGTGAGCAGGCGTGATACACGCATTCGCGCTGGCGAACCTTTGCGTGCCAGTCGTTGACTCACCAATCGCCACGGTGCAAGCGCCGCAATCGCCCGATGCGCAGCCCTCTTTGGTACCCGTTTGGGCCAAATGCTCACGTAATAGGGTTAAAATACTGGTGTCGGGTGAAACGTTACACCGCTGGGGGGTACCATTGAGCAGGAACGCAATCGTTGCCATGCCGAACTCCACTGTCGTTGTAATAGACCGGGATGGTGCTGACCGATCGGTCAATATAGGTTGAGCTTGGGACAAAATGCATTGCCTTGCAAGTATTTGCTCACTGCACAGGAGTGGGGCAAGCTGGTGAGAAATGCTAACTTTTGGGGCAATCAGCCTATCCACTCACGCTACTGGGGAATACTGTTAATGACCGCCGTATCTGCCACTCATGAAAGCCCAAGCCGGGAAAGAATAGAAGCCAGTATTCTGATAGCTGCTGAGGAAGTGTTTTCTCAACACGGCTACCGCGGGGCGAGTTTGCAAGTGATCGCTGATCGAGCAGGTCTTCCCAAAGCCAATATTTTGTACTACATGGGCAGTAAGCAAGCGCTATACGTGCGGCTGCTTAACCGCATGATGCGCCGCTGGAACGAAGTGCTTGAGGACATTACCCCTGATAGTGATCCTGCAACGGTACTTAGTGACTTTATACGCACAAAAATGGTGCTTGGGCAGCGCTACCCCGAAGGCTCAAAACTCTTTGCGGCGGAAATCTTAGCCGGTGCTCCCTTCTTAAGTGATTATTTGGCAGGCGAGTTGCGCGAGTGGGTGGCCTCACGGGCCAAGATCATTCGCCAATGGTCCGTCCAGGGAAAAATGGATGCTGTCGACCCCAGGTGGCTAATTTTCTTAATCTGGTCTTCCACCCAGCACTATACTGAATATAGTGCCCAGGTCAGTGGTATTCTAGGCCGCGATGCGTTAACCGAGGAGGATATTGAATCCATCTCCGCCTTTCTTGAGCACGTTATTCTAAAAGGCTGCGGTGTCACTGCACCGGTATCCAAGTCGAGTATTGACGCTTACGGGTTGGAAAAGTGAGCCTCAGATGAGCGACTTGCCTATTGATCAGTATCTAGATCAGATCAAGACAGCCCTTGCCTCCCATAATCGACTGATGCTGATTGCCCAGCCGGGGGCGGGGAAAACCACGCGCGTGCCGCTGTGTTTACTTGAAGAAGCTTGGGCCAAAGGTCAAAAGCTTCTTTTACTCGAGCCACGGCGGGTAGCCGCGCGTTTGGCGGCTAGCTTTATGGCCCAGCAATTGGGTGAAAACGTTGGCCAAACCGTGGGGTACCGCATGCGCGGCGATAGCTGTGTGAGCGCGCAAACCCGTTTAGAAGTAGTCACCCAGGGCGTACTCACTCGCATGCTGCAAAATGATCCGCTGTTAGAAGGCGTTGCCGGGATCATCTTTGACGAGTTCCATGAGCGTAGTTTAGAAGCCGATGTGGGCTTGGCGTTAACGCTGGATGTGCAAACCAGTATTCGCGACGATTTGCGCTTACTGGTGATGTCGGCAACCCTGGATGTCGAAGCGCTCAAGCGGGTGTTGGGCGAGCAGGTGCCTGTCATTGAGTGTCATGGCCGCCAGTATCCAGTGACGACGGATTATCGTCCTGCCCTAAGTGGTGAGGAGAGCGTTAGCCACGCGCTTCGGGTAGTCGAGGAAGCGCTATCACAGCCTGATACTCAAGGCATACTGGTAATCTTGCCCGGTGTCGCCGAAATTAATCGTTTGGTTCAGGTGCTGGAAAAGACGGTGCCTCATCTGACGGTTCGGCCACTGCACGGCAGAATGAGTATTGCTGAACAGCAGGAAGCGTTAGCCGCGAACACGTCAAAACAGCGAATTATCGTCTCCACCGCCATCACGGAATCGAGCATTACCGTGGATGGTGTGAATGTCGTGATTGACGGTGGTCTGGAGCGAGTACCGCTTTTTCAGCCGCGTACCGGGCTAACCCGTTTAACGACCCGGCGGATCAACCGCGCTAGTGCTGATCAGCGTCGGGGGCGTGCAGGGCGTCAGCGGGAGGGCAGTTGTTTTCGGCTCTGGGCCCAGGAACAGCCGTTGGTGCCTTATGGTGAGCCGGAAATTCAGCAAGCGGATCTCTCTTCGCTAGTGCTCGAACTGGCGTGTTGGGGCGTCGCGTCACCTAAATCGCTTAGCTGGGTAACCCCGCCACCGGAGGGAGCCTGGCGCAGTGGCCAATCGCTGCTCAAGCAATTAGGAGTGTTAGATCACGAGCATAAGCTTACTCCGCTAGGTAGCCGCTGTGCCAAATGGCCAGTTGAACCGAGAGTGGCCGTGATGCTGGAACGAGCTTCTGACTTCAATGCTGTGCCGCTGGCCTGTGGGGTGGCTGCACTGCTGGAGGAGCGAGACAGTACCGAGCGCTCGCTGCATGATGCTTTGGCACTGCGTCTTCGTCAGCCTAAACGCTTTCCCAGTTGGCAGCGCGAAACGCTAAGGTTGGCTAAAATAGCAGGAACGGTGCTTAGTGACGCCGCGCTAGAGCCGCTTGGGCCACTGTTGGCGCTGGCCTACCCTGAGCGTATTGGCCAGCAAATACATCCCGGTAACTTTCGGCTTGCGAATGGCAAAACCGCTACGCTGCCTTTAAACGATACCCTGGCGCATCATTCCTTTTTAGTCGCCGTCTCGCTCAATAGCTCGATGGGAGACCAGGCGCGCATTATCTCTGGCGAGCCGTTGTCACTTGAATCAATTCTTTCGCTATATCCTCGTATTCGCCAATGGCAGCCGCGGGTAACGTGGTCGCAAGAAGAGGGGCGTTTAGTCGGAGAAGAGGTACAGGCGCATGGTAACCTCACCCTTGCTAAAAGACCTTTAGCCCACTTACCCGATGAGGCGGTAAAAGAGGCGTTATTGAGCGCGTTACGTCAGCACCCTGAAAAGTTATTTGGCGATAGGTTACAGCAGTTGCAAGGGCGAATGGCGCTGGTCCGTGAACACCGGGGGGAGGCTTGGCCCGATTGGTCGGAGCCAGCGCTATTAGCTTCTCTAGAGAGCTGGCTAGCCCCTTACCTGATCGGTATTAAACGGCTGAGTCAAATTGAAAAATTGCCGCTAGAGCGCTATCTGCTTAATTCATTGAGCTGGGAGGCACAAAGTGAATTTGAGCTGTTAACCCCGCTAACGCTTGAGGTTCCTAGCGGCAAGCAGGTCGGCTTAGACTACCTGCCGTGTCTTTTCCATCGCCCGCCTGTGTTAGCGTTGAAACTGCAGGAGGCCTTCGGCTGGCGGCTAACGCCCACCGTTGTTAATGGTAGCGTTGCCGTTATGATTCATCTGCTTTCACCTGCGCGTCGGCCGCTGCAAGTCACTCAGGACTTAGTTAGCTTTTGGCAAAATGGCTACCCTGAAGTGCGCAAAGAGATGCGCGGTCGCTATCCCAAGCACCCCTGGCCAGAAGACCCTCTAACGGCACCCGCCACGGCAAGTGCCAAGCGCAGGGTGTGACTGTTTTAGCGATCGCGGCATCGATGTTTATTCGCTGCGCTTTTCCGGGATCTCGTCTGGAATGCGGTAGCGTACTCCGTCTACCCGTTCTTCTTCGTAGCGTTGATTCTCCTCTTCAGGCACAACGCCGATAACTGTTTCCTGCGAGCCGTCGGGCCATGTATAAGTAGTACAACCTGCTAATAGCAGCGGAACAATAACAAATAACGCAGCGATGGGTAATGCGAGGCGGCGCTTGAACATAAGGCACTCCAATGGGTGGCGCTGATCCTGAGAATAAGCTGAGTATCTCACATTGAGAAACTATAGGTAGCCATTTACCTGGCTGTAAATTCTTGGATTTCGCTTCATTACCCTGGCGTAATGATTATGTATGCCTATGATAATAGTAATTAACACTTCAGTCCCATATGGATGCGAGAACGTTAATTGACAGCCTCGGAGGTTCTATGTGGTCAGTGGTGAAGTCGGTGTTGGCAGCCTTGCTAGGCGTTCAGAGCAACCAAAAGCGAGAAGAAGATTTTAGTAGTGGCAAGCCCGCAGCCTATCTTGTCACTGGCGTGGTGATTACGCTTATATTTGTTTTGCTGCTTATTTTTTTGGCTATGTTTGCGGCGCGCTGAAAAGCGTTGATAGCGTTAAATAAGCGAAACGTGACGAATGGCACATATTTCCTATACTGCTGATATGACATTTAATCCTGTCCTAATCTAACGATAAATAATAACAACAATAAACTGGAGGTCTCTATGCGTTCACGGTGGTGGCAGCTGATGGCCATACCCCTTGCTGCAAGTGGGTCACAGGCTCAGGCAAACGGTTGGAACATGCCCGTTGGCGTAACAGATGTAAGCAGTGATATTTATGGCCTGCACATGACCATTTTTTGGATATGTGTCGTGATTGGCGTGGTGGTATTTGGGGCCATGTTTTATTCCTTGTTCCGTTATCGCCACTCCAAAGGTGCAAAGGCTGCACACTTCCACGAACATACCAGTGTGGAAGTGTTATGGACTGCCATCCCCATTTTGATCCTGATCGGTATGGCGGTGCCCGCCACCGCAACTCTAAAAAACATGTATGACTCATCAGACGCTGAGTTGGATGTAATGGTTACCGGCCAGCAGTGGCGTTGGCGCTATGAGTATCTTGGCGAGGATGTCGCGTTTACCTCAAATATGAGTACACCGAGAGCGCAAATCAGTGGAGAAGAAGCGCGGGGAGAGCACTACTTATTAGAGGTTGATGAGCCACTGGTGTTGCCGATAAACCGTAAAATACGCTTTCTAATGACCTCGGATGACGTTATTCACTCTTGGTGGGTGCCGGATTTAGCGTTTAAGAAGGACGCGATTCCCGGCTTTATCAATGAGAACTGGGTGAAGATCAATGAGCCAGGTATTTACCGCGGGCAGTGCGCTGAGCTGTGTGGTATCGATCACGGCTTTATGCCGGTGGTGGTGCACGCTATGGAAGAGGAGGAGTTTGAAAGCTGGCTGACTGAGCGTAAAGAGGCTGCTGAGCAGGAAGCCATGGGTGTCGACCGTGAGTGGGGGATGGCGGAGCTAGTAGAGCGGGGCGAGTCAGTTTATCAATCGATCTGTATCTCTTGTCATCAAAGCGAAGGTCAAGGAGCGCCGCCTGCGTTTCCTGCACTGGCGAATAATCAACAGTTGATAAGCGATGTGGATTGGCACCTCAATAAGGTGGTTAACGGTGTCTCGGGTGCGGCGATGCCAGCGTTTCGTAGCACCTTAAATCCCGTTGAAATTGCTGCCGTAGTCACCTATACGCGCAATGCCTGGGGTAATGATACGGGTGACGTCGTACAGCCTTCTGAAGTGGCTGAGTTAATTGCTCAGTGATGCTGGTTTGTCACTCAATCGGACAACAACAATATTTCGGAGAGTTACATGGCGCCCAAACTACCTCCTCAGCACCCACTGCAACACAGCACTACGGCCGTCGCTGATAGTCAATCGCATGGCCACGCTGCGCCACCCAAAGGTATTTTACGCTGGCTGCTGACCACTAATCACAAAGAGATCGGCTCCCTTTATCTGATTTTTTCGCTGACGATGTTTTTCATTGGGGGAATATTCGCCCTAGTGGTCAGGGCGGAACTTTTCCAGCCCGGCCTGCAACTGGTCGAGCCTGAATTTTTCAACCAGATGACCACCATGCACGGTTTGATCATGGTGTTCGGAGCCGTGATGCCCGCTTTCACCGGCTTAGCCAACTGGATGATACCGCTCCAGATTGGCGCGCCGGATATGGCGTTACCTCGGTTGAATAACTTCAGTTTTTGGCTTCTTCCTGTTTCTTTCACACTGCTACTTTCAACGCTACTGATGCCCGGCGGCGGCCCTAATTTTGGTTGGACGTTTTATGCTCCGTTGTCGACGAATTTTGCTCCTCCCTCGACAACTTTCTTTATTCTCGCCCTGCATATTGCCGGTATTAGCTCCATTCTCGGTGCCATCAACATCATTGCGACCATTTTAAATATGCGCGCGCCGGGCATGCGTTTAATGGATATGCCGCTATTCGTTTGGACTTGGTTGATCACTGCTTTTCTGCTGATTGCCGTAATGCCGGTATTGGCGGGTGTGATTACCATGATGCTCATGGATATTAATTTTGGCACCAGCTTCTTTAATGCTGCAGGCGGTGGTGATCCGGTGTTGTTTCAGCACCTATTTTGGTTCTTCGGCCACCCCGAAGTGTACATTATGATTCTGCCCGCCTTTGGGATTGTCTCAGCGATCATCCCCACCTTCGCGCGTAAGCCTTTGTTTGGTTACGCCTCTATGGTGTACGCCACTGCGGCCATTGCACTGCTGTCATTTTTAGTCTGGGCCCATCATATGTTTATAGTGGGGCTACCCTTGGTGGCAGAGTTGTTCTTTATGTATTCCACTATGCTGATCGCCGTGCCTACTGGGGTGAAAGTATTTAACTGGGTAACCACACTGTTTCGTGGCTCGATTAGTTTTGAATCGCCGATGCTGTTTGCCCTAGCCTTTGTTGTCTTGTTCACCATTGGTGGCTTTTCAGGATTAATGCTGGCAATCGCACCGGCGGATTTTCAGTATCACGATACCTACTTCGTCGTTGCACACTTTCACTATGTGTTAGTACCGGGGGCGATCTTCGCCATTATGGCGGGCGTGTACTATTGGTTGCCAAAATGGACCGGACACTACCCTAACGAACGGTTGGCTCAGTGGCACTTCTGGTTCTCAATGATTGGCGTTAACCTAACGTTTTTCCCCATGCACTTCGCTGGTTTGGCGGGTATGCCGCGGCGTATCCCAGACTACGCTCTCCAATTTGCCGACTTTAACTTGCTTTCGAGTATTGGTGCTTTCTTCTTCGGTGCCTCACAGCTGCTATTTGTGTTGGGGGTCATACTGTGTATCCGCGGTGGTAAAAAAGCGCCAGCAAAAGCCTGGGAGGGCGCGGTGGATTTAGAGTGGACGGTGCCAAGCCCCGCGCCACTACATACGTTTGAAACGCCACCGGTGTTTCATCGTACGGCGCATTAAAGGTGGCATAAACCACATGGGCCACTGGGCCCAAGAGGTGTTATGGGCGATCAAGAGCAGACAGAAGTGGGGGTGCGCCGTACGGTCATTAGGACAGTCGCCGTACTGGTCGGCATGTTTGGGTTCGCCTTTGCATTAGTGCCGCTTTATGACGTTTTTTGTCAAATCACTGGCCTTAACGGCAAGGTGGATGCCACTGCACAAAGTATCGTGCATGAAGAGGTGGATGAATCGCGTTATATAAACGTGCAATTTATCACTCGGGGCAGTCCAGGCTTGCCGTGGAAGATGAGCGTTGAAATGCGTCAGATGAGCGTGCACCCAGGGCAAATGGCGGAAGTCGATTTTACCTTTACCAATAATAGCCACAGTGAAAGCTGGGGTCGGGCAGTGCCCAGCGTGTCGCCCTCCAATGCCACGACACATCTACGTAAAATCAGCTGCTTCTGCTTTCAGGAGCAGCAGTTGGCCGCCAATGAGCGACTAACTATCCCGCTCGTTTTCCAATTGGCGAGAGACCTTCCTGACGACATAAACACCATTACGCTGGTGTATACCTTGTATCCGGTAGAACGTGGGATTCAAAACATCACTTTGAATAACACACTTGAAAACAGTTCGCATAACGACCCCAAGAATGATTCAAAGAGCAGTTCCAAGAGCAGTTACAAGAACAATAAAGCGGCGGGAGAAGCGATATGAGCAGTGGTAGCTATTATGTTCCGGCGAGTAGCCGGTGGCCTGTTCTTGGCTCGGTTGCCCTAGGTGCCATGATGGTCGGTACGGGTATTAAGCTCGTTTACGACACAGGCTTGCCGTTAATCTTAATCGGTGTGGTGGGCGTTCTTGCGGTGATGACGCTTTGGTTCCGTGATGTGATCAGCGAGTCTCGGGGAGGCCTGTACGATGCTCAAATGGATCGCTCATTTCGCTGGGGCATGGGCTGGTTTATTTTTTCGGAAGTAATGTTCTTTGCCGCCTTTTTTGGCGCGCTGTTTTACGTACGCATATTTGCTATTCCATGGTTAGGGGGAGAAGGCGCAAAAGGTGTTTCCGCTTTACTGTGGCCTGACTTTGTCGCCACATGGCCGTTGTTGAATCCGCCGGATTCGTCTATTACCGGCCCCCAACAAGTCTTCAGCCCGTGGCAGCTTCCCCTTGTCAATACGCTGATTTTGATTACCTCCAGTATCACACTTACTGTTGCCCACGAAGCCCTGAAAGTGGGTGACAGGAAGACATGTCGCAACTGGCTAACGGGCACTGTGCTATTGGGTTGCTGCTTTATCATGATTCAGGGTATTGAGTATTACGAGGCTTACACCCATTACGGGATCACTCTGGAAGCCGGAATCTTTGGTGCGACGTTCTTTATTTTGACCGGTTTTCATGGGGTGCACGTCATTATTGGCACGCTCATTTTAGCTACCATGCTGGTGCGCATTATTAAGGGGCATTTCGCCGACGAAAACCATTTTGGCTTTGAAGCCTCTTGCTGGTATTGGCACTTTGTTGATGTGGTGTGGGTAGGGCTGTTTATTTTTGTCTATGTCTTATAGCCGCATTAGCCTAACTGGCCCGACCAATAGCCAAAAATAATAAGAGCCATGAGCAGACAGGCTAAACCAATTCTCCATTTGAGAGAGAGTAGTAGACGGCGGGAAGAGGCGTTATCGCGTATCAGAAAAACGGCGCCCATGGCCAGGCTGATAACCATCGCAATAAATACGGCGGCAATGAGTAATTGTAACCACATGATGAAAACCTCTCGGCAATGGCGTTTTTATAGTTGGTATCTGTTCTGGAGTTTGCTGGTGGCGTTAGGTATCAGTTTAGGACTATGGCAGTGGGAGCGGGCAGATGACAAGCGTTTAGCCATCGCCGTTCGCGATGCTGCCCCTGCCTTGGTGCAACCTACCGAACAGCCAGCTCAAGGCGCCCAGGTAACGTTGCGCGGGCAGTACTTGCCGCAGCAAACGCTCTATTTGGATAATCGCGTTTTAGACGGAAGAGTGGGGGTGGCGGTACTAACCCCGCTGCGTGATAGTTACGGTCAGCTTTGGCTGGTACAGCGTGGCTTTTTAGCTACCGGGCCGCGCCGTGAAACGCCCCAGACAGCCACACCCAGCGGCACGGTTGAGCTGACCGGCGAGTGGCAGGAGGTTCAGGCCGGTGGGCCGCTATATGGTGAAAATAGAGAAGGGGCAAGGCTGCAGCAGCTTAGTCTTGAACCCTGGCACGCTTCGCTAGGCGCGTTTAGCTACCCAGGCTGGTTGCACGCCAGCGAAGGCGATGGGGTCTTGCTCCCATGGTGGGAAGCCAATGTCATGCCGCCCAGTCGTCATATGGGCTACGCCTTTCAGTGGTGGGGGCTAGCATTGGCAGCTTTGGTGGTGATGCTTATCGGCGGACATAAACTGCGTCGCGATGGCGCCGATAATAAAACTGTTTAGTTAATAATAACAATCAGAGGTGAAGAGTATGCAGGACGCCGGATACATTCGCCGACAGCGGCTCAAATTAATCCTTATTTTTGTGATATTCGCGGCGCCGATGGTTGCCGCTTGGGGGATGGTCGAGCTACGCATCGGCATTCCAGATCGCCACACCGCTCACGGAAATGTGGAGCTGGAATTGCCAATGCTTGACGAGTGGCCTCTAACAGCAACCGCAGTCAACGGCCAAGATGAGTGGATATTGGCCTTTGACTGCGCTCAGCAGTGCGAACAGCGTAAAGATGAGTTTTGGCGTTTACACCGTGCTTTAGGGCGCGAAGCGCCAAGATTAACCCGCCTGCGGATTGGCGGGGATCCCGAACCGCTACCGGGAGAAATGACCAGCGAATGGAAAGACTTGCCAGCGTGGCGTAAAGCCAACTCGGTTTGGCTACTTGATCCAATGGGGCGACCAGCATTGGCCTTTGAGGCCAATGTAGCCACTAAGTATGTGCTCGAGGATATCCAGCATCTACTGAAAGTGAACCCTCAATAACGCGCGCTAGCCTCTGCTGTTAAGGAAACGCCATGCACGATTCATTTGAATGTCGCTTGCGCTGGTTGGTGCGATTAACGCTGGTAGGTACTCTGTTCACTGCTGTAGTGATGCTGGTAGGCGCCTGGACGCGTTTAGTCGATGCGGGTTTAGGCTGTCCTGACTGGCCGGGTTGCTACGGCAAATTATTAGTTCCCGATAGTGATCTCGCCACACTTCGCCATCCCGATGTTCCTTTGGATTCCTTTAAAGCGTGGGTAGAAATGGTCCATCGCTATATCGCGACGCTGTTGGGATTGGTGGTCATTAGCGTTGTAGCCTTGGGCTGGCCGTTGCGACATCGTCGCGATTATCCGTGGCGCCAGAGTTTGATGTTACTAGTCGTTATTTTGCTCCAGGGCGCCTTTGGCGCCTTCACCGTCACACTCAAATTATGGCCTCAAGTCGTTACTCTTCATTTGTTAGGCGGTTTGAGCGTTCTGCTGCTGTTCTTCTGGTTATATCTACGTTTACGCCTAGTGGTGACGCCAAAACCGAAAAATGTATCTCACTGCGCGAGTAGCTGGTGGGGTGTCGCGGCATGTTTGCTAGTACTGCAGTTGGCTTTAGGTGGGTGGGTATCCAGCAATTATGCCGGTATCGCGTGTCAAGGATTCCCGACCTGCAATGACCAGTGGCTGCCGGCGATGGACATCAGCGAAGGCTTTCATCTCACCCAGACCGTAGGGCCCAATTATCTGCATGGGCAGTTGCATGCCGATGCGCGTACCGCGATTCAAGTCATGCATCGCCTGGGAGCATTGTTGCTTGGTGTTGTTCTAGTAGCGCTCTGGTGGCGTTATAGGCATTGGCAGAGCGTTGCAAGCCCGCTCGCGATAGTCGTCGGTTTGTATGCACTGCAGGCTGCGTTGGGGGTTGCCAATGTAGTGCTTTGGTTGCCGCTATGGCTGGCGCTGCTGCACACCGCTGGCGCCATTGCGTTGGCCGCTGGATTCGTTTGGGCGTGGTGGCGTTGGCGCTATCAGGCGGCTGGTGTTTACTCAAAGACTATTGATTCACCTTATAACAACGTTATCGCTCAATAAAAGGGAAGCATGCCATGCGAAATATAACAATGACGCTACCCACGGCAGTGCCTTCAATGGTTTGGGGCTGGAGAGAGCTACTTGGCCTGTGCAAAATCAAAGTGGTGGCCGTCATGTTGGTGTGTACTGCCGTAGGGATGGCATTAGCTACCCCAGGCTTACCCCCGCTGACAAACGTCATTCTGGGGCTAGCTGGTATCGGCTTCGCCTCTTGTGGTGCGGCAGCTTTTAATCATGTTATTGACCGCCGCTTGGATGCGGTTATGACACGAACGTCTCGCCGTCCTGTGGCAAGTAAGCGGCTACCCGTGTCGATCGCTCTGGGGTGGGCGTGTTTACTTTCTGTCGCGGGCGTTACGCTCTTGGCTTGGCAGGTTAACCACTTAACGGCTGCGCTTACCTTTGCCTCCTTAATTGGTTATGCGCTGATTTATACCGCTTTTTTAAAGCGGGCGACACCACAAAATATCGTTATCGGCGGGGTGGCTGGCGCTGCGCCGCCGCTGCTGGGGTGGGTCGCTATTACCGGGCAAATTACCCCCGAGCCTTTGCTTTTAATGCTGATTATTTTTGCCTGGACGCCACCACATTTCTGGGCGCTGGCGATTCATAAGCGTGATGACTACGCGCGGGCAGGTATCCCCATGCTGCCTGTTACCCACGGCATTCCTTTTACACGACTACAAATTTGGCTGTATGCATGGTTAACAGTGTTAACCACACTATTGCCTGTGATGATAGGCATGAGTGGCACACTCTATCTATTCATTGTGCTATTTCTAAATGCACGCTTTATGGTCTGGAATTGGCGAGTTTGGCGTGGCCAGGACCCGAGTGCTCCTATCGGCGCATTCTGGTTCTCGATTCGCTACCTGTTAGGCATTTTCGGTGCGCTACTACTCGATCACTACACTGCGGTGCTGATCTGGTAGCCCTGCGCAGAAGTGGTCAGTGGGCCATCCATTTAGTTAGATGGAGCTCAAGCCTGGATGCTATTGGCTTAATGGTGGTATAAGGGTGTACAATTTCCGTAAAGTAATTTATTCGCTTAATGAGGAGCTTCATGAACTCAACGGTAGCGCTGGTGTTATTGGCCGTGGCGATTGCGGTGATTATAGGGCTATGCTTCTACGCATGGTCTTTACGTAAAGAGGTAAGTCGCCGAGAAGCCTACAGGCGCGATGAAGATGCTCGCGCTCAACAAAACAGCTTAGAAAATCTCGATTATGTTGCGAGTGCGCTGGTTCAGGAGCAGGTCGATATTACCGAGGGTGCCTGGCGCTGTAAGGTGCTACTGGAGATTGTTGATCCTAGCTTGACGGAAAAAGCTGAATTTAAAGCTTTTGCTGAACACTATAGCCGTACTCAGCATCTGAATACGCATTCCGCCCGTCATCAATTATCCCCCCGCGAGCGTATGCAGGAAGACAAAGAGCGGTTGATGGTAGAAAATGAGATGCGCGATGCTGTATTAGAGGCTGCTCGGGCAGTGCTGAAATGGCGTGCCCAAGGCAGTAAGGCGTTGCATTAGTGACTGGTTTTGAGCGGTTTAAGCCGCCCAAAAGCATAGCAAACTAATTTTTAGTGCCCATTGCGGCAATTTTGCTATGCTGAAGGATGTCGGTATTGGCAAGAAGTTGATATCTTGGCATTGTTGCCTTCTAGCGCTTAAGCGTTAATGATAGGCACACCGTTCTGTATTGACTATGTTTTGAGTGATTAGTACGTAGCTATTGGTACTGGGAGCTTTTTGCATTGATTGTTTATACAGGACAGGCGAAAAACGGATGCTCTCGCAAATAAGAAGCATTGGACAGATTTGGTCAATTATGACCATTTCAGCATTGGATCAAGAAGGAGTCTTGCATGAAAAAATCAACGACTGGCTTGCTAATCGGTTCCGCACTGGTAGTAGGTCTATCTGGCTGTGCTAGCTCGGCCTCACAGTCTTCCGGTCAAGCAAGTGCTAGCAGCGACCGTAGCTGGTACCAGCACCCTGCAGTATGTGGCTTAGCAGGCGGTTTGATCGGTGGCAGCATTGGCTACGCCACCAGTGGCAGTTCTGATGAAACGAACGGTTCAGCAATGGGCGCAGCTACCGGTGCTGCTATCGGCGGTCTGCTTTGTGCTGATCGTACTCCTGAGCCGGTTGCTCCGCAGTGCCCAAGCTATGGCGAAGTGCCGGCTGGTGTTGCTGTTGATGCCGAAGGTTGCCCGCTAGATTCTGACGGTGACGGCGTGCCTGACTACCGTGATCAGTGCCCAGGTACTCCTGCTGGCGTAGAAGTTAACGCTAACGGTTGCCCGCTTGATTCTGATAATGACGGTGTTCCAGATTACCGTGATCAGTGCCCGAACACGCCTGCAGGCGTAGAAGTTAACGCACTGGGTTGCCCAGATAGCGTTGTACTACAAGAAGTTAACTTCGAATTTGACTCTGCACAACTGACTTCTACCGCGCAAAGCGTGCTGAACGGTGTTGCTGAGCGTCTGGTTAATAACCCAGATGTACGTGTTAGCATCGAAGGTCACACTGATTCACGCGGCTCTGACGAGTACAACAAAAACTTGTCACAAGAGCGTGCGCAATCTGTTGCTAACTACCTAGCGAGCCGTGGCGTGCAAGCCAACCGTATGCGTGCAGTAGGTTACGGTGAAGAGCGGCCGATCGCTTCTAACGAGACTGAAGAAGGTCGCTTCCAGAACCGTCGCGTTGAACTGGATGAGTGGAACTAAGTTCACTCATCTTCTGAGGTTTGTAGGTTGCCTGTAATCGGCTAACTGCAATCCAAAGGTAAAGAAACGGGAGGCTTATGCCTCCCGTTTTTATTTTAAGCGGTAGGCAATTCTGCTAGGCTTGCCGCTGATTTTATAGTGGTACATATTGCACCTCCCAAGACCATTGATAGCGAAATGTGATCCTTGGTATGGATCACCACTGCGCTCAAGGAACCTGAATGCCTATTGTTACTCTGCCTGACGGCAGTCAAAAAACGTTTGAAGCACCGCTAACCATTATGCAGCTCGCAGAATCCATTGGCCCTGGTTTGGCTAAGGCCTGTGTCGCTGGAAAGATCGATGGCGTGCTGGTGGATGCCGCCGACCTGATTGAGCAAGACGCAAAAGTGGCGATTATCACCGCACGTGACGCTGAAGGGCTGGAAATTATCCGTCACTCCTGCGCTCACCTTATCGGTCATGCGGTTAAACAGATGTACCCCGAGGCCAAGATGGCGATCGGGCCGGTCATTGATGACGGTTTTTATTACGATATTGAGTTTGGTCAATCTGTCACCCCGGAAGACCTAGAGGCGATTGAAGCGCGCATGCAATCACTGATTGAGCGCGAGTACGATGTGGTGCGCGAGTATGTTGATCGTGACCAGGCAATGCTGACCTTTTTGCATCGTGATGAGCCCTACAAACAGGAAATTGTTCGCGATATCCCTGATGATGCGACGATCCGGCTTTATCATCACGAAGAGTACACCGACATGTGCCGCGGGCCGCACGTGCCTAATACTCGCCACTTAAAAGCCTTCAAGCTAACTAAGCTGGCGGGGGCCTATTGGCGCGGAGACGCTGCCAATACCATGCTGACGCGTATCTACGGAACCGCATGGGGCGACAAGAAACAGCTTAAGGCTTACATCAAACGTCTTGAAGAGGCGGAGAAGCGCGATCACCGTAAGCTGGCGCGTCGGCTGGATCTCTTCCACATGCAGGAAGAGGCGCCCGGGATGATATTCTGGCATCCAAACGGCTGGGCGCTATGGCAACAGATCGAGCAATATATGCGAGGCGTCTACAAGGATGGTGGTTATCAAGAAATACGCTGTCCTCAGATTATGGACGTTTCACTATGGAAGAAATCAGGGCACTGGGATAACTACGCGGACGGTATGTTCTTTACCGAATCCGAAAAGCGTGAGTATGCTCTCAAGCCGATGAACTGCCCTGGGCACGTTCAGGTGTTTAATTCTGGCTTGCGTAGTTATCGCGAATTGCCCGTACGTTTTGGTGAGTTTGGTGGATGCCACCGTAACGAGCCTTCAGGTGCATTGCACGGCATTATGCGTGTACGGGCATTCACGCAAGATGATGGCCATGTTTTTTGTACAGAAGCTCAAGTTGAGCCTGAAGTAACTGATTTTCATCGCCAAGCGCTCAAGGTATATAGCGATTTTGGTTTTGAAGATATTGCTATTAAAATTGCCCTTCGCCCAGAAAAACGTATTGGAAGTAATGAAGTTTGGGATCGGGCAGAGGATGCGTTGCGTAGTGCATTAAAAAGCTGCGGCGTTGAATGGCAGGAACTTCCTGGCGAAGGTGCGTTCTACGGCCCCAAGATCGAGTATCATATGAAAGATTGCCTGGGGCGTGAATGGCAGGTCGGCACCATGCAGGTTGATTTCATGATGCCAGAGCGTCTTGGCGCTCAGTATGTGACCGAAGAGGGGCAACGCAAGTCGCCGGTAATGCTGCATCGTGCTATTGTTGGTTCCATGGAGCGCTTCATTGGCATCTTGATTGAACATTATGCTGGCGCTATGCCATTATGGCTTGCGCCTCAGCAGGCGGTTGTCATGACTATCACCGATTCGCAGCGTGAATATGCGCTTGAATTAGAGAAACGCCTGCAAAAAAGTGGCTTGCGTGTTAAAGCGGACTTGAGGAACGAGAAGATCGGCTTTAAAATCCGTGAGCATACGTTACAGAAAGTTCCCTATCTCCTTGTGGTGGGAGATAAGGAAGTCGAAGCTGACTCAGTGGCCGTGCGAACACGCAGCGGCGAAAACCTCGGTACAATGACGGTCGATGAATTTATTGAACGCCATACTGCCGAGAGAGCAGCCCTGGCGACATCGTCAATTGCCTAAGGAGACGGAACGATCAAGAGAAGCAACCAGCGCGGGCGTCCAGCAGACAAACGCCCACCAATGAACGAGCGAATTGTCGAAGAAGAAGTACGTCTTATTGGTAGCGACGGTGAGCAGTTGGGTGTCGTGCCCACCACCGAAGCGCTAGAGCGTGCTGAATCTGAAAGCTTAGATCTCGTGCAAATTTCGAATGCCGATCCCATCGTCTGTAAGATTATGGATTACGGCAAATTCGTTTTTGAGACCAAGAAGCAAAAAGCGGCTCAAAAGAAGAAGCAGAAGCAAATCCAGGTTAAGGAAGTTAAATTCCGTCCTGGCACCGATGAAGGCGATTATCAGGTCAAGCTTAAAAACCTGACGCGCTTTTTGGAAGGTGGTGACAAGGGCAAAGTCACACTGCGCTTCCGTGGTCGTGAAATGGCGCACCAGGACATCGGTCGTAAGCTGATGGAAAGGATTGCGGCAGACCTGGAAGAGATCGGAGCGGTAGAGGCTTTCCCGAAAATGGAAGGCCGCCAGATGATCATGATTATTGCCCCAAAGAAGAAGTGATCCAACGGCGATTTAAACGGGCCATCGTTAGCATGGTGGTCGGCCCTGGGTTTTCTAAAAAATATCGAGCGGAGTTTTCCTCATGCCGAAAATCAAAAGCAACAGCGGCGCTGCCAAGCGCTTCAAAAAGACTGCTAATGGCTTTAAGCACAAACAGTCTTTCCGTAGCCACATCTTGACCAAGAAGTCGACCAAGCGTAAGCGTCAACTGCGTGGAATGAAGCAGATCCACGCGTCCGACAAAGCGCTTATCCAGCGTATGCTGCCGAATCTGTAAGTCGGGATTTCGTTTTTCTGAGTGCGCAAATTTGTTGCCTCAGCCTTAAAGTCAGGAGTGTGTTATGACTCGAGTTAAACGTGGCGTAGTAGCGCGTCGTCGCCATAAAAAAGTATTGAAGCTTGCCAAAGGTTACTACGGTGCCCGTTCGCGCGTTTTCCGCGTTGCCAAGCAGGCCGTTATCAAAGCTGGTCAGTATGCCTACCGTGACCGTCGCAACCGTAAGCGCCAGTTCCGCGCGCTATGGATCCAGCGTATTAACGCCGGTGCACGCGTCAACGGTATGTCTTACAGCCGCTTTGTAGGCGGTCTTAAGAAAGCCGGTATCGAAATCGACCGTAAAGTATTGGCCGATTTGGCAGTACACGAGAAGGCTGCTTTTGCTGCCATCGTGGAAAAAGCCAAGGCTGCCCAATAAGGTAATATGCACAGGGCTTGCGCCCGTGTGACGTGCCTGAGGTCATTTCAGAGTGACCCATACAGGGGAAGAGCAGCCGCTCTTCCCCTGTTTTTTTGTCACCTTCAACGTGCCACGCCATTTTCCTGGATGGACACCGCTTAATTCGGAGTGAAACGGATGGATCACCTTCCTACTCTGGTATCTGAGGCTCGCGACGCCATTCAGGCTGCGCAGAGTGTCGCCGCACTAGACGAGTTACGAGTACGCTACTTAGGTAAGAAAGGTGAGGTAACCGCCTTGCTGAAAGGCCTGGGGAAACTCTCAGCCGAAGAGCGCCCGGCAGCGGGAGAGCGTATTAATCAGGCCAAGCAAACACTGGCCGATGAGATTGATGCCAAGCGTCAGCAGCTTGAAAGTGCTGCGCTTAATGCCCGTTTGGCCGCAGAAAGTATCGATGTCACCTTGCCTGGCCGGGGACAGGCCGATGGTGGTCTGCATCCAGTGACGCGTACGCTTGAGCGCATAGAGGGGCTGTTCACCCGTATTGGTTATGATGTGGCTATAGGGCCTGAAATTGAGGATGACTATCACAATTTTGAAGCCCTCAATATTCCTGCCCACCACCCCGCTCGTGGTATGGCTGATACCTTCTATTTCGATGCCACGCGTCTGCTCCGTACTCACACCTCTCCGGTGCAAGTGCGCACGATGAAAAGCAGCGAGCCACCCATTCGTATCGTTTGCCCGGGGCGCGTCTATCGCAGCGACTCAGATTTGACCCACACCCCCATGTTCCACCAAGTGGAGGGCTTGTTGGTCGATGAGGGGGTTAGCTTTGCTGACCTTAAAGGAACAATCGAAGACTTTCTGCAGGCATTTTTCGAGCGCGACGACCTGTCAGTGCGTTTCCGTCCTTCCTACTTTCCATTCACTGAGCCTTCCGCCGAAGTGGATATTCAGTGTGTGATGTGTAGTGGGGCAGGCTGTCGCGTTTGTTCCCACAGCGGCTGGCTGGAAGTGATGGGTTGCGGCATGGTGCATCCTGAAGTCTTCCGTCATTCGGGTATTGATGCTGAGCGCTATACCGGTTTTGCCTTCGGGATGGGAGCTGAGCGTTTGGCAATGCTACGCTACGGCGTGAATGATTTACGCCTGTTCTTTGAAAACGATCTGCGTTTTTTACGTCAATTCGCTTAAGACCGCCGCCGAATACAGGATCAACGATGAAATTTTCAGAACAGTGGCTGCGTGAGTGGGTATCGCCGCAGCTTGAAACGCAGGCAATGGCCGACCAAATCACCATGGCGGGCTTGGAAGTCGACGCTGTTGAAGCGGTAGCTTCCGCATTCAGCGGTGTCGTGGTGGCTGAGGTGCTGAGCAAAGAGAAGCATCCTGATGCGGATAAGCTTAATGTGTGCACCGTTGATGATGGTAGTGGAGAACCTGTTCAGGTTGTCTGCGGAGCGCCCAATGTCGATGTTGGTCAGAAAATCCCCTTTGCCCAGGTAGGTGGCGTACTGCCGGGTGATTTCAAAATCAAAAAAGCCAAGCTGCGCGGCGTTGAGTCGCGCGGGATGATCTGTTCTGCATCGGAGCTGGGGCTTGAAGAAGAGACTTCGCCCGGCATTTTGGTGCTGTCTTCCTCCGCACCAGTGGGTGTCGATTTCAGGGAGTTCATGCACCTTGATGACATGACGATTGAGGTCGATCTAACGCCTAACCGGGGGGACTGCCTGAGCATTAAGGGGATGGCGCGAGAAGTCGGCGTCCTTAACCGGTTGCCGGTTAACGGGCCTGTAATCACAGCGGTAGCCGCTGAGATTGAGGATAGCTTTCCGGTGAGCATAGAGGCGCCGGAGCAGTGCCCGCGTTATATTGGTCGCGTAATTAAGGGCGTTAATGTTAAGGCTGAAACACCACTGTGGATGGTAGAACGTCTTCGCCGCAGTGGCGTGCGCTCTATTGACCCGGTGGTAGATATTACCAACTACGTCATGCTGGAATTAGGCCAGCCGATGCACGCCTTCGACCGTGACAATCTGCATGAGGGCATAGTGGTCCGCATGGCCAAGCCGGGCGAGCGGCTAACGCTGCTTGATGGTAGCGAGATGGCGCTGCGTCCTGAAACGTTGCTCATTGCCGACAGTTCAGGTCCGCTAGCTATGGCGGGTGTGATGGGCGGGGAAAACTCCGGTGTTCATGAAAATACCCAGACGATTTTCCTTGAATCAGCGTTCTTTTCCCCGCTGGCCATTGCGGGTCAGGCGCGCTCCTACGGACTACACACGGATGCATCGCACCGTTTTGAGCGCGGCGTCGATCCTCTGCTGGCGCCCGTTGCCGTCGAGCGTGCTACCCAGCTTTTAATTGAGATTTGCGGTGGCCAGGCAGGGCCTGTTGTTGAAGCGCAAAGTGCTGATCATATGCCTGCAGAGCGCACGATTTTCTTGCGCAGTGAGCGATTAGAAAAGGCGCTTTCCAAGGCGCTCGATAGCGATGATGTGACCGATATTTTGCAGCGCTTAGGGCTTGAAGTCAGCGTGCAGGATGCCGGTTGGGCGGTTACTGCGCCAAGTTGGCGTTTTGACCTGGCCATTGAAGAGGATCTGATCGAAGAAGTAGCGCGTATCCACGGCTACAATAATTTGCCGGTTCGCCGCCCGTCGGCACGCTTGGCGCTTCGTTCGGGAGACGAGGCAACGCTCACCCAGGCACGACTACGTCGCCAGATGGTTGCCCGTGGTTTCCAGGAAGCGATTACCTACAGCTTTGTGCCTCCCGAGCTGCAAGCGACCATGCTGCCTGATGCCGTTAGCCCGACGCTAGCTAATCCTATTTCAGCTGACTTGTCGGTGATGCGTGCTAGTTTGTTTCCCGGCTTGGTGCGCGCCATGGAGTATAACCTTAACCGTCAGCAAACCCGCGTGCGGTTGTTTGAAACCGGGCTAGTCTTCAATGGTGAGCTGGATGCACTGTCACAAGTGCCGATGCTCGGCGCCCTGGTATGTGGTGCGCGGGAAGCCGAGGGCTGGAGTGAGACGAAAGGGCGGGTAGATTTCTACGATCTAAAAGGCGATTTAGAGAGTGTCCTAGCTTTGGGGGGTGACGCTGACGCCTGGCGCTTTGAGCCTGCAAAGCACCCGGCCCTTCATCCTGGACAGAGCGCGCAGCTACTGCATCGTGGGGAGCCAGCAGGCTGGATCGGCACCCTGCATCCACAGGTTCGTGCAACGTTAGGTTTAAAGATGGATGCCGTGCTGTTTGAGGTGCGTCTGGATGCGCTTAGCCAAGGCCGGATACCTGCCTTTGAACCGCTATCACGCTTTCCTGAGGTGCGCCGTGATTTGGCGTTTATACTCAAAGAGGCGATCCCTGTTCAATCTTTGCTGGATTGTGCCAAGCAGCAGGCAGGTCAGTATCTACAGGACATCAAGCTATTTGACGTTTATGCAGGTAAAGGCGTGGTCGAAGAGCACAAGAGTGTTGCTTTGGGCTTGACCTGGCAGCATCCATCGCGCACGCTAAACGATGAAGAAATCAACCAGTTGGTCGATTCAATTGTGACACAGGTGCGTGTCAAGTTAGATGCTGAGCTGCGCGGCTAAGTAAGTAGCTATGTGAGTACCTGGGCTACGCCACGATGCTTATCACGTTCTTGGCAATGTGCTTGCTACTGTACGTTTGATACAGAGCGTTTGTTGCTGTGTTTGCTTCAAGGATAAGGAGAAGCCTTATGGGTGCGTTGACCAAAGCAGAGCTAGCCGAACATTTGCATGCAGAGCTAGCCCTGTCCAAACGAGAAGCGAAGGCCATGGTCGAAGCTTTTTTTGAAGAGATTCGAGCCTGTCTTCGTGAGAACGAACAGGTAAAGCTGTCGGGTTTTGGTAACTTTGATCTGCGTGATAAGCGCGAGCGACCAGGACGTAACCCAAAAACCGGTGAAGAAATTCCCATTTCTGCTCGAAGAGTCGTGACGTTTCGTCCAGGGCAGAAGCTTAAGCAGCAGGTTGAACACTATGTAGGCGGTGAATAACCTTTTGGTTTGAGACATGCTTTTACTCCAGGTAAGTAGCTGATCTCATGCCAAGTAAGACTAGTTCCCCACCAAAAGGAGCGCCTTCTGGCGCTCCTTTTTTTATTTCTGGTGGCCTTTGTGATAAGCGTACCGGATGCAATGATGGTTTTCCGTTGCCCCTATATGCCGCCGCTTTCAATTAGCCAGGTAATCACCACCTTTATAACGTAACCCAGCATGCCTGCGCCAAGCACTACAAACAGCATAATGGTGCCAAATTTGCCTGCGTTCGATTTTTTGGCCAAGTCCCAGATAATAAAACACATAAATATGATCAGGCCGCCAATCATTAGCGGGGTGATCCAGGCCTCGAAGGTTTGCTGCATAGCCACTCCTGTGTGCTGCGTGTTCGCCACCCGTTGCGGGTGATGTGTCTCATTCTAACCAGTCATGTTAATATTTGAGCAAATTCATCGGGTATTTGTCGACTTGACGGTTGGCACTGTGACACTTTGACAGGGGAGTGACGATGCCGAAGCTAAATATTTTGGTGGGTACCATGTATGGCGGTGCCCTTGATGTGGCAGAGCAGGTGAAGCCCCTATTTGAACAGGCCGGTTACGCTGTGGAGATTCTTGAGCAGCCATCGGTTGATGATATTGCCAGTGGCGACGCCGATTTGTCGCTGTTTTGTGTATCGACTACTGGCAGTGGAGATTTTCCTGGCAGCTTTGTGCCCTTTGTCCGACAGTTGCGTGATCAAAGTCCTGCGCTCACCTCGCTGCGTTACGGACTCATTGCACTCGGTGATAGCTCTTATGGCGATACATTTTGCGGTGCTGGCCGTGCGCTTGATGAACTACTGGCGGATCATGGCGCGATTCGCTTAGGGGAGCGACTAGAGGTCGACGCCATGGAGACCTTTATGGCCGACGATGCTGCTGTCCCCTGGGTGGAAGAGTGGATCGTTGACCAGCAATTAAAGGTGGCTTGAGGGATGCAGCGAGCGCCTACCTCGCCTGAGCGCATTAGCGTTGCACTGGGCTTATGTGTCGTTATGCTGGCAACCCTACCTCGCTACATGGCGGGCGGGCATGAAACCCGCCAGACGTTGATTATCTTCGCCTTAGTGCTGGTGGCTTTTGCGACTGTTGTCCAGTGGCGCATATTGGCGGTGGAGGCGCGTCGCCGACTGCCGCAACTGTGCAAACGGTTAGTCGTTATGCTACTTCTGGGAATGGTCGTGATGGGTGGCTGGCATGCGCTGTTTACCGACTGGATCAGTTGGCAGGTGTTCATCTCCCATGGCGCAACTCTTGGAGTGTTGCTTCATGCGATTAGCCTATGGTGGTCGGGTGAGCGTCATGCAAGTTAGCCTTTTTGCTGTAGTGATTGAAAAAGTCGCTGCAAGACGCACAAAGCAGTAGAATGGAAGAAATTACGCAGCGTGGGGCGAATAATGAAGCTAAACACGCCTTAAAGCGTTTAATTGCTCGCTTATTCCCTTGTTTTTAAAATCACTGCCCCCATGTTGCGAGCATGGCGCTTGCCACTATGCGTTGGGGTTCTTAAAATTGCCCCCTTAAACTTATTACTAGCAATCAACACAACGCCCAGCCGTTAGAGGACAATTCATGCAAGTTTCTGTCGAGACGACCTCCCAGATCGAACGCCGCATTACCATTCAAGTGCCAGCGGCCGAAATTGATGGGGCCGTTAGTGCTCGCTTGAAAGACACCGCGAAGAACGTTCGCTTGAATGGTTTTCGCCAGGGCCGGGTGCCGATGGCAGTAGTTCAGCAGCGCTACGGTCAAGATGTACGTAACGAGGTTGTCAGCGAAGTAATGCGCGAGCGTTATGTGCGCGCTATTACCGAAGAGGGCCTGAACCCGGCTGGCTTCCCGCAAATTGAGCCATCGGTCAATGAGTCGGGCAAAGATCTAGAGTTCGTTGCGGTTATGGAGATCTACCCGCAGATTGAGCTTACCTCTATCGAAGGTACAGAGATTGAGCGTCCTGTGGTTTCTGTTAGTGATGCGGATGTCGATGAGATGGTCGATACGCTGCGTAAGCAAAATGCGGCCTGGGAAGAAGTGGACGCGGCTGCCGCTGACGGCGACCAAGTTACTATCGACTTCCAGGGTTATATTGGTGATGAGCCGTTTGAAGGCGGTAGTGCTGAAGGCCATACGCTGGTCATTGGTTCCAATAGCTTTATCCCTGGCTTTGAAGAGCAGTTAATTGGCGCTAAAGCGGGCGAAGAGAAGACCCTTAACGTCACCTTCCCAGAGGATTATCAGGCTGAACATTTAGCCGGTAAAGAAGCCACCTTCAAGGTAACCGTACATAAAGTCAGCAGCCAGAAATTGCCCGAAGTAGACGCTGAGTTTATCGAACGTTTCGGCGTTGAAGGCGGCGATCAGGAAAAATTCCGCGCTGAAATTAAGAAAAACATGACTCGTGAAGCTTCGCAAGCCGTTGATAACCGAGTTAAGCAGCAAGTGCTTGATGCACTAAAAAAGGTTAATGAAATTCCTGTGCCGAGCGCGCTGGTTCAGCAAGAGACCGATGGCATGAAGCGCCAAGCGGCTCAGCAGTTTGGTTTAGGCGAAGATTTTGATGTCAGCCAGTTGCCCAATGAATTGTTCGAAGAGCAGGCCAAAGGCCGCGTTCAGATCGGCTTGTTGCTGGCTGAAGTGATCAAAGCTAACGAGCTCGATGCTGACGATGACGCTATCAAAGCAAAAGTAACTGAGCTTGCTGAGCAGTACCAAGATCCTGACGAAGTGGTTAGCTACTACATGGGTAACGAGCAGATGAAAACCCAAGTGAAATCTGCCATTCTCGAAGAGAAAGCGGTGGCTAAGCTGCTTGAGCAAACGAACATTAAAGACGTTGAAATGTCTTACCAGCAAGCCCTTGCCGCTGCTCAACAGCAGGCAGAGCAAGATGAGGGTGCTGAAGAGGGCGAGCAAGCGAGCGCCTAACACCCTGGAACGTGGCGCACCTCTATGTCGGTGCGCCTTTCCCTTCCCGGACGCAAGGAATCACCTGAATGAGTGAGTTTGATATTCAAAACGCCGGCGGTTTAGTGCCCATGGTGGTTGAGCAGAGCGCCAAAGGGGAAAGAGCCTACGACATTTACTCACGCCTGTTAAAAGAGCGTGTGATTTTCTTGGTAGGCCCTGTAGAAGACTACATGGCTAATCTGGTTGTTGCCCAGCTGCTATTCCTGGAATCGGAAAACCCCGATAAAGATATTCACCTGTATATCAATTCACCAGGTGGTTCGGTCACCGCGGGTATGTCGATTTATGACACCATGCAGTTTGTGAAGCCAGATGTCTCTACGGTGTGTATTGGGCAAGCGGCCAGCATGGGTGCGCTGTTATTGACAGCTGGCGCTGCTGGCAAGCGTTACTGCCTGCCCAACTCACGCGTTATGATTCACCAGCCGCTGGGTGGTTACCAAGGCCAAGCGTCTGACATTGAAATTCATACTCGTGAAATTCTGGGTATCCGTGAGAAGCTGAACCAAATCCTTGCCCATCACACGGGCCAGGAAATTGAAGCTGTCTCGCGCGATACTGATCGAGATAATTTCATGAGCGCCAATCAAGCCAAAGAGTATGGCCTGATTGATGCAGTGCTGGATAAGCGGCCTACATCCTGATAGCGTGATAGGATTCTGCTTTTCTAACGAGCTTTTCCGGTGGCGAAAGCCGCCGCAGTGATAGAGGTATGCGAATGGCCGACGGCAAAGGCAAAGACGAAGGTGGCAAACTGCTCTACTGCTCGTTTTGCGGCAAAAACCAAAACGAAGTACGTAAGCTGATTGCGGGCCCATCCGTCTATATCTGCGATGAGTGTGTCGACTTGTGTAATGACATCATTCGCGAAGAAGTTCTCGAAGCCGATGCCGAGAGCGATGAGGAACGTTTACCTACGCCTCGCGAAATACGTCATACGCTTGATGACTACGTCATTGGACAGGATCGCGCCAAAATGGTGCTTTCCGTAGCGGTGTATAACCACTACAAGCGTCTGAAAACAGATGTACGAGACGGCGATGTAGAACTAGGTAAATCGAACATTCTGCTGATTGGACCCACTGGTAGCGGTAAAACGTTGCTAGCGGAAACCATGGCACGGTTACTGAATGTACCTTTTACCATTGCGGATGCGACCACGCTGACGGAAGCTGG
The DNA here is from genome assembly GCF_029854215.1 of Halomonas alkaliantarctica. Lineage (NCBI taxonomy): Bacteria > Pseudomonadati > Pseudomonadota > Gammaproteobacteria > Oceanospirillales > Halomonadaceae > Vreelandella > Vreelandella neptunia. The sequence goes on along the minus strand of NZ_CP122961.1, from coordinate 2,214,177 downwards.
CTATGTCGGTGAAGATGTCGAAAACATCATCCAAAAGCTGTTGCAGAAGTGCGATTACGACGTCGAAAAAGCCGAGCGCGGCATTGTTTATATCGATGAAATCGACAAAATTTCACGCAAATCGGATAACCCTTCCATCACTCGCGATGTCTCGGGTGAAGGCGTTCAGCAAGCATTGTTGAAACTCATTGAAGGGACCACTGCCTCTGTGCCGCCTCAAGGCGGACGCAAACACCCCCAGCAGGAGTTTGTCCAGGTTAATACGGGCAACATTCTGTTTATCGTCGGCGGTGCCTTTGCAGGGCTGGATAAAGTTATTCGTGATCGCGCTGAGAAGGGTGGTATCGGATTCAATGCGGCGGTGAAAAGCAAGGAATCCTCCCGTGGTGTGGGTGAACTGCTGGCCGACGTTGAGCCGGATGATCTGGTTAAATTTGGCTTGATCCCGGAGTTTGTGGGCCGTTTGCCGATCATCGCAACACTGATGGAACTCACCGAAGATGCGCTGGTGCAGATTCTGACAGAGCCCAAGAATTCGCTGGTCAAGCAGTACGCTAAACTGTTTGAGATGGAAGATGTAACGCTTGAATTCAGAGACGAAGCGTTACGTGCGGTGGCTGAAAAAGCTATGGAGCGTAAGACAGGTGCTCGTGGACTGCGCTCTATTTTAGAGTCAGTGTTGCTGGATACTATGTATGAAATTCCGTCGCTTGAAGGCGTCAGCAAAGTCGTCATCGATGCCTCGGTGATCGCTGGAGAGAGTGAGCCTCTGTTGATCTATTCTCAGCAGGAAGAAGCACGTGTCGACGGCACTGATGGTTAGTGGTTAGTCGAGTATCGCGGCCCAGCTTCAACCGCTTGCGCTAAACCAAGGGGTCGCCTAGGCGACCCCTTGCTATTATAAAGAGCTTCTGTAGAGCGCTCTTATAAAGCGTGTTGTGAGGCCTAGTTATCTAGCTATAAAGCCTAATTCGTGAAGTGTTACTGCCTAGCCTATTCAGTGCTAACGTCTTAACCGACAGCATTTAGAAAATGTGCAGTACTTTTCCAAGTACTCTTTCAAGTACTCATCCGATTTGTCGAGGAACGTCTGCGATGCAGCAGAACGCCGAACAGACACAATGTCTACCCCTTTTGCCATTGCGCGATGTGGTTGTTTATCCGCAAATGGTCATCCCCCTTTTTGTAGGTCGTGAAAAGTCTATCCAGGCGCTCGAAGCGGCGATGGAGGCTGATAAGCGTGTGCTACTGGTGGCTCAGCGTGAAGCGTCCCAAGATGAGCCTGACAACGCGGATCTTTACGCGATGGGCACCGTGGCCGATATCATGCAGCTGCTTAAGTTGCCCGATGGCACGGTCAAAGTGCTCATTGAGGGTAATTTCCGAGCGGATGTGCTGAAAGTCGAAGAGAATGCCGCAGGTTACACGCAGGCGCATTTAACGGCCAGAGAGAGTGAGCCGCTTACCAGCCGTGAGCAAGAAGCACTGGTTCGCGTGTTGCTCAATCAGTTTGAGCAGTACGTCAAACTCTCTAAAAAAGTCCCCAATGAAGTGCTTAATTCGCTATCGGGGATTGAAGACCCAAGCCGCTTGGTGGACACCATTTGTGCCCATCTGTCACTCAAAATTGGCGACAAACAAGAGCTGCTTGAGATGGATCGCGTACGCGACCGTATTGAGCACCTGATGGCGCTTATTGAGTCTGAAATCGACCTGCTGCAAGTAGAGAAGCGCATCCGCTCGCGGGTTAAAGAGCAGATGGAAAAGACTCAGCGCGAGTACTACCTCAATGAGCAAATGAAGGCTATCCAGAAAGAGATGGGTGAGCTGGATAATGTGCCTAATGAGGCTGACAAGTACGAGTTAGCGATTAAAGAGTCAGGAATGCCTAAGGAGGCGTTTGAGAAAGCCACTCAAGAGCTCAATAAGCTCAAAATGATGGCCTCAAACTCCGCCGAAGCGACCGTAGTACGCTCCTACCTGGATTGGTTAATCGCCGTTCCATGGAAAAAGCGTACCCGGGTCAAGCACGATCTCGTCAAGGCGCAACAGGTCCTGGATGAAGATCACTACGGCCTGGAAGAGGTCAAAGCGCGCATACTGGAATACCTTGCCGTCCAGAAGCGTGTGCGCAAGATGAAAGGCCCTGTGCTGTGCCTCGTCGGGCCGCCGGGCGTCGGTAAAACCTCGCTTGGCCAGTCCATCGCCCGTGCCACGAATCGTAAATATGTGCGTTTGGCGTTAGGTGGTGTTCGCGATGAGTCAGAAATTCGTGGTCATCGGCGTACCTACATTGGCTCTTTGCCAGGTAAGTTAATGCAGCGGATGAGTCGCGCCGGGGTTAAAAACCCGTTGTTCCTGTTGGATGAGGTCGACAAGCTCGGCATGGATCATCGCGGTGACCCAGCCTCTGCGCTACTCGAAGTGCTCGATCCTGAGCAGAACAACAGCTTTAGTGATCACTATCTGGAGCTTGATTACGATCTTTCAGAGACGTTGTTCATCTGTACTGCTAACTCGATGAACATTCCCAGCGCACTGCTTGATCGTATGGAGATTATTCGTCTGCCGGGTTACACCGAAGATGAGAAGCTGGCGATCGCTAAGCGCTACTTATTACCCAAGCAATTAGCCGCAAACGGCTTAAAAGGTGATGAGTTAACGCTGGAAGATAGCGCACTTTTAGAGCTTATTCGTTACTACACTCGAGAAGCGGGTGTGCGTGAGTTAGAACGGCAGATTGCCAAAGTGTCGCGTAAAGTGCTGCGAGAAAGGCTTGAAAAAGAGTGTGAGCCGCAAGCTGCCCAAGCAGGTCAGAGCTTAACGGCTGAACAAATTGAGCACTACGCAGGCGTACGCCGCTACAGTTACGGCTTAGCGGAGCAAGACGACCAGATTGGCCGGGTGACGGGGCTTGCCTGGACATCGGTGGGAGGCGAGCTGCTTAACATCGAGTCAGTAGTGACGCCGGGTAAAGGGCGAATTAACAAAACTGGCTCACTTGGCGATGTGATGAAAGAGTCGGTGAGTGCCGCCCATACGGTAGTGCGTGCCAGGGCGGAAACGTATGGCATTGATCCTGAGCGGTTCGAAAAAGAGGACCTGCACATCCACGTTCCTGAAGGGGCAACACCGAAGGATGGGCCCAGTGCAGGTATTGCCATGGTGACGGCAATTGTTTCCGCTTACACCCAGCGGGCGGTACGCTGCGACGTGGCAATGACCGGTGAAGTTAATCTGCGCGGTGAAGTTTTGCCGATAGGCGGACTGAAGGAGAAATTGCTGGCAGCCCGCCGCGGTGGTATAAAGACTGTGCTAATTCCTGAAGAAAACCGCCGTGATCTCAAGGAAGTACCTGACAATATCAAAGGTGCATTGGATATTCGTCCGGTACGCTGGATAGATGATGTCTTAGCCGTAGCGCTAGCTGATAAGGTAGAAGACGGTGCGCCATTGAAAAGCACCGAAGCATCGTTTAGTAATAACGTCGTTGCTAGTACCCATTAAGCTGTTAAAGTCCTCACTGGTCTTTAATTTTACTTAATATATGCCCGCTGTTTGTGTGGCGGGTATCTCGCGGCATGGTTGCTTGACAGATGTTTCAAGGCATTGCTATAAAACGCAACTATGCTTTGATCGTCGTATCCATCGGTGACCATGCCGTTCAGAGCCATTTTTTGAAACAGTCAAGGGGTGAAGAGTGAATAAGTCCGAGCTGATTGAAGCCATTGCCGCGTCTGCAGATATTCCGAAAGCAGCGGCAACCCGCGCATTGGATGCCATGGTGGAGTCTGTCACCGATAGCCTTAAGAAAGGCGAAAGCGTATCTCTGGTAGGTTTTGGTACCTTCGCGATCAAAGAGCGTGCTGCTCGTACTGGCCGTAACCCACAAACGGGTCAGCCAATCCAGATCAGTGCCGCCAAAGTACCCAGCTTCAAAGCAGGTAAAGCGCTGAAAGACGCCGTCAACTAATTTGACCGCGTTTGCTGTAACCTAATGGGCGCATCGCATTGGCGATGCGCCCATGTTATTTTCTGGTTCACTATTTATTTGGGTTTAGCGGGCCGATCTGTTTGGCTGTGACTATCTGAGGCTAGCATGCTGCAAAGTATTCGAGATGGCTCCAGGAGCTGGGGTGCCAAAATTATTATCGGTGTTATGGTCGCGGCCATGGCACTTTTCGGGATCGAGTCACTGTTCGGGGTTTTTGGCAATGATCCAGACGAAGTGGCGAGCGTCAACGGGCAGCCAATTATGCGTCAGCAGGTTGAACTAGAAGTTCAGCGCGCGCTGCGCTCCGGCCAAGTGCCGCCAGAGCAAGAGCGTGCCTTGCGCAACGATATGGTTGATCAGCTCATTACGCAGCAACTGCTGTCCCAGTATGCAGAAGAAGGTGGCTTTGCCGTTTCTGAACAGCAGCTGGATCAGTTAATTGTCAGCCTGCCGGAATTTCATGATCAGGATGGCCGTTTCTCAGCAGAAGTATTCCGGAATCGTCTCGCCGGTGCTGGCTATACGCCGGTCTCTTTTCGTGAAGAACTTCGCGTCGATATCCAGCGTCAGCATTTACAACAAGGCTTAGCCTTCAGTGATTTTAGCCTGCCGCACGAGCAAGAGCGCTTGGCAGAACTGCAGCGCCAGCAGCGGAGCTTCCGCTACTTGGTGCTGGATGGCGACGACATGGACGCTGATATCGACATCAGTGAGGACGATCTTCAAGCTTATTATGACGCTCATCAGGAGCGCTATGAGCGCCCGGAGCAGGTGCGCCTTGAGTATGTGCTGATTGACCGCCAAGCCATGGCGGAAGGACGTGAAGTAGACGAAGAGGCCCTGCGTGACGCCTGGCGTGAGCAAAATCGTAATGCTGACCGGCGTGTATCCCATATCATGATCACCTTTGGTAATGAGCGCACTCGCGATGAGGCGCAGCAATTGGCCGAGACTGCTCGCGAAGCGCTGGACAATGGTGATTCGTTTGCGGATACCGCCTTGCGCTATTCTGACGACACGGCCAGCGCAGAAGAGGGCGGCGATCTGGGGGTGATTAGCCGTGGCTTCTTTGGCGACACCTTTGATGAAGCGGCCTTTGGTCTCGAAGAAGGTGATGTTTCCCAGCCGGTTGAGTTGGATAGCGCTTTCCACATCATTCAGGTGACTGACATTCAAGGGCCCACCTTTGAACAGCAGCGTGATGAGTTAGCGCGGGAAGTAGCGCTGCGCGAAGTTGATGATGAGTTTAATCAGCGGGTTCAACAGCTGATCGACGAGAGCTTCGCTGCCGATGACTTACAAAGCGTTGCCGATGAGCTTGATCTGACGCTTCAGGAGAGCGATTGGCTCGCTCGTGATGATGAGGTTGAAGGGGTCCTATCCGAGCCTGGCGTTATGTCAGCGGCCTTTAGCAACGACGTCTTTGAAGAGGGCTACAACAGCGAAGTAATCGAGCTGGATCAGGATCGTCGCCTGGTATTGCGGGTTGCTGAGCAGCGCGATGCGACGCTGCAGCCGCTTGATGAAGTGCGCGAAGACGTCGAAATGTCCGTGGCTGCAGAACAGCAGCAAGAAGCGCTGCGTGAAGAGGCCCAGGCGCTAGTCGCAAACCTGCGAGAAGATCAGCAGGTCGATGTTGATTGGCTCGAAGCCAATAACGTAGCCCGCCAAACCGATACCACTGTGCCTCAGTTGATTGTTCAGGAAGTCTTCCGCATGGCGCGCCCAGAAGAGGGTGAGAGTGTCTATCGCACGGTTGAGTTACCGCAAGGGGTTGCTGTGGTAGCGCTGGATAACGTAAGCGATGGTGAGGTCGATGAGCAGATGGAGACATTCGTTGCGCAAATGGCCGAGCAGTTGCGTGCTCAGTCGGTGCTGCAGGGACTGATTGATGACCTGCGCAGCGATGCCGACATAGAGCGATAGAGTCGATTAAGCTCGAGTTGGAATCAGGAAGCACAAAAAAGCCGATCGCGAGATCGGCTTTTTTATTATACCTGAACCCAACAAGTTCAGGCGCTGGGTAATGCCGTCAAAGAGAACTGACGCAGCTCTGGAGCCGTATGGTCGGAGTGCTCAATTACGATATCCCAGCCGTGCTGGGCATCCCAATCGCCTAGCACATAGCGCGTAGCAGGCACCTCTTCTACGGTGAGTGAATGTACTGCGGGGCGGTGGGTGTGGCCATGTATCATCGTGGCAACACCAAACCGTTCCATTAGCGAGATAACCTCTTGCGGCGTCACGTCCATAATCGCCTCAGCCTTATTGGCGTTAGCCTCGCCCGACTGCATGCGTAGGCTTTTGGCCAGTTCTAAACGTTGCTCCAGAGGTAGAGCCAGCATCTGCGCCTGCCACTCTGGATTGCGCGACTGCTCGCGAAAGGCCATATAGGCTTCATCCTGGGTGCACAGGCTATCGCCGTGGAGGAGTACCATGGGAAGGCCCTGAATCTCGACTTGTTCGATGTCAGATAGCAGCATCGCCTTGCAGGCGTTCACAAAGCGCTCACCGAGCAAAAAATCACGGTTACCGTGCATCAGGTAGACAGCGGTGCCGTCGCTGCTCAGCTTGTTTAAGCGCTGAATGACCTCCTGGGCAACACCGCTGAGCGGATGCTGGGTGGCGTCGAGTAGGTCGTCACCAATCCAGGCATCAAAAAGATCGCCCAAGATGTATAAAGCATCTGCGCCTGGCGCAGTATGCTCCAGGTAGCGGTAAAACCCCTGATTGATCTCGGGGGTATCGCTACTTAGATGAAGATCGGCAACAAGCAGTGTGCGCATAAGACTCCCAGCGTTATTCCGCGTCTTTGACGTACGCGCGCTCGATAATGACATCTTCAGAGGGGACGTCTGCATGCATACCGCGGCGCGAAGTGGCTACGTTTTTAATCTCGTTGACCACATCCATGCCGTCAACGACTTCGCCAAATACCGCATAGCCCCAGCCTTGCAGGCTTTTGCCGCTGTGATCTAGAAAGCTGTTGTCGCCCACGTTGATAAAAAACTGTGCCGTTGCAGAGTGTGGATCCTGGGTGCGAGCCATGGCTAACATACCGATAGTATTTTTTAAGCCGTTGTCGGCTTCGTTATCGATAGGATCACGGGTCGGTTTTTGCTCAAAATCTTTATCGAAACCGCCGCCTTGCACCATGAAGCCGTCAATTACACGGTGAAACAGGGTGCCGTCATAAAATCCGTCGCGAACATACTGTTCAAAATTCGCCGCACTAATCGGCGCTTTTTCGTGGTTCAGGGCGATAGTGATGTCACCGTGGTTCGTCTGTAATACGATCATAGGTAAATTCCTGTTCAATAAAGGCGTTCGCCTTGGCGCTGTGCATCGGCGTCACGTTATAATAGCGGTTTTGCCCTGCACCGCGAAGGGCCGTAGGAGTATCCTATGTCTTCACGGACCAGCACGCCATCCACCACGAGGTTATCAAACACCACCATGACCAACGAGACCACCCCAGCGCCGAACTTCATTCGCAACCAAGTACGCGACGAAATCGAGGGCGGCCAGGTCACTAAAATCGTGACGCGCTTCCCCCCGGAGCCCAATGGCTTTCTGCATATCGGCCATGCAAAGTCGATCTGTCTAAATTTCGGGCTGGCGGAGCAAATGGGTGGCGAGTGTCATCTACGTTTTGACGACACCAACCCTGCCAAAGAAGAGCAGGCCTACATCGATGCGATCAAAGAGGACGTCAGTTGGCTAGGCTTTGAATGGGCAGGCCCTGTGCGGTTTGCTTCTGACTACTTCGATCAGCTCTATGCTTGGGCGCAGCACTTAATGCGTGAAGGCAAAGCCTATGTCGACGATCTTTCTCCGGATGAAATCCGCGAGTATCGCGGTACTTTAACCGCGCCGGGCAAAGCCAGCCCTTACCGCGAACGCAGCGCCGAAGAGAGCTTGGATCTACTGGCGCGTATGCGCGAAGGCGAGTTTGGCGAAAGTGAAAAGGTCGTGCGCGCCAAGATTGATATGGCCTCACCCAATATCAATCTACGCGACCCGATAATTTATCGAATTCGCCACGCCACCCATCACCAAACTGGCGACAAGTGGAAAATCTACCCCTCTTACGACTTTACCCATGGTCAGTCGGATGCGATTGAAGGCATTACCCACTCGATCTGCACCCTGGAATTTGAAGATCACCGCCCGCTGTACGAGTGGTTTTTAAATAATCTGCCGGTACCCACTAAGCCGCGCCAGATCGAGTTTGCACGGCTGAATCTCGACTACACCCTGACCTCCAAGCGCAAGCTCAAGCTGCTGGTTGATGAGCAAATCGTCGACGGTTGGGATGATCCTCGGATGCCTACAATCTCCGGCATGCGTCGTCGTGGCTACACGCCAGCGTCTATTCGTAAGTTCTGCGAGATGATTGGCGTTACCCGTGCCGACGGTGGACTGGTGGATATCGCCATGTTGACCCACGCCATTCGCTCGGATCTTGAAGACAATGCCCCGCGCGCCATGTGTGTGTTAAAACCGCTGAAAGTCGTACTCACTAACGTGCCGGAAGATCACCAGGAGGTGTACGACGTCCCTGGTCACCCAGCCCGTGAAGATATGACGGTGCGTCAGGTGCCGTTCAGCCGCGAGCTGTATATCGACCAAGACGACTTTATGGAAGACGCGCCTAAAAAGTTCTTCCGCTTGGCACCCGGTAAAGAAGTACGCCTGCGCAATAGCTACGTGATTCGTTGTGACGAAGTCATCAAAGACGCCGCCGGTGAAATAAGCGAACTGCACTGTTCGGTGGATTTCGATACGCTGGGTAAAAACCCCGAAGGGCGTAAGGTCAAAGGCGTTATTCACTGGGTCAGCGCTGCACACGGCGTGCCAATGGAAGTCCGTCTTTACGACAACCTATTCACCGTTGAGCAGCCTGATCGCGATAAAGATGTCGATTTTCTAGAGCATCTTAATCCGGAGTCGCTGGTCGTTTGCCAAGCCATCGGAGAGCCAAGCTTAGCCTTCGCAACGCCCGAGTCACGCTTCCAGTTCGAGCGCGTCGGCTACTTCTGCGCTGATCGTCACGACTCTACGCCAGAGCATTTGGTGTTTAACCGTACCGTGGGGTTGAAAGATAGCTGGGCTAAAATCAAGCAGAAGGGCTAAGACAAACATGGATAGCCATATGCATATTTATAATACGCTAACGCGCCGCAAAGAACCTTTCACCCCGCTGGAAGCGGGTAAAGTGAGCATGTATGTCTGCGGCATGACGGTGTATGACTACTGCCACCTAGGGCATGCCCGCGTCATGGTCGCCTTTGATGTCATTACCCGCTATCTGCGTGAGCGCGGCTATGACGTTAACTACGTACGCAACATTACCGATATCGACGACAAGATCCTCAAGCGCGCCGACGAGAATGGCGAAAGTATCACTGCGCTGACAGAGCGCATGATTGATGCCATGCACGAAGACGAGGCGCGCCTGTTTGTATTGCCGCCCAGCCATGAGCCCCGCGCCACCGGCCATATCGACGATATCGTGGCCATGATTGAAACCCTGATTGAAAAAGGCTTTGCCTACGCTGCAGATAACGGTGATGTCTACTATCGGGTGCGCAAATTTGCTGATTACGGCAAGCTCAATAATCGCCAATTAGACGATATGCGTGCAGGTAGCCGGGTTGATGTGGATGTTCATAAAGAAGACCCACTCGACTTTGTGCTCTGGAAGGCCGCTAAGCCGGGGGAGGCGCACTGGGCGTCCCCCTGGGGTAACGGCCGGCCTGGCTGGCACATCGAGTGCTCGGCGATGTCGACCTGCTGCCTGGGTGATACCTTCGATATTCATGGTGGCGGGCCGGATTTAACCTTCCCGCACCATGAAAATGAGATCGCTCAATCCGAGGCGGCCACTGGCAAAACCTACGTCAATACCTGGATGCACGCCGGTGCCGTGCGGGTGAATCAGGAAAAGATGTCCAAATCCCTGGGCAACTTTTTCACCATTCGCGATGTGTTGGCCGAACACGATCCTGAAGTGGTGCGCTTTCTGCTGGTGGCTAGCCACTACCGTAGCCCGATCAACTACTCGGTTGATTCACTGACCGAGGCGCGTAAATCGCTAACGCGCTTGTACACCGCGCTGGAAGGTATTGAGCTAGGCGGCGCTGACGCAAATGGTGATGCAAGCGGGGACGTTTCGGCTTACCGTGAACGCTTTACCCAGGTAATGGACGATGACTTCAATACGCCAGAAGCCCTGGCAGTGATGTTTGAGCTGGCTCGTGAGGTCAATCGCGCCAAGCAAGAGCAGCCAGTTGCAGCTGCCAAGCTGGCAGGCGAGTTAAAGCAACTAGGCGCTATTTTGGGGCTTCTTCAGCAAGTGCCTCAAACATTCTTAAAAGGCACCCAGCAGCAGGGCATGCCGCTTAGCGAGAGCGAGATCGAAACAAAGATTGCTCAGCGCATTGAGGCTAAGTCGAATAAAGACTTCGCCCAGGCGGATGCGATTCGCGATGAGCTTGCTGTGATGGGCATTATTCTGAAAGACTCCAGGGAAGGTACCACTTGGGTGTTTGAAGCGCCTTAATCTAGAACCTTAATCACTCGTTGGTCGCTTATGCGCTAACTTAAACGCTGAGGGCTTTTATAATAGCTAAGCTGAAGGCTCTTATGATGGCAATATAAGAGCCTCATTCGTTAAAAAGCCCACTTCAAAAGGAATTCAAAGATGCGCTTTTCAGCTAATTCTTTCATTGCTAAGCCCTTAATCGCTGCCTGTGCCGTATCCATTGCGGCCTTGTCTTCTGTCAGCGCCAACGAGCCCGTCGTCGTGTCATCCAAAATCGATACCGAAGGGTCGGTTCTGGGGGAGCTGATTATTCAAACCCTGGAGCGCAATGACATTGCGACCGAAAACCGCTTACAGCTGGGCGGAACTAGCGTCGTGCGCACTGCCTTGGAAGCGGGCGAAATTGACCTTTACCCGGAATACACGGGTAATGGCGCGTTCTTTTTCGATATGACCGATAGTCCCGTATGGAATAATGCCGACCAGGCATATGAAACAGTACGCGAGCGTGATGCGCAGCAAGGCTTGATATGGCTGCAACCCGCCAGCGCTAATAACACCTGGGCAATGAGCATTCGTGAAGATGTCGCCGAAGCGAATGAACTGGTGAACCTTGAAGATCTCGCTGCCTATTTGGCCGATGGCGGTGATTTCAAATTTGCCGCGAGTGCCGAATTCGTTGAGTCTGCTCAAGCCCTACCCGCGTTCCAGGACGCCTACGGGTTTGAGTTAAGTGATGATCAACTGTTAGTGCTTTCTGGTGGTAATACCGCCGCTACCATGCGGGCCGCCGCCCAGCAGACCAGCGGCGTTAATGGCGCTATGACCTATGGCACAGACGGTGGCTTAAGTGCGCTGGGTCTGATCGTGCTGGAAGACACTAAGGGTGTGCAGCCGGTGTATCAGCCTGCCCCAGTGGTGCGTGAAAGCGTACTGGAAACGTATCCAGAAATAGAAACGCTGCTTAATGAAGTTTTCACCAGCCTCGATTTGGTGACCCTTCAAACGCTCAATGCTGATGTCGCCGTTAACGGGCTGTCTCCAGCCCAGGTAGCCAGTGACTATCTCGACACGCTTAAGAACTAGTGCTTGATGTTCTTAATAACCAATGCTGACGCTCGGGATAACTAATTAATGTCACTAATGGATGCACTGCCCACCCCGCGAATTCGTTGGGAAGGGCGGCACCCGAATATTGTGCTTGTTAGCCTTAGCCTAACGATGCTGGCCGCATTCTGGTTCCTTGACGTGGTCAGCATGGCCCCCAATCGCATTGTGTTGGGTACGGGATATGGCGCCTTGACAGCTTTTGGTTGGCCTGGTGCGCTATTAGTAACGTTATTGCTGTCCTGTGTCGGCATTCTCGCCTGGCAGCCCAGCCAGCGTCACTATCGGGCGCTGCTAGCAGCGGTGGTAGTCATAATGGCGCTGATGCCGGTGGGGTTGATCGCGAGCAGCTATTTACTCATTGACCCAGAGATGCCTCAAGCGCGTTTGGGTTTGGGAGCAGCGTATTGGGTTGTACTGTTTGTACTCCTGCTGTGCTTGGTAGAACTACGGTTACGCTTAAACCTCACGCGGATATGGCCGACGCTGCTGCTGTGTGGCGTTGCGCTGGTGTGGTGGCTCTGTGCGGCTTTTGGGCTGGAATCGCTTGCTCTCGTTCAAGAATTTAAAGCCCGTGATCAACAGTTTCTAAGCGCCGTCACGCAACATATTAAGCTGGTCGGTATCGCCGTTAGCGTCAGTATTGTGCTTGGGCTAGCGCTTGCCATGCTGATGCGCCGCTACGCCCGGCTACAGAAGGTCGCGTTCGCCGTCCTTAATTTTCTTCAAACCATTCCCAGCTTGGCGCTATTCGGTCTACTGCTGGCGCCGCTCGCCTGGCTTGCTGCCAACGTGCCGTTTTTGGGCCAGCTTGGCGTTAGCGGTATTGGCACAACGCCCGCCTTAATTGCCCTCATTGCCTATAGCCTGCTGCCTATTGTGCGCAATACCTATACCGCGCTCGAACAAGTGAGTCCCGGCACATTAGAAGCCGCCAAAGGGATGGGCATGCGTGCCGGGCAGCGCTTTTGGCAGGTGCGATTACCGCTAGCGCTGCCGGTGCTGTTGGAAGGGGTGAGGATTACCACTGTACAGGCCGTTGGGCTCACCGCGGTTGCCGCTTTGATTGGTGCGGGTGGGCTGGGCACATTTATTTTTCAAGGCTTAGGTCAGGCGGCCATGGATATGGTGCTGCTTGGCGCGCTGCCTATTTTAATGCTGGCTCTGGTGGTGGATGCGGGCTTAGGTGCCTTGGCAGAAGCGCTGCGCCCCGGAGGAACAAGATGATCGAGCTCTCCCACGTATCCAAGCGGTTTGGGGATGAAACCGCGGTGGACGATATTTCGCTACAGGTACCGAAGGGTAAATTCTGTGCCTTAGTGGGTACCTCTGGCTGTGGTAAATCCACCACGCTACGTATGATCAACCGCTTGATTGAGCACAGCGAAGGCGACATCATCCTCGATGGCCAGGCGATTGACGCGTATGACCCGGTCAAATTACGCCGCCGGATTGGCTATGTGATTCAGCACACCGGGCTTTTTCCCCACTGGAACGTTGCGCGTAACATCGGCCTGGTGCCACGCTTATTGAAATGGTCATCAACCGACGTCCAGTCGCGGGTGGCTGAGTTAATGCATTTGCTCGGCTTGCCGGTCGATGAGTTTGGGCATAAATACCCGCATCAGCTTTCCGGGGGGCAGGCGCAACGAGTAGGCGTTGCCCGTGCCCTGGCGGCAGACCCGGATATATTGCTGATGGATGAACCCTTCGGCGCGCTTGATCCCATTACCCGTGAAAAACTCCAGGATGAGCTGGCCAAGCTACAAGCGCGGCTACACAAAACCGTGGTGTTCGTGACCCACGATATGGATGAAGCGCTTAAGCTGGCGGATCACTTAGTGGTGATGCGTGAAGGGCGAATCGTGCAACAAGGTTCACCGCTGGCGCTATTGCAAAATCCTGTCGACCCTTTTGTCGAGTCGATGCTAGGTGGCCTTGAGCGGGGCCTTAAGCAGGCGGCGTTAACCCGTGTGAAAGATCATATGACCTCCATGGGGCCTACTTTGCCCGCCCAGTCGCGAATACCGGCGGATTTCTCGCTGCGTCAGGCGCTCTCCATGATGCTCCGTGACCACAGCGATAGGCTTGCCGTCGTCGACCAGCACGATGTTCCCATTGGAGAGTTATCGCTGCGCCGAATTATTAAGGAAGCTCAGTTGGATAAGGGAAATGCGCGTGAGTAATTCGCTTAGCGTCGCGCAGCCCGGAAAAAAAGCGCCGCTGTGGCTATGGCCGTTGGTGTGGGGTCTACTGTTGCTGCTCAGTGTGCTGGCGATGTCCGCAGCCGAGCCACTGTTTCGCTGGGTAGAGCCCGATGCCCGCCAGGTAATCTACGATCGCGCCAGCTTTGTCACCTTGCTTGGCCGCCATCTCTTTGTGGTCGGAATTGCCGCGGTGGTGACCATTATCGTAGGGGTCTCCGCAGGCATTGTCGTTACCCGCAGCTGGGGCAGTGATTTTCTACCGCTAGTAGCCCAGTTGGCATCGCTGGGGCAAACGTTTCCCCCCGTGGCCGTCCTGGCGCTGGCGGTGCCCGTTCTGGGTTTTGGCACCTTACCGATTATTGTCGCTTTGATGCTCTATGGTCTGCTGCCTATCGTGCGCAATACCCTTGCCGGTTTGCAGGGCGTCGAAGGCGATATTAAAACCGCAGCCCACGCCATGGGCATGACACCGACTCAACTTCTGCTCCAAGTCGAACTGCCGCTGGCAGCGCCGGTCATTTTGGCGGGCGTCCGTACCTCTGTGACTATCAATATCGCCACGGCTGCCTTAGGGGCTACCGTGGGGGCCAGTAACCTGGGCGATCCGATTATCTCCGGCATCGTGAACGGCAACATGGCCTATGTGGTACAAGGGGCACTGACCATTGCGTTGTTGGCCCTGACAATTGATAGCCTTTTTGAGGTGTTGCAGCGTCATCTCCGTGCGCGTATCTCCGATGCCTAATCGTCCTGCGGTTTAGCGTCTCTGCGTCTTAAGTAGCATCCCTAAAGTCCTCGCGCTGCGTTATTGTCCTAAACGTTGTGGTAGCTATATGTTGCGTTGGCCTATGACAGATAAATCCACTGGCATAAACGGTCAATACCAACAACACTGCCCTCAAAAGGGGTAAAACAAGGACAATAATGATGACACAGTACGTACACCAGCCGGACTTTATGACCGGCGACGAATTCTCGATTCCTACCTTCAGCCTGCTTAACCCCGAAGGTGAGCTGCATAGCGGCGCTTCTGAACCAGTACTCGAACGCGATCACGCCCGGCGTATCTACCAGGCGATGTTGGCCACGCGTATTCTTGATGAACGCATGATGGCGGCTCAGCGCCAAGGGCGGCTGAGCTTCTACATGCAGTGCACCGGGGAAGAGGCCGCCGTAGTGGGCGCCACCGCTGCGCTTAATGACGCCGATATGATTATGGCGCAGTATCGCGAGCAGGGCGCTTTAATGTATCGCGGCTTCTCTATCGACGAATTTATGAATCAGCTGTTCGGCAACGAGCTGGACTACGGCAAAGGCCGCCAAATGCCGATTCACTATGGGTCGCGTAAGCTGCACTACATGACCATCTCATCGCCCTTGGCCACCCAAATCCCCCAGGCGACGGGCTACGCCTACGGCCAAAAACTCGCCGGTCACGGTCACTGCACGTTAACTTTTTTTGGCGAAGGCGCTGCCTCCGAGGGGGATTTCCACGCCGCGCTGAATATGGCCTCAGTGCATCAGGTGCCGGTGATTTTTTTCTGCCGCAACAACGGCTACGCGATTTCTACACCCGCCGTCGAGCAGTTTGCCGCCGACGGTATCGCCCCGCGTGCTTTTGGTTATCACATGCACGTGATCCGGGTAGATGGCAACGACGTGCTGGCGGTCTATGAAGCGACGCGTCAGGCACGCAAGATTGCTGTTGAGCAAAATCAGCCGGTTTTGATCGAGGCCATGAGCTATCGCCTTGCCGCGCACTCCTCTTCCGATGACCCTTCTGGCTATCGCTCGAAAGATGAGGAGGAAGTGTGGCGCGCCAAAGACCCACTGCTGCGGCTGCAAAAATGGCTGTTGAAGAAACAGTGGTGGAGCGAAGAGGAGGAGACTTCCCAGCAGGAAACCCTTCGACGTGAAGTGCTGGAAACCATGAAGCGAGCTGAGAAGCGCTCATCGCCGCCGCTAGAGAGCCTGATCAGCGATGTGTATGCCGATATTACTCCATCGCTGCAGCGCCAATTCGATCAGTTAAAACGCCATATCCGTCGCTACCCCGAGGCTTATCCTCGTGGGGCTCAGTCGTTGGATTTAGATGTAGGCACCGAGACTGATACCCAGGGGGAGGCGTAACATGGCTACCATGAATATGCTCCAGGCAATTAATAATGCATTGGATATCGCCATGGCAGAGGATGAAAAGGTCATCTGCTTTGGTGAAGACGTGGGTATTTTTGGTGGCGTATTTCGAGCCACCAGCCACCTGCAGGAGAAGTACGGCAAAGCGCGCTGCTTCAACACACCCCTTGTCGAGCAGGGCATTATCGGCTTTGCCAACGGCTTGGCGGCCCAAGGCTCGGTGCCTGTCGCAGAAATACAGTTTGCCGACTATATCTTTCCCGCGTTTGATCAGATCGTTAACGAAACCGCCAAGTTCCGCTACCGCTCAGGTGATCTGTTTAACGTTGGCGGGTTGACCATTCGCACCCCTTACGGCGGCGGTATCGCCGGTGGACTCTATCACTCGCAATCACCCGAAGCTTATTTCACTCATACGCCCGGACTTAAGGTGGTGGTGCCGCGCAACCCCTATCAGGCCAAAGGACTACTGCTTGCCGCTATTCGCGACCCTGATCCGGTACTTTTTCTGGAGCCCAAACGCCTCTATCGCGCTTCGGTAGGCGACGTGCCCGAAGAGGATTACCAGCTTCCCATTGGCGAAGCCGAAATCACCAAAGAGGGCACCGATATTACCGTGGTGGGCTGGGGCGCACAGATGGAGGTAATCGGCAAAGCGGTCGAGTTAGCCGAAGAGCAGGGCATCGCCTGTGAAGTGATCGACCTGCGCTCACTGCTGCCCTGGGATGCGGATACGGTGGCTGAATCTGTGTTAAAAACCGGCCGGCTTGTGGTGAGCCATGAAGCCCCGTTAACCGGTGGCTTTGCCGGTGAAATCGCTGCCACTATTCAAGAGCGTTGTTTTCTCTACCTGGAATCGCCCATTGCCCGGGTGACGGGGCTGGATACGCCTTTTCCGCTGGTGCTGGAAAAAGAGTATCTGCCTGATCACCTGAAGATTTTTGAAGCGATTCGCGAAAGCGTCAACTTTTAGCGGCTATTAATGCCTAAGTACGCATGGGGAGAACAACAATGAGCGATTTTTTACTGCCGGATATTGGCGAAGGTATCGTCGAGTGCGAAGTCGTCGAATGGCGTGTCGCTGAAGGCGATCAAATTGAAGAAGACCAGCCTATCGTTGAAGTCATGACCGACAAGGCTCTGGTAGAGATTACTGCCCCTGAAGCCGGCGTCGTGACTAAGCTGTATGTGGCCCAGGGCCAAATTGCTAAAGTCCATGCACCGCTGTATGCCTATCAAGTGGATGGGCAAAGCCCAACTGGCGACCAAACCAGTAACAATAAGAGCGAGGCCGAGTCAGAAGCTGCACAATCGACTTCCAGTGATAAACCAATGGCACAGACGGCAGAGCCGTCCACTGCTAAAAGTACACCGGCTGCTGGCCCATTATATAACAAGGTTCCCGCCAGCCCCGCCGTTAGGCGCCTAGTACGTGAACACTCGCTACAGCTTACGGAGATCGCTGGCAGTGGCAAAGATGGCCGGGTGCTAAAAGAGGACGTGCTGGCGCATCTTGATCAAGCATCTCAAGCAACCTTATCCAGCCAAACCGTTGCTAACAAACAAGCTGTTAAAAACCAAGCCGAAACCCAAGCGCCCAGAGTGGAGCCCCTCCGCGGCGTGCGGGCGGTCATGGCCAAGCGTATGGTGGAAGCAGCCAGCACTATTCCCCATTTTCACTACGGCGAAGAGATCGACGTTACCGCACTACTGGCGCTGCGAGAGCGCTTGAAACCGGTGGCCGAGGCCCGGGGCGAGCGGCTGACGTTGATGCCGTTTTTTATGAAAGCCATGGCGTTAGCGGTCGCCGAAGAGCCCATCGTTAATGCCCAGTTAAATGCCGCGGGTGATGAGCTGCACTACTACCCCCAATGCAATATCGGAATGGCGGTGGATAGCAAAGCGGGTTTGATGGTGCCTAATGTTAAAAACGTTGAGCGCTTAACCCTATTGGAAATTGCCCGTGAGGTCGGTCGTTTAACCACTTCGGCGCGGGAAGGTCGGGTTGATCAGGCGGATCTAAAAGGCGGCACTATTAGTATTTCCAATATCGGTGCGCTGGGGGGTACTTACGCCGCGCCGATTATTAATGCGCCGGAAGCGGCCATTGTGGCCATTGGTAAAACCCAATGGTTACCGCGCTTTGATGAACAAGGTGAGGTGCAGCGCCGCGCGATTATGACTATCACCTGGGCGGGCGATCACCGCTTTATCGACGGTGGTACCATTGCGCGTTTCTGTAATGGCTGGAAGGGCTTTCTGGAAGCCCCAGAGACTATGTTGCTTCACTTGGGCTAGCAAGGCGACTTATGTCCCAGGCACCGCTTCAGCAGTTTTACATACCCGAAGAGCAGTCGGTCTATCTGCTGAGCCACCACGATGCCCGTAAGCTTAAAGATTGGGTGGCGCTGTGCCAGGCGCAGCTCACCCAGTTGGGCTATCAGGACATCGAGCTCATTGGCAAGGGTGCCTACGGTTTTGTATTTGCCGGTAGCACCGGCCACCAAGGCGCTATAGCGCACTATGTCTTTAAATTTTCGCGTATTACCCTGCCTACGCATTTGCAGGAGCGCCTCGAAGAGGAGGCGTTTATGCTTGAGCAGGTCTCCCATCCCCGCATTCCAGGTCTCATTGCTTACCAGCGCTCCCGAGGCCAGTCTATTCTGGTGATGGAGCGTGCCCCCGGCTGGAATTTAGAGCAGGTATCGCTTAAGCAGGGGCGCCTCTCACCACGCTTGATTGTGCGCATAGCAGCGCAGTTGGCCGACATCCTGATTGCCCTGCGCCGGGAGTCAGGCCCCCAGGCACGGCCGGTGGTGCATGGTGATATTAAGCCTTCTAACTTGGTGTATGACGCCGAGCAGGAGTCTATTGCGCTGATCGACTGGGGCTCATCGGTATTTGCCCAATTAGATGCTCAACTGCAGTTTGTGGGCGCCAATGTCATGGAGCTGATGTCGGATAATTTGCAGCAAACCAATGCCCGCCTGGGCGATGTTTACTTTATCGGTGAAGAGCAGTTGAACGGCGCACTGTCATCGCCACGATTCGATGAGCAGGGCGCCGCGGGAACCCTGTATGCGCTGGCCTCGGCGCAGTCGTGTCGATTTGGCCATCGAGCGATTCCCGCCAGTTCGTTGGGTTTGCCGATGGAGTTTGCCCGCACCCTGGATGGCATGCTCGACCCTGACCCTCAGGTGCGGCGTAAAGCGGGCGACTACTTTTTAAACAACATGCCGCGTATGGCCAAGGTGGTAATGATCGATCTGCCCGCATCGCTCAATGTACCGCTGGTACCGGTATGGGCGCGCCCCGCGCATCAGGAGATCGATACCGTGGTATATAGCTCGCGCAAAGCCTTCCTGCGTGAAGCGAGTGCCCAAGAAACCCTGAATGATGTCAATGACGTACAACTCGACCGCTATTACAAACAGTTTATGCAGGGTATGGGTGAAACCGAAAAGGCCTTTTTGGCGTCGGTGAGCCGCTTGGGTAAATATCCAGTAGTGGGGGGCTTGGCGGTCCGTTGGGAGCGGGAAGGGGTGTATATCGACTCGTCGTTAAATTTACACGACCCGACGCTAAAACCCGCCTTTATCGAAGCGGTTAACAATATGGTGCACTTGGCGCGGGCAATTCATCGCCAGGGCGTATTTAAAAGCTGTTTGTTTAACGCACGCCAAACACTGCACTTAGAACGCGCTTGCGTGGATGAGGCGTTTGTCAGCGAACCCAGCATGGCGATAGGCTACGAGCTGAGCGCAGTACCGGAGCTTGAGGATCGCACCCGTCAGCACAGCTACTTTGAAGATGGCCCCGACCCAGAAGAGCTGTTGGTATTGCCAGAGGCGATTATGCATGTGCTGCAGCAGCTCAATGATATTCACCACACCGGCATGATTATCTTTGAGGCGTTGCCGCAACACCTCAAAATACATAGCTACTACCGCTTGCTGGATCCGGCTCGAGAGGGTGAGTTCCGCACGCTGCTGGCGCGCATTCTCGCCTCGGTAGATCAAATAGAGGGCCTAGGCGTCTCGGGCTATATGAAGATGCCCTACAAAGACACCCGCTACTTTACCCACCTGGAAAGCCAACCCGAACGCTACTACCCTCGCGACCCGCGGGAGTATTTCCGAAGGGCAACAACGTCCTAATCACGCTGGCTTAGTCAGTGCTAGCTTCATCAAGTGTATTACCTTCCTCCTGATTGGCCAGCCAGTTGATCAGTTCCTCAGCAAGCTCGTCACTAGCGATACCAAACGCATTAACCACATCAGGTATATCGGTGCTTATTGATTGCGCGCTGGTAGTAAAGCTCTGAGCAGCGATTGAAGTGCGGTTTTGAGTGCTGACGAGTTGAACATCGAGCTGAATTTTCACCGTGGGCGGATGGGTAGCATAGTCGCTCTGAAAGTGCCGTAGTTCGCTTAGCAGCAGTCGCTCGGAAGGCAGGCTATCGCTACTCACACTGGCAAATAGGCGGCTCTGCTGTAAGCCAGTGATCAAGCGCGTCTGAAGTAACTCGGGGGCATCCTCCTGCCAGCGGGCGCCTTCATAAACGTTAACGACATTGCCCTCTGGATAAACCACTATGCGGTTGCTACTCAGTAAATACCCCGCCTGGGGAGCAGCCACCGCAAGGCGTTGGCGGGTTGTTAAAGAATCGGAGGAAGGATTAACGGGCTGCAGATCGCTACTAGGCAGACGATACAGCGTTGCTGGTTCATTTTCGGGCAATATTGAACAGCCACTGCTGAATAGCAACGCAGCGCAAACTAAAACGATAACGATGGGGCGCAAATTCATGGACGGAACTCCTCTACCTGATCACGGCCCAGGAAAAAGTCCGTTGGGCTCTCCTCTAGCTGACGAGTAATACGATCCAGCGTAGCGAGCGTGGAGCGCAGCGAAGAGAGCGCTGGGGCAATATCCTGCGCACCCTGCAGGCTGCCTTCGATGGCGCCAGCGTTAGTCTCTACTAGTTGCTCAATACGCTGAGCAGCGCGAGCCACATCATCGCTAGCATCGGCGGCGCTCTGCATTACCAGCCGACCATCCTGACGCAGCAACTGCGTTGCTTCCTGGCTAAGTGCGTCGATGCTGTTAAGCGTGGTCGTCGCTTGGCGAGTCGCCTCGCCGAAAAGTGACATGTTTTGGTCCAGAGCGTCCTGTTGATTGGCAATCATTTCGGTGATCTGAGCAATGTTGGTTAAAATATTGCCCGTCTCCTCACGGTTATTGTCGTCAAACAGCTCGTTAACGTTTTTCAGGATTGAGTTGATGTTCTCGATCATGTCTTCGCCTTCATCGAACAGCGTGGCGATGGGTGAAGGGTCTGCGCGTATAAACGGTGCTTCGCTATCCGATTGGTCAATCAGCAGCGGGGCTTCTGGGGTGCCGCCGTGGAGTTGCACGGACATGCTGCCGGTAATACTGGCAAAAGCGAGTTTTGCCCGTGTGTCTGTTTTAATCGGCGCGTCATCGTAGACGCGGATATGGGCAATCACCTGCCGTGGGTCATCAGGATTGAGGTTCAGTTCGGTAACTTCCCCCACCTCAATACCGTTATATTGTACTCTACTGCCGACCGATAAGCCGCTGACGCTGCGCTCAAAAAGAATACGGTAAGGCTGGTAGCTACGTTCACCAGCTGCATAGCTCATCCATAGTGCAAACAGTAGCGCCGCGATGGCGGTTCCCAGTGTGAACAAACCTATCAAAACGTGATGCGCGCGGGTTTCCATCGACCCTCACTCCTGAGTATAAGCATTCGTTGAAGAGGCGGTATGAGCACGCTGAGCGGCTCGACCACGCGGCCCGTGAAAGTAGTCTTGAACCCACTCGTCGTCGGTGTCCGCCACTTTATCAATGGTATCTACGACTAATACGCGTTTCTGCGAGAGTACCGCTACCCGGTCGCAGGCGGCGTAGAGCGTATCCAAATCATGGGTTACCAGAAATACGCTGAATCCTAGCGCATCGCGAAGGGTGACCAGCAAATGATCGAAGGCCGCAGCGCCGATAGGGTCGAGTCCCGCCGTCGGTTCATCAAGGAATAGAATCTCAGGGTCAAGCGCTAAGGCGCGGGCGAGGGCGGCGCGTTTGACCATGCCGCCAGATAGCGACTCTGGAAACTGCAGCGCGGCCTGTGAGGGAAGCCCGACCAACGATAGCTTGACCCTGGCAAGATGCTCGGCGTCTTCACGGGGTAGCCTGGCGTGCTCAATCAGCGGTAGGGCAATATTCTCTTGCAGGTTCAGTGAGCTAAACAGCGCACCGCTCTGAAACAGCACGCCAAAGCGCCGCTCTATTTGGCTGCGCTGTGCATCGTTAAGCTCGTTAAGGGTCGTGCCAAGGACTTCAACCGTACCTACATTGGGGCGCTTCAAACCGACGATGCTGCGTAACAGCACAGATTTACCGGTCCCAGAACCGCCTACAACACCGAGGATTTCCCCGCGTTCAAGGGTTAGATCTAAGTTTTCGTGCACCACATTATCGCCAAAGCGATTGACCAAGCCTCGAACCTTAATGACCGGTTGGTTGTTTTGCTCTGTCGGATTATCTGAATCGATCACCAGCCCATCTCCATAAAGAATAGTGCGGCGACGGCATCCATCAGAATCACCATGAAAATCGACTGAACGACGCTTGACGTCGTATGTTCGCCCACCGACTGTGCGCTGCCGCTGACCTTAAAGCCTTCAAGGCAGCCGATAACGGCGATCACAAAGGCAAACACCGGTGCTTTGCTAAGACCTACCAAAAAATGCGTCACCGACACGTCTTTTTGCAGCGTGGTCATAAACTGGGTAAGTGAAATATCCAGCGATAGGGAGGTGACCATAGCGCCTCCCGTTAGCCCGCTGAGCATACCCACAAAGGCGAGCATAGGCAGGCTAATCAACATTGCCATTACCCGTGGTAGCACCAAAAGCTCGATAGGATCTAGCCCTTGGACCTTCAAGGCATCTATCTCTTCGTTGGATTTCATGGCGCCGATCTGAGCAGTAAAGGCGCTGGCGGTTCGTCCCGCGAGTAGGATCGCAGCAAGCAGAACGCCGAACTCTCGCAAGAATGAGAACGCAACAAGATCGATGGTATAAATGGTGGCGCCAAAATCCTGCAAAACGGTAGCGCCAAGGAAAGCCACGACGGCACCCACCATAAAGGTGAGTAGCGCGACGATGGGTACGGCATTAAGACCGCTCTGCTGGATATGGGCCACAGTGGCCGTTAAGCGCCAGTGGCGAGGCCGCAATACCAAATGGAAGAGGGTGGCCATGACAAGACCAATAAAGGCCAACAGCTGGCGCTGCTGAGACCACAGCCCCACCATCTGTTGACCCAAGCTGGCAAGCGCTTGGCTAATACGTGAATAGGAAGGGGGATCAACGTCAAGCGGCGTTTCCATGGCTTCGGCAATACGAATAAGCAGCGCCTGCTGTTCTCTCGGCAGCTCTGCTGCCCAGTCGGCTACTGCCTGCGCTTTCTCAACGCCAATCAGCTCTACAACAAGTATGGCACCGGCGGTATCAAGGCGCGTGATCGCGTCTAACGAAACCGTCGCATCCGTTGGCTTGTCAGGCTCTGTGTTAATAAGCTCTGTGTGAATAAGCGCCGTTTTGATATGCCGGTAGTTGGCAAGCGTCCACTCGCCTTTGAGCGCAACTGTTTGATCATGACGCGCTATCCACTCGCTTGGCATCCCCACTCCTTGGCGCTCTTGATATCTATACGCTTGTTTAGAAGTCTATGATGCATTCAAACGAGCGTTAGTGAAAGGCTAGCGGACAGATTGGCATTAGTTTGATTTTCTCGGCCACCACTCTCTGGCGCGTTACGGCAAGCTGGTTAAGAGAATTCCCGCCAAGCGGCATAGGTGCTTAAAAACACTCGTCCGGTAAGCGCCTCAAGGAAGTCACTCTTCTTGAGTCGGTCCATCACCGGACCTTTGACCTCGGATAGATGCAGTTTTACATCGGAGTCTTTTAAGCGTGCATTGATCGCATCCAAACTCTCCAGCGCCGAGGCATCGATCAGATTGATCGCCGAACAGATCAGCACAACGTGCTCAAGCTCTGGATGACTCGCCACCAGGTCATAAACGGTGTCTTCCAAGTAGCGGGCATTGGCAAAATAGAGACTCTCATCAATGCGCAGCAGGGCAACGGTATTGACCGTTTCGACATCGTGGCGGGTGGTGTTTCTAAAGTGTTCGGTACCGGGCACACGGCCTACCAAGGCGCTATGCGGGCGGCTAGTGCGGTACAAAAACAGCGCTATAGAGAGCGTCACGCCGCTGATGATGCCCGCCTCAACGCCTTCGACTAATGTTAGCAGAATCGTCACCGCCATGGCGGCAAAGTCGCTGCGTGAGTAGCGCCAGGTTTGGCGCAGCATGGGGATGTCTACCAGCGTTAAGATCGAAACAGTAATTGTCGCGGCCAGTGTCGCGATGGGCAGATAGTAGAGCCAACCGGTAAAAGACAGGGTGACCAGCGCAATACCTAGCGCTGCAAAGGCACCCGCCGCAGGCGTTTGTGCGCCTGCATCGTAGTTAATAACGGTGCGAGACAAGCCTCCGGTTACCGGCATGCCGCTGGAAAGTCCGGCGGCTAAATTGCTGGCGCCCAGGCCTACTAACTCCTGATTGGGCGAGATGCGCTGGCGCCGTTTAGCGGCCAACATCTGACCCATGGAAACCGACTCCACAAAGCCGACCAGGCTAATCAGCAGCGCTGGTATTAGTAGTGCTCTCCACAGCGAGTAGTCTCCCCAGGGAAAGCTCAACGCGGGTAACCCTCCGGGAATGATTCCCACCACGTCGACGCCTTTATCGGCCAACTGCCAGTGCCAGGTCACCAGGGTGGTAATCACTACCGCAAAGACCGGCCCCGCTTTGGCAATCAAGTCCGCCAGAGCGCGTGGCAGGCCCAGCGTGTGCAGCGTGGCTTTACCGTGGCGGCGCATAGCAATCAAAAACAGTAGGGTTCCACTGCCAATCAGTAAGGTGGGTAAGTTAAAGGTGGCTAAGTTGGGCACCAGGGTAATAAGGCGTTCCACCAGGGTAAAGCCACTACTCTCAACCCCGAGTAAGCTACCCAACTGGCTGGCCGCAATTAAAATACCCGACGCCGTTAAAAAGCCGGAGATAACCGGGTGGCTTAGGAAATTGCTGAAAAAGCCCATTTTCAGCAGCCCCATCACGACCAACATTCCACCGGAAAGCAGTGACAGGATGAGCGCTGCCTGTAAATAAGTCTCCGTACCTGTGACTGCCACTGAGGAGAGTGCTGCACCGGTCATCAGCGCGATAATCGCAACTGGCCCGACCGCGAGGGTTTTGCTGGTGCCAAATAGGGTATAGACCAGTTGTGGCAGGATGCTGGCGTACAAGCCTACCTCCGCGGGTAGCCCGGCGAGCAGCGCATAGGCCAGCGACTGGGGGATGACCATCACCGTGACGATCAAGCCCGCCAAAAGGTCGGCCCCCAGCAGGCGTTTATGGTAGTGGGGGAGCCACGTCAGGATCGGCAAGTAGCGCTTTAGCATGGATTCCATAGGGCGTAAGAGTGGCAGAACAAAGAGAGTAAGGGATATTCCATTTCATTGCAGTGCTTATATTCATTTGCACGGCGGTAACTCTATGATGAAGAAGCGCTTAACGCTTTGCGTCTTCCCCAAAAGTGCTACTTCTTTCATTAGCGTAACACGCTAAGCTTAGGCGCAAAGGGGAGTTAAGCCCCACTTATGTAGGGTTTTTGATACTCAATAACGTTAATAAAAGAGTACTGCTCATGCGCTTACTGCAATTGTTAGTTCCGGTGCTGTTCTTGGCGCTGTCGATAGGGCTTGCCGCACAAGGCGGCCTGTGGGGTTATCTAGCGCTCCTGTTCGCCGCACTGGGTGGTGGCGCTGTGCTGCTCAGTGCGCTGGAAGGCGTGTACCGGGCCGACCAACGTCGCCTTGAGCAGCGTCAGCGTGGCTTTAAACCGTTACGTGATTACAGTTCGCTGCGTGCCATGGCCTACCGGTTAATGAACCGCGCCAGCAGCACCGCGATAGCCTCGGCAGAAGTGTCGCACTATGCCGATCTGATGGATCAGCGCCTTTCCAAACAAGAGGCCATGGCCCGTGAGGCTTCATCCAGCATGACGTCCATTAATGCCGCCATTATGCAGGTCAGCGCCAGTGCCAGCCAAGTGGCAGCGCTGGCAGAGAGCGCCCGAGAAGCCAGCCATCACAACCATGCTGAACTGGACGATATTATTCAGGACATGAGCGATGTTGCCGACCGCTCCAATCAAGCGCTGGAAATGCTCACCGCGCTGAACGATAAAATTGAGCGTGTACGCAACGTTACCTCCATGATTGAGGATATCGCCGAACAGACCCACCTGCTGTCGCTCAATGCGTCAATTGAAGCGGCCAGAGCGGGCGAACACGGGCGAGGATTTGCTGTGGTCGCTGGCGAAGTGCGCAACCTGGCACTCAAGACTTCAACTGCCACGCAAAGCGTCGATGAACTGGTCAAGGATATGCATCAGAGCGGTCAATCGGTGGTCGCCACTATGGGCCATTTAATGACCCGGATCAGCGAGCGCTCTAAAGGCTTGCAAGTTGTCGGCAACAGTCTGGGGACGATGACCCAAGAATTTGATCAGGTGCAGAGCGAAATTACCCGCGTTGCCGATGCGATGGAGAACACTCGTCAGCACAGTCAAACCGTGGCCGACGGCTTGAGTCAGTTGGAGGACGATGTAGATGAAGGCAACCGCAATATGCATGATTTGGCCGAGCAGGCCCGAGCATTGATGGAGGCTGCTGAAGGCGTCGACGGTGAACTGGCTCAACAGCATTTAGAAGGGCGCCACCAACAGGTGTTCCACGCGGCACGATCCACCGCCGATATGCTGGGTAAGCTGTTGGAGAAAGCGATTGCCAGCGGAGAGCTTTCAGACGCCCAGCTGTTCCAGCCCAACTATCAGCAGATCCCGGGTACGCAGCCGCCGCAGTATAAAACCGGTTTTGATGGTTTTACCGATAGGTATTTGCCTGATTTGCAGGAGCCTTTGCTTACTCAGCTCGGCTTAAGCTATGCCATTGCCTGTGACCGTAAAGGCTATGTGCCGACCCATAACAAGGCGGTTAGCCTCGCGCCAACCGGTGATTACGCGCACGATTTAAAATTCTGCCGCAACAAGCGTATTTTCGATGACCCGACCGGCAGCCGCTGTGGCGCTCATGAAAAGCCGCTGCTGTTGCAAACCTACAAGCGCGATACCGGGGAAATCATGCACGACCTCTCGGTACCGGTATATGTGCAGGGTAAGCACTGGGGCGGCTTCCGGGTCGGCTACCAGCCAGAGCGGGACAGTGCATCGACGCCTATGCTTGAAACAGCCGAGAATGCTGATGCATCACCGCCACTGGCACTAACTAGCCGCCGCGTAGCGCGGGCGTGATTGCCACGCCGACCAGGAGTAGAGCGCTAGCCCGATCCAAATAAGCACAAAGGTTGCCAACTGGATAATGCCCAGGGGCTCGCCAAAGACAGTTAAGGCAATCAGAAATTGAATGCTTGGGTTGATGTACATCAAAAAGCCCAGGGTCGCCAAACGCAGCCGACGAGCCGCGCCAGCAAAGGCCATTAGCGGCAGCGCCGTCAATGCACCGCTGGCGATCAATAGGCTCGTGGTTGAGGTATTCTGTATAAAGTGTGACGCGCCGTTCCAGCTTAACCAAGCCAAGGCGATCAGGGCGAGAGGGAATAGCAGCAGGGTTTCCACAAACAGCCCTGATAGACCATCCAGCGGCACCTGTTTACGAAACAGGCCGTAACTGCCGAAGCTTAACGCCAGCATTAAACTAATCCAGGGCAGTTCACCCAGCATGACAAACTGCGTGGCAATGGCCACGCTGGCCAACCCCAAGGCGACCAGCTGCAGCTTGGCCATCACTTCCCGCAGTACCAGCATGCCTAGTGCGACGTTCACTAATGGCGTTAAGAAGTAGCCCAGGCTCGCCTGCAATACCTGCTTAGACTCCACCGCATAGATATAGATGCCCCAATTAAACCCAATCAATAGCGCGCAGGCCAACACACGGCCTAACCGCTTGGGTTCGCCCAGCGCTGTGACAACGGGTGGCCAGCGGCGTAATAGGGTAATCAAGCCGACCAAAAACAAACACGCCCAAATGATCCGGTGAATCAAAATTTCAAAGGCGGGAACGCCCTCAAACAGGGCAAAAAATAGCGGAAAACAGCCCCACATGGTGTAGGCGGTTAGCCCAAACATAACGCCTTTGACGGCAGCCGGATCGCGTGTTGGAGTAGGAAGCATAGCAGCCTCATTATTTAAAGATGCTAATCTAGCATAAACGTTGCCTTGAGACTGACGAATTGGAGGTGTTAAGTGAGTCAACTTAGGAACACGCTGGTGCAGTGCGATCTGCGCTGGGAAGACCCCCAGGCCAACCACGCCCACCTTGAGGAGTTGCTGGGCGAGTTGGATAGCAGCGATACGGATCTGATTGTATTGCCGGAAATGTTTGCCACGGGCTTTACCATGAACTCCCGCGAAATGGCCCAGCCGATGGCCGAGAGCCAAAGCGTTGCCTGGCTAAAGGCCCAGGCGAAGTCGCGTAACTGCGTGATGACCGGCAGCGTGGCGATTGAAGAGGAAGGCGAGTTTTATAATCGCTTGATCTGGGCGACGCCAGAGGGGGAATTAACCCACTACGACAAGCGCCACCTATTTCGTATGGCCGGTGAGCATGAGCGCTACGGCATGGGTAGTGAGCGCAAAGTGGTAGAGCTTAATGGCTTTAAGCTGCTGCTGAGCGTTTGCTACGATCTGCGTTTTCCTGTGTGGATGCGCCAGCAGCCAGCAGAAGGGGAGCATTTCGAGTATGATGCGCTACTGTGTATCGCCAACTGGCCAGCACCGCGGCGTCATCCTTGGCGCACGCTGCTACAGGCCCGCGCGGTAGAAAACCTAAGCTATGTAATTGGCGTTAATCGCGTTGGAGAAGATGCCAAAGGGCTTGCCTACAGCGGCGACTCCCTGTTGGTCGACTTCAAAGGCGAAGCGTTAATTGATAAACCTGCCCATACCCCGTTTATAGAGACGGGCACGCTGGATAAAACTGCCCTTGATGCTTTTCGTGAAAAATTTCCTGCCTGGCAAGATGCCGACCACTTTAAGCTGCTGCCAGGAGTGGGTTAATGATGCGCCTTGATCGCTTTTTGAGTGAAACCTCACCGTTAACCCGCAGCCTCGCCAAGCGGGCACTCAAAAATGGCGAAGTGACCTTAAATGGTGAGCCGATCAAACAGTCGGCGACTCAAATCGATACCGATAACGATGTGGTGGTACTCAACGGCGAGCGGTTGGCGCTGGTGGGGTTGCGCTACATTATGTTGCACAAGCCCGTCGACGTTGAATGTAACGCCCGGCGTGGTCTCTATCAAAGAGCAATCGATCTAATTGATCTACCCAAAGCGGATCGGTTACAGCCGGTAGGGCGGTTAGATGTGGATACCACGGGCTTGCTGTTGCTAACCGATGATGGCCAGTGGTCACACCGCGTTACTTCTCCGCGCCATCGCTGCGCCAAGGTGTATATCGCCGAGCTAGCCGAGCCTATGGAAGGCGCAACGGCTGAGTGGGCGATTGGCCAAGTCGCCGATGGCCTGATGCTGGATGGGGAAGAGACGCCGACGCAGCCCGCAACACTGCGACTGCTTTCGCCCACCCAGGCTGAGCTCACTATTACCGAAGGGCGTTATCACCAGGTGAAGCGTATGTTTGCTGCCTTGGGTAATCACGTGAACTCACTGCACCGGAGCTCTATCGGTGACTTAGCTTTGGATGCCAGCCTGGCTCCAGGCGAATGGCGAGAATTAACCACCGACGAAATCGCGCTTTTCTGAGTCCCTGGTTAAAGTTTGCATTGGCCGCTTTCCAAGATGGGAAGCGGCTTTATTTTAGCTGAATATTTATACCGTTATCTTGCTCCGCTCACTAACAGCAGAAAGCTTGGTGGCTAATTCAACTAGTGCGTCAAATGCGCAGCGGCAATCAGCGCTTGAGTATAAGTGTGTTGTGGCGCTGAAAGCACCTCTAGGCAAGAGCCTTGTTCGACCACTTCGCCATCCTTGAGCACCATAATACGGTGTGCCATGGCGCGCACGACGGCAAGATCGTGGCTAATAAACAAATAGCTTAGCTGACGGCGCGCCTGCAGATCGCGCAACAGGGCGACTAGTTGCTTCTGCACGGTACGGTCTAACGCCGAGGTTGGCTCATCCAGCACCAGCAATTCTGGTTCTAGGATTATCGCCCTTGCTACGGCGATTCGCTGGCGCTGGCCGCCGGAAAACTCGTGGGGGTAACGTGCGGCACAGCTCTCGGGCAAGCCAACCTCGCGCAGCGTTTGATTGACCCGCTGGGCGACTTCTTCAGTGGTGAGATGAGGGTAGTGAAAGCGCAGCCCTTCGCTGACGATATCAAACACCGGCATACGCGGTGAAAGCGCGCCATAGGGGTCTTGAAACACCATCTGTAAGCGGTGACGGTGGCGGCGTAACGCATCGCCGGTCAGGGCGCTTAGTTTATCGTTGCCAAGGGTAACGTCGCCTTGGCTAGTGACCAGCCGCATAACCGCCGATGCCAGCGTGGTTTTTCCCGAACCTGACTCACCCACAATGCCCAGGGTTTCCCCTGGCGCGATTTGGAAATCGATTGGATGTACCGCCACAAAAGCGGGCGGTTGGCGCTTAAATATGCCGGTTTTAGGGCGTTTAAAGCTCACGCTTAACTGTCGAGCCGTTAATAGTGGCGCTGCTTGCTCAATAGATTGGGGCCTACCTTCCGGCTCAGCGGCGAGCAGCGCTTTAGTGTAATCGCTTTGCGGGTGCTGAAAGACCTGCTCCACAGGGCCTATTTCCTGAATGCGCCCCTGATACATAACGCAAATGCGGTCTGCATGACGGCGAACCAGGTTCAAGTCGTGGCTGATAAACAGCATGCCCATGCCATGGTGATCGCGTAGTTCACGCAGCAGGGCGAGAATCTCTTGCTGTACCGTGACATCCAGCGCGGTGGTGGGCTCATCGGCAATCAGCAGTGAGGGGTTGTTGGCAATCGCCATGGCAATCATCACCCGCTGTCGCTGCCCACCCGAGAGCTGGTGGGGCCAGGCATCCAGTAGTTCATCCGGGCGCGGTAGTTGCACTTGTTCCAGCAGTTCTTTGCTGCGCTCACGGGCCGCTTGGCCGCGCAGCCCTTGATGCAGCCGCAATGCTTCACCGATCTGCTTACCCACACGATGCAGAGGATTGAGCGAGGTCATCGGCTCCTGGAAGATAAAGCCGACGCGATTACCGCGCACGGTGTTCCACTCAGTTTCCGTTAACGTGGCCAGATTGGTATCACCCAGCCAGCGTTCGCCTTGAACGGTGGCATTACTGGGCAGCAGATTCACCATGCCCAGCGCCGATACCGATTTACCCGAGCCGGACTCACCGACAATGGCCAGGGTTTCACCCGCGTTGAGAGTTAACGAGAGGGAGTGCACCACGGGGGTGTTATCAAAAGCGACATCAAGATGTTCAATGCGCAGCAGGGGATTAGGCATGCTGTGTCTCCTGGGCAGGGCCTGCTTGGCGCCGTTGTACGTGGCGGGGATCAAAGGCGTCGCGCAAGCCTTCGCCAATAAATACCAACAGCGAAAGCATGATCGCCAGGGTCATAAACGCCGTGATGCCCAGCCAAGGGGCGTGCAGATTGTTTTTGCCCTGGGCCGCCAGTTCACCTAGCGAGGGAGCGCCTGGAGGCAGGCCGAAGCCGAGAAAATCCAGAGCGGTCAAGGTGCCAATGGCGCCGGTAAACAGAAACGGAATAAACGTTAGCGTGGCGACCATGGCATTGGGTAGCACGTGGCGCCACATGATCAAGCGTGACGGCAAACCCATGGCTTTGGCCGCACGCACATACTCCAAATTACGCGCCCGCAGGAACTCGGCGCGTACGATATCCACCAGACCCAACCACGAAAAGAGCAGCATAATCCCCAGCAGCCACCAAAATCCCGGCTGAACAAAGCTGGCTAAAATAATGAGTAGGAACAGCACCGGCAAGCCGGACCAAATTTCGGTAAATCGCTGACCGATCAAATCAATTTTGCCGCCAAAGTAGCCCTGTACACCCCCCACCACGACACCGACGATTAACGATCCTGCGGTGAGTACCAGCGCAAAGGCCACCGAGAGTCGAAAGCCATAAATCACCCGTGCCGTCACATCCCGGCCCTGGTCATCGGTTCCCAGCCAGTGGCGGCTATCCGGCGGTGCCGGAGAAGGGCGGGTCATATTCATATCCAGGGTCTGGTATGAAAATGGAATGATGGGCCACAGAGCCCAGCCATGATCATCAATTTGTTGCTGAACAAAGGGATCCAGATAGTCCGTTCGGGTCGGTAGAAAGCCGTCAAACTCTGTTTCTGGGTAGTCCACCAGCATGGGAAAGTACCACTGGCCGTCGTACTCCATCACGATCGGTTTGTCATTGGCAATCAATTCGGCAAAAAGGCTGAGAATAAACAGCGTGGCAAATAACCAGAGTGACACCCGGGCACGCCGATTGGCTTTAAAAGCGGCCATTCGACGGCGAGTAATAGGCGATAAACGTGACGATAAAGAGGCCATTATCACGACTCCCGAGTCGAAAAATCGATACGCGGGTCTACCCACACGTAGGTCAAATCGGAAATCAGCTTGAGGATTAAACCGATCACGGTATACAGGAAGAGGGTGCCGAATATCACCGGATAATCCCGCTGCATGACCGCTTCAAAGCCGAGCAGACCCAGCCCATCCAGGGAGAAGATCACTTCGATGAGTAGCGCGCCGGTGAAGAAAATACCGATCATGGCGGCGGGTAGGCCCGCGATAATAATCAGCATGGCGTTGCGAAATACATGGCCGTAAAGCACGCGTCGCTCATCGGCGCCTTTAGCGCGGGCGGTAATCACATACTGCTTGTGAATCTCATCCAGAAAGCTGTTTTTGGTTAGCATTGTCAGCGTGGCAAAGCTGCCAATCGAGGCGGCGATAACCGGCAGCGTGATATGCCAGAAGTAGTCTTTGACCTTGCCCCAGGCTGAAAGCTGGTCGAAGTCAGGCGAGGTCAAACCGCGTAAAGGGAATAAGTCCCAGTAGGTGCCCCCAGCAAACAGGACAATGAGCAAGATGGCAAACAGGAAGCCTGGGATGGCATAGCCAACAATCACTAATCCCGACGACCAGACGTCAAACCGGGAGCCGTGGCGTAGCGCTTTTTTAATGCCTAACGGGATAGAGATTAAATAGACCAGTAGCGTCGTCCAGAGCCCCAACGATATGGAAACCGGCAGCCGCTCGATCATCAGCTCGGTGACAGGACGGTCGCGGAAGAAGCTGGTGCCAAAATCGAGGGTGAGGTAGTCGGCCATCATGCCGATAAATCGCTCGTGGGCGGGTTTGTCAAAACCAAACTGCTGCTCTAGCTGTTCGATAAAGCGTGGGTCAATGCCCCGGGCTCCCCGAGAGTCATCGCTGACTTGAACGTCGGCGCCCCCCATATCCAAGCGAGTGCTGGCCATGGCATCGGCGCCTTCAAAACGCGCCAGCATTTGATCAATTGGCCCACCCGGCGCCGCCTGAACAATAATAAAATTGAGTAGCATGATCCCGAAAAGGGTCGGAATCATTAGCAGCAGTCGGCGTAGGGTGTAACGGGCCACAGAGCACTCCTAGGTTGATGATGAAACCGTTTAGGACAAGCCGTTGCGCTAGAGCAGTTGTAACATAGCCAGAGTTAACGGCCGCGCTGGCGGCGTTGTAGTTCTGCTTCACGGTCGGTATCTACCCACCACGCATCTAGATCCATGGCGTATTTGGGGAAGGGTTCCGGGTAGCCGAATTTATCCCAAATGGCGATACGGGTCTCACCAGAGTGGTAATGGGGAATTACATAGAACCCCCAGCGCAGCACTCGGTCCAGTGCGCGCGTGGCGGTATCCAACTCTTCGCGGCCATGAGCACTAATGATCTCCTCTACCAGTGCATCGACCGCCGGGTGTGCCAGCGCCATCCGGTTACGGCTTTGCGGTGCCTCGGCGGCTTCACTGGTCCAGAAGTCGCGCTGTTCATTGCCCGGGTTGTTCGACTGAGGGAAATGGCTGATCACTATGTCATAGTCATAATTACGCTGCCGGTTTAAATATTGATTAATATCAACGATACGCAGTGACGTCTGTACACCCAAGCGGGCCATGTTGCGAAGCATGGGCTGCACCACCCGTTCAAGCCCCGAGTCATAGAGCAGCACTTCCAAGCTTAGGGGGCGACCAGTTTGTTGGTTAACCAGTATGCCATCTTCAACGCGGTAGCCCGCTTCGCGGAGTAGGTCGAGCGCTTTGCGGAGCCGCTCGCGCAGCTCAATGGGTTGATCGATAGGCAGTGGCTGTGTGAATAGGCGGTCAGAGCCATGAGAGGCAATCAACTCCTCCCGAAAGGGCTCCAGCAACGCCAGTTCCGCTTCGGATGGTAAGCCGGTGGCTTCCATCTCTGAGTTTTGGAAAAAGCTCTCGGTGCGCTGGTAGGTGCCGTAAAAAATATTGGTGTTGAGCCACGGGAAATCGAAAGTAAGGCTCAATGCTTCACGGACTCTGGGGTCTTGGAACTTCTCTTTACGCAGATTGAAGACAAACGCCTGCATCATGGAAGGATTAACGTCCGGTACCGTTAGCCGCTTTACCAAGCCCTCTTCATAAGCTGGGAAGTTGTAGCCAATTGCCCAGGTTGAGGCGCGGGCATCGGTGCGAAAGTCGGTCAGCCCCGCTTTAAACGCCTCCCAGGCAATATCCCGGTCACGGTAGTAGTCGTAAATGATGCGATCGATGTTGTAGCGGCCAATATTGACCGGTAAATCTTTGCCCCAGTAATCTTCATCGCGGTGGTAAACAATTCGCCGACCAGGATCTATTTCGCTAATGCGGTAGGGCCCAGAGCCTGGGTGCGCCGCCAGAGTAGGGGATGTGAACTCGCGGGGTTCCCAGTAATGGCGGGGGAGTATGGGCAGTTGGGCGATGATTAACGGCAGCTCTCGCGATTGAGTATCGTTAAAAGTGAAGCGTACCTGATGCTCATTGAGGGCGATGGCTTCTTCCACACCCGCGTAGTAACTGGCGTAAAACGGATTGCCCTCTTCGCGGAGCAAGTTAAGCGAGAACACCACATCGTAGGCCGTGACCGGTTCACCGTCTTGAAAACGCGCTTCAGGGCGTAAGTCGAACTCGATCCACTCCCTGTCAGGGTCAAGACGCACGCCCTCGGCCAGCAAGCCATAGAGGCTGAATGGCTCATTGGGGTTGCTGGCCATCAGGGTGTCGTAAATTTGTGAAATGCCGGTAACCGGCGTGCCGCGAATAATAAACGGATTGGTCGAGTCGAAGCTGCTCCCCACGGCGGTATGGGTAATGGTGCCGCCTTTGGGAGCCTGGGGATTTACATGGGGGAAGTAGGGGAAGTCGGCTTCTAACTCGGGGCTATCGTAGAGCGATAGCCCGTGAACTGTTTCAACCGGGACCACGTTGTTTTCATCGGTGTTTAAGTCACCCACGACGTTGGGGCTGATGGCGGCGGATGATGAATCGCTGTTAGGCGTCGGCTCTGTCGCTATCGTTTCGGCGTCTGAAGCCAGTATCGATACGTTGAACAGCAGGCCACTGATGAGTAGAAGCGTTTTCGCAAGAAACAAACCACGCG
The DNA here is from genome assembly GCF_029854215.1 of Halomonas alkaliantarctica. Taxonomy (NCBI): domain Bacteria; kingdom Pseudomonadati; phylum Pseudomonadota; class Gammaproteobacteria; order Oceanospirillales; family Halomonadaceae; genus Vreelandella; species Vreelandella neptunia. The sequence continues at coordinate 2,178,367 of NZ_CP122961.1, read as the reverse complement.
GCATTGGTGACATCCCATGTGAACAAAGCCAACTATTTAACCCGGCTTAACGCCCTGAAAGTGTCAGCAGTTGGCCTGGTTGTAAAGCGCTGGGGCGGTCAATTGCATTCCAGCGTATAAGGTCTTGCTGGTCAACATTATACTGGGCTGCAATCGCAGAGAGACTATCCCCCCTTTCAACGCGGTGAGTGTTGCCACTGCTAGCTTGTGTTTGACTGCCACCCTGTGCAAGTTGCGCAAGTACCTGAGTATCCGCCTCTTCAGGTACCAGCAGTGTCTGGGCGCTGCGTGGGTCGATACTGCCATTAAGCAGGCCCGGATTTAGCTCAGCTAACGCTGTTTGGCTTACATCCAGTAGTTGGGAGGCTTCTGAGAGACTCAATGGGTGGGTCAACTGCACTTTTGCAAAGGCCGGATCAACATGTATTTCCGGCAAGCTGACACCGTATTGCTCTGGGTCGTTAATAATCGTCGCGATTGCTTTCAGCTTGGGTACATAGTTCATGGTTTCGTAGGGCAGCTGGAGATCCCAGTACTCGCCGTGTAAACCTTGACCCTGGGCCTGGCGCTGAGCGTGATTGACGGTGCCCGCGCCTGCGTTATAAGCGGCGAGTGAAAGCATTAGATCACCTTCGTACCATTGATCTGCCTGCATTTCCAGGTAGTCCAGCGCCGCTGCGGTAGAGGTCACCACGTCTAATCGGCCATCGTAGTTCCCGTTACGTACCAAGCCTAGTGCATCGCCGGTACCAGGCATAAACTGCCAGAGTCCAGCGGCACCGCGGTGGCTACGCGCGCCTGGATCAAAGGAGCTTTCAACGAAGGGTATTAACGCAACCTCACCAGGCAAGCCGCGCTCACTCACTTGCTGGGTAATCCAGGCAAGCCAAGGGGTGGCTCGTTCGGTGATAGTGGCAATGTTCTCGGGACTGGAACGGTAGTACTCAATCCATTCGTCTACCCGCGCTTGGGCCTCCGGTGGCAGTGACTTTTCTTGCCACTGGAAGCTTTTCCGCAGCGTTGTCCAAGCATCTTGGGGTTCCAGCTCCAGTGCCTCCCAAAAGTGGGTCTGAAACGGCGTGGGGCGTGGTTTTGTAGTGCTGCTTGAAGCAGTAGATCCTTCATAGCCTGTCGCAGAGGCTTGTGAGCTTGCCGCAGCGGTTAACATTAGGCCCATTATTACGGTACTGCCCGCGCTCAGCATCAAGCGCTGGCGAATCGTTCGATAGGTCATAGTTACATTCGTTTGGTTTCGATAGCGTTCTTAAAAACGGTTCTTCCACTCTCGTAGAGTGGTGAACGTAGCGAGATCATCATGATTAACACCCTGGGTACCTGCAGCCTGGCGCACGCTATCAGTGCCCACGCGAAGGTAGGGATTAATTGTCAGCTCGCGTCCTATCGTGCTGGGTAAGGTGGGGCGATCCAGTGCCCGCGCCTTTTCACACTCCTGCAAGGCGTGTTTAACGTCTTCGTTTTCAGGATCCGCAGCACGGGCAAACGTTAGGTTTGCCTGAGTGTACTCATGGGCTGCAAAGACCAGTGTATCTTCAGGGAGTTCCGCAAATTTTTTCAGCGCGGTGTACATCTGCTCCGGGGTACCCTCGAATAAACGACCGCAACCCGCGCAAAACAGAGTGTCACCGCAGAACAGTAGCGCAGGGATACCTGCTGTGTAGTAGCTGATATGATCCAGCGTATGGCCGGGGGTCGCCATGACGTCAAATAAGCGCCCCATGATGCGGACTTCATCTCCGTCACCCACGGTTTCATCAATGCCTTCAATCGTGGGATTGTCCGGGCCGATAACGTGTGGTGAGTAGCGTTTAATTAATTCTGCTAGACCACCCGTATGATCATGGTGATGGTGGGTAATCAGAATGCAGTTTAGGGTGAGCGACTCACGCTCAAGAAACTCGATCACCGGGGCAGCTTCACCGGGATCCACCACACAAACGCTTTGACTGGTATCTTGTCTTAATAGCCAAATATAGTTGTCGCTAAGGGCAGGGATCGGTGTCACGCTCATCATCGGCGAGATCCTTTAAGTTACGAAAAAACACATGAAACATTGCGCTTATTAGCGCTAAATCGGTGCGTAAAAGGCGTTAAAAAGCCGTTACTGTGGAGGGAAGCGCTGTTCATGTCAAATTCGACGACGGCCACGACACTGGCTAAGCGCTTACAAAGTAGCCAGCCTTATTGGCAAACAGAGGCAGGGCGTTCGCTCTGGGAAACCCAGCGTGGTTGCTTAGGGCCCGTGGTGGAATCGCGTGTGGGCGGCCATAGCTTGGAAATGAGCATGGGGCCGGCATTGATGACCATGTCGGCCATTGCGCACCCCATACGCTGGTCGCCTACGCATCAGTTGGCCGAAAATGATAGCACCCTGGTATGTCCTCCGGATCAACTTGCACTGCCGGATCGCTGTTTAGATGTGATGGTCATTCACCACTGGCTTGAACACTTAACCGATGCCCACTTCACGCTCCAGGAGGCCGCACGGGTCACCGCTGATAACGGCATTATGGTGCTGTTTGGCTTTAACCCCATTGGCGTGAGTGGCCTTGCACGGCAGTGGCGAAAGCGCCAGCAGACGTTTCCCTGGAGCGGTACCTGGCGCTCTGCTAGCCGCCTGCGCGACTGGTTGGCGTTTGTCGACTTTGAGGTGGAGCGGGTAGACTACTGCTGTTTTCGGGGGCGGATGAATGCCAAGTGCGGTGAGTATTGGGAGTCGTTAGGGCGGCGTCATAACCTGCCGCTGGGTGAAAGTTATATGATTCAAGCGCGCCGACAGCAGCGCCAAGCGCCGGTACAGCGCTTGAAATTTGGCTTGGAGGCGCCAGCATCTCCGGCGTCGTTGGGTGTTACCCGCTCTGGCTCATCCGCCCACTACCAAGCTTATCAAGCACATCCCGCGAAAACATCGCAAGCCAAAACACGGCAAACGGGCATGCACAAGGCTGATTCAAATAAAGCTGATTTACAGACACCGGAGGATCGAGAGATTGACTAAAGAGGCGGCGGGAGATCTACCTCGGGTAACGGTGTACACCGATGGAGCTTGCAGGGGCAATCCAGGGCCCGGCGGGTGGGGTGTCGTGCTGGCGAGTGGCGAGCACGAGAAAACATTGAAAGGCTACGAGGCGGATACCACTAATAATCGCATGGAGTTAATGGCCGCGATTATGGCGCTACGCACCCTCAATACCCCTTGTGAAGTGGCGATCTGGACTGACTCCCAATATGTTCGCCAGGGAATCACCCAGTGGATTCATAACTGGATCAAGCGCGGCTGGAAGACCGCTGCCAAGCAGCCGGTCAAAAATGCCGAGCTGTGGAAGACTCTGCACGAAGAGACCCAGCGCCACCAAGTGGAGTGGCACTGGGTAAAAGGGCACAGCGGCCACCCTGGCAACGAGCGCGCCGATTCGCTGGCCAATGAAGCGATTGATGAGCACCAAAAAAGGAGAGCATGATGCGTCAGGTGATCTTAGATACTGAAACTACGGGTATCGACCCAAAAGATGGCCATCGCCTAGTCGAAATTGGTGCTATTGAGATGGTCAATCGACGCTTCACTGGCCGCACTTATCATCAATACATCAACCCCGAACGGCATATCGACGCTGAAGTCGTCGAAGTTCACGGGATTGATGACGCTAGAGTCGCCAACGAGCCGGTGTTCGCCAAAATAGCCGATGAGTTTTGGGCGTTTATCGAAGGCGCTGAGCTGGTGATTCATAACGCACCCTTCGATGTGGGCTTTATTGACCACGAGCTGGGCATGTTGAACCGGCAGCGCAAATCCCCTGTATTGGGGCCGGTAAGGGACCATTGTGGTGTATTAGATACGCTGACCATGGCCCGGAAGATGCACCCCGGCCAGCGCAACAGCCTTGATGCCTTATGCAAACGCTACGATATCGACAACGGCCACAGGGTGCTGCACGGCGCACTGTTAGACTCTGAAATCCTCGCCGAAGTCTATCTGGCGATGACCGGGGGCCAGACTGCGCTGACCTTGGATGCGGCCTCCGCAGCGGAACAGGAGCAGGCGGATACCTCCAATGAGGGGATGTCGATTCAGCGGCTTTCTTTAACGCCTGGCCAACTGCGCGTGGTGCGGCCCACCGACGAAGAGCGAGCGGCCCACCAGGCCAAGTGCGAGGCGCATCAATTGAACTGGTTTGAGGGTGCAGCCAGCGATGCTTAGGCGAGAAATTCCCCATCACGAACAAGCAGGGCGGGTGATTCGGCTGTCGCGTAGCCTGTTGGCGCCAGCCCCTTTAAACGGCAGCGAAGAGTTGACCCCGCTGCAGCCTTATCAACCCTGGACAGAGCAGATGCAGCCGCTATGTTACTGGGATGATGAGCCGGTGGCGCTGCTGGTTGAGCCCCAGGCTGGAAGCGGCTGGATTGATGGTCGGCAATGGATGAGCGAGCTTTCCGTCGCCTGGTTTAGCCTGCTCTCTACGGCGCTGCAGGTAGGTGCTTGGTTAGAGAACCACCGGTTCTGTGGTCGCTGTGGTGCACCGGCCACCAAGCTGACTGCGGAATTCGCTATGCACTGCCACGCTTGCGGGCACCGCAACTATCCGCGTATCTCGCCGTGCATTATCACGCTGGTAACCAGTGGCGAGGCGATGCTGCTTGCCCGCAGTCCGCGCTTTCCACCGGGGCGTTACTCCACGTTGGCAGGTTTTATCGAGCCGGGGGAGTCAGCGGAAGAGGCGGTGCACCGGGAGGTGTTTGAGGAGGTGGGCGTGTATATCGATCAACTGCGTTATCACCAAAGTCAGGCGTGGCCTTTTCCGCACTCGTTGATGTTTGGTTACTTCGCCGAAGCCACCACCCGTCGCATTCGCATCGATGGGGTGGAGATTAGCGATGCCGCGTGGTTTTCTCCTCGTCAGTTACCCTCTCTGCCGCCGCCTTACTCGATATCCCGCGAACTGATCGAAACCCATTTGGCACGCTGGCGCGAAAAGTAAGCGGCGCCGCGTGCCGATAGGACGATTACTCGCTGGGGAATAAGCTAGTCAGCTTAGTGGCCAGCATGACATTACCGGTGGCTTTAAGCTTGCCGGTCATAAACGCCGTCATACCATTGATTTCGCCGCTCATAATGCCTTTTAGCGTGTCAGTGGTTAGGCTTAAGCTAACAGAAGGATCGTCGTGCTCACCCTCTTGTACGTCCAGCGTGCCATCTTGGATATTTAAGTAGTAGCTGCCCGCATCGGTAAAGTGAAACTGGAAAACTTCATCCATGTCCTTTGCCGCTTCCGGATTAAAACGCGCTTTTAGCTTCTCAAGGGTATTGTTCGACATAACATATCTCTCAATTAAGTAGATGGGTATTAAATAGTTCAGGCCAAGGCTAGCGACCGTAACCAAAAGAAATAATTGTAAAGGCATGCGAGGTTATTTCATACGAGCGTTCTAATCAAGCGCTGGACTCACACTTCGCAAACGCATATACCAACGCACGAGTCATAAAGGAATCAAGCCTCTAATGGAGAACGTCAATGAATGAATGGGTAGCGGAAATAGGCACCTTTATTGTGCAAACCACCGTCGTGATGGCGCTGATAGGCATTGGCTTGCTGCTGATTGCGCGAACCAAGCAGGACAAACAGAGTGACCTGAAGCTCACTATCGAGCCTCTCAACGATCAGCGTCGCCGCCGTGTGCGGCGTTTGCGCATGGCCGCCACGCTTCCTGGCGCGCGCAAAAAACTGCTGAAACTATTTCGCAGCGAAGATAAAAAGCGTCAGAAAGCAAACAAGGCCGAGCAAGACGCCACGCCAACGTCGCGAGTGTGGGTGCTCGACTTCCATGGCGATCTGAAAGCTTCGCAAACCGAGCATTTTGCTCAAGAGGTGTCAGCTATTATTGGTGTTGCCGCTAAGGAAGACGAGGTCGTGGTGCGCCTTGAGTCTGCGGGTGGCCTGGTGCATGCCTATGGATTGGCAGCAGCACAGTTAGACCGGCTGCGCACGGCGGGACTAACCACGACCGTTTGTATCGACAAAGTGGCGGCGAGCGGTGGTTACCTAATGGCCTGTACCGCACAGCATATTAAAGCGGCGCCGTTTGCGGTGATTGGCTCCATCGGCGTAGTGGCGCAAGTTCCCAATATTCACCGGTTGCTTAAACGCCACGATATTGACGTCGAACTGCTTACCGCCGGTAAGTACAAGCGCACCCTGACCGTGCTAGGGGAAAACACCGAAGAGGGTAAGGCAAAGTTCTTAGAGGACTTGGAGAATACGCACCGCTTGTTTAAAAGCTATGTGGCAGAACGGCGCCCCGCCATGGATATCGACACCCTTGCTACCGGCGAAATTTGGTACGGCAGCGAAGCATTACCCCTACAGCTTGTCGACAGCGTAGGGACCAGCGAAGCCTATTTGGTGGGACGTATGTCTGAGGCGCAAGTATTCACGGTGAAACTAGAAGCCCCCAAAACCTTCAGCCGTAAACTTGGTTTAGCCGTGTCGGAAGGCGTCGAAAAAGCCACGCTGAAAGCGCTTGGTGTAATTGACGCCGCTGGATGGCAGCGGCGCTGAAATTAAACCTTGAAACGTTAGGCGGCGTAATGGTGTGCCAAGGTATCGATCACGGCCTTGGCACTTTCACTGCTTAACGAATAATAGATCGTTTGTGACTCCCGCCGAGTATCAACAAGCTCATCACGCCGCAAAATGGCTAAGTGCTGGGAAAGCGCCGACTGACTTAAGGCAAGTTGTTGATTGATTTGCGTTACTGACAGCTCTTTCTCGGCAAGAAGGCAGAGTATTTGCAGCCGTTTCTCGTTAGCCAGCGCTTTAAGCAGGTTAGTTCCCGCTTCAATAGCACGACAGTTATGTTCAAGCAGGCGTGTAGCGGCGCTTGTAGAAGCAGACATAAGGTTCTCCTTGCCTACACTGTTACATCAGCGTTTTATAAGCATTGTTATACGTTGTTTAAGGCATCGACGCGTCGCGAGGATCAAGTTGTTTAATGATCAGTAATTTAGTGAGTTTTGTCCAAGCTGTTGTTTAACGATTAATCAATGGTAGTTATTCGCTACCTTGTCGACAATGTGAGGGTTCGTCTACCGCTTTGGTCGCTATTTAGCCCATAGTATGAGGGTAAAATGTCGGTTTCCTTTATACAGTGTCAACAATCCTTCTTAATCGCTACTACAAAAAAGATAGGGACACCATGAGCCGCTACCAACACACCTTCCAACGCTCCATCGAACACCCTGAATCGTTCTGGGCCGAGCAGGCCAAACGTATTCCCTGGTATACGCCGCCTCAAACCATCCTCAGCTACGATGAGCAAAACCCTTCGCAAAAGCATGCACGCTGGTTTAGCGATGGTGAAATGAATCTTAGCTACGCTGCGCTGGATTACCACGTCGAAAATGGGCGCGGTGACCAGGCGGCGATCTTCTGGGACTCGCCTGCTGCACAGGCCAAGCAGACCATTACCTACCGCGAAATGCGAGATAAAGTGGCGTATTTCGCGGGGGCGCTGGCGCGGTTGGGCGTTACCAAAGGCGACCGTGTGGTGATCTACATGCCGATGATCCCCGAAGCCTTGGTGGCGATGTACGCCTGCGCCCGGCTTGGCGCTATTCACTCGGTGGTATTTGGGGGCTTCGCCCCCCACGAGCTGGCGGCGCGGATTGAAGACGCCGAGCCTAAAGTGGTGGTCGCCGCTTCCTGCGGAATCGAGCTGGGCAAGGTGTTGCCCTATAAACCGATGGTGGATCAGGCCGTTGAACTAAGCGCCCATAAGCCGGATACCTGCGTGGTTTATCAGCGGGAAGCGCACCGGGCTGAATTGGGGCCAGGCGATCACGATTGGGAAGAGCTGGTTGCGACAGCACCATTTGCTGAGTGCGTGCCGGTCAAAGGTACCGACCCGCTGTATATCCTGTATACCTCCGGCACCACCGGCAAACCCAAAGGTGTGATGCGCGATACCGGCGGCTACGCGGTGGCGCTGGCCTATTCGATGCAGGCGATCTACGACCTGGAGCCCGGCGATGTGTTCTTTACCGCCTCGGATGTGGGCTGGGTCGTCGGGCACTCCTACATTGTTTACGCCCCTTTGTTAATGGGTTGCACCACGGTGGTGTACGAAGGCAAGCCGGTAAAAACCCCCGATGCGGGCAGCTTCTGGCGGTTGATTGAAGAGTACCGGGTGAAGAGCTTCTTCACCGCGCCCACGGCGTTTCGCGCGATTAAGAAAGAAGATCCCGATGCCAAACTGTTAGAGAACTACAATATCAGCAGCCTAAAGCATCTCTACGTGGCCGGTGAGCGCCTCGATCCCCCCACGTTTCACTGGCTGGATGACCTTTTGGACGTGCCAGTGATTGACCACTGGTGGCAAACCGAAACCGGCTGGCCAATAGCTGCTAACTTGCCCGGTATAGAGCCTGTGCCTACCAAGGCGGGATCCGCAACGTTCCCCGTTCCCGGCTTCAATGTGCAAGTGCTCAACCGCGACGGCGAGCAGGCAAAACCCATGGAGCAGGGTAGTGTGGTGATCAAACAGCCCATGCCGCCGGGTTGCTTGACCGGCGTTTGGCGTGACGAGAAGCGTTTTCATAGCGCTTATATGGCGGCGTTCCCCGGCTACTATCTAACCGGTGATGGCGGTTATTTCGATGAGCAGGGCTACTTGTTCATTATGGGCCGCACCGATGATGTCATTAACGTTGCGGGTCATCGGCTTTCAACAGGGGAAATGGAAGAAGTGGTCGGCGCCCACCCAGCGGTGGCTGAGTGTGCAGTGATTGGGATTCATGACGATCTGAAAGGGCAGCTACCAATCGGTCTGGTGATTCCTAAAGATGGTTTTGATGGCGATGAAGCCACACTGGAGGCCGAGCTGATTGCGCGGGTTCGTGAGCATATTGGCCCAATTGCCTGCTTCAAGCAGGTGTTAGTGGTCGATCGTTTGCCCAAAACCCGCTCGGGTAAGATTCTACGCAAGCTGCTGCGTACGATTGCCGACGGCAAAGAGTTTGGCATTCCTTCCACCATTGATGACCCCACCAGCCTGGCCGATGTTCACGCCGCCATGCGTGATCGCTCGGTAGGCGCTGCGGACAAAGCCACACCGCTGGATTGATGCGGCTACATTAGCCAAGTGCGAGGGCATGCAGATTGCTAAGGGGTGGCAGGTTCCATCCCTTGGCTTTTAATATCATATAGAAGCCGTATAATGCGCTCCCCAGAATGGCGTAGGGGTTTTTTAAAAAGCTGACCGACTGCGCTTACTGCCCGAGGGTTCCCTAACCCCTCTTATCTATTAAAAAAAGGTCTATCCGCATGTTCGCATTGAGTGAGACTCAGCACCGCCGTTGCCTAATGGTGATGGTGGCTTTCCATATCGGCATTATTGCCGCCAGTAACTATCTCGTTCAGCTACCGTTTACGCTGTTTGGCTTTCATACCACCTGGGGCGCATTTAGCTTTCCCTTTATCTTTCTAGCCACCGACCTAACGGTGCGGCTGTTTGGTAAAGGGCCTGCGCGATCGATTATTCTGCGCGTTATGCTGCCCGCGCTGCTGGTCTCCTACGTGGTATCCGTGGTATTTCCCCGCGGCAGCTTCGCCGGGATTGAAGCGCTTTCGGAGTGGAACCTGTTTGTCGCCCGTATCGCCCTGGCCAGCTTCCTAGCCTATGTGATTGGCCAATTGCTGGATGTTCAAGTGTTTGACCGCTTGCGCCAGTGGGCATGGTGGGTAGCTCCGGTTTGCTCAACGGTGCTGGGTAACCTGGCCGATACTTTTGCATTCTTCTCGGCGGCGTTCTATAACAGCCCAGACCCGTTCATGGCCGCCAATTGGGTAGAAATCGCCGCAGTCGACTACGCGATTAAGCTCGCCATCAGCCTGCTGTTTTTCCTGCCGCTGTATGGCCTGCTGCTTGCCTGGCTAACTCGCCGTTTGGTGGTTTGGACTGGACAGGTAGATGCCACACCGCGCACGGCTTAATAGCGAAACACCCCACAGAGGCCACAAGGCTTAGGAGCTAGCATGACTGACGTTGCCACCGTTGATCTCCATTTTATCGATATGCCTGCCGAAGGATCCGCCGCGGATACTACTCCGCTGGTGGTGATTCATGGCTTGCTGGGAAGTGCCGATAATTGGCGTTCGCACTTGAAAGTGTGGCAGCGCAGTCGCCGAGTGATTGCACTGGATCTGCGCAACCATGGCCGCTCGCCCCATGCAGAGGGAATGCGTTACACCACCATGGCGGATGACGTTATCGCGCTACTCGATAAGCTCTCGATCGAGCGCGCTCACGTGCTGGGGCACTCCATGGGTGGCAAAGTCGCGATCAGCTTGGCGCGTTTGGCGCCTGAACGGGTGGCGTCGCTGATTGTGGCCGACATTGCCCCGGTGGCTTATGAGCACGGCCACGATGATGTGTTTGCCGCGCTGGACAACGTGCGGGAAGGGCAGCCCAAAAACCGTCGTGAAGCCGATGATCTGCTGGCCGAGCATGTGGATTTCCGGCCCACGCGGCTGTTCTTGGCCACCAACCTGGTGCGCAACGACGATAACGTGATGGCGCTTCGGGTAGGCTTAGATCAGATCAAGCGCGGTTATAGCGACATCATCGGCGTGCCTGACGGCGAGAAACCCTATGAGGGCCCGGCGCTGGTGCTGCGCGGTGGCGATTCTCACTACGTAGCCGACGACATGCTGCCCGCACTGCGAGAGGTGTTGCCCCGCGCCCGAGTGGTAACGCTTAAAAATGCCGGTCACTGGCTACATGCCGACCAGCCGGAGGCCTTTCAGCAGGCGGTCGAAGCGTTCCTTGACGCCCAGTAGAGGCATGCTCAGTCATACAAACAAACGCTGCCTTATCAGAGCGGCGTAACCGTTAAGCCGTGCTGCTCTGGATAACGTAAAAAACGGTTCAAAATGCGGTAGCTATCTACATCAAAGCTGGCGGGTGTTTCCGCCAGCGTCTGCGCTTTATTAAAACTTGCCGCGCTGCCCAGATAGCACCATTGACGAACGACATGCCATGCAGACGCTGTCGCGCCCGCTGACTTCTCCTCAATCGCAATACTACCCGGCCAGGGCCATACGTTGACCTGAAGCTGAATGAGCGCTTCCTGCGCCCGCTGGGTATGCGCGGCTATCGTCTCCTGCCCATTGCACGCCCCACGGCACTTACCCACCTGATTGGCAAAACAGCGCCCCTTACCTTTTTCAAGCCCCAACACCCGAGGGCAGAGCTGCTGCTCTTCGGCAATGGTGCGCAAGGCGTTCTTGGCCTCCCGCGCATTACGAAACAAACCATACAGTGTGCCGCCTAGTGGCTGGGTCAGCGCGCTACCGCTAAGTAACTCAGGGTGGTCGGCTTCCTCCGCCCAGTGCCAGGTAGTTAACTTGCGCTGCTTGCGCAGTTGCCGGTTCATGATCGGCATTAACGTTTTAACCAGCTGCGCTTCACGCAACTGGGCGCCTAAATCGCCGGCGGTCTCTTCCCACTCGATATGCTGCACCTGCTGGGCGAGGCGCATCTCTTTGTCGTCTTGGTGGTCGCGCTGAAAGTGCCCCAGTACGCGGCTACGTAGGTTGATGCTTTTGCCCACATACAGGGGCAGCCGGTTGTGACCGTAAAACAGGTAAACCCCAGGGCAGGCGGGTAACCCTTCCAGTTGAGCGCTATCCAGGTGGGCGGGCAGCGTGCGGTGGCGGCGCTCATCGCCCAGCAGGCGCTGCCAGGCTTCATCACTATGCTCAACATGCCACGTTTGCCAGAGTGACCAAAGCGCATCGACATCGTCTCCGGCACGGTGGCGGCGGGTGGGTGTAATGCCGTAGCGGTTAAGCAGGGCTTTTAGGTTGTGCTGGCGCTCTTGGGGCGCTATTCGGCGGGATAAGCGCAGCGTGCATATCAAGGCCGCACGGTAATCCTGCCCGGCACGCTTGAATTCGTTGCGCAAAAAGCTGTAGTCAAAGCGCGCATTGTGGGCCACTAGCTGCCCGTCGCCCAGCCACTCCCGAAGCGACTCCGCTATCTGCGCAAAGCGTGGCGCATCAGCCAGCATGTCGTCGCGAATCCCAGTCAGTTGGGTGATTTGCGCGGGCACTTTGCACTCTGGGTAAATTAAGCTCGACCAGCGGTCAACCAGCTCGCCGTTGACGACCTTGAGGGCGGCTATTTCGGTAACCCGATCCCTTGTTGCGCGAGTGCCGGTGGTCTCAACGTCTACAAAAATGAAAGCTGTTTCGCTCATGGGCCGCCATGGGAGTGGGTAAGAATGTCGATACGTGGTTATAACGTGTGGGGATCAACCGCTAAACGCGAAACGGGCAACGTCTCTTCAGTAAGGTCCATTTGGTGTAAAAAGGTTTCAAACCCAGCGTAGCGTCGGTTATCTACCGCCGCAGGGCTCAGCGCTATACGGCGTAGGATGTCCTCCCAGGCGCTGGCGTTAATGTCATTGTCGAGTACAGGATGCGCGCTAATCAGCAGTTCCCAAGCCGCATCAGGGTTGTCAATAATCCAATGGCTTGCCTGCTCAACGGCAAGCACGAAGTGAGACCAGGTAGCGCCGCGGCGGGCAAGCGTATCGCTATTGGCGAGTACCACCAAACCGTCATTACGGGGAATATCTAACTCATCGAAGCGAATGACGTGGGTGTTAATGCCTTCAGTTGCTAACTGCTGGGGAAGGTAGTGGTAAAAGCCATCGGCGACGGCGTCAATTTGGTTCTCCCGCATGGCTCGAATGGGGTCAAAATGCAGGTTGACCGGTGGGGTAAAATCATCCGTTTGCTGCACCGAGAGGGGCAGTAAACGAGGAATACTCAAGTCGCGGCCTTCATCAGTGGTATAACCGTAATGTAACTCTGCCAAGGTACTTTCGTCTTTCACCTGTTGCTCACCCGTCACAATGACCGCTGTTAGCGAGGTTTCGATCAGTGTCGCGATTCGTGTAATCGGCGCACCGTTATGGGCATGGAGATGAAGCAGCGGCTGGCGGGTTAAGGCCAAATCGACTTCGCCTGCGGTTAGCAGCTTGATGGCAATAGAAGGGTCGGCCGGTGACTGAATTTCTACCTCTAGCCCCTGGGCCGCGTATAGCCCGCGCTCTTGAGCAATCACCAAGGCTGCATGCTGGGGGCTCAAGTACCAATCCAGCATCAGTGTGATGCGTTTAACCGGCGGTGGTACGAGAGGCGGTGCCGGGGCCAGAGCCATGGTGGGCACCTCCTCGACGTTTTCACTATCGCTGGTTCGCCACAATGCTTCAGGCACCTCAACGTCTGTGTTTAGCGTCAGCGGGGCCGTTTCTTGAGGGCTTTCTTCGCTCTCTTCATTTGCGTAAATAACGGAATTAGAAAAAAACCAAGTAACGATGAGACTCAACAAAAGAGGGTGCCAGTAGCGCGAGAGGCAACGCAACATAGTCAGTAGCTCCAGAGATTGTAACGGCGAAGTGTAGCCGCCTGGCGAAGCTTCTGACCAGCCCTTTGAGCATAAGGGCGCGCTGAGAAGAGACGGTAAATTCAACGGTTACATGCAATAATAGCGCTGTATTGATGTTAGAGACGGAGAGTCATGGACGCAATTTATACGTTCTTTTTGGTAGGCGGTTCCCTAATGGCGCTCAGTATTCTGGCCAGCCGTCTATCGTCAATGATGGGTGTGCCGCTGCTGCTGATCTTTCTCGGGCTAGGCATGCTAGCAGGTGAAGAGGGCGTGCTGGGCGTCGTGTTTGACGACTACTCCATGGCCTTTGCCATCGGCCATCTCGCGCTGGCCATGATTTTGTTAGACGGTGGCTTACGTACACGTCTCAAAACTTTCCGGGTAGGTTTTAAACCCGCACTCTCTCTGGCCACCTTCGGGGTCTTTATCACCAGCGCCATTGTCGGCGTTATCGCAATGTGGATTTTTGACCTAACGATAGTGCAGGGCCTGCTGGTCGGCGCCATCGTGGGTTCTACCGATGCCGCTGCGGTTTTCTCCATGCTCAGCGGCCGCGGCGTTAATCTCAACGAGCGGGTAGGGGCGACGCTGGAGATTGAGTCGGGTACCAATGACCCGATGGCGATTTTCCTGACCCTGATGCTGGTTGAGCTGTTAGTCGGTGATATTGGCGGCCCCTTTGAAACCCTGCTGTTTTTTATTACCCAGTTTGGTATTGGTTTGATAGTCGGCCTGGGGGGCGGTTGGCTAAGTGCCAAGCTGTTGCGCTGGCTCGATTTAGCCCCTGGCCTTTACGCCATGTTGGCGCTGGCGCTGGGGTTCAGCGTGTTCGGTTTAACCAGCGTGCTGGGCGGTAGCGGCTTTTTGGCGATCTACCTGGCCGGCTTGATGATTGGTAACCAGCCTGGGCGCCATCTTAACTTTATTCTCCCTGTGCACGATGGCTTGGCATGGCTAAGTCAAATCGGCCTGTTCCTGGTGCTTGGCCTGCTGGTTACGCCCAGTGAGTTATGGGACGTGGCGTTGCCCGCGGGTTTAGTGGCGCTGGCGCTGATCTTTATTGCCCGCCCGCTGGCCGTACTGATCACCATCAAACCGTTCTTTAAATTCCGCTGGCGGGAAACCTTCTTTATTGCCTGGGTAGGCTTGAGAGGGGCGGTGCCTATCGTGCTGGCTATATTTCCGGTCATCGGTGGGGTCGAAAACGCTTCGCTCTACTTTAACGTCGCCTTTGCCGTGGTATTGATGTCTTTGTTGATTCAGGGTGGCTCGCTGACGCTGATGGCCAAGTGGTTGAAGGTGGAAGTGCCGGTAGGCACCGTGCCTAACCGACGCGGCCCGTTGGGCATCCTGCCGGAAAATGACTTTGAGCTATTTGTATACGGGGTCGAGAACCAGGACTTGGAGGACGTGCCCATCCGGCTGCTGCGTTTTCCTTCTGGGGCGCTGATTTCAGCTCTGTTCCGCGACCACACCATGCTGCACCCCAAAGGCAGTACACGCTTGAAACTAGGCGATGTGATTTGTGTGATCGGTCGCTCAGAAGACTTGTACGCCCTTAATCGGCTCTTCAATGGCGATGCCAAGCTCAAGCAGGAGCGCGCCTTCTTCGGTACCTTTACCCTGGATGGCAGCGCACAAATGCAGGATATCGCCCAAGCCTATGGCCTAACGCTCAGCCCCGGTGAGCAAAACATGACACTGGCGGAATTTATCGCCCTGCGCGTGGGAGGCCACCCGGTCATCGGGGACGATGTAGACTGGCACGGCATCCATTGGGTGGTGAGCGATATGGAAGGCGGAAAAATTACCCGCGTCGGGTTACGTTTGTACTAAAGGCGTTGACTTCCAAGGAAAAGCTGTTAGTATACGCACCCATAAGCCGGAGGGATGGCAGAGCGGTTGAATGCACCGGTCTTGAAAACCGGCATAGGTTAATAGCCTATCCAGGGTTCGAATCCCTGTCCCTCCGCCACCTCGATATTAAAACCCCTGATTCGTCAGGGGTTTTTTCGTTTCTAGGCTCTGCGTTTCCTGCCAAGCAAGCCTTCTATTAACTGTACCGGTCTTTCACTGTGTCCAGATTGTGTCTGGCGCTGTTTAGCAACCTCTGCCGGTGAACCGCCTGTTGTGCGATTTCCTAGCTGGTTAACAGCATCCCGTGCGCGGTGCGGTGCCAGGTGCGCGTACTTCTCTGTCATCTTCACAGTGGAGTGCCCGAGCACCTCTTTTACGTCCAACAATGGCACTCCTTCACTAACCATCCAGCTGGCGCAGGTGTGGCGCAAATCGTGGATACGGAAGTTCGTAATACGCGCACGGCTACACGCGCTCTTAAAACCCTCCCGCAGATTCCCCAATCGCTCACCATCAGCCTTAGCGAACACCCATTCGCTATGAGGGCAATGACTGGCTACCCACACCCACCGACGCCTTAACGCCGCGAGAGCTTCATCATTGAGCGGTACCGACCTGCGCTTTGCACTCTTGTTGTCTTCACCTTCCAGGTGAAGTAGGGCATTATCAAAGTAGACGCGTGACCAGGTCATCTTGAGCAGTTCATTCATGCGGGCGCCGGTATTGAGGCCCAACAGAATGAAGTCTGCCAACCGATCACCACTGCGCTGTGTTTTAGCTGCCTCTACTAATCTGTCCGCTTCTGAGTGGGTTAACCACCGCACGCGTCCCTCTGGCTCCTTGAGCATCCTGCCTCTAACAGGGTTGCTCATGGGCCACTCTAATTGAATGATCGCGTGATTGATCATGGCGCTTAAAATTGAAAGCTCACGATTGATGGTTGCCGGCTGCACACCGTCTTGCTGTCGGGCTGCTATGAATGCTCGCACGTCATCCCCTCGCATTTCCTCCATTACGTAGTCAGGCCCAATGTGGTCATAAAGCCTAGCGACTCGGCGCTGAATATCGGCATATGAACGCTTGTGCTGACTGGCGCTAAGGAACTCGGCTGCGACCTCAGCAAAGGTATGCTGGGGTGCTTTGCCCCAGGCGTTTTGCTGATAGAGTTCAGATCGCCACTTCGATTCCAACGCTTTCGCTTCCCGATAGTCTACCGTCCCAGTAGAGCGTCTAATCGGCGCACCGCCTCCCGGCGGGGTGATTTTGGTCCACCAATACGGTGAGCCTTTACGTTTATGGGGCATGGTGTTTCTCCTTGTACCACGCCGGGCGCACTATTAGTTTGCGTCTCGGCGCAGCCGGCGTCTAGCCTTTGCCGTAGTCGTTCTGCGTGGATCATTCGGCGCTTACCTAGCCAGACGACCGGTAAAGTGCCGTCATCCATCCAGCGATACACGGTAGCGACGGACACGCTGAGCGCTTTGGAAGCCTCTTTAGGGGTATAGGTAAGCACCTCCATATCAATCTCCCGTATAACGTTGGCCGCCGGGGCCCCAGCCTTGACCATCACGCCAGTGGCGTTCCTGGCGCGCTATGCTGTCGTCTATTGCCTGCTGGCGCTGCTGATCGATGAGGGCTTGCACCTCAGGGTTTTGGGCGATGCGACGCAGGTTTAGCAGTTCCTCCTGCTGGCGCTGGATAATGCCGGTGGCCACTGTTGCCACTTCCCAGCAGTCGGCGGGTGTTTCCCCGTTGTCACGCACTTTCCCCAAGCCATAACATCCCCCACAGGGCTTGTCGCGATTGCCTTTGATCTGATCGTGACCTGCACCCAGGCAAATAGGGCAGTCGTCCGGTGCAAGCGCTCGCCACTGTGTTTCCCATTCCTGCAGACTGGTAATGCTATCGATGCCTTTATCTAGGTCGCGATAGAGCACCAACCACTTTCCTTCCAAGTCCGTTCCAGCGCCCTGGTGCTGGGCAATCTCCTGAAATTTCCCGCCACGTTCTCGATGGGTATGCGTCGCGTTGGTCATGTCTTCCCCGGGGCTGGCAGCAATGGGGGCATGTCACCTGACTGATAAGCGCTTTCTACTTGGGGCAACATCCAGTGGCCAACCGTGTTCCCATTGGGTAATACGATATGCGCGAGAAATTCCTCCTCGAATTCGGTAATGCCAGACTCAACCGCTTCCAGCTTGGCTTTAATGACCAGGGAGAGGGCGCGCCACCGCTGGCGGCATGCTTGTTCCCAAGCTTTCGTGGCTTGTGCCGGCGCCCGTTCGCGGCCCGTTTCGGTTTGCGTAAAGTCACGACTGTTGCGATCAGGCATGGAGAGATCGAAGCGGATCCGGCGCCCGTTCATCTGGAAGGCCATTACGGCGGTACCGCCATCCCATCCATACATGAAGCCGCTGGCGCCGTACCTTGATACGGTTTGCTCAATCTCTGCGCGGCTGCGCTCACTGGAAACGCCTGTGTTCTCTGCGTATCGGCTCACCGTCCACTCCCTAAGGCTGGAAGCCCTTCCTCATCGATCAGCTCGCCGGCGGGCATGAAGGTACTGCCTGGTGCACGCTTGAGGAGCTTAAGCCTTTCGTTTTCAGCCCGGGCGCTATCCACTAACTGCGCGGATACATCGCTAACGGCTTTTGCCCGCTGGATCTCTTCTTTCAAAGCATCCCCCTTGATGCTTTCATCACCCAGGCGCTCAAGCTGGGCAAACAGGTGATTGCGTAAGTCGTCGATTTTGTTCTTCATGCCTGCTTGCTCCTGCGATTGATTTTGCGATTTAGAGCTCCGCGCAGCTGAACGATTTGCGGCAACGGCTCGGGTAGATTGAGGTAGCTGTTACGTCGCATTAACTCGGCGCGGCTGATTAGCTCCAGGTTGGCTGACGCGAAGTTGCGCTTGTCACCGTCGCGGAATATCACAGCGTGGCCTTTGGGTACTGGCCGCCCGTTGTGCTTTTCCCACTCAATGTGGCTGACCGCTACCCAGTCCCTGGGCGGGTATCCGGTGTCGGTCATCTTGCGTTCCAGATAGTCATCTTTAGTGACGCGCTCGCTGCCGATCGGTAACCACGTTGCTGGTTTGTGGCCTTTCTTGAAGCGTGTGCGCTCGCTGCCTGGTGGGCTGAAGTGCGTGCCCTTGTTCCAGGGCGTCAAGTTCGGCTTAAAGCGGCCTGGCTTTTCGCGCTCCATGTACTCGGTTGATTTCCGCCAGCCGTGGTTAATTGCCTGATTTTTGATACTGGAAGCGCTTCGGCGGAACATTTTCGCAAGGGTGGCGTTGTTGGTGTCCGGGTAGTTCGATTTCAGCGCGGCTAGATCCTCTGGAGACCAAGGCTTGCCGTTGTTGGCGAGGTAGTTAGTCATGGCTTGCCTCCCCAATATCAGCGGCGGTAAGCGTGTAGGGCTGGGTATTCAAGACTTGATAAAAGTCGGGGTCGCAATAGGTGGTTGCCCATGCCTCGATGAGCGTTTGCAGCACTTGAATCTGTGGTTCGCTGGCGCTGGGATAATCTTCGGCCACTTCGCCTGCATCGTCTTCGGCCTGTACCTGCATGCCTTCTATCACCAGCTCATCGATATTGGTGGTGAAGTCGGTGGCTTGCGCATGGCGCTTGGTACCGAAAAAAACCGTATCGCCTGCCTGCAACTGGCGCTCTTCGATCAGCTCCTGCAGATCGTCATGGTTGAATGTTTCGTCATTGGTCGACCATACGATGTCAGGCGTTGCTGCCTTTTTGCTGGCGGCCGCTTCGGTGCGCTCAATGGCGTCATACTGCGCTGCCAGTAGGGCCATGGCTTTTTCGATGTTTCGTTTAGGGTTCCGGCTGGGTTTGAACCAGGCATCGTCCCAGGGCCAAAAGGCGGGTGGCTGGCCATCCAGTGCTGACTTTCCACCTTGCAGCACATCTTCTGCGATACAGGCATAGCAGGCCGCTGCCGCTGCTAATTGGCCCTCTGTGTAGCAGTCGTCATGGGATGACGTGAAGCCCTCTTCATTTATTTGGCGAAGCCGTTCTTCCAGGGCTTTGATGATCGCTTTTGACATGTCAGTTACCTCCTAGCTGCTTAAATGGACGTGACAAGGCATTCATACTGGTGAGAATGATCGCCTTTCTACGCTCTGCGGCTTCGTGTGCTTTCGCGTTCAGCTCGGCGAGGTGCGCTTGCATATCCACTTGATCGACGAGCGCTTGCCCGCGTTTGCCTTCGCTATAACGGCGGGAAATGGTCGAGACATGTACGCCGTGGCGTTTTGCTAACTCGCTGAGCGTTACGCGTTCGCTGGTGGCGGGATCTTTCGTGTATATCGCGCTCATGACTGAACCTCGCTGTCCTCATTTTTTTCGCCGGCGTCGCCCTCTGCTGGCGCTGGCGTTTTGAATATCCGGTCAAACTGTTCGTCAAAATTCATAGCAGGCCTCTACATGCCACTGGCCATTTCACGGTGGCCGTCGTCGGCGGGGTAGTTGGGGTTGTGATAGCAAAACTCTGAGCGGATCCGATGGGGGAAGTGGTAGCCATCGCAGTAGCATGTCTGGTACCGCCAGCCGCGCCGATCCGCCCACTTATCGATGCGCAGCGTGTCGAACTCCCCACAGCTTTTGCAGCGAATGCGGCGTAAATACTCAGCGGGGTGTTTGGCTTTTACCTGACGGGCACCGCAAGACCGGCACCGGCAATGGCGGCGGCGGTTGCCGACGATGATTCGCTGGCCAAGCCGGTTGAGCATGTACATACGCCAGCCCCCTCAAAACTGAACCAACTGTTGAAACGGCAACGTTTCGGGCATGGCCAGCTGTGCCGGTGAGGTGGTGTCGGTTTCTAACGCGGGAGCAGAGGGGCGCATGCCTGGGCAATGCTCCTCCGCGATGCCTTTGTAATCCGGCTGGCCAGTGCGCTTTTCCAGCGGTACACCACGGGCCTCCTCGGCGGCCCAGATCGCGGCATCCGTGCAGTAGCTAACCAGCCAGTCGGACTGTTCTTCCGCTTCGCGTTGGTAGAGCTGGCCCAGGACGGCTATCGAGATAAGCATGATGGCCACCCATAGGGCTTTAGCGGCTTGGTTGCTCATACGGCACCGCCTTTGCTGTCATCCAGCAAGCTGTTGAGGTGGCGGTGTATAGCGCGTATCTCACTCAACGCCGTTTCGGGGTGGCTGTAGTAGCACTCAAACTTTTGGTGGCTTTCGTGCTGGGCGTTGCGATGTGCCAGCCACGTTTGGCAGAAGATGCCGTGCTGGCAGGTTTCCAGCAGCACCGCGTATTTGCGCTGCAAGTTGATGGCCAGCGCCAGCTCTTGGCAGGGCATCAGCGTGAAGAGAAACGCCGTGTTGATGCCATTGGCTGTAAGTGTCCCGGTGACGGCTTGGGCGTTATAGAGATTCATGAGCAGACGCTCCCCACATCACGACGTGACACGTTACGACTGGCGCTGACCTGCTGGCGCGTACGAGCCGGTGGGCGGTTACGCATGGCTTCGGTGTCGGGATTGATGCCGCTGACCAGCAGGGCGATAAGAAGGGGAGCGATCCAGCCGCGGCGCATGGCTTCGGCAACAGCGCCAGCAGCACGATGTGTGTTTAGGTAATAAAACAGTGAATCAACAGTGGAACTAACTGTGCTTGGCGAGCATCCTCGTAACTTAGCGATCTCTTTTCTAGTCATTCCTGCTGCAAGGCATGCAATAACTTGCGCCTGAACGAGTGAGGGCCATTCGCTGTTACGTTGACCAAAACGACAGCGGAAGCCATTAAATTCAAATTCCTCAGGGGTGCTAGTAGGCATGGCTGCTCTCCAGGTAATGAAACATAGATCAATAATTACCCATGGGTAATTATTTGGTCAATACCTGCAGGTAAATATTTTTGCTTGAACCAAAAAAAACCCGCCATCACGGCGGGTTCTGTGCTTGAGATTTCAGAGGTCAAGAGTGCCTTGACCACCTTCCTCTCTTAAAGCTCGTTTCAGCAGAATCGGCTTACTCTGCTGCCATTGTTGAAGCACTAGACCGGCTTCACGAGCTTTTTTATACCTTTCTAGATAGGTTTCTCGCGCGCTCTTAGGCATTTCGCTTGTACCTCTTTCAGTACAGGAGGCGTCGCGGAGGTGCAAACAATAGCTGCCTTTTAAAGTACATTTGTACGAATGTACTGTGGACATACTGTCCATTAGGCTCTATTGTTGCACTACAACTTTTACTTCCACGGCACTTGCTGCGTTGGCGCGCATTTGCAAGAGTTTCGTGGTTTGTTCACCTCCGCTAGTCTCTAAGTTGAAAATTAGGCTCACTCTATTGGCGTAGAGTGGGCCTTTCCGTGTGCCTATATTTTACCTTTTGGTAACAGGCAGTACACAATATATAGTAGGTAGTAGGAATAATCAAACCTAAGAAAGTGGCTTTTTTTCGTCCACAGGCCTTTAGCTATGGGCATTTCAATTTTTTCTGTGTTTTCTATTATTTTTTTAACCATTCTATATGTGGTAGCTAAATAGAATTGATTGTTACTCTTATTTGGCGAATAAAAAAACCGCTCGGTAAGCGGTTTTAATAATTTATAGCTATCGAATTCGCATGTCAGCGACTATTACGCCTATTACCCGACAATTACCATTAATTTTAACGTAGGGTTCATGCCAATTTGGATTAAGTGCCTTCAGCATTTTGCCGTGACCTGGCTCTTCTATATATCGCTTGAAAGTTGCTTCATTGGTTTCTGTCATCACTGCAATGACATCCTTTCCATTTTCCGCCACTTTTTCAGGGTCGACAAAAATTAAGGTTCCAGGGGTATATTCTGGAAGCATAGACTCACCAACCACTCGGAGAACAAAAGTGTTTGGGCTGGCATTAGATGGACGCGGGTGGTATTTCTCAGGATTTATCTCAATATCACAAACTTCAGTCCATGCTCCAGCTTGAGCCCAGCCAATTTCGGGGCTCATCCCAGCCATTGTTGGCGCAATGTCAATATTTTCTATCCCTCCCGCTGGGCTTAGCTGGGAGTCCTTTGTATTGGGACTTTCCTGGTCTAGCCATCTACTGGGTAGATTAAGTCTGCTTTCTATATGACGAGCAAATTCTTCGCCAATTTTTTTGCGATGTGCTTTGTCGCTTAAGCAGCGAGAAATATAGCTAGCTTCACGGTCAATAGCATCTGCTAGCGCAGCACGTTTGCCATTGAAGCGTGCATCAAGGATGCGCTTTAAATTCTCACGTCTGAGGTCTGTGATTTCCATCCTGCCATAATCCGCTAGCGTTACCGATAGGTAAATTACCTATGGGTATTGATAAATGATTACCCGTGGGTAATCATTGGGGCAGCAATAAGGAGCTGCCTATGAAAACTCGCCAACAATCCCTGCTTGATTGGTTGCGTGATGCGACCGATGACCAAGTGCATCAAACAGGCACCACCCGCGCTTACCTACGCCAGATCGCCTATGGGCACAAGCAAGCCTCACCAGAGATCGCTGCGCGAATCGAGTGTGCTACTGCTGCTTTATGTACACGTAAAGCTCTGCGGCCGCGTGACTGGCAAACCATCTGGCCTGAGTTAGTCGCTAGTTCTCATCAGCATATCCGCTGTGGTGACGCGTGCGCATCGGTTTCTAAGTCGTGAATGGATATACAGGTCTTTTTGAGGTGAGGGTATGAGCAAGCAGCTATATGAAGCGGAGCAGTGGGAGTTAGAGCGGGAAATGAGTCGCTTGGTTGAAGCCATTAGCTCACATATCACTGAAGCGCAGTTGCAAGAGATGAGGGCAAAAAAGTTCCGTGAAGAGGCTGAGAAGCTGAACCAGACGCTTAACCTTTGTCGCCAGCGTCTGGGTTTGCCGCTTATTGCAGTTCCTGAAAACAGCGCTAAGACAGCAGTGCGTCTATCTCGACCCACTCCTGAAGGTCGGATGTGCGCCTCAGTATCACCTCACGCGCATCGGGAGGAATAGATACATGCTCAAACTCGCCGGCCAACAAAATCATAAGTTCATCCAGGTGCATGTTGCCGGTTTCACTTGGTCGAAAATGATGAAGCTCGGCAGCGCGGGCTTGCAGCAGTTCGATGTCATTAATCTGCAATCCCAGGCGGTGATAGCGGGCTGCAAGATGCGCCTCAAGAAACATTGCCATGAACTGCTTGAGCACCTTTCGGACAATGATGGCTTCTTCTTCTTTGGTGCAATTTTCTTCATTAATGCCTGCTGCGGCGTATTCATCGCGCTCGTGGGAATCCCAAAGGTAGTCGTATTCGTTTTTAGCCACGTCGCTTTCCTTCTTTTAGTGGATGGTGTCGCAACTACCACTTTAGCGGTTGGCGGTGTGGCTTTCTATTCGTGGGGGCTGCTATGAAACAGTCTGCGGTTCTAACGAGATTGGTCTTATGCAAGCCATTTCAAAAAGCGTTCCCAACGGTTGAGCTGCCAGGTGTAGTCCGGTCGCCCGCGTTCGATAGAGGAATCATTGTAGGCGGGCTTGCGCAGGCCTTCGATGTGAGGGGTGTCCATTCTGGCGATCTTGGCCGCCTTGCGGTCGTGATCTGCCAGGGTGAGCTCAGACGATTTCTGAAGCAGGCGCTGGTACCGGTGGCGTGCGCCACGGCACTGAAACGCTTTCTCTTCCGGCTTGAGGACAAAATCCAGAATAGTGCTAATAGCCACAATGACGCCGCTTATGGCAGTGATTGTGGCATTGCTGGTGGCAACACCTGCGAAAGCGGCGCTACCACCGAACAGGCTAGTGAATTTGAGAACATTGCCCATGCGGTTAAAAAGACGCTCTTGGAGCTGCATGTAGCGTATGGCGTAAGCAGTATCGCCAGCCGCTTCGTAAAGTGTTCGTTCATCAGTTCTAACTTGTTCGGTGAGCCGCTCGCTCATAGTCATTTGCCTCAATCATTATGGTTTTGGCTTTTGTGGCGGCGGTGGCGTTCTGCCAGGAGGGACATGATCTTGTCTGTCCTTGCCTGGCTCCCAGCCTTCTGGATCGTTACACAGCGTGGTTTCCATGGCGGCTCTCCTTTAAAGGTAGGTAGGCAGCGTTTAGCAATTATCAGCTTATATCTAGTTTCGCATTTGCGCCCATCCTTTCTCATGGAGGCGCGCCATGACTGAAGAACGCGCATTCCGAGGTGTCTGGATACCCGCTGAGATCTGGCTGAATCGTGAGCTCTCACTGCAAGAGAAAGTGATGCTGATCGAGATCGACAGCTTGCAGCACCCGCAAAAAGGTTGTTTCAAGAGTAACAAGAAGTTGGCCGAGTTCTTTGGCCTTTCGCCCAACCGTGTTTCCGAAGTGATCAGTTCGCTGAAAAAGAAGGGCTGGATTCGTGTGGATCAGGTGCGCGAAGGCAAGCAGATTGTCGAGCGTCGGATCTTCATGAAGCACCCACTCGAAAAGCCGAATAGGGGTACTCGAAAAACCGAACAGGGGTATTCGGAAAATCGTGAGAACCCTATTCGAGATTCCGAAGGGGGGTATTCGGAAAACGGGGAGAACCCTATTCGAGATCCCGAAGAGGGGTATTCGGAAAACCGTGAAGAGAGGGGTTCAGGTTTAGGGGTTCAGTTAGAGGGTTCCAGTAAGAGGGTTGCGCCTGGGGCTAGCCCAGCCGCTGCCACTGGTGACTACCTGGGCGCTGAAGAACCGCAAGCTGAACAGGCAGGGCCACAGGAATCTGCCGACGATCTGCTGGCGCGAATCCCCAGCGATATGCCCGGCACTCGTGACCCCACCGCCAAGACCTTCAAGCCCTGGGCGAACTATGCCTGTGCCTACCGTGCGCGTTACGGCACCTGGCCGGTGTGGAACCAGAAGGTGGGCGCGAACATGAGCCAGCTGGTCGACCGTGTAGGGGCAGAGCGTGCCCCTGGCGTAGCCGCCCACTACGTGAAGCTGAACAACCAGTATTACACCGCGCGGATGCATCCCGTTGGCTTGCTCCTGCAGGACTGCGAAGCGATCGCCACGCAACTTGCCACCGGCCAGCAGGTGACCCAAGCCAGAGCGCGCCAGCTGGATAGCACGCAATCCAACCTGAGTAACGCCGAGGAGGCCAAGCGCATCATGGCCGCCCGCCGCCAACAACAGGAGTCTTCGTCATGCTAACCGCCCAAGAGTCTGACCAGGTACTCGAACTGGTGTACGCCACGGCCGAAGTGCTGGGGCAGGAGATCCGCCCAACCGCCGCGGTATTGATTACCGACGACCTAAGCGGCTACCCGTTTGCCGAGATTCGCCGCGCCTTGGCCCGCTGTCGTACCGAGCTACATGGCAAGTTAACCCTGCCCGCGATCGTTGAGCGCTTGCCCAGCGCGAACAAGCACCTGCTGCCCAACGAAGCATGGGCGCTGGCGCTGCGTAGCACCGATGAGAGCGAAACGGTGGTGTGGACGCCGGAAATCGCCCGGGCCTTTGGTGTTGCCAAGCCGGTATTGAACGGCGGTGACCAGGTGGGGGCGCGTATGGCCTTCCTAGCAGCCTACGAGCGTGAAGCCGAAACCGCCAAAGCGGAAGGGCGCCAGCCGGTGTGGCAGGTGTCTTTGGGGCATGACACGCAGCGCCGTGAGCTGGTACTTCAGGAGGCGGTTGATGCCGGCAAGCTGCCCGCCCCAAAAGTGGCCCACTTTCTGCCACCGGCTGAGAAACCATTGACCGAGGAAGGTCGGCGACAGCGTAAGCGAATGGTTGGCCAACTGCGCGAGATCATCAATAAACCTGGCGATGCCAAGGCGCGTCAGCGCCGCGAAGAAGCCGAACAGGAAGAAGCGCGTCGCCGTGAGCTGTTGGAACAGGCGGGCGCGCCGCTGGCTGCGATGGGAGGGCGTTAACCATGTTGAGCCGTGCTTATGAACGGCCTAAGTGCCCGGCCTGCCAATACCGCAAGAGCGCTGCCGAATTTCGCGACCCGGGTACCGGTGAGCCACTTCCAGCGTGCAAGCAGTGCATGCGTCGCCAACAGCGTGGAGGTGCCCAATGGATGGCGTGAGCTGGTTTCTGTTGGGGGTGCTAGCGGGCGTGTTTATCGCGGTGGCCTGCGCTGCAGGCGCTTTTTGTAAGAGTGTCGAAGAGTTGAACGATCAAGGGGAGCATGACGATGGGTGAAGCATTGAAAGGTGGGCAGCAGGCGCGCCGTGCCGCGTTATTGTGCCAAAACGTGCGATTCGGTTTGTACCTCGATTGCCGCCGCCGTCAGGCAAAGGCACTTGAATATCGGCAGCTGCCCGATGGTACCCACAGCCCCGAGGACTGCGCCGATTTCATTCGTCACTCGTGTGGCATCCAAAGCCGCGCCGAGCTGGACCATAACGATACGGCGCGAGCCATGCTGGAGCGGATCGTGGCCGATTACCAACGTTGGGAGCGTCAGCAACGAATGTTGGATAGCATGGCTGGAGGTATGGCGTGACGTTACGAATCCAGAAACCCCGTCGCCCTCGAGCATTGACCAAAAGCGGCGCGCACCGGGCAAAGCCGGTCGATTGGGAAGGGCAGGAGCAAGCCGTACTGATCCGTTGGCTGTATGGGGAGAAGATGCGTGGCCAACCGGTAGGCGAGTTGTTTGATGCCACCTTCCATGTGCCCAACGGCGGCCACCGCAATAAGAAAACCGCGAGCGACCTCAAGCGCCAGGGCGTAAAGGCAGGCGTGAGCGATCTCCCCGTTCGTCAGGCCCGCGGCGGTTGGTTTGGCCTGTACCTGGAGTTCAAGGCCACCCCCCCCCAAGGATGCGCCGTTAGCTGATAGCCAATTCGAGTGGCTGGAAAATAGCGAATTTGAGGGCTATTGCGCGGTGCTGGCGCTAGGGCTCGAGGAGGCTAAAGCAGTGCTTAGGGAATACGCCAGTTGGCCCCGCACGCAAATAGCCGGCGAACGGCTGGCGCTGGAAAGCGGTACCGAGTGGAGGAAGGGGTGATGACACAGCAGAAGGGGAGCCAGATGCAGTTTGATGATTGGAAGCAGGTAGCAAACCCCTGGCGTGTCGTGGAGGCAGCGAAGAGTGATGAACGAGCGCGTGATGCAGCAGTATCCCGCATTATCGACACCATGCTGGAGCTGCAGCTTGATTACCGTCATGAGAACCCTGGATACCAACCGTTCAGTGTCACAGCGCTGGCAGGTGAGATACCTGGCGGCGGTGGCCGCAGTGACCAGGCCATGCTAGCCGCGTTGCGGTACCACCCTCAAAGCCAGTGGCATAAGACCTGTGGTTGGTTGTTGGATCAGCTACCCAAACGCCAGGCCGCGGCCATGCTGATGCAGGCCGCCCGCATCCGTCCGGAGAAGATGGGCCATAGCATTTGGATGGTAACTGCCAAGCAGATGGTGGAGCGTCAGGGGGTGTTGCTTAGGGCGCTGGGGTTGAATGAAGGCGTACGGCACTTTGAGAGTGTGGAGGCGTTGCAGGTGGCGGGTAAGCGTGCGCGTAAGCGGTTGTGGGAATGGCTGGAGAAAGGGGAGGGAGGCGTAAGTATTTAGGGTGACGTTGCCTTTTATATAAGGTCAACGCCAATCATAAAAACGTCCCTAATTATGTCTGAAGGATTGGTTGTTGAGGAGTTTAAATACATTTAATAGGCTAGGTGCGGTCGTTCAGAATGGGCAATCGTAATCATCAGGTAAACTATTCCAGTGACCACACAACTCGCAGGCACCGGTTGAAGGGTCGGCAGATTGAGCATGACAGAAATCGCAAAGTATTTTAACCGTATTCGCAGCATTAGGGTGCTGCTCGTAGCGATCCCTGAATGCTTTCGCAAAATGAAAGTTTTCTTCAAGCAGCACTTCAAAGGTATCATCTTTGCGAGTGTGGTAACCAAAAAAGTCATGTTTCAGTTCTGCTCTCGCGAAGTGCACCGCGAAACCAAGGGCATTCCCAACAATTTTCTCTGCCTCGCTCTTGGTCGTAGACCACGAGTAATGTTCAATAGCATTTCGAGTATCCCGCAGCGACGTGATTAGGTGCCTGTCTTCCTTTTGAAAATCAAGGCCACCTATCTTTTGTAGGCGTCCAAGCGCGCCATCAACTGTAACTGTTCTTGCACTGAGTCCTGGATATTTATCGACGTTTTCCCAAACCAAGGATGGATGTACGAGGCGCAGGCGCTCTTTGAGCAGCAGCTCGACTCCGTGCGCGATGCAAAGCACTGCCTGCTTCAAACGCTTTGCGTCGTCTTTCTCATCACGCCATGCTAGAAGCTCAATTGCGCTTTCGATCGAGTCAATAGCATTTCCAAGTAGGTTAAACTCAATTTTCAAAACGCATCTCCGGAATTAGGTTGAATTTTATAGCTATTATATTTACACACTCGAATAATTATTTAATATAAATATTGAAATATTCATTATTTTTGGTTTCAAACAGCATGCAGTGTGCGGTAATGGAGATATTGCAAATAATCTATTTTCGGATCTGAGTATATGCGGCAGTATGTTGTTTTAAGAGTGCTAGTTAGGTGATGATAAGAGCTCAAGTAATCTTACGTGTGTTTTTTTTGCAAAGTTTAATTTCTTTTTGAATACGCATTGCCATTGAAGAGTTTTTCTTTATTCTACTCCCCAAAAACATTTAATTTGAGGAGTTTTTGTGCCGATAAAACGCTAGGGTTGTATATAAAAAGCAGAAGATTTTCAAGTGTATAACAGTGGCTTAATTAATTTACCAATTCATATTTATTTTTAACTCCTCTCTTTCAGCTTCAACTAAATCTACTAGCTCTGTAACTGATTCAAGTAGCTCTATATGATTATTTGCTCCTGAGTATTGGATTATATTTAGGTTCATTGTATCCTGAATAACTTCAATTACAGAGTTGTGTAAAGATTTCTTAGGTAGAAGCATGACGTGGGATCTGCTGCTATTGTGTTTGAATAAAGAATCTTCTAGCAAAAGCTTAATGTCAGGGTCATTGACTCCGCAGCCAAGAAAAAGAAAAGTATGCGTCAGTGAAAGAGCTTCGAGTAATTCGTAAAAAGATGAATACTTTGTTCGAGCCTCTGCATATTCGGCTCTGGTAAATATTAATTTGTCAGGGGAGTCAATAGTGCCGTGAACCTTTAGAATAATACGTTCAGACCCTCGAATGCTTGACATTACATCGGAATCGTAATGCTGTTTGACTACAATCGATCCATTTGCTTCACTGTTAGCGTAAGTTTCATATATTTTATCAAAATTGGGAGTTGCTACAATTCTAGAATCCAATGAAAATATTTTTTTGTGAATATCGGCAGGCTGATATGCAGGAACAAGAAACTCTTCTCTAACAATTCTAGTGAATTCCTCCTTTCCAAGTTGCCGCTTTACCACCTCGCAAGCTGTTAGGTAGTCATTATCCTTTAATAACTTGCTGATATGAGCTTTAGGGTTAATATCTGTGATAGCACTTTGGAGGAATTGATACCATGTCTTAGGTCTTCTCCCGGTAGTGTTAACACTGTTTCTAGAAATTCCTGACCCTAAAAATATAACACAGCGACGTCTGCTAATATCACTGACTACCTCCTTTGGCCACTTAATCATCACTATCTCCAATGTTGCTTAATAGCTTCTTAGCAATACTGGAATAAATTCCCTCCGAATACTGTACTTTTTGGAAGTGCGCCCCGACAACGCCATCTTTAGATTTTAAACTGAATATAGGTGCGTTAGTAGTCTGAGACATAGGAACCAAGCTATGAAGATTCTCAATTTCGCCTAAGAAAAGATTGTCAAGTGTTAAGTGGTCTTTAGTTATCGAATGTATTTCTCTTTCAATTGCTGCTGGGATCTCTTTAGAAATTTTCTCGTAGGCTTTAACGTGTACCTTTTCACCTCTAACAGTTTTAGCTTTATATTGTTGAAGTACGTATCCAGAGAACTTTAGACTCCATTGAAATTCTTTGTCATAAATTTCATAAGGCTCGTTTTCTTCTTCTTCGTATTTTTTTAAACCATCTTCTATGCCTTTTCTCCACTTAGTTAGAGAAAGATTTATGTTTTCTAAGGCCATTAGACTGAATACGTCAACTGCCATTGGAATTACAAAATAATCACAAGCTATAAGTACAGAGCGATTTATCGCACCTAAGGATGGGCCAACATCAAAGAAAATATAATCATACTCTTCATATTGAAGTTTGAGATGTTCAAAAACTAAAGTTGTTTGCAATCCTCTCGGGTCACCCGACGTAGCTGACTTCCAGTCAGTTGCTAATAAATCTTCGCTGAGCGAAAGTCTTGGATCGCCTGGGATTATATCAACCTTGAATCTTTCTGACTTTACAGGGTTTATTCTTTTTTCAAGATAACCCTTTGCCTTTCTAACTGGTGATAAAAAAGATTCAATGCTGTCTCTTTTAGATTTCCCATATATTGATTCAAGTTTTTCTTCGGATAATATGT
Organism: Halomonas alkaliantarctica; assembly: GCF_029854215.1. NCBI lineage: Bacteria > Pseudomonadati > Pseudomonadota > Gammaproteobacteria > Oceanospirillales > Halomonadaceae > Vreelandella > Vreelandella neptunia. The sequence continues at coordinate 2,147,650 of NZ_CP122961.1, read as the reverse complement.
ATGTGGTACTATTGCATTGAGGGTCAGCATCTATAATAAGTACTTTCTTGGATTTTTTTATTGATAGGTAAGCAGCCATGTTACATAGGAGAGTTGTTTTTCCAACGCCTCCTTTATTGTTGAAAAAAACTATGCTTTTCATTTTAACCTCAGTGTCAATAGTATGTTGTTTATGCCACTAAATGGCAGCAGTAGGTTTTTGCTAATAACTATTCTAAATAACAACCCTGTTTTAACTGGCGAAATCTGATCATCTTACTCATGTCTTTTAAAATTATGTCAAAGGCTAATGTAAATTACATTTTAGCACAAAATGAGGGTGAAATTAGTCCTTTTGAACCAGCGACGTGATGAAAAGTAAAAAATTGACGATTACATTTGCCTAAGTATCGTGATTGAGGCAGTGTTTTATCTATGATGCTCTAGCTGCGCGATTAGCCATAACTTTTTGAAGCCCTGCCGGTTACCCGGCGGGGCTTTTGCGTATCTAGGTTGGCACCGCCTGGGCAGTAGGGGGTTAAGGCTGCCCTGTCACGACAACCTTGGATTCCAGCCGCTGCTCTAGCAGGTGAAGTACCTGGATGCGGTGGGTGCAGTGACCAGGCCATTCTTGCCGCCCTGCGCTACTCCCCTCAAAGCGAGTGGCATAAAGCCTGCGGTTTACTGCTCGATCAACTGCCCAAACGCTAGGCCGCGGCTTTGCTGATGCAGGCCGCCCGGATCCTTCTGGAGAAGATAAGTCATAGCATTTGGATGGTGACTGCCAGGCAGAGGGTTAAGCAGCAGGAGGTGTTGATCAGTGCGGTGGGATTAAATGAGGCTGTTAGTCACTTTGAGAGTGTGGGGGCGTTGCAACTGGCGGGTAAGTGTAAGCGGTTGTGGCAGGGGTTGGCGCTGTGGGAGGTAGGGCAGGCTTAGACTGAATTGCGTTGGTCATAAAAGATGGCCAACGCACTTAGTAGCTTAATGTATTGGCGAAGTGTACATTAGGTACTGCTTTTCGGCCAAGGAGCGAAATTTGAGTAGGTTCTTATTAAAGCCAATGATATAGGATGCCAACAGAGCGCAGAGAAATCACATTCCGACAATGGCATCTTGTCTTCTTGTCGAGTAAAAGTTAAATATGCAGCTTCAAATCCATTTTCCAAAGCGTAAATCTTATATATTAAATTCTTTTCTTTATTGGTGATGACATTCTCAATTACGGGGAAAAACTTGCTATGGCTAGAAATGTTGTTTTCATAGTCATAGTCAGCAAGCGTTGCAGCAATTAAATCTGGTATTCTATTGAATGAATCATACCATAGATCCCCCGTCTGTTCTGGCAGTCCAAAAACGAAGTTCTCTGCGTAATCTTTATCTTTTGATAACATCAAAGCATGAAATAAATTATATGCTAAGTCAAAGATTACTGGCATAGAGAATTTTCCGTCCTTATGGGTTAGCATAGAATCTCTATCCGAAAACCAGCCAATTATATCCACCTTTAATAAAAGGCAAGCCTGAAACGTTATATATGCAATAAAATTCGACACTATTTCAATATTTCTTATATTTCTTAAATTTACTCCTTGCTTTGAAACCTCATGGAGCATGACGTTGTAAGCTTTTTTTATACGTAGATAATTTTCGTTTTCACCCTCATTTCTTATCCAGTAATCTACTTGGTTAATAGCCGTTTTGTAACATGTCTTTAGCGCCTCACGCTCATTAATTGGATCTAATGTCATATTCTTATCTATGAGTATAGATATATTTAAAATCTCACTTTTGTTGATAAATTCTAAGAATTCTGTATTTACTCTTGATAAATTTTTAATATCCTTGAAGGATAGACCATTTATTTTTTCTTTAAGTCTTTCAAAGTCCTCAGAGTATGGAAGTATGGAAAATGTTATTACATCATTTGGCTTATTTTTATCATTTAGTACGTAGTCGCTAAAGATCATCCATTTTGATACATTCTCATTTTTTTTGAAGAATTCAGAAAATATGGCGTAGCTAGATTGATTGAAAGTCTCATCAAAAGAAGATAAAAAATTGTGTATTACGATTCCTGCTTTGGATTTACCGTATTCGACTTTTTCATGCTCTTTAGTTATTACTTTCATATCTGTTTTTCCTTTAATACCACTTGCTAGTAGTGGGTAGGTGGAGCGCTGTTATACAGTATGAACGTGCCAGCAAGATAAAAAATTTTATCTTGTGTGAAAACCAAGTATTAACTACTTTAAATTGCTGGTGGTATAATATCTTTCGGCAATATAAGACCAAACATAGTGCAAGCTGCATATCCCTGATCGGAGTGCATAAGGCCTTTGTCTTTATGTCTACTTTGGGATCGGTAACAGACTATCAGTTAACTTAATATAAGATCCATTTGGCACTTTGGGAAGCTCAAATTCATCAATGCTTTCATCGAAAGAGCTATGTGAATAAATTATTTGCTTCAGTGTCGTGATTGAGGCAGTATTTTATCTAGGCTGCGCTAGCTGCGCGATTAGCCATCACTTCTTGAAGCCCTGCCGGTCACCCGGTGGGGCTTTTGCGTTTCTGTGGCTCCAGTAATTGAGGTTCAGCTATGTCGGCTCATTCTCCTACTCATTGGCTTGAGGAGGCGGAACTGCTGCGCGTTGAGCCAGCACCGCCAAGAGATACACGCGCCGGCAACTTAGCCGCCTTCCTCGATACATTGGCCTTTGCCGAAGGAACACCGAAATTTGGTAACCAAGATGGCTTCAATGTGATTGTCGGCGGCAAGACATTCAACAGCTACGACGATCACCCGCGCCAGCTTGTTTGGCTTCCTGCTTATGAAATCCACTCCAGCGCAGCAGGGCGCTACCAGTTCCTGATACGTACATGGGATGACCTGGTAGAGCGGTTCCATCTTCCTGACTTTACGCCTGCTAGCCAAGATCTAGGCGCCATTCACCTTATCCGCCAGTGCAAGGCGCTTGCATTGATCCATGACGGCCGCATCCGTGATGCCATCCATGTTTGCCGCAACATTTGGGCGAGCCTACCAGGTGCTGGGTATGGCCAGAGGGAACTGGCGACTGATGAGTTGCTGAGTGTTTATAAATCGGCTGGCGGCATTTCCATCGACTAACTGACGAGGCCCGCCCGAGAGGTGCGCCATGAATCCAAGACGAAAAGAGAAACGCCGTATGAATGGCAGAGACCCCAACTTCTGGCAAGGGCTGCTGGACTTCTTGCCTATCACTTTGGTGGCCATCCTGACGTTCACAATGGGATTTATTCGTGGCGTACACGAGGGCGGCAGCCTCAAAAAGTCGCTGCTGGGTGCTTTGATGTGCACGCTCCTGGCAACGCCGCTGTTCCCGGTTTTCTTATGGATAGCTGAGTCTCAGGGCTGGCCGCCCATCATTGCCTTCCCGCCGTGTGTGTTCCTGGCATTCCTGGGTACTGATTGGATTCGCAGTAAAGCAGACGACATCTATGAGGTTTTCATCGGGCGGTGGCGCAAATGATTGGCCAGCTCAAGCGCAACCTGATCGGGGTGGGGGTAGGCGCACTAAGCATTGCTGCTGTTTATTTCTACTGGCAGCACGTCACCAGCGAGCGTGATGCATACAAGGCAGAGGCTGAGCACCAGCGTGAACGCGCTGAGATATTGATCGAGCACCAGCAATTGCAGCGCCAGCGCATCAATACATTGAGCAGCGCGCTGGCTGCGCGTGAACGCACGTTAGAAACCATTGATGACGATATAGGCGCCAGCACCGGGGCCCTCGAACCATTGGGAGAACAAGATGCGAAAGCAGGTGACTGGCTTGATAGCGATTTGCCTGATGGGATTGTTGACTGGGTGCGCGAGCTTCAGCGATCAGTCAATGCCAATGGTATGCGATAGCCCGGAGGTGCCGGAGCATCTAACGAATGAGCTGCCAGCACCCAAGCGGATATTACAAACTAATAAAGGAGTGCTGTTGTTACTCGCTGAATATGAAGCGCTACGCCGCCGGTTCAATGCTGATCGGGCGGCGGTTGATAGAATCATTAAAATAAGATCGATTGAATAATTGTTTTAAGATCGATTTATATAACTGGGTTTGCACTGTTGTTTAGGTCTAGTAGTCTTTTGTTTCTTCTCATATCATTTGTTGAAGTGCCAAGCAAATAGAGAGCAAAAAGAGCTAATGGAGTAAAGGTTGCGAATGCTGCTGTTATGGTTGGCGTGGGATATTGAAACCCTAAATTTATGATCACCAGAGCTATGGCTGTTAGCCCCCAAGAAAAATTTAGCGTTAGAGCAATTCTGACGACGGCTTTAATGTGAGACTCTTTTGGCGATGCAAATATCTCTCCTAAACCACTGACCTTGCTTCTGAATTTTCCTTCGCTAAATTCTATATCTCTTCGAGATTTATGGAACATTTCAAGGTTATATGGAAAGTCTTTTTTGGTAAGCAGGTACGTAACAGCTTCTGCGGGCATTGGCCATCCAAACTTTGAGAAGATTGAGTTTTCAAGATAAGCTCTTTCTGCGCAGTTAATATCATGTTGTTTTGTTAGTTCTCGTGCTTTTAAAATAATATCGTCAAACTGCTCTTTTTTCTTTTTCCATCGCTCGCCATAACTTATTCTTTGTTTTAGATGGTGTGTTATAGCACTTATAAAGATAGTTGCTAACGAGGCAGCTAAACCACTGAGTATCGCGCTCATCATTTTTTTCCTAATGTTTATGTAAGTTCTTCATCGGCTTATCGGCGCAATGCTTTAGAAAAATTTGATATTCATTATAAGATGCTTCGCCGTGGACTACCCGGGGGCTCGGCTCCAGAGTTAACAATGCCTGAATTTTTCGGCGGTCAATTCATGGTAGCTAGTAGCGCCGGGCTTAAATCCATGTGATTGCTCGGTCTGATTAACAGGATCAGTCCCACTACTTTGCGTCAAGGTTCTTAGCTTCTCACTGATATTCGCCGGGTCCTCCTGAGCGTGTGCCTCTGCTGTACGGGGGCGCAGAGCCTCGATTTCGCGCTATTTATGAGAATTTTCTAAGGCGAGGTTGTTGTTTCGATGTCGAGCAGAAGACAGCAATCTCCAGAGCCTTACTGGCTGAATAAAAGCCAGATGGCGGCAAGCCTGGGTATCAGCGTGCAAGCCTTTGATAAATGGGGCGTTAAGCCGGTTGCAAAGATCGGTAGAAGCGTCTATTTCGACTGCCGTTCGGTGCTGGATTTGAAGCTAGCTGAGCTAGAGGCGAAACAACAATCATCGCAACCTGGCGATGACGATATGGGCTTTGATCCACTGCTCGAGCATAAGCGCGAACAGGAAGAGTACCTGCTGACCAAAGAGCGCCGTATTGGCCAGCAGCAGAAGAACGAACTGGCCGCTCGCAAAGTGGTGCCCAGCGAGTTTGCCATCTTCACCTTATCCAAAATTGCGGCAGAGATCGCCGCCATTCTCGACACACTGCCACTAACGATGAAGCGTAAGCATCCCGATTTAGAGACGCGTCACCTAGACACTCTGATGCGGGAGCTAGCGCGCGCCCGTAATCAAGCCAGCGGGCTCGATAGTCTTTTGCCGGAGCTGCTGGATGACTACTTCGACAGTATCGATTCAGCAGCTTAGGGAGTGGCGGCGTTCAGTGCATCAAGGGTTGTTAGCACTGTTCAGGCCCGCGCCACTGACGGCCGTGGAGTGGGCTGACGAGAATTTCTATCTATCCAGTGAATCGAGCTACCACGAAGGACGCTGGACAACGCTCCACTTCCAAGTCGCCATCTTAAACGCGATGGGTAACGACGAGATCCGCACGGTGAATGTGGTGAAGTCGGCCCGCCTTGGTTACACCAAGATGCTGCTGGCCGCCGCCGGTTATCTACTGGAGCACAAGAAGCGCAACATCCTGACGTTCAGCCCCACGGATACTGACGCTGAATCGTTCATGAAAACGCACATGGAAACCATGGTGCGTGATGTGCCGGTAGTGTTAGAGCTGGCGCCGTGGCACGGCATGAAGCATAGGGATAACACGCTTAGCGCCAAACGGTTTGCCAACGGCAAGCAAGTGTTCGTGCACGGGGGCAAGGCTGCCCGCAACTACCGCGAAAAGTCGGTGGATGTGGTCATCTATGACGAGCTTGCTGCCTTTGATGAGGACATCGAAAAAGAGGGTTCGCCCACCACGTTGGGCGATAAGCGCCTAGAAGGCTCTACGTTTCCGAAGTCCATTCGCGGCTCTACGCCCAAGGTGCGTGGTCAGTGCCAGATTGAGGCAGCCGCTGAAGAGTCGCCGCACAAGCTGAATTTTCATGTGCCATGCCCGCACTGCGGAGAAGAGCAGATTCTCAAGTGGGGCGGCCCCGATGCTAGCTTTGGTATCAAGTGGGACGAAGGTAAACCGGAAACCTCGTTCTACCTATGCGAGCACAACGGCTGCGTGATCAAGCAGCACGAACTGCAGGATGAAAGCCGTGAGCACAGCATCAAAGATGGCGTTTGGGTGTGCGCTGATACAGGCATATGGACGCGCGACGGTATTGATTGGTTTGGCGCTGACCACGAACCGATACCCACGCCTGACAGCGTGACGTTTTATCTATGGACGGTGCTTAGCCCCTTTACCACCTGGGAGCGCATCGTTCGTGACTTCCTAAAGGCAAAGGGTTCGCCCTCAAAGCTCAAAACCTTTGTAAACACCACGCTAGGCGAAACCTGGGAAGACGAGCTGGGCGAAAAGCTCGAGTGGGAAACGATTTACGGGCGTCGTGAGGTTTACCCCCAAGTGCCCGATGCAGTGGTGGCGCTGACGGGCGGTATCGACACCCAGGATGACCGCTATGAAGGCCGCGTTTGGGCGTGGGGTAAGGATGAAGAGTGCTGGCTGGTAGACCGTTGGATTCTCTACGGCGATCCTGCCGGGCCAGAGTTAAAGCGCAAAGTGGCGCAAAAGCTGCACCAGGGGTACCAACGAACAGACGGGAACTGGTTGCCAGTGATGCGCTGGTGCTGGGATTCAGGCGGGCACTACACCGATGAAGTGTACGCCATGAGCAAGCAGCAGGGCCCTTACTGGGTTATTCCGATCAAGGGCGCCAATAAGTACGGCAAGCCGATTGCCAACATGCCGCGCAAGAAAACCGCTAAAGGCGTTTTCCTCACTGAAGTGGGTACCGACAACGCCAAGGAAACCATCTACAACCGCCTCAAGCTTCAGCCGCAACCTGGCGTGGCGGTACCTGGCTGCGTTCACTTGCCCTCGAACGATCTCATTTGCGATGAGGATGAGATCAAGCAGCTCACCGCTGAAATCAAAGTGGCCAAGATCGAAAAAGGGCGGCGTGTTTACCGCTGGGATGCAGGCGGCCGCCGTAACGAAGCGCTGGACTGTTTCGTGTATGCCCTGGCTGCTTTGCGTATTAGTCAGCAGCGCTTTGGCCTCGACCTTAATGACACCGCCACGCTGGCGCCGCGTCCCAAGCGTAGGCGATCCCGCGTCGCTAGAAAGAGCAGCTTATGACCCCCGAATCTTATTCTGCACGCCTTAACAAGGTGCGCGAAGCCATCGACAAAATCCTAAGCGGCTCACAGTCATGGCGCTTTGGCGATCGGCATTACACCCGGGCAGATCTACCCACGCTTTACAAAATGGAAGAGCGCTTTGAACGGATGGCCGCCAAAGAAAGAGCGGCCAACGCTAAAGGCGGTCGTCACCGCGTTCGCTACATTGGATTTTAATCATGGGCCTATTTAAACGCTTAAAGGGTAGCACTGCTGCGCAAAAGCGAGACCAGATGGTTCGCCAGGAGCTTGAGCGGCTGGAGTCTACCCAAGGCCGCTCACGGGCTAATAGTGGCAGCGAGACGCGGCACCGCGGCGCAAGCCGAATGATTCGCTCGATGCTTAGTTGGCTGCCAGGGCTTGGCAGCCCTCGGCAGGACACACCCACAGGTGAGCGGGAACTGCTTATTAGCCGTACCCGGGACGCCTACCGAAACCACATGATGGCACGTGCCGCCGTTAACCGTGCCGCCACCAACGTGGTGGGCATGGGGCTAACGGTGCGCCCCAACGTGGATGGTGAATCCCTGGGACTAAGCGACGATGAAGCCGATGCGCTCAATGATGAGCTGGCGCGTGGGTTTCGGTTATGGGCAGAGGATCCTGCCGAGTGCGACATCGAGGCCGGTCTCGATTTTTACATGCTCCAGCGGCTGGCTTTTATCAGTGCGTTAGTCAGTGGCGATGTGTTTGCCATGACACCCGATGATCAGCGCCCTGGCTGCCTGTTTGGCACCAAGCTGCAGTTGATTGAAGCAGAGCGGGTCGGTAATCCGTTAAGCGATCTTCACACCCCGAATGAAGTTGACGGTGTGCGCACTGACAGGCTGGGCAAACCTACGCATATCCGTGTTTGCAGTGGTTACCCCAGCGACTACACCACCTCGCAGCAGTGGAAGTGGTACCCCATCTTTGGCACTCAAACGGGGCGCCGGCGCATTCTGCACCTGGTCAATGAGAAAGGGCGGCCAGGCCAAACTCGCGGCATACCGTATCTGGCACCGATTCTTGAAGCGCTGCAAAAATTAGAGCGGTTCAGTCAGGCAGAGCTGACGGCGGCCGTAATCAGCGCCATGTTTACCGTGGCCATTAAGCATTCGCCCAATGACGATGCTGACATGGCGGCCGGTGGGCCAATGTGGAGCGAGGATAGCGACGATCCCAACAAGCCAGACCGGCCCGTTGTTAGCAGTTCCAACGACCAGCCGAGTGATGGCGATAACCTGACGTTGGGTGAAGGCGCTGTCTGGGATCTTGAGGAGGGTGCCGAACCGGTCACGATCAATCCCAATCGACCGAATGCCCAATTCGATCCGTTCTTTGTGGCCATTGTGAAAGAGATGGGCGCGGCACTGGAAATGCCTTCTGAGGTGCTACTGATGCACTTCTCGACCAGCTACACCGCCGCCCGCGCCGCCTTCAACCAGCTATGGAAGTTCATCAAACAGCGCCGCCACCATCTCACGGTGCAGTTTTGCCAGCCCACCTATGAGCTGGTCATCGATGAGCTCGTGGCGCGTGGCCGTATTCAGCTACCTGGTTATAACGACCCGGTACGCCGCCGTGCTTATACCCGCGGCTTATGGATCGGTGAACCCCTTGGATCACTAAATGAACAGGTCGATGCCCGTGCCGCCACAGAGCGGATCGCCAACGGTACCAGTAATGAGCATATCGAAACCATGGCGCTGCACGGCGAAGACTGGGAGGACGTTCATCGTGACCGTGCCCGTGAAATCCAGCGCAAGCGACAGGACAACGTGCCTGTCTATGTGGGCGGGAAAGTTCATTCAGAAGAGCAAGCGTCGGCCAACGCTGACGAATAATTCAGGAGAACCCCATGACACTGCCTCGCACCGCCTTCGAGCTGGCGGCTAGCCATACGTGGCTAATGACCGCTGAAGCACTCGATACCGTCATGGCCGTTGCAGCGCGGGAAGGCGATGTTCAAGCACTGGAAGCCAGGCTAGGTCGCCCGCTAGACAATACGCGCAGCGTCACTGTGCGCGATGGCGTTGCCATTATCCCCGTTAGCGGCCCTATTTTTCGGCATGCCAATTTGATGACCGAAATTAGCGGCGCCACCGCCACTGGCAGCCTAGCCACGGACATTCAGGCGGCGCTCGATAACCCGTCCGTCAATGTACTGGTGTTGGACATTGATAGCCCCGGCGGTGAAGCCACCGGCATTAATGAACTGGCAGAGATGATCTATCAGGCGCGCGGTACCAAGCCTATCAAAGCCTACGTAGGCGGGCAGGCGGCCAGCGCTTCGTACTGGATTGCCAGCGCTGCCAATGAAGTGATCGTTGACGACACCGCCCAACTCGGCAGCGTCGGCGTGGTGCTTAGCCTGCGTAAGCGCGAAGACCGGCCCGGCGAAAAGAGCTATGAGATTGTTTCAAGCAATGCTCCGAACAAGCGTCCAGATCTGGAAACCGAGTCAGGGCGTGCCCAGCTGCAAACGCGCACCGATGAGCTCGCTGATGTGTTCCTCGACAAGGTGGCACGCAATCGCGGCATTCCCCGTGAAGAGGTAAACGACCGTTTCCGCCAGGGCGGTATCGCCACTGGTGCACTTGCCGTGGCGGCCGGTATGGCCGACCGCCTCGGCTCACTAGAGGGCCTGATTGCCGAACTGGCGGGCTCCGTTTCAACACCCAGTCCGAAAAGGAGCGTCATGATGACGACCGTTAAAACCACCGCTGAACTCCATGCCGCCATCGAAGCGGGCACCGATCCAAAGACTATTCAGATTGCGGCTGCCGAAACCGTGGATACCGAAAAGGTACGTGCTGAAGCGGCAGAGGCTGAACGTCAGCGCTGTATCGGCATTCAATCGCTGGCAGCACCAGGGTTTGAACAAGAAGTCGCGGCGGCGCTGGCTAATGGTGACAGCGTTGAGGCAACCGGTTTAACGCTTTTCAAAGCAGCTCAGGATCGCGGCATTTCGCTGACCGGCATGCAGCAAGACAGTACCGAGGCGCCCCCGGCAACGCCACCAAAAGGCGGCAAAGAAGCTGAAGACGAACAGCAAGCGGTGTCGGCAATTTCGCGCCGTTGGCAAACCAAGTAAGCCAAGCGCTTTATACGCGATAAGAGGAGACACCTATGTCGAGTGCGACACAAACCAACCATCCCCAAATGGCAATGATGGCGGGAGATTTCCCCCGCCGTTACGCCACAGTCACCATCGCTGCAGGTGAAGTGCTGGCTGCTGGCAGCGTGCTTGGGGAGGTAACTGCCAGCGAAGAATTCAAACTCAGCGCCGCTGCAGCCGAGGACGGAAGCGAAAAGCCAAGTGTAGTGCTCTGGGAAGCGGTCGATGCTTCCGAGGGCACAGTGGGGGCTGAAGTTCAGCTTACCGGCGATCTACGTGCAGCGGCGTTGACGCTAGGAGAAGGGCACACAGTGGGCAGTGTCCGTAAAGCCCTGCGGCCGCTCAGCCTGTTCGTGCACGACTAAGCCTAGCCGCGCTATTTATTATCAATCATGGAGAATCCCATGGACTTATTTGCAACACGCACCATGCTGGCTGCTATCCGTCAAATGCAGCAAAGCCGCCGCTTCCTGGGCACCCTCTACTTCGGCGCTGAGCCGGTCACTGCGACCACCGAAAATGTTGATATCGACATTATCAAGGGCAACCGCAAGATGGCGCCCTTTGTGCGTCCTAACCGTCCCGGCAAAGTGGTTGATCGCTCGGGTAGCGTTATGCGCAGCTATAAGCCTGCCTACGTTAAACCGAAACTGGAAACCAGCGCTGGCCTATTGTTGAACCAGCGTCAGCCGGGAGAGCATATCTATACTGGTCGCACACCACTTGAGCGCGCCGGAGATCAACTAGCCCGGGATATGGAAGATCTGGATGACCAGATCAACCGCCGCGAAGAGTGGATGATTGCCCAGGCGCTCACCACCGGCATGGTGGAGGTCAAAGGTGACGGTGTTGACGATATTGTCGATTACCAGATGGACGACGATAACTTGATCACAGAGGCCGTTCAGTGGTCGGAAGACACCGCCGATCCGGTTGCCGATCTACGCAAGTACAAGCGCCGCATTGCCAAGAAAACCGGCCGCACTGCGAATGCTAGTGTTATGAGCTCCGAGGCGGCTGATGCCTTCCTTGATAACGAATCGGTGATCAAGAAACTGAATACGCGCCGCATCGACCTTGGCATGATCCGACCGGAAGAGCTGCCGGACGGTGTGACGTACCTTGGCTACCTAAATGATCCTGGTATGGATCTCTACGCCTACGAAGAGTGGTATCAACCTGATAAGGGCGAAGAAGCTCCGATGATTCCCGCTGGCGGGCTGATCGTTGGGCCAACTTCAACCCGCTGCTCAATGCTGTATGGCGCTATTCAGGATATGAAAGCACTGGAAGGTGGGCTATTCGATGTGGCTCGCTACCCGAAAAGCTGGCTGGAAGATGACCCCGGCGTTCGCTGGTTAATGATGCAATCAGCACCGCTTCCAGGCTTCCACGAACCGGACGCGTTCATTTTCGCCAACGTGGCATAACCGACCCGCCTAATGATGCGGGTTTTTTTATGCCATTCATAAACTGGAGAGGAGGCCATCATGGCCAAGCAATTTGTGGTGATTCGCGGGCAGATTGAAAAGGGCAAAGAGGTACTGGCTAAACGTGGTCAGCCCTATAAGCCCAAGAATAAAGCCGAGGAGGATCGCTTGTTGAAGGCGGGCGTGATTGCGGAAGCACCAGTGTCACAGAAAGCCCATGAGCCTGAATCAAACCCAGCACTCAACCAAGGCACAGGCGGTGAGTGATGAGCGTCTTTGAAGACGAAGTGCGGGAAGGCACGCGGGAAATACTGGAGGAAGCCGGTGATCCGGCTTGCTTCGCCGCTCTGAATGCTGATCCTGTTCCTGTCAATGTAATGCTCGATCGAGACGTGGAGCGCACAGTGGCAGGCATGCAAGGCGTCATTATGGAAGCCCGCACCGAGCTAACCGGTTACACCAGTGAACTTGGTGCGGGTGCCCGCGGCGATGTAGTGACGCTGAACGGTAAGGGTTGGCGTTTAGGCCAAAAGGCCCGCGACGACGGCTACCTGGTGACCTGGATTGTGACGCCGGAGAGAACATGAGCCAGACCACCCCGATCAAGATTACGGTGGATAAGCAGGCGATCCGCCGTATCGAAAGTGACTTGATGCACATTAAGAATGGCGCACCGCGCGCCATGAGCCGTGCCATTAACCACACATTAGGCGTAACGCGCACCGAGGCCAGCAAAGAGATTCGTAAGCAGGTGAAGCTCAAAGCGGGCTATGTGCGCGACAAGCTGACCGTTAAGCGGGCCACCGTTAATAGCTTGAACGGCGCAATCCGGACGCCAACGCGGGGCACTCTACTTACACGCTACCCACACCAAGCCTACAAAGCGGGCGGAGTGGGTGTGCAGGTGAAGCCAAGCGGCGGCAAAAAGCGCATGCCTGGCGCTTTCTTTATCCGCTTCGCCAACGGTGTGCAGGCTATCGCCATTCGTACCCAATACGGCCCAGGCCTCGGGCGCAGTGAAGGCATCAAGGTGCTTTACGGCCCCTCCACCAGCCAGGTGTTTTCCTATGTGAAAGACGACCTGCAGGCACCCAGCGGCAATCGCTTAATGCAGCGCATGGATTATGAAGCAGAACGACTACTCAATCGGCAGTGATATGACCCCTATCAGAGAGCAGATCATCGCAGCACTGGCTGAGCGGCTAAGCGCAGAGCGGGCGAACAGCATCATCGACACCTTGCCCGCGCGAAGCATTTGGGATGGCAGCGACGGCCTAGTGGAGCGCAACCGTTACGGTGGCGTGAGTGTGACCACGGAGGTCACGGTTGAAACCGTGCACCAGGCCGACCGCAACCACCGTCAGTGGAGCACCCAGGGCAATACCATCCTGGCCGAACTGATCGCCACCGCCACCGGCAGCGATCGCACGCTGGATGGTCTATGCGAGGACATCGCCTATACCGGCGGTACGATCTATTACCCCGAAGAGGGCAGCGACATTATTGGAGTGGATCTAGTGCTTGCCGTGCGCTGGTCACATGCCGTGGGTGATCCGTATAGCCTGTAGTACCTGCAACCATGATATTCCCCGCTGCGCGCGGGTTTTTTATGCCCGCTCGACGGGATTTGACCACGCAACATAGGAGGGCGCCCCGTGGCGATTACCGACAACCCTAAACTGGAATATGAGTCCGGCCAATCCTTTAACGATTGGGAGCATCTATCCGACATGGGTGATGCCACCCTCTTTGAAGCGACGTTCGCTCCTTGGAGCGGCCGCGCTGGCTTTGAAGCGGAGGTTCGCCCCTGGGGGCTGGCAACCGGTGGGCAGATCCGCGCCGGTACCGGCAATGACAGTGTGGCTGTGGCCGCTCTGACGGCTTACATGCCGACTGCAGACGGTGCTGCCAGCGATGGCCTGGTGCATGTGGCCAGCGCGGATGTGGCCATTGACCGTGCTTCCACTGAAACCCATGTGATTACCAGCATTACGGTGGATAACAGCGGCGCGCTAGTAGCTGTGGCTGGCGCCGAGGGCGCTACCTTCAGCGAACAACGGGGCGAGCCGGGTGGGCCAGCGTTCATTCCCGTGGATTCAATCGAGATTGGCCAGGTGCGTCTTGCCAGCAGCAGCGCTGCCCCTGTAAACGATACTGACATTTATCAGGTCGTCGGCAACCACCAGGAGCGTTACGACAGCCCGGTATGGCAAACCGATCCCGCCAGTGGGGAAGTTCACTTTGCGGCGGAACTGCCCAAGATCCATACGGGTAGCTTGCCCAAGCGCGTCAGTGTGCGGGGCTATACGCCGATCTTTGCCGAAATTCCCCGGGCGAGTAACTGGGTACCCGCGGAGACCTCCCATTCCACTAACTCGACACAGATCTATAACGGCACGCTGGGCAGTGTTTCACAAACGCTTGGGCAGGCGAGCTTCACCTACTACGGCGAAGGGGATGCCACTGATCCGCTGGTTCGACTTAAAAACAATCGGCTGTGGTTTCGCTGGTACCAGAACCGCCATCGGGTACCGTTCTCGCTGACTCAAGGCATTCTCGGCATCGGGCGCACGTATCCGGCAGGCGACCATGTGAATATCAGCTGCACCGTATCGGCCGAGCAAGCCACCGTCGATTTTGAAGGCTAAACGCGGTTGCCATAAAGCCTGCCGCGGCAGGCTTTTATAGCTTTTCAAAAAAGCATTTGTTGAAGGTGATGCCATGGAATTTGATGTGAATCGCTTCACCGGGGCCAGCTTTAAGCGCCGTGAAGAGGATGTGCCGGTGCCCGACCTGCGTGATTGGTTCAAAGGCGTTAAGGAAGGTGAAACCCCAACGTGGCGCGTACGCGGCCTGAGCGGTGCAGAGTTGGCCAGTGTTAATGAAGCCCAGGCCCGCAACCGTAATCGCAATGCCATTGCGGAAGGGTTGCTGTCGCAAAAAGATGCCAAAGTGACCGATGCTGTGCGTGAACTGATCGGATCTGGTGACAGCGTACCGGATGACTTAGCGCGGCGAATTGAAATGCTGGTGATCGGCAGTGTGGCACCGGAGTGCAGTCACCAATTGGCGGTAAAGCTGGCGGAAGCCTTTCCCATCGAGTTTTGGGAACTGACCACCAAAATTACTCAGCTGACCGGCCTGGGCAGCGAGCCGGGAAAGCCGAAGCGCTCTTCAGGCAGCCAGATATCCAAATCGCCCTCCAGCTCTGCGACCTGAAGGGCGAATTTCTGTTTCGCGTAAGGCCCGACCTGTTCCCCCTGGCGATGCTCACTGAGCTGGAATGCGATCTTTGGGGGATGTATTTCGAGCAGCGGAAGAATAAATAGTGCGGTTGTGCTAGGCTAAGAAAGACATTTTTGACTTCCATCTGCTACTTATCAACGGCAAGACCAGCCTTGCTAGCTCCATAGGCTTGTCCGGTTGATTCCGAGCCTACTAGGCTTGTGCGATCAAAATTGATCGCTTATGATGACGAGTAAGCAATAGTCATGCCCAGTGCGAAAGCATTGAAATAGGCCAAAAGGCCTCATCTAAGCTTCTCCGATAAGGAGGGTTTCTTAAATGAAAAAGCTTAATAGAAATAACTATCCAGAGCTAGACGTCATCTTATGGGATCGAGCCGAGAGCTTGGTTGACCCTGAGTTTGCCTTTCGTGTCTATGAAGAAAGGTGGCGTTTCGTAGATCAGCACAGGCTGAATGCAAATGAATGCGCTCTCATTAAAGCGTTAGCATGTGAGTATGGCCATGGGCAAATGCTCGTAGCATGACATTCACACGCCCTCACCATCAAAAAATCAGTCAACTGCTTTCGCAATTTAACCCAGAGTTCCTCCATCAAAATAATATTCTTTTTGGTGGAGGCACGCGTATAGCTTTAGAGCTAAACGAGTTCCGCGAATCAGTAGACATAGATTTGTTTTGCATAGGGACAGATGCTTATCGTGTCGCTCGCTCTACCATTACGAATGTTAGTTTTGGTGAGCTAGTAAAAGAAGGCTGCGAAATCGAGAGATTTGCAGGACGAGAAATTCGTGCTGATCGAGACGCAATAAGGACGTTACTTGTTGGTACTGATAAGCCCATCAAACTTGAAATCGTGAATTTCAGCAATCAACACCTGCTACCCGGAGAAGTGAATACTCTTTTTCCTATCGCGTGCGTGAGTAGAGTTGGGTGTTTTGCTACCAAGCTGACTGCCAATGCCGATAGATACAACGACCATATCAAAGATATTTTAGACCTTTGTATGATGCGTAGAGAGTGGGGGAATATTCCTGAAAGGGCATGGGAAATAGCCTGTGAGGAGTATGGGCAGCGCACTATCTCTTCAGCATTAGGTCGGGCGTTAAGAAAGCTACATCAAAATGAGAAAGCGAAAGTGGAAGCAGTTGACTCGTTAAGAGTAGAGCCAGCATTAGCGAATGAAATTATCGATGAGCAATCAAATGCTTGGCTAGAAGAGTTAATGGAGAAGGGTTTGGTTGAGCGAATTCAAAGTTAGTAAGCACTAATGTTAAAAGTAAGTAAAATTTATTTAGTAATAAGTAATTTGACCCCACCACTGTGGGGTTTTTATTGCCTTATGCATTGGTGAAGCTAATTGGGTTTATTCAAAGAGCCATGCCAATCAGGTATTGAAGGATGTAATTCTAAATAGATCAATCTACCCACTTTTAGAACATTATCCAGCTGCAGGAAGCCTCCCGGACTGGCGCCACTATAAAAGTGGGCAGCATTGCCAATGTGCAGGAAGAATTTAAAGCGCTCACGCATCTATGCCAGACCAACGGCATTCAGATGCGGGGCGCCCTGAAACGGCTGGCACATATCGAAAACTTCGTCAGCTCGCTCGCCAAAAAGCGCGCTGGCGCGGTAACCGTTAAGTAACTTCACAAGGCCCGCACTGCGGGCCGTTATAGTCCTGAACCATAGCTGCTCAGCCATTGCCTGAGAGCGATGCTTTTATCTCGCACCTGCTTCGGCGGGTTTTTTCATGCCTGCAATTTGAAGAGAGGTGGCCGATGGCTGACCTGGAACGATCCGTTGCCATCATCTTTGAAGGCGTTGACCAGATGGGCGCTGGAGTAGACAGCGCCACCAAACGTCTGGATAGCATCGTTGGATCCGCCCAAGGCGTTGTTGATCCTATCGCTAATGCAACCGCGGGCATTCTCAAGTTTGAAGCGGCGTTGTTGGCTGGTGGCGCGGCGGCTACCGCGCTGGCCGTCAAGATGGCGGGTGACTTTGATGCGCAGTTTAAAGAAGCCACCACGCTGGTGGACGACACCGGCGAAAGCCTCGATAAGCTGCGTGGCGATCTTCTGGCTTATGGTCGCGATAGCACCCAGTCCTATGAGCAGATCAACGCTTCAGTGTATGGCGCGATTTCCGCTGGCGTGGAGTACACGCAATCACTGGATGCCGTTCGCCAGGCTGAGCAGCTGGCGGTGGCTGGTAAAGGAGAGCTTGATAGCTCGCTGACCGTGCTCGTGTCATCCCTGAATGCCTACGGCGAGGGCATGGAAAGCGCCCAGCGGTTCAGCGATCAGTTATTTACGACCGTCAAGAATGGCCAAACCACGTTGCCTGAGTTGGGTGGCTCGCTAGCCAATGTCACCGGCATGGCGGCCTCGGCTGGCGTGGGTTTTGACGAGCTTCTTGCTAGTATTGCCACGCTGACGGCAACGGGCTCGCCCACCAGCGAGGCTATTACCCAGATTCGGGGTGCCATTTCGGCAATACTCAAGCCAACCAAAGAAGCCTCCACCGTTGCGGGCGAGCTGGGCATCGAGTTCAGCGCTGCAGCTTTAGAAAGTGAAGGTCTACAGGGCGTGCTGGTGGACGTTGCCGAGGCGACCGGGGGTAATACTGAGAAGATGGCGCAGCTGTTCGGGGGCGTCGAGGCGTTGAACGGTGTCTTGACCCTAACGGGCCTGGGTGCAGAATCCTTTTCTGAAAACATCACGGCAATGGCCAACAGTGCGGGTGCCACAGAAGTCGCCTACGCGAAGATGGCGGATACGGTTGAGAACAACAACCAGCGCATCAGCAATGCTTTCCAAAGTCTGCTGATTACGATAGGCAACCCGCTCCTTGATGAGTTTGGCGGTATTCAGCAGGCCATTGCCGCGATCTTCAACAGCATCGGGGCCAGTGTCAGTGATGGCCAGCTGCAGCAGTTTGTCGATTTAATCGAAGGGGTGATGGGCTCCCTTGAGCAATCGCTACTCAATGCCGCAGAAAACCTGCCCGATGCCTTAGAGGCAGCCGACCTGTCAGGCTTCGTGGGTGGTTTTGAGGCCGTGCGCGATGCGGTGGCGGGCTTGTTCGATAACGCTGATTTAAGCACCGCAGAAGGCCTGGCGAGTGTAATTGAAACGCTGGGTAGCGGCGTTAATTTGCTTGGCGAGTTCACAGCTGGCGCGATTGAGCAGCTTGTTCCCTTTATGGAAACCTTGGCGGAGCTGGCGCAGTGGGTGACGCAGCTTGGCCCCGATGTGGTTGCCCTGGGCGGCGCTATTGGAGGCGTGGGCGTTGCCGCCTCCAGTATTCTGGCAGGCATTGGCGGTTTGTTAACTATTTTGCAAGCGCTAGGTGGCTCAAGCGGCGCCCTACCCGTGGCCACCCGAGCAATCGGTGGCTTTGTTACGTCGTTAGGCAAGATAGCGGGCCCGGCGGGAGCGGCCTGGTTGGCGTATTCCGCCATCGACGACCTGATGGGCAAAGTGAATGAGTTCAATGAACAGCCCATCACGCTGGCATCGAAAATCGAGCAGGATTTAGCCGACGTTGAAAACCTACAGGGCGATGAATTCTCACTGTTCAACGTTGAAAACCTGCTAGCGGGCTATGAGTCGCTACGGCAGCACTTTGGGTGGGGTGAGGAAGCGGCCGCAGACTTTGCAATTGTCGGTACCGAGGCAGAAGCCGCGGCCGTGGCGGTGGCCAGCGCGGCACAGCGTATGGGCGGTGAAAGCAGTGACAATATTAAGCGGCTGTCTGATGCCGCGATTGAAACCGCAATTGCCGTAGCCAATGCAAGTAACCAGCTAAGGGACGGCCTGGCCGCGATCGATAGCCCACTGGTCGATCAGATTGCTGATCTACCCGGCACGCTCTCAGACGCGGCGGTGGCATTGAGTAGCGGTGAGGCGTCGATTGTCGCCACCAGTGAAGAGATCCGCGACGCACTTACCCGCGTGCAAGATGCCTTCAACCAGGGCGACATCGATGAACAGCAATATCGCAGCCTGACCGGTGCGCTGCTGGAGCTCAAAGAGAGCAGCGAGCAGGCGGCGCAAGGTCAGGAGGCGCTGACTGGCGAGGTGTTGAGCAGTGAAGACGCGATACTCAAGGCACGCCAGGCCGTGCTGGATCAAACCCTCGCACTGGAAGAGCTGGCCAGCAATGAGCGCATCAAGAACATGGAGTTCGCGGTTGATTTCAAAATCGCGCAGATGGAAGCGGACGCCAAGAAAGTGGAAGCGATCCTTAATGCCACCAGTACCACTATTTCCAGCACCGCTGAGGCCGCTGCCAGTATGTTTGAGACGCTGGGCGGTGGCGAGCTGAGCTTTGGCGATCGCTGGCTTGCCCGTGATGCGATCGAGCAACAGCTGCAAATCCAAGAGCAGGCCGCCAATCAGCAGGGCCAACTGATTGAGGCCCAGGTTGAGCAAATGCGTGCCCGTACCCAGGCGCTGCAAAGCGGCGATGGACTGATCAAGATCAGCTCTGACGGCCTGGAGCCTGCGCTTGAGATGATCATGTGGCAGGTGCTGGAAAAAATTCAGATGCGCGCCAATGCCGAAGGCGCTGAATTTCTGCTTGGCCTTTAAGCCCTTCTAACGCTTAGACCTTCACGTTAATCCCTTCTGGCGAGACTTCCTATGTACCTCATTGGATTAGCCGCGCGAGGCTATGACCCGCGCGGGGCCATGCTGTTGCCGCATCGCGCGGGCACCACGCTGGGTGATGTTAGCCGTCGCGTTAGCCGGGTCAGCACACTGGATGGAGGTGTGGCGGTCACGAACCGAGGCCACAGCCCCGGCGATCGTACCGTCACGCTGTCGTTTAGCGGCTTGCCTCGTGAGCTTGTCGATCAGGCTCGCCGCATGGTGCTCCTCCATGCCCGGGTCACATTGTCGATTCCCGATGGCTGTTTTATCGGTGTGCCCAGCGAGTACGCCGAGCGTCGCCAGGAACTCACTATTTTAATTGCCGAGGAGGCGTGACATGCGCTTTGGATTCCTGAATAACTTCGCAGCTCAGTTGGCGGCACCGGTAGCCGATGACGCGACTGAAATTGAACTTTCAACCGGCGCGGAGGCCATTGCCACGGCGCTAGAAGGCGCGGATGCCGTAGCGTTGACGCTGTTTGTTGTCGACGCCCAGGGGAATGAAACCAAGCGGGAAGTGGTGTATGCCACGGGAGTGGAAGCTTCAAAGGTGACGATTGAGCGTGGAAAAGAGGAGAGTGAGCCACAAGGATTTTCAGCGGGCGATCAGATAGAGGCGCGATTAACGGCTGGGACGCTCCTTCTCGCGCTGGAAAGCGCGATGCCTACGTGGTTAAGCCAGACGAAAGATAACGCAATTATTATTGGCGATAACATCATTGGAGAGGGAGCCCTAAGGACCGTTATTCTTGGTGTTAACTCTCAGACAGGTGAAGGCGAGAGCAATGTATTAATTGGCGATGAGAACAGGGTATTTGGCGCTGCCACGAAATGCGTTGTAGTTGGTGCGAGCGCTAGTGTTGAAGGTTTTGGTGCCATTGCAATTGGTAACCTGGCCAGGGCAATGAACAAGTGTGATTACTCGTTGGCCATTGGTCTTCAGACAAGCGTAGCTTCCTCAGAGTCCGTCGCGCTGGGGGTACGCTCTTCGGTTAGTGCTGATAGCCAGTCAGCAACAGCTATCGGGGCAGATTCGGCAGCGTCCGGCGTGGTGAGTGTTGCGCTAGGGTGCAGTGCTCGCACAGCAAAAGACCTGGGCATTGCTATAGGATCCGCTTTCTCGGATAAAAGAGGTTCTATTGCTCAGGGAGCCTTGGCGACAACGACAGTCGATTTCGGTGAGAAAAAAAAACGCCATTCCCTATCTGTCTAAAGAGCCTTTCCCTATTCCAGAGGTTTACCAATCGCAGCTGCCACCCGGTTTATCGTTGCGCGATGCATTAAGGCCCCAGCTAGGAGATATACCTGACATTGTTGGCTTGGTATCCCAGCAAGTCATTTTTGGCACCTATCCGATAGATCTGACTAACGACACTGCCAACGCTGTTATCGAGCTGCCCGCAAACACCCTTCTTTTACCAGATGCGATAGATGTAGTAATCGTGGAATCTGACGGCGCGGGCGGCACGCCGGAAATCCAGGTGGGTCCGAATGATGCCGAACCAGACAGTTATCTGGCCACCACTGCGATCAACACAACTGCCATAGGCGGTCGCGAGACGTTTGAGCCGTTAACTCGTGACGGCATGACCTCTTTACGAGTCTCTGTGGTCATCGCAGGGACCGGAACGCTTTCAGCCAAAGTGGTGGTGCGCGGCTACGTCATGGAGATTTAACCCATGCTGAACACCGATCCGCTCAATAGTAGAGCCCTTGCAGCGTCGCAGCCGGTGGCCACCGTTGATTGCATTCCTATCGTCAAGCGCTTGCCCGGGAGTGTGCTGAATAGTTCACCGTTAGGTAGCTGGGCGCTGAACGGCAGTGGTGGCACCCTGGTTATTGGTTGTGACGATGGCCCACAAGGGGCGCTGTTTGACCCACTGGAGCGGGTAGAAGTGTATCTGCTGCTGATCGGTGCATTGCGTGTACCCATGTCATCGTTTCAGGCGACCATGCGGCGCACCGGTAAATCCTTCCTGCAAGCCATTGTGCCCGCTGGTGACAGTGTACTACCCGCACTGGCGTCTGGTGCACTGATGCAAGTGCAATTGGGCTACTACTACCCGAGCGTGGATGAGTATAACAGCCTGGAAACTATTGCCCTGGCGCCGCTAGAGCAAATCAGAAGCGATGAAGGCCCGACGCGTTTCACCCTGACGCTCAGCGGCTATGGCGATTTCCCGCAAGCCGAGCCCCGTGAACGCTTATTGCAGGGTGTGCAAACGAGGTCGATCAATCAAGGCGTACGCCGGGTGCGCTGTAACGTGGATCTGCTGTTACGGCCGGGCAATTACGCTGTTGATGGTGATGGATCTACGTTCGAAGTGGAACAGATACAGTATTTTGTGAATGCGAACAGTGCGGCCATGGAAGTGATAGAGGTGGGCAATGGGTAAGGCACGCATTCTGCAAGCGCATGGCGAGGGGCGCTACACGATCGAGATTGTTGAAGCTCGAGAGCGTGCGGAGCTCGCCAAAGAGGAAGCCGAAGCGCGGATCCAGACGCTACGGACTCAAATCACGGCCCTGGAACAACGCATCGCTTCTGCCCAGGCAACGGTCAATCAAGCCGCTGCCGAGCAGGATGCTGCCATTAACCAATATCAGCAGGAAATCGTGGAGAAAGGGCAGTCCAGCATCAACCTTGATGCATTCTCCCGCGATCTGCTTGAAGCGACGAGCCAGCGAGATGAGCTACAAGCAGAGCAACGTGCCAAAGAGCTGCGCATTGCCGCCGATGAGGCCCTGGTTGCCCGTATTAACGCCTTTCCACCGCTGCGTCAGATGCAGGCCTGGTGCGCGGACTATACGGAAGACTTGAGCGGTGAAGTGGCTACGGCGGAAGTGCCCGGTGAAATTGGCAATGTCATCATCAAGCCGGGCTTTCACGGCACTGCCTGGAGCGCCGCAGCCGATGGAGCCATCCAACCCACGTTGGCCAGCACCCCAGCGGCCACTTTCTACAACCTTGCCATGCTGCCTGGCTGGCAGAAATGGAGACCTACCTTTCGCACCGCCTCCATAACCAGCTTGGACGGTGATAGCTGCTCAATCACGTTGGATGCCGCCACCAGCAGCCAGCAAGGGCTGGACGTGAATGCCCAGGCGAGCTATAGCAACGTGCCGATCCTGTACATGGACTGCAACGGCGATGCCTTTGAAGCAGGGGATAAGGTACTGGTGGCCTTTGCAGGCAACGTCGAAGGACCAACGGTGGTGGGGTTTGAGAGCAACCCATCGAGCTGCAGAAGCATCACTATTTATTCGGCCAATCGAGACCACATGGAAGCCTTTTTGGAAGAACACATGGAGAAGGGTTTTCAAGGCTTAGAGCGGGTTAGGTACTCTTATGGCATCTCCGGAACATCAGAGGTCATCACACCCTTGGCGCCGGACATGTCAAGTATGTGGTTAGCGTGGGATAGTCTGAATGAAGGCGACTCAAATAGCGGCACTGCCAGCGACACCGCGTTAAATGATATCCCCATTAGTCATTTCTCCTGCACAACAAGCACTGCCATTGCACCAGAGCGATCCATAAGCATTGTTTCAGACAGGCTTGCTAGGCTTACCGTTAATTTTGATTTCGAGGGCGTAGTTTCTCAGACCATAGACATGAAGGTTGGGAATAGAAACATTACATTTGAGTATTTTAGGAGATATTCAGCCTCAAACTCGTGGGGAGGAACCGTTTCAGACCTGAGCGGATCAAGAGATTTTAACGGCTATTTCGATTCCCGTGCAGCACAAAGCCTGGAAGATGAAACTGGGTTTGAACTTGATTTACGCATCAACGGGACATCACTGTTATTACCTGAAACAGTCAATCATTATCAGGGGAATATTGAGACCATACGGGACTTGTATATAGTTCATGACAAGAACCGGGGGCCTGATGACGTTTTCATTTATTTATGGGCAAATGCTTATACGACCTACGCTCAGCCTGGTGCTTCTAATTTCGACCGGTATGGCTACTATCACATTATTCGCATCAACGAAGAAGGAAAGGTGTTCGTTCCTGATCTTGCGGAGCTCCCCCCAGAACACAGGCAGCTAAGCCCTGGAATAGCGACGATTATCGATCGCTACGCTCTGAGAATGAGCTGAGGATGTAAGAAATTGCTGACAAAAAATGTCGCTGATCGCTTACATAATCATGCTACATGCATTGCTATCTTTAAATTGTGACGCCAGGATCGCCGCTTTAAGCATGTCGGATGCGTCACGACATGGAAGTGCTCGAACAATGAAGGGATTCGTGTTGCCAGGGACGGCATCTCTACGACTTTACAATGGCCAGTTCATTCCAGTGTGTTGTGTACCGCGGCGTGCGGTGCTCGCAACGAAGCTCCCAGGAATTTATTTTTCTCGGCATCCCCAGCCTGACCGTGTTTTTCCCATGTTCACAATTGAGCTTATCGAGCGTGGCCATCAGCTTCTTATTGCGCTCGCGCTTTTCATCACTTTGTGGCTCTGCTAGCAGCCCTAACTGCTCGTTGTCGTGATCGCAGAGATCCATCAGCATCACGCCGCATTTCTGGTACAGGATCCCCTCCTTGAATATTCTTTCCAATCCAGCCATCGCAGCCTTGACCAATTCACGGCTATCGTCAGTCGGGTGGGGGAGCGGAACAACTAGGCTTTTACTGTAGCTAGGTAGATCACTACGAAATCGATTGGTGCGCACAAACACCATAATCGCCTGAGCTAAGCCTTGCTGTTTGCGCAATTTCTCACCTGCTCGGGAGGTGTGCACGCGGATTGCTTCGTGCAAATCTACTTTATTGCTGGTCAGGCGCCCAAAGCTGCGGCTGACCATGATCTGCTGTTTCGGCTGAGTCATATCATCAAGCGGTATACAGTCATCGCCGCGTAGCTCCCAAACGATTCGCTCCATGACAACCGAGAAGTGCTTCCGCAAGTGCTTAGGAGATGATTCGCGCAACTGCCAGGCTGTTTCAATGCCGAGGGTGCGGAGCCTTGCAGCGCTACGACCAGCCACTCCCCAAATTTCTGTGACAGGTAGCTGTTCAAGGAAAGCGCGTGTGTCATCGCTGTTCGGCTCCATGATGGCCACGCCATCGAACCCTTTCTCCTTTTTGGCCCGATGATTAGCGATCTTGGCGAGCGTTTTGCTGGTACTAAGGCCCACGCTGACCGGAATGCCGGTATCCCGGTGCACTTGACGTCGCATTGCCTGGCATCGCTCCTCAAGCGTTTCTAGCGCGAATCCTTCGAACGATAAAAACGATTCATCAATGCTATACACATCAACGTGCGGTGTGTGCTGGCTGAGAACGTCGGTGACGCGGCGGCTCATATCACCGTAAAGCGCATAATTGGAGCTCAGCAGAATGCACTGGCGACGAATGTGTGGGTCGATCTGGTGCGCGGGCATGCCCATGGCCACACCAAGCTGTTTTATTTCAGCCGATCGGGCCACCACGCAGCCATCATTATTCGACATCACGCCTACTGGTTGACCTTCCAACTTGGGGTTAAAGACACGCTCGCATGACACATAGAAATTATTGCAGTCGACCAGGGCGATCATACAGAGAACCCAGGTGCTAGAGAGTGGATGTTATGGGTGACGACGCCCCACACCTGGCATTCTTTTCCGTCTAATGGGATCGGGCGGAACTCTGGATTCGAGGCGATCAGGTAAGGACGGTTGCCGATCTTGCCCAGCTTTTTGCAAGTAAGCTCCCCATCAACACTCATAATCACGATATGGCCCAATTTAGGCTCGAGAGAACGATCGACAATCAAGAGATCGCCATCGTAGATCCCTACACCGGTCATTGAAGTGCCCTTGGCGCGAAGATAGTAGGTCGCGCTGGGGTGCTGAACGAGGTGATCGACAAGATCCAGCTCAGCCTCAAGATAGTCATCCGCCGGACTGGGAAAGCCGGTGCGCACCTCGCCAGCGGCTAGAGGCAATTTCAGCGGAGGGGAGGTGGTATCTACGCGTCCTAGTACCGAGAGATGCAGGCTCATGCCATGCTCTCCTCGGGATTCCATGTGATGCGTATATGCTCAGTGTCGTCGTCCATGGGGGTAAGCGTCACGTTCTCGACGGTGCCCAGGTCAGCAAGCATTTGTGCCCAATCTTCGGGGCTCTCATCTTCTCGGCGTTGGAGCTCGACGCAGTGCTTTGACTGCGCTCCCGGGCTGCCGATCTCTTTCTGCACTCGCTTGACTAGCTGCTCGTATGATTTTGACATAAGCGCCTCCTTAAATAACTGGTGATATATACAGTATTTAGGGCGAACGATAAGCGATGACCATCGTTGACTGCAAGCGTTGATAATATGGGGCGGGCTGCGAAGCTCAGGTTAGCGACGACGATTCAAGCATGTGTGGACGATTCGCTTTTTTCCACGCTTGATCGGATGGCCAAAATGGATGGTGCACCCATCTGATATAACGGATCGGGAATCCACTCGCAGCTTGGTAAGGCATGCTGATGCGGATTTTATTGAACACTGGCTGGTGACACGGCGGTGAGAAACTAGCAGTAAGGCAGGATGAAGAGGTAACCAATCCTGCCTAGTATTTAGACGATGCCTCTCATTTTATCCAGTACCGTCATGCAAAATAATGCCACATTTAATTAACCCTAGTGTTGGCTAGGTCTTATATTGCCATACATTCCTGTGTTGATAAGGAGGTTCCACATTTTTTTAATTACTAGACCTGTTTCCTGGCTGACAAATAAAGATGAACGACTTCCATGCGGGTCGCCTAAAAGGTAGGGGCGCATATCATTCCAATTTTCAGCCACTTGAGCCCACCGCCAGCTAGGTACCTCTTTTTCCAGAATAAGAGGTACTGCTAAAGACATAGGAACTAAACCTTCATTTGTAAGGGGCTCTCTCCATCGGCATTTTACAAGTATAGGTGTAGCTTTAGGATTATAAAGCTGAATATCTAATCGCTCAGCTTCAATATCAGCTACTGGATGATCTGGCAGTTGGTTTACTGAATCAATGACATCTTGTCCATCCCCATATGGACATGTAATAAATGCATGAGCAAAATGTCTTGTATGATCTAATCCTTTATAACCACATTCTTTATTAGGGTGCGTTACTGGATACCGATCATCGTGATGGGTAACAAGTGGATGCCAGGTAGGGTAGCTATTAATTACAGGCCCATACTCGTCAGTGATTTCTTCAAGTTTTTCAATGCTTCTTCGCACCTGTGAGCTATCGATCCTCCTAATAACAAATTCATTTTTAAGGTGCTCAAATGCTTTTTCGGCTGATTCATCGGCTCTAAATGCCATAACGCTTCTCCATATGATTTCTATTTATCGTGCATGAAAATCAATTATTGTGCAAGAGAATTCGTTTTCATGACTGCTGGCGGAAATCCAAATGAAATGTGCGCCCAGAAGAAGGCTGATTGGTACTCATGATTCCATGTTTTCTGAAAGATGTATCAACTGAAAAATAGCCTGTGACTTGTTGATATTAATAGAGCGATTTAACCGTGTTGGCTGGCGCTAAGAATAGATGCTATCCATTGAAAATCAATGATTTAATTAATTGTTGGCATAATGATGGGGTGAATGGGGAACCTCGGCTAGACGATTTTTTTTGGGTGAGTTAACTACTTTGGCTGATATTTGTCTTAAAGTTAGACAATGACGCATTTCGGGGGTAAATCTAGTGAACAATGACGATGACGCATCAAAACAATATACGGATGCCCTCTTTGTAAATAATCTGCTAGAAAAAGAAAGCCTTGCAAATTTAGCTTTGTTTCGTAATCAAAGTTCAGTGCATTCGAGAAGGATGCAAGAGCATTTAGCCGATCTGCAACCCTTGGGGGAAATGCGCGAACACCTAGCTGATCTGCAACCCTTGGGAGGAATTCGCGAGCATCTAACCGATCTACAACCCTTGGGAGGGATTCGTGAGCACTTAGACGAGTTGCAAACCTTAGGAGTGATGAGCGAGCAGCTAGCCGATCTGCAACCCTTGGGAGTGATGCACGAGCAGCTAGCCAATTTGCAACACTTGGGAGGGACGCGTGAGCAGCTAGCCGATCTGCAACACTTGGGAGGGATACGCGAGCAACTAGCCAATTTGCAACACTTGGGAGGGATGCGTGAGCAGCTAGCCGATCTGCAACCCTTGGGAGTGATGCGCGAGCAGCTAGCCAATTTGCAACACTTGGGGGGGATGCGCGAGCAGCTAGCCGATTTGCAACACTTGGGAGGGATACGCGAGCAACTAGCCGATCTGCAACACTTGGGAGGGATGCGTGAGCACCTATCCGAGCTACAAGCTCTGACAACTGTGCATGAATGGGCGAGCGTTACAGGATTTCGCCAACACCTAGAAGATATAAATTTTGAGACGGGGTTCACTGGGCTAAAACAACGTCTTGCTGATTTAAACGGTGTGGCTGGTATTAATTGGTCTGCAAGGCTAGCTGAACTACAAACTCTTTCTCCAATAATTGATGGTCTATCGGCTACTTCCGGAATACCTTTTGATGATTCTATGTTTAGAGCAGCATATGAGGTTGCTACATATGCTGGACTACACCAACATAACGAGGGTTTGAAGGGGGTTAACCAATCAAGTTTTGTTAGGGAACCTCAAGCTAACTGCCAAGCCAATAAATTTAGTGACTTACCTCTTCAGCTTCAAAAGTTTGTACTGAAGTTTATGTATGATCTACTAATTGCTCTAGTAGCTAGCCTCACAGTTTTAGCTATACAAGAAAGATATTTTGCGAAGATTGAAAGCTATAACGAGCTGAGTTCGCCTAGAGAGATAAGAAAGTTAACTAGGTGTGATAACAGCTGGGACAGAGAAGCTTTAAGTCAGTGCCGCTTGGTTAGCGGATATAATGTAAAATTGAGGAGTAAGCCAAACCAAAAGTCATACGAATTAGCAACATTACCACTTGGGGCAACGTTGAGAATACTTGATACGTACAATAGATCGTGGTTAAAGGTGGAAATTGTTTCTGAAGACATCACAGTAGAAGGTTGGGTTCTGCGGAGATATACAGAATATTTTAGATAATGCTAAAAATTTATGTGTTCAGAATGTGCCAGAGAAATTCAAGCTAGTGTGCCTGAATGCCTTGAATTGAGAATTTTGGGTAAAATTCATACAGTGCGCCCAGCGTGAATCTATAGGTTTTTCAATGAGTTAAATGTTGTGTTTGGCTAATGAATAGGTCTTGAAAACCGGCATAGGTTAATAGCCTATCCAGGGTTCGAATCCCTGTCCCTCCGCCACCTCGATACTAAAGCCCCTGATTCGTCAGGGGCTTTTTTGTTGCCTAGAGGTTTCTCACCCACACCTCTCAGTTGGCTTTCTTTGAAACGGCTGGCACGCCTATGGATGGTTCTCCTATCCATGCAAGCGGCTACAAGCCTGTCACTGAACCTCCTCTCCCAAAGCTTTACGCGCACTACAGCCCTGAACAGCTATCCCATAAATGACATAGACTGCTGACATCGTTATGGTAGTCTTAAGAATTATGAGTAATTTCCATAGGCAGGTTTCGACCCAAAGCGGTCATTCGTGCCAGGTGCAGCATGATGCGCTAATCCGACATGAAGGGCGGGAAGTGGCCGTCGATGCGCACGCAAGAAGAACTTTCATTCCTAACATTGCAGAGTTTTCATAGCATCAACGTTGCAATGGCTGACTCGAAACAGGAGGTGTTGCCGTTCAAGTTGCTTGGAAGTTAGCAACGCTCAACCAGATCTACTAGGCGAAGATACCGCTCATCGGATGTCAGCTTGTGGTCAGCTTCGGCGATCAACGCCAGAACTTCCGGTAACTCACACGATGGTCGAGCTAGAGCCTGTGGTGTGACCCTGTCCATTAAATCCAGTGTAGCTTCAGGGTAGCGCACCGTAATTGGCTCTTCGTCATTGATCTCTCGGGTAAACCTGTAGAACGGATGGCCGTTCGTCTCGACCGGGACCAGAAACTTCTTCACGGCGTCGTAGACCACCGGAAAGCTGTCGCCGGTATCATCAAGAAGGCCGACCCACGCCTGTACCGAAGCCGATGTTCGATACCTGCGTTCCCTGGGCCAGTCCTCGTTAATGAACGGGATAACAAGTTCGGCCCAGCCGTTCTCGTTATGCTGCCCTACCAAGCCCAACCAGGAGACGAACTGGTTCCGGGTGCCGTCAGACATCGCCCGAAGGACCGAACGCATTTCCTTTCTTGATAAGCCAGTAGGTTCGTCAGGATGGAACACCCGCATTAAGCCTAGCCACTGGGTGACGACCTTCGACAATTCGCGACCCCAAGAAAAGCCCTCGATCCAAGGGAGCAGTTCAAACAGTAGCGGCTTGATGACTTCGGCCAGCGGTGGCCACAGAGCTTGGTTACTATGTAGGAAGCCATTCCATGCTGGTTCCGACGCTGGATGATCGAATGCAAGCATCGGAACAAGGCGGTCCCGAGTCCATTCAGGATCGACGAACATGAGCCAATCGAGCCTGCTCATCGTGACCGAAACCGCGTGATCCGAACCTTCCCCAGGTTCAGCGAAAAGACGTTCCAGTCGGCCCTTGATATGTTCCGGCATAAGAGAATCGGCTTCCTGCTTCTCTCCCAGAACGACGCGGTAAAGGGCCTCTGCGCACATGCCGAGCGGGCCGTTGATCGCATGTTCGTGCGTCCGCCTGGACCGCTCCACCACTTCGCCCCTGATGCGCATCTCTCCGAGACCATTCTCGGCTGCATCCGCGCCGCCGCTCAGGATGCCGTCAACGACGTGATCAAAGACTGCCCACCCAAGCTTGTCATCGAACTCTAGGATTGCGACCAGATTGGTTTCAATCCATCGCCCCAGAGTGTGCCCCAGCTTTGCGACCACTGGGTCTGGAAGTCGGGTCAGCCTGTGCAAGAAGACCCGTTGCAGCCGCGGAGAAATGTCCTCAGGCAGTTCGTTGACCATGGATGACCAGAAGGCCTGGGGGTAGTCACCGTCCTTGCCTGCAACGGTGAGAGCAGACAAGGCCTTGCAGGGGTTAGCCTTCACTAGCCCGGTGAATGGGCGCTTATCGGTGAAGCTACCGAAGTCCCGCTCCAGATCATCCTTGGCGCGTCCCACGATCTCATTCACAGGAAGGTCCAAAACGGCTTCGGGGTTCTCGTCAGTTCCGACAAAGCCGACATGGGAACCGCGCTCGGTGACCGTTGAGGTCGCCCAGCCATCGCTCCACTCAGAAACGCCCTGGATTATCGCATCAAGTCGCTCACTGCGATCAGCGGCAAAGGCACAGCCCTCTAGTTGGAGGTAGCGGGCATATCGCGCCGCGAACTCGTCCCGAAGCTCGGGAAACTCCTCGTCTGACAAATGGGAGCGTTGTTCCGGCCCTTCCAGCATTCGATCAATCAGCCTGTCCTGGCTCTCTTGTGAAAACTCCAACCAGCGGTCCACCAGCAGGAAAAGAAGCTCTCGAGCTACGTTGATATCCCAGAAGGCCGACTGATCGAAGGATAGAATGG
The DNA here is from genome assembly GCF_029854215.1 of Halomonas alkaliantarctica. Classification (NCBI taxonomy): domain Bacteria; kingdom Pseudomonadati; phylum Pseudomonadota; class Gammaproteobacteria; order Oceanospirillales; family Halomonadaceae; genus Vreelandella; species Vreelandella neptunia. The sequence goes on along the minus strand of NZ_CP122961.1, from coordinate 2,116,169 downwards.
CTTGGGCAACTTGATCAGCTTCGAAGACACTCTTCTTGCTGTAGGCATACAGCTTGAGTTTTCGAAAGAAGTACTGATCTGACTCCGGCCAGATCGTAGCATGGGCTTGCACCAGGTCGGGACGTGTCTCTGACAGACGATCGAGAAGCTCAACGAACCATGCCATGACCTCGGCGGGTTTAGTGACATGCTCTCGGCCGTCGACCTCGCGATCCGGATAGCAGGTTGGGGTCTGGAAGTAGACTGTCTCGATATCCGCCAGCAGACCCGAAGCGTTGGTTAGCTGCTCCTCCAGAATCGCGAATACCTGCGGCAAGACCTCGTCGGGCACTGCAAGATCGACGTTGTGCCGATCAAGGAATTTGACCTCGAACTGACCCAGGTCGCTGAGGCGAACATCATCCCACGGCCCTAACGGCGGCTTCGATTGCCCCAGGCCGAGTAGTGGTCGAATATCGACCCTCGGAGTTGCCACCCGTCGGAAGTCGCGAAGAACGCTGGCCGTCCATCCTTCTTTGGCTACCCTCTTCTTAAGGTCAAACCAGCTGCCGTCCCATTGGCGGCTCCGGGGGTCCCGGTGGTGTTCAAGGACCAGGTTCCAAATGTGGCGCGCCCGCCCGTGAAGGCTTTCCAAGCGCTTCATCTGCCATTCGATCTGAAGCAGCAGGCGAGGGTGCAGGCCGCTTTGACGAATTGCCCACCAAGCCAGAACAGGGCTATCAATCGCCTTGCTGATCCACGTGATGAAGTGACCAAGCCGAATTGGTGTTGTTTCATGCCCTTCGGCTTGTCGCCCAGCGAGACGATGGCCGTCATGCGGATTGTCGTCCCCGTCTCGCCAGACGAGAAGATTATCGTTGCTGACACCCTGCCGCTGCTTATCTTCCGAGATGTGTTCGAGATCATCGTCGAGCCCGTAGTTTGCTCTTGGATCGAACGTTTCGGCTTCTTGACCGTAGCCCTTGCTCGGTTTGGCTGATCGCACATTGCCATCGATGACACACAGCCATTCTGGATCGGGCATCGGATCAGCCAAAGAAAACAACTTGGCACCCTGCACGGTCCGGAGAACATGGGCGACTTGCCCACGCTCATGGGCCGACATTACCTTGGGGTCCTCTCGGCTGGACATAATCACCGAAGACCGCCATTGCCGAGGATCGTCGGCGCGATCCGCCCAAGCCTCCAGGGTCTTCCAGAGATCTGCGTGGTCGGCGTAGGCAATAGCACTAACTCCTCGATCACGCCATTTGGCTTCAATCTCTTCTGGCAGACCCCGGTCAAACGCATAGAGCCGAGATCGATCAAACTGGCCGTCATGGTTCAAACCTTGGAGGAGGTATTTGATCGGAGGATCTTCTGCTTGGTAGCCGACGAGCACCACGGTGTATCGGCCCAATAGGCTTCGGATGAAGTTTGTTGCCCATCCCTCCGACAGATAACCGCGCCCGAAGTCTGCGCTGCTCAGCACGTAGGGATGATGATCCGAGCCGGTGTCGACCAAGCGCCCATGTAGATAGGTGATCCCCTCAATCGTCATTCCGATCGCCAAATCGGGGAAGACTGGAGGCACATGCCTTGCTAGCTTGTCGCCACTCGCTCCGGTCTCGAACATCAGGTCGAAGTTCGTGGTAACGATCTGCGGAACGCCGCTTTCATTCGTCGAAATCCGTTTGATTAGAGCGTGCTCACGCCCGACCTCTCCCCCAGATGGCGAGACATGCAGTCTTTCGGTGACCAGCGCATTCACCTCGTCTCTGCCGTACTCTTGGTGCAGCAGGTTAAAGATTTGATCGAGCGGGACGTTAGGTCCCGAAGGGGCGTCCAGCCAAGGCTGGAAGGCCGTCATGATCGATGAATCATTCGGTGGGTCGAAAAACTCGATGACGTGCTGAGTGAGTCCTACAAAATCTGGCATTCCCGACGGTTTTGAAACCCCCGCGCCACACAGGAATACAACACGCCCAGCATCGCAGCGTGTGAGGAGGATATCTGGGATAGAGGGGCCATCGGCATAAAATCTCATAGTCCAAACCTTTCGGGGATGCTCGTAAATTCTACTAGCGAACTTGTGGGTGTAATCTAATTACCGCATTTACGGGTTTCTCGGTGGCGTCGTTGCTCTAAGCGCACGGTAGAATTTGGCTGAAAGCTGACGTTGAAGATAAAGCCAGTCCTCTGGCCAAAGTGAGTGAGCCGATTCAAGACAGGGCACTTAACAGTGACTTCCAGTGAATGAGGGGTACTTAGGCCCTTGTACTAGCGGCCTTTGTACCTTTTTAGCGGATACTGGTCCCAAGAGCTAGAATTGCATGGTAGATGACCGTGCCCAACCAGCTTGCCTTTATTCCATGGTGTAAATGAGATTTCAGTCGGAACGTTCATGGCATAATCCTACAACAGGTGGAGGTCAAAGAGTGGCTCAATTCACGCTCGTCATGTGCTAAGTTTGGTTTACAGTCGGGGCTCGACCCAAATCGGTCATGCCGGGAAATGCAGCAGGCGCGCGAGTTTTTGTATATATAGCCTAATTAAAATTAATATCTCAAAGAATCTTAGGCTTGGGGGATTCTGGCAGGCTGCATTTGCCGGGAAAAAGTGCCAGCAGGTTCATTCAATCATAGAGCACGCCGTCTAATACGCTGTTAGAACTTCAAGGAGATAAATGTGCTTTACCCACTTTTTGATAAAGACTGTGACTTAGTTGCTTGGATTGCTCCAAATGATCATATCTTCGATACAGATATGAACTGGGTTGCGTATATCCGTAATGGTCATGCATGGTCTAGTGGTAGCGGAAATTGGCTCGGTCCAGTTAATGGATTGTTGTGCCTAAATCAGTCTGGGCAGCCGGTAGCATGGAATCCGAAGGAATCGGTAGCCGGGACTTCGCGCCCTTCAAGACCTTCACGTGCATCAAGAGCGTCTCGTCCTTCACGTCCTTCAAGACCATCTAGGCCGTCGAGACCTTCTCGCCCATCAACTCCTTCCGGAGGTTGGGCAAATGAGTCCTTCTTCGCTTGGCTTGGCCAGTAATGGTTCTAACAAGGTGCAGCAGTTCGCAGCCTACGGCTGCCGGACTCGCTTACGCTCGCCGCTGTGAACGGCGTTAGGTGAGATAGAGAACATGTTTATCACTGTAGATAAGGTCAAAGGCTGGCGAGATCTCCAATCCAAAGTATGCCAGTTGTTTGATGAAATGGACTACGAGACAGAAGTGGAGAAGACCTTGGACCTAGCTGGCCGGGGAAAAAAAGAGGTCGACGTATTCATCAAAGATCCGTTAGCCAGCCACAACCAGATCTATTTGGTCGAGTGCAAACATTGGGATAACCGGGTTCATCAAGATGTTGTGCATGGCTTTAAAACGGTGATGGAAGGTGCAGGCGCAAGTACCGGGTACATAGTCAGTAAAAAAGGTTTTCAATCTGGAGCCTATGAAGCTGTTAGGTATACAAATATTCAATTGCTCACTTTCGAGGAGCTACAGCATCTATATGGCGAAGAATGGTTTAGGAAAAAGAACGCGAAGCTAGAAGCTTTGAGAAAACAGCTAGGCGAGATATATGGTTGCCATTTTGAGCAAGGTAGTCATCTACCCATCATGAACAATGAAAAGTTCATTTCAAATGGCTTTGGTGAGAAGCTCGCATATTTTCACCATTGGGTAGGTGATTTGATGATGGCAATAGCTGGCATTTACCCAGAGAGCTATTTGGGGCCAGAGCCAGTTCGCTTGGCACAAGATCCGACTGCCCCTCTTAAGCTACTAGATGGTTGGTTAGAGATTCCCACTGTTCGAGAGTATTTTGAATTAGTTGAATCCTCTGCGTCGAAATGCATAGAGGAATTCAAGGCTCTCAGCGCGGAGGCAAACAAGCGAGTTGATGCGCTGGACGATAGGCAATTCAATGAGCAAACCAATAAAATACTGAAACAGCTAAAGGAAGAAATGCCCATAAGGGTCCTCAAGGGCAAGGTGACTGATGAAGAATATCAGCGGTTGCTCGAGCTATTTTCCTAACAAGTGGCTATTGTCGGACACACCTACGCTAGCGCTTCGGTGCGCCGCAAAGCCATGCGTTATGTGTGGCAGTGCTGATGGAGAGAAAGGATAATTTTTGTGGATAGACGCTGGGGAATATCGGTTGACATTGAGGGATTTTCTGCTCTTTACGAGAGCGGTGAAGCAGGAAAAGACAGGGTAATTTGGGCATTGCACGAGCTTATGGATGCGATCATTAAGATCGGTCAACTCGCTTACCCGGGTGACGTTGCTTTGAACGAATCTGATCGGATATTTGCACACCAGTTTGGCGACGGATTTGTTATTGTTTCAAATTTTGAAGAAACCGATTCTAGTAGGTGTATCGCAATCGCTACTTCCATAATGCGCCATATGGCTATTTGTGGTTTTTGCACAAAATCCGCTATCTCCGTTGGCGATATGGCTGACATTAAAGGCTGCTACCCCGATTCATTCAGGTTTTCTCACAATGGGACTCTGCCGCTTGGCGCTGGCTTAATGACAACAATTCCCGTGATGGGGACGGCTTTAACAAAGGCATACAAGTTATCGTCTCGTGTATCTGGCAGTGTACTTGTAGTGGATAAGCTGGCATTTGAGCATATTCCTGACTTTTTGGTTGTTTCATGTACCAACGATTATTGCTTTATTGATTGGCGTAGTAACGAACACAAACTAGCGAAAACAATTTCGGCAAAAAGTGGCCTAGAGTTTGGCGATAGAGACCAGCTGCTAGATTTATTTGAAAAGTACATTGAAACGGAACCTCGACCACCCGAAAAATGGGTCATGGGAAGCAGATCATCAATTGGTAAAAACACATAACCAAGCGCAGCACTACGCAGCCTTTGGCTGCCGGACGCTCGCAAGCTCGCGCTGGTGCGCGCAACGTTATGTTTAAAAAGCCGAATAGTATAGTTCCAATAAAATATTCTGGCGATTCGATTGTGAGTCAAAAAAAGGAGAAACACATGGCCCTAGGTGATTTTCGCTCAATCTACCTTCCGTACTGCCTTTATCTTCAAGAGGATGGTTCATACGCAGTATTGAATCGCGAATATAAGCCGGTTGGTTTCAATACTCGTGATTATGTCACTTACAGCGAATATCCAGTAACAACCAAGTTCAAAGGCATCGGCCCAAGTACGGCAAAAAAACTTTCATACAACGGCAATGATGATGTCACGCGCATCTACCTGTATGACGATGGCAGTGTCCCAACTGTATCTTCAGCGGGCATGGCTACATATCTGAAAAAAATCGAAACGCTGTCCAAGTTGCAGGTTAAAACATAACAATCGGCTACATAGCGACCGATTTTTCGCCGATCTGCGGCTCCAAACCGGCGCGTTATATCGGCTTCGCCTGAATGACAGCTCTTGGCCGATATTAGCCATCTAGTTCTATGCCTAATGGGCTCTATATTTAAACCCCCTTTAACTTGCCAGCTAGGTTTATGGCCCTAAGCTTACCCCACACAACTGACTAGCTGAATTCCTGGCTAAAGGCTGATATGCCTTCCCATTGAAGTGGGAAGGCTCTACATCAGCGGGTTTAGGGCTTGCTGCATTCCATAGTGAAGGACAGGCCACCATCCCGGGATCAGGCAGGGCTTGCGACGGGGCGTACCACGATGTCCGTGGTGTCGACGTCGGCTGGCTGGCCGACCACATGAGCGATAGCGTTAGCGATCGCTTCGGGCTTGAGTGCAATTTTACGGAAACTGCGCATGGCTTCTGCTGCCGAGGCATCGGTGATGGTGTCGGCTAGCTCAGATTCGACCACGCCGGGATAGACGCAGGTGACGCGGATATCGCTGTGTTCCTGACGTAGGCCATCGGAAATCGCACGTACCGCATATTTGGTCGCACTGTATACCGCTGCGGTCGGGACCACGTACAAGCCGCCGATTGAAGAGATATTGATCACATGCCCGCTGCCTTGTTGTTGCATGGTGGGCAGCACTGCGGCGATCCCGTGCAGCACACCGCGGATATTGACATCAATCATACGATCCCACTCATCGACCTTCAGGGCAGCAACCGGTGATAGGGGCATAACGCCAGCGTTGTTGATGATCACATCGATTCGACCGAACTTATCGAGTGCGTAATCGGCGAAGGATTGGACGTCCTCGCGTCGAGTTACGTCCACAGCGCATGCGATTGCCTTGCCGCCGTCGTTGGTAATTTCGGCAACCAGCTTTTCGAGCCTATCGATGCGTCGTGCACCGAGGACGACGCTGGCGCCCTGGCTGGCAAGCGTGCGGGCGGTTGCTTCACCGATGCCGCTGCTAGCACCGGTGATGAGGATTACCTTGCCCTGGATATTGCTCATGTTAATCTCCTTAGAAGATAGTCACGGTATAAAGTGGGGCTCTGGGGGGGGCTATGGATAGTCCCCGTAATGAAACGTTGAGCGCTCGGGCTGAACGCTAGGTAGAACTTTAGAGACACATCGTTATGGTGAGAAGCTACCCAAAGCTAACCACGTTGGTTAGGAATGCTTTCCAATGAGTGCTGATTTCAATCTTTTGAAGGTGTTTTTAGCGGTCGCACAGGCCGGAAACTTTAGTGCTGCTGCTGACCAGTTAGGCGTCACTCGCTCGGCTGTTAGCCAGAGCATGCGACGGCTGGAAGATGATCTTGGTATCGCATTGGTTCAGCGTTCTACCCGCAGCGTGAGCCTAACCGAAGCGGGCGTTCGGCTAAGGGCACAGATAACCGAGCCGTTCACGGCGATTGCGTCTGCAGTGGAAGAAGTTGTGGATGATGGCCCACCCCGGGGTTTATTAAGGGTGGCGGTTACTTCAATCGCCGAGCGATTTCTTTCAGGCCCACTGGTTGCCACTTTTGCCGCTGCTTACCCCAACATTACGTTGGACGTGACCGTCACCGATGAAGAATTCGATATTGTGGGCGCCGGGTTCGACGCCGGGGTGCGTTTGGGAGAAGTGATCGAGCAAGACATGGTGGCAGTGCCGCTTTCTGGGCTACAACGCCAAGTGGTCGTGGCCTCTCCCCGTTATTTGCAACGCCATGGCACGCCCGAAGCGCCTTTCGAACTATTGAACCATCTTTGCATTGGCTGGCGGCCCGCACCGAGCGTGGCACCTTACCGCTGGGAGTTCGCAGAAGATGGGCGAGAGTTCGATGTGGGTGTTAACTCAAAAATCACGACCAACGATATGTTGCTCATGATAAGGACGGCGCTTGCTGGGGGTGGTATTACCATTGGCATGGAGGAGACATTCCTCCCCTGGATTGAAAGCGGTGAACTCGTGTCGTTGTTGCAGCCATACTTGCCGCCTTTCCCCGGTTTTTATCTGTACTTTCCAAATCGCCGTAACCAACCGCCTAAATTACGGGCGTTGATCGCACACGTGCGTGCCTATCGTGAAGCGATGGAGCCTTCGTAATTCGATGCATGATAGGAGCCAAGGCGTTACGCCTCTCCGAGAATTCGGAGTAACATAACCAAAATTGATTCGGTCAATACTCGATAGGGGCCGAAGGGTCTTCGTAGACGACAGAGATTCACAGCAAGACCCGTCATGCCCGTCACCGCAAGGGGAGGTATCACCATGAAACAACGTGATGAATTCGTTGAGGAAATGAAAGCCAGGCTCGATGAGTGGAATGCTGATATCGATAGGCTGACCGCCAAGGCTCGTCAGGCGAGTGACGAGGCGAGGGTGAAGTACCAGGAGGATATCGAACGGCTCAAGAAGCGCCAGGCGGAGACCCAGCAAAGGCTTGACGAGCTTCAGCATGCCAGCGAAGCGGCCTGGGAGTCTGTCCGTCAAGGTATGGAAGACTCATGGGAGTTGATGCGTAAAGCCTTCCAGGATGCCTCTTCTCGTTTCAAGTAGCTTATTCGGCTAGCTCATACAACTAGCTCATACAACTAGCTCATACAACTAGCTCATAAACTACCCATGCGCTTCACTTGGAAAAGCCTGAACCGTTAGCTGGGGTCGCGACCATCTTTTGGTTGCGACTCGCTGCCTTCTTGAAGACGCTCGATGGACGTATTTCCCTGCTTCGCCAAGGTCGCTAGGCGGTCGATCTGCTCATCCAGCCGGGGCAGGGCTTCCTGCCGATAGCTCGATAGGTCATCGATGGCGCCCATCACTTCGCTGAAGGCCTCCTCAAGTACTTGCATGTCGAGCATCGCGGAGGAGGCGCGCTTCTGGATGTCCACGCCTTGCTGACGGAGGGCCTTGGCCGTTCCGCCAATCATCTGCGACGTGGTGGTGTTGATGGCTTCGATGCGGTCCAGCACCAGGCGCTGATTAGCCATCGCCATGGCCACCGTCACCGCGACGGTAAGCGCCGAGACGGTGACGTTAATCGCTCTGTCTACGCCGCGCATCAATTCCCGGTTGTTGCGGATGATAACCTCCAGCGCCAGCACGCCTTGCTGACTTACCGCGAGTTGCTGCTGAAGGTCAACAATGCGTTGGCGCAGGGGAAAGAGCAGCTCTTCCTCAAGGAAGTGGCGCCTTGGATCATCGCTATCGCGAGCGGCGATCTCGTCCTGCAGGCGGCGATCGATCATGCGGCCCAGTGCGATTTGACGGTTCAACTCGCCAAGAATTTTAGTTAACGCTTGCTGGTCATCGTTGAGGGTGAGGTTGTCGCGATGCAGCATGTCGCGACCGCCTTCGAGATCCGCGATGATCGCGTCTAGGGCCTGCTGGGTATTCTCGAACTTACGAAAATACCGCTGTAGACGGCTATCAAGGCCGGGAATGACCGCCAGCACGCGATCCAGCGTAGTCGGCGCCAAGCGATGGCGAGCGGGGTCGAGCCCCTCCATGCGTCCGCGCAGATCGGTTAGTGCTTTGGCGACCGGCCCGCCTTCGTCGCCCTGGTGGGCCAACTTGCGCAGCGGCGTCTGCAGCATGGCACTGCGATGGGCGGCCTGTTGCTGCAATTCAAGCCCCATTTCATCCACGGCATGCCGCTGGCGAACCACCGATGCTTCGTCTCCCTCGGCGAGAATATCTTCGACAAAGCGGTCGGCCATCGCCTCAAGCTCAGGGTCGATGTCGCGCTCATCGGGGTTAGCTCCCAACTGGTCAGCGATCTCGTCCACCGGCGGCAGGGAGAGGCGACGTTTGTCATCGGATTGCTGAGCCATGGACATCTCCTGAGCTATTAAAATAACCGTTGTGAAAAGAGCACAGTACCATCGGTCATCGGATTAATCTTTGCGCGCATAACGGTCCGCGCCTTCGACGAAGCGGCGCAGATCCTCCAGCGCTTTATCCGTGGTGACCGATGCCTGTGGGCGAGCCGTTTCAATGCGCGCCATGGAAACGGCGGTATCGTCGAGCACGGTTAGGGCTGATTCGATGCGGGCAGAGAGCTTATTCAGCCGATGTTCGGTCTCAACTAGCAGATCAAGGCGCCGCACAAGGGCTGCTCGCTCTTCATCGCTTAGCCGTTTGCCGTCCCGCTCCAGTCGACCTCGCACGTAATTACCGTCCACGCTAACCACCCCTCGCGCCTGGGAGGCCATGGTCGTCAGCGTATCTACCGCGCCAAAACAGACTTGAGTGACGAGGCCTTGTGAGCGCTCGAAGGCCAGCTCGCCAGTGTGGAATCGCTCGCCCAGTACGTCCATCACATGCCGGTAGCGGCTATAAAGGCGGTCTGTCAGGATCGCCAGATCCGGGCGGTGCACGTCGAGCAGGCTCTGCTTGGCTCGACACATGGCCAAGACTAGATCGTTGGCCCCCACCGGTGGTCTGGCAGGGTCGAGCACCGACACGCCCGTTTCATAGGCGTTACGCTCTTCCTGAGCACGGCGTTGATTTGCTTCGGCCTGCCGTTGAGCCTCACGGCGACGCTCACGGCGGCGGGCCAGCCAGCCGCGCAGTGTTCGCTCTATGGGGAGCGCTACAGGAATGGCGACGATGCCCGCAAGCCAGCCAAACAAGCTGGGGCTGAAACCACCCCACAGGGAGGTCAGCCACAGCAGCATGCTGATAAAGGGGACCACCAGGCAATAGCGGGCGATCACCTGGAGACGATTGGGAGCCGTGACTGCAAGCGCCAGACCAGGATTGAAGAGGCCGACCAGTAGCCAGGGCAGGCAGGTCATAAACAGGCCATAGGAAAATCCCTGCAGGAATCCCAACATAGATACGTCTATCCTTCAGTCATGAAACGCAAGCACCGCGTGTAGAATAACTGAGATAGGTCGCTAAGCACCAGTTGGTCAACACTTGGCTAACAGCAGCACGCCGATCCCACTCCAGACCCCAATGGTGCCTGTTAGGAACAGCACGATTATTACAAGCCCTACCAGGATGCGTAATACAGCTATCCAGCGGAGGGTATGCTTAAATTGTCACAATGCTTGCGGCAATCTAGGCCGGTATAACTGGGACTCTCCTGGTTACCGTTGCCGCATTTGAGAGGTTTCATGTTGTTAAAGCTCCTTCTCTGGGTCATCCGGTTGTTAGTGCTCTTGATGGTTGTGGTGGCCTTGCTGCCGCTCATACCCAGCGGTCAGTGGTGGATCAGGCTGTGGGATTTTCCACGGCTTCAGTTGACGGGATTATTGGCCGTACCTGTGTTGCTTCTTGGCCTGCATGCTTGGCTTCAACGCCCACACAAAGAGCACGCCATGTGGGGCGTGGTGATCCTTGCCATAGCAGGTTGGCACTTAATGCACATCCTGCCATTTACCTCCGTTTGGGCGACCGAAGTACCCACTGCCGAGGTAGAACCCGGCGAAAATCAGACGACGATAAAAGTGCTGACCGCGAATGTTACCTACTCGAATGATCATTTCGAAGAAGTGCTGTCGATGATTCGGCGTGAGGATCCCGATCTAGTGCTACTAATCGAAGTCGATAGTGCCTGGGAAGACGGGCTGTCAGCGCTTGATGAGGAGTACTCTCACGGGGTCGGGGAGATTCGTGGCGAGGGTCTAGGGATAATGCTGTGGTCCCGGATTCCGTTGCTGGAGCAGGAGGTTAAGTACTTGGTTTCTGAGCGTCGGCCGTCGGTTTTCGCAACGCTTGACGCGCCAGGCATTGGGCCAGTGCGCTTTGTGGGTGCCCACCCGGTTCCGCCAGGGCTGGAAGAGAGGAAAGTTAGCAGTGAGGAAGAGCGGCGGGACAGCCGTGAGCGCGATGCAGAGCTTATGCTTATTGCTCGCCATGTTGAAAAAGACCCGGACAACCGTTGGATTGTTACCGGGGATTTTAATGATGTTGCTTGGTCCGACACTACCAATCTTTTTGCCGACTTAAGCGATCTGAAAGACCCTCGTCGTGGTCGGCGGTTGCTTAGCACCTACCACGCGGAATACCCCTGGTGGCGCTACCCGATTGATCACCTATTCGTTTCTGACGGCTTCCACCTGATTGATATCGACAGGGTGGAGGTAGAAGGCTCGGATCACTTTGGCCTCTCCACAACGCTCACCATTGGGCGTAAAGATCACGGAAAGCCTGAGGCTTCAGCAGAGGAGGAGCAGGAAGCCCAGGAGATGGTCGAAGAGGGTGCCGAAGACGCCGCTGAGCATGATGGACGTTAATTAAAAGTCCAGAGGGGGATTCGCAAGCATAGGCTCGATCCCCTGAATTTTTTTCAATGTATAGACCTCGTGTTAATCAACAGACGGTAGAATTTATCCCCATCTTTCAGAGAGATAACTTCTACAGTAATTTAACAGAAACTCTACAGTTTAATTGCCATTTGTAACCGTATCGACTAGCTTAGTTACGACGGGTGCGCTAAAAAATTCCCTAATGCTGGCTGACTCAATCTTTCTGAACATCACCGACTGCGGCTTAGCTCACTTGGTGCGCTCAAATCTCAGCCTAGTCAATTTGGGTTAATCAGCAAGGAGTACATCAAATGTCGATAACATCTGAAAAGCAATTACCCGAAGCAGTAATGGCTTGGCGTGATCCAGAAATGGACTCGGTGAAAGGAACCGAAACGCCTAAAGATCCCAACAAAGGTTACATTGCCTTACTTGGATGGAGTGTTAACGCGATTAAGGCGGCGCAAAAGTTTGACCGTCGTTATATTGTCGTTGCCCCCGAATGGGCTGCAGATTTCTGTGCTGCAAACAACATACCTTTCATCCCATGGGATTTTATTCGCTTGAATGATCGTTCCATGGAGATCGCTGTAAGGCTGAAGGAGGAAGGCGTAGACGTCGCCATCCCTCTGTTTGAAGAAACCGTTGAGTGGTCTGGTGCGATCAACTCCGTGCTTCTCGACAGCCCGCGCATGTACGGTCAGTCAATTTTGTTCCGTGACAAAGCCTTGATGAAGCGCCGTGCCCAGCTTGGCGGTATCCGCGTCGGAATCTTTGAAGAGGCGCATGAGAAAGAAGACATCGTTCGCTTTATGAAGCGCGTCAACCAGACGTTGCTCAAGCTGGACGGTGATCCGGATGACCCGATTCACGTTAAGGCCTTCGACAAAGCAGGCTGTCTCGGCCACCGGATGATTCGCTCAATTGAAGAAATAGATAATATTCCTGATGAAGAATATCCGCTGCTGATGGAAAGCCACTTGAGCGGTTGGGAGTTTGCCGTTGAAGCCTGGATCCACGATGGCAAAATTCAGTTCCTGAATATTTCAGAATACGTCACGCTAGGCTACTCGGTGTTCGTGCCTGCTACCCAGGAGCTTGAGAGCTGGCGCAATGCGATTACCAAGCAGATCGAGCTGTTGATCAAGACCTTCGACATCCAGTTTGGCTTGATTCACCCAGAGTACTTCGTTACGGGCGACGGTGAGATGTACTTTGGCGAAGTTGCTTATCGCCCGCCCGGTTTCAAAGCTTTCGAACTGATCGAAAGAGCCTACGGTTTCAACGCCTATCAAGCGTCGATGCTGGTGTTCGACCCAAAAAGCACGAAAGAGGAAGTGGCAGCATTCTTCCCGCGCGAAGTGGTTGATGCGAAGGGCTACGCAGGCTGTTTCGGTGTTTATCCACGCCGTCGGGTTGTCAGCAAGCTGGAAATGCCCGAAGAAACGATTAATCACCCGTACTTTGAGTCACACGAACTGGTCGCACCGGCAGAAGAGACAGTGCCTGACCGGTCAGCCTACGGGACTCACTGGGGCCTAATCTTCTTCTTTGGTGACGATCCCATCAAGATGCGTGATCTACTGAAAGCGCAAGAAGATCTGGATTTCTACGTCTAGACATTCACCAACGCAATACGCTTATCTCTGGGCGAGGCCTATCAGCATCCATATTAGGTGCTGATAGCCTCGCCCTATTTTTTGCCTGCGCGTTCTGTTTCAGCTTTTAGGCTTGGTTCTTTCATTGGCGCTGCTGACCCAGGTACTGCTAGCCCAGGCTAAGAACACCTTATCCGGCAACTTGGATTCGCTAATATGCACAGCTCTTATAAAGCATTACTATCACGATCATCTGTATTAACTATGAAAAATGGCGTTATATATCGAGTAATTACCTAGACGCGCAAAATTAACAGGATTAGGCAATCTTCAGCGAGAAATACGCCTATTGCTCTTGGCCATCCCCCTCTATCATTTCTCTCACGGTCGTAACGACCAAAACATACCGCCACCTGGGCGCCCATCGCACTGGATTCAAGCGAACGGGCTTACAGAGCAAATTCCCAGGTTATGCGGATGTGCCATTTAACGAGAGGAAGTAAAACCATGAAATACGCTACTATCATTATGCAGACCATCACCGCGAGCGCTTTAGTCCTGGGCATGGCCGCTCAAGCCACCGCCGCAGAGTCAATTCAAACTGGCTTCGACACTGGCCCGTCCACCCACGGTGGTACACGGGAAGGTGGCCCTCAGTACCGCGTTGAGGCGGAAGATGGCCAAGCAGTTGAGTATCAAGCGAATCACTCCTATCGCACTACGTTCGAGGCTGGCGGTCCTGCACTGGGCGGCACACGTGAAGGAATGTACCGTGACCGCGTTGAGGTCGAGAGTGATCAAACCGTGTCTCAACAAATTGCGCATTACGATCATGCTGACAACTTGACACGCGGCACCCGCGGCTAAACCCAGCGTCAACCTATTGCGCCTTCCCAGCTACTAAAGCGGCGCACATATCACGGGCCACCCGATTGGGTGGCCCGTTCGCGTGTCTGGGTGACGATAGATACGACGCCGCTGAAAAAGCAGCCTCCTAAGCGGGCATGCTTATGCGGGGTTCTCCACGTAACTTGATCATATCGGTGCGTGGTGGTGCACCAAACATGCGGCTATATTCGCGGCTGAATTGAGACGGGCTTTCATAACCGACTCGGTAGCTGGCCGTGGAGGCCTCAAGACCCTCTTTAAGCATTAATAAGCGCGCTTCGTGCAGCCTCAGCTTCTTCTGGAACTGTAGCGGCGACATACACGTCACCTGCTTGAAACTGTGGTATAGCGCAGATTCGCTCATGTTCACATCTTCCGCCAATTGCCCCACCCGCAATGGTTCATCGAAGCGTTCCTTGAGTATCGAAATTACCTGGAAAATACGGTGTGATTGGCTATCGACGGAAGCGAAATCACGCATGCGTGAACCCATCTCACCAACCAATGCTCGGTAAACGATCTCGCGCTGAATCAACGGCGCCAGCACGCGGGCGTCGGCGGGTGAGTCAAGCAATCGAACTAGGCGGGTCATTGCATCGAGAATCCCCAAGTCAACGGGGGCGACACACATGCCACAGGCTGAATTAGGGGAGTCAATGGATTCGCTGACGTGAGCGGTGTCGCCCAACTGAAGCACTAATTCGGCGACTTCGGCAGGGTCAATATTGATTTTAACGGCTAGGAAGGGATTTTCCGGCGAAGCATCTATCACCAGCTTGTTAACCGGAAGGTCGACGCTGGAAACCATATAACTGAGCGCACCGTAGACGATCTCTCGATCCCCCAACTGTACAGTTTCGCGCCCCTGGGCAATAACGCAAAGTGACGGCTCGTAGACGGTTGACATGCAGCTGGTAGGTGCATCCGCGCGAAACAGATTTAATCCCGGAATTTCTGTTTCATACAGGCCTTCTTCGCTCAATCTGGCCGAGACGAGATCGGCGAGTTGTCGGCACATGGGGGCGGCACTTAACTGCGCTGAAGCGGATGTATCATTAGGATAGGCTGTATTGTTCATGACTGACCTCTAAATACGTTAAGTTAGTATACAGGATCAGGTAAATCATAGCCCGCTAACAAAAATGCAGATAATGAGATGATAAGCTGCAAAAAATCGCACAAATCATCTCCATGTATGAACAATTTTCTCGCTAATGGTTAATTTTAAGGACAATTTCTAATATTGGTTTTTTTTAGCTTTTTCCTCTGGTCGTAGGATTAGGCAATTATTCAATAGTAATGTGCACGTCTTCGTTACTCTCCGTCCGCCGCAGGGAGATAGTTTGGTCTGCATAACCGCTAGTCGCCAATGTCTTCACATGCTTGGCGTGATTGGCCTATAGCTCCTACGTTGTTTTAGAGGCTTGCTTTAAAGACGAGTTGTAATGTCTGGTTATGAAGACCGGATATAAAACTGGTTATAAAGGCTGAGTATAGCAACAGATTGTAAAGACACTGGGAGACGTAACGATGGATGCACTCGCGAGAAAGCTGGGCCTCAAGACTGATCCCGTCATATTTTTTACATCGGCAGTGATCATGATCGTTTTTTTGGTGGTGCTTCTGATTGCACCGGGCCCAATCGGGGCAGCCTTTGGTGCGGGTCGGGAGTGGATCGTTACCAATCTTGGCTGGTTCTTTATTTTAGGGGTGACGAGCTGGGTGGCGTTTTTGCTGTGGGTGGCGCTCAGTCGTTATGGGGCGATTCGCCTGGGTGGCAATGATGCGAAGCCAGCCTATGGCAACATATCCTGGTTCACCATGCTGTTCGCAGGCGGTATCGGTACGGTATTGATGTTTTGGGGGGTGGCTGAGCCTATTTCCCACTTTTCCAACCCACCTAGGCCGGATGTTGTACCTTTTTCTGTGGAAGCCGCCGACGATGCCATGAGTTTTTCGATCTACCATCTGGGGCTGCATACCTGGGCGATTTTCTCTATGCCAGGGCTAGCTTTTGCGTACTTTATCTACCGTTACAACCTGCCGATGCGTTTCAGTTCCGTATTTTATCCGCTGTTAGGCGACCGCATTTTCGGTCCCTTAGGCAAAGCCCTGGATATCTTCGCGATACTCGGCACTCTTTTTGGCGTGGCGGTTTCTATCGGCTTGGGCACTCAGCAGATTAACGCGGGGTTAACGGAATTGTTTGATATTCCAGATGCCGTCATAACTAAGGTCATCATCATCGCCGTACTGACGTCCGTTGCTGTAGGATCTATCGTGGCGGGCCTGGACTCTGGTGTTAAACGGTTGTCGAATATAAATATTGCCATGGCCGTGGGCCTGATGCTGTTTGTGCTCTTTACTGGGTCGACCGTTTTCCTTTTGCGAGCCGTTGTCGAGACATTTGGCCTCTACATAACGAACCTGCTGCCAATGGCATTCTGGAATGACACGCTGGCAAGTTATTCAAGTGATGGCGGTACCTGGGGGTGGCAAGGCAGTTGGACAGTGTTCTACTGGGCCTGGACAGTCACCTGGTCACCTTTCATCGGGATCTTCGTAGCACGGATTTCTCGAGGACGAACCATCCGCGAGTTCGTCCTTGGTGTGCTGTTCGCCCCGTCTATCTTTACCTTGGTCTGGTTTGCGATCTTCGGCTGGTCAGCAATGGAGATTGATGGGATTGGGCCCGATGCCCGAGAAGCAATGGGGACTCAGGCCGGTATCTTGTCCGCTGCGGTAGGCGAAAGCATCCCACTTGCCATGTTCACCTTTTTCGATAATTTCCCTGGCGCCACATTAATACAGGGCCTTGCCGTTGTTATCGTCGCCATCTTCTTTGCCACTTCATCGGACTCTGCGTCATTGGTAGTCGATATGCTGTGTACCGGCAGCGCGGATCCTGGCCCATGGCATCAGCGCGTCTTTTGGGGCGTCTCTGAAGGCATGCTGGCTGCGATGCTCATCGTGCTTGCTGGGGATGCGGGGCTTACCGCACTGCAAGAGGTGATCACTGTTGTTGGTCTGCCGATGTTTATTTTGGTCTTTGCGATGATGTTCGCGTTGTACCGCGGCCTTTCCCATGAGGATCTCAGCGAGGTGAAGGTGGGCACCCCACCTAAGCAGGAGGAGTTAGCCCCGGATGACTAAGCTTACAGCTTCTAGTCTGCATTTTTGAAAATTCCACCACGCTATGTTCGACAGCGCACGGTGATTGCGTACTTTAAGAGCCATCCTAAGGGTGAGCGAGGCAAGGGATATGCCTGAACGAGTCCTTGGCATCGGGGGCTCTATGCCTGACGCTAACTGGTTTAAGTCTAGCTTCCCCGTCATCTAGCGCATTTTGGGGCCGCCTCAGTCACATTTGCCTTACGTAACTGCCTGGGGCGTCCTCGAGCGGCGGGTAGTTATGTGAGCCGATGTCTGGCGCCGGCACAAGCGGTCCTGAACGCTCCATCAGCCACCCTTGCCAAGCAGGCCACCAGGATCCTGCTTGACATTCTGTGCGTTCAAACCAGCTATCTGGATCCATATACGGGTCGCCATCGAGAGTAGTGGCCATTCGGTAATGGCGACGTGGATGCTCGGGTGGGCTGATGATGCCGGCGTTGTGGCCACCGTTGGTGAGCAGAAAGGTCACTTCGGGCGCGTCGGACATCAGGTGTAGCTTATAGGTGGATCGCCAGGGAGCGACATGATCCCACTCGGTGCCAACACAGAAGACGGGAATTTGTATGTCGTTAAAAGTGACCGGGCGATGATCCACCCGGTAACGGCCTTCGGCAAAGTCATTGTTCAGAAAGAGCTGGCGCAGATACTCGGAGTGCATGCGGTAGGGCATGCGGGTTGCGTCAGCATTCCAGGCCATCAAATCGTTCATAGGTTGGCGCGTGGCCAGCAAGTATTCATTAACCATACGTGACCAAATCAGGTCATTGGAGCGCAGGATCTGGAAGGCACCCGCCATCTGTTTGGTATCGAGAATTCCTTGCGCCCACATCAGGTCTTCAAGAAAAGTGAGCTGCTTTTCATCAATGAAAAGCATCAGTTCGCCAGCCTCGCGGAAATCGGTTTGCGCGGCCAACAACGTCATCGATGCCAAACGGTCGTCTTTGTCACGCGCCAGCGCTGAGGCGGCAATCGCGAGTAGCGTTCCCCCCAAACAGTAGCCTACGGTATGGATCTTCTGGCCGGGTATCACTCGAGTAATGACATTCAGACTGGCGAGAATGCCTTGTCGGCGGTAGTCGTCCATCGCTAGGTTGCGATCCTCTTCCGTAGGGTTGCGCCAAGAGATCATAAAGACAGTGTGCCCTTGGTCAACCAGATACTTGACCAGTGAGTTATGGGGCGACAAGTCGAGGATGTAGTACTTCATGATCCAGGCGGGCACTATCAATATGGGCATTGCGTGAACATCTTTAGTGGTCGGCGCGTACTGGATCAGCTCTATCAAGTGGTTTCGATACACGACTTTACCGGGCGTAATTGCCACATCACGCCCCAATACATAGTCTTCGCATCCGGCTGGCTTTCTACCTAGCCATTGGTTTTGAGCGTCTTCCCACCAGTGCCCCATTCCCTGAAGTAGATTAGTGCCTCCGCTGGCTAACGTTTTCTCAAGAACGCTGGGATTGGTCAGCACATAATTGGATGGAGACAGCACGTCAAGCCACTGTCGGGCGCCGAACTCCAACGCCTGTTCGTGGTGAGGTGACAGCCCCCGTAAGCCAGTGGTGGCGTTATGCCACCACTGTTGTTGGAGCAGAAAACTTTGATAAAGAACGTTAAAGGGGAAGTGGCGCCAGGCCGGGTCTTTAAAACGGCGGTCTTGAGGCAAAGGGGCTATACAGGGAGCCGCATTAGAATCGAATGCTGAATGGCTAGCCCAGTGCACTAAGCGCAGTTGCTTCTTTAGGGCTTTCTGTACTAGATGGGCTTGGGATCCAGGAGATAGAGCCAGGCTCGACAACCAGTCCAGATATGTCAGAACAACCGAGGCGGGAGAGATACCCAGCGTTAGTTTCGCCAGTGAAGCCCGCATCAACTTGTCCAGACTGTCGTGCAGTTTATCGTCTAACAGCATAAGCCCTATGTTCCTCTAATCATGTCGGTTTTTATTTCAGTCCCTATTTTTATTCCAGCCTCCTATAGTTCGCACCAAATACGCTCTTTAAAGTCTTCGCTGAGTTCCGATACATTGCGCATACGATTAAACGTAGCCTCTGTCATGTCGCCAGCGATTTGGTGATAGCAGGACGCCATCAACTCGGGTGTCAACGGTCCGTTCAAGCCCAGCATGCAGTGTGAAAGCTTGCTATAGGCAGGGGCTATAGTCGCAAGGAAATCCATTTCGTAGCGAAATGCGTCGTTAAGTGTTTCTAGCCAAATGCATTGTAGCTTGGCCGCTGAGTTGGACGTATCAGCCCAAGGCTGATACCACATAGCGAAAAATTCATTGTTATCAACCACATAGGAATTAACTAAATTGTTATGACCTACGTTATCATTGGCTGCATTAGTATCGGTTGAACTAGCATTGGCTGTTTTAGTGGAAGCTTTTTGAAACGCTGATTTTGTCATTGTCTTGGCTCCTCCAGTGATATCGAAAAAGTATAGTACTCATCGCTTTTACTGAAGGATTTAATAGCTTGTTTTTTGACTGGCATCATTGATTGAGTACGAAAAATAATTGCTAATTATTCGGTTGGTATAATGGTATGTGTGCCGTAGTGCGCTTTTCTACCCACTTGGGATTAGCGGACACTTTCCTCGCTAGGTATGCAGTTATTGTGTTCGCAAGTGTTCTATCTTATTTAGTAATAAAAACATTAAATTGAAAGACCTAGTGGCTATTTATTTAATAAGTGTGCCAGCAACTATGATCTAAAATAGTTGCTTTAGATCAATGATTTGAAAAATAAAACCATGTTATTTATATGGCAAAGCTCCCAGGAAAGTGAGCTCACGCTATAACACGTTCATAACGTGAAGCGGGTGTCACTGACGGCGAGGCAAGCGTGGGCAGCTTTAGTAAATTCACTCAATAGGTACCGCTACCATGTCGATACGCAATCTTGATGCGCTGTTTTCTCCTGACACGATAGCGCTGATCGGTGCAAGCAATCGCCCTGGTTCAGTGGGGGCGGTGCTGGCGCGAAACCTCTTCGAGGCCGGTTTTGCAGGACCTATTCTGACCGTGAATCCAAACGAGCGGGCCATTCGCTCGTCGCTTAACTACCACACCGTAAGTGAATTGCCGCTGGTTCCTGATCTGGCCATTATCGCCACGCCGCCTGACAGTGTGCCGGAACTTATCCGTGAACTTGGGGAGCGAGGGTGTCGAGCAGCCGTGGTGATCACCGCTGGCTTCGGTGAAGGCGAGCGCGCCGATGGAAAGGCGCTCAAGCAAGCAATGCTGGAGGCAGCAAAGCCCTATTTGATGCGTATTGTCGGGCCTAATTGCCTGGGTATTCTGCTGCCGCACAGAGGGATCAACGCTAGTTTTGCGCATATCATGCCGCAAAAAGGAGACATTGCCTTCGTGACCCAGTCCGGCGCAGTAGCGACCTCAATTCTTGACTGGGCGTCGGCGCGGGGCATCGGCTTTTCGCACGTAGTCTCCCTTGGCTCGATGAGCGATGTCGATTTTGGAGACATGCTCGACTACCTGGCGCTTGACCCGGAAACGCGCTCCATCCTGATCTATATGGAGGCCGTGACCGAGGCACGCAAGTTCCTATCGGCTGCCCGTATGGCCTCGCGTAACAAGCCCGTGGTGGTGGTCAAGGCAGGGCGCAGCGATGCGGGCGCCAAGGCCGCGCTTTCACACACTGGGGCGCTAGCCGGCTCTGATGCTGTTTACGAGGCTGCGTTCCGGCGTGCGGGGATGCTACGGGTCAATACCCTCGATGAACTGTTCCAAGCCGCAGGCACACTGGCGACCGGCATTCGTGTAAAAGGGGACCGGCTGGCCATCCTTACCAACGGTGGAGGAGCCGGTGTGCTAGCGGTCGATGAGCTAGCTGAACGGCGGGGTCACCTGGCAGAGCTTTCTGACACGACGATTAAGCGGCTGGATGCTTTGCTGCCCAAAGCCTGGTCCCATGCCAATCCGGTCGATATCCTCGGCGATGCACCCGGCCATCGTTACGCAGGCGCACTTGAAGCGTTACTCGATGAGCGTGGAGCAGATGCGATTTTGGTGATGAACTGCCCCGCGGCGGTTGCCGATAGCCTTGACGCTGCCCAGTCCGTGGTCGAGGCGTTGGGCGAGCGACGACCAGCGGTGTTGACTTGCTGGCTAGGTGAAAGGGCGCCTGCCGATGCCCGCCAGCTGTTTGCCGCGAAGTGCATCCCCACGTATCAAACGCCGGAGCAGGCCATCGGGGCCTTTTCACACTTGTCGGACTACTGGCGTAATCAGCAAGCGTTGATGGAGACGCCGCCAGCTGTTTCTGACGATATCATCATCGAAAAAGCCAACGCGGAAGCCATCATCGATAGTGTGCTCGAGGATGGCCGTAGCGTACTGACCGAGCCGGAAGCAGCGGCAATACTGTCGGCTTATGGTATTCCAACCGTAGCGGCGATTGCGGTGAAGACGCCTGAGGAAGCCAGCGAGGCGGCAGAGCAGTTGGGTTTTCCCGTGGTGGTGAAGATATTGTCGCGGGATATCTCGCACAAGTCGGATGTGGGGGGAGTGCAACTGAATCTTGCCTCACCCGCGGCGGTGACTCAGGCGGCTACGGATATGCTCGCTGCCGTTCGACGCGTCGTGCCGGAGGCGCGGGTCGATGGCTTCAATGTGCAGCCGATGATTCGCCGTTCTGGTGCGTATGAGCTAATTCTGGGCGTCGCTGAAGACAGCGTTTTTGGGCCGATCATTCTGTTTGGCCAGGGGGGCACGGCGGCGGAAATCATCGGCGACCGGGTCATCGGCCTCCCGCCGCTCAATCCTCTGCTGGCGAAGGAGATGATCCGTACGACACGTATCTCACGCTTGTTGAAGGGCTATCGAGATCGTCCTGCGGCCGACTTGGAAGCCATTACGCTTACGCTGATCAAACTGTCGCAATTGGTCTGCGATCTGGATCGTGTCGCCGAGCTCGACATTAATCCTTTATTGGCCGACGCCTCCGGCGTGGTCGCCCTGGATGCGCGTATTGTGGTCAGGGACGCCCACGACCAGCGTCGTCCGCTTGCTATTCGCCCTTACCCGCAGCAGCTCGAACACGTTATCGAAACCCGTAATGGCCAGCGTTATGCCTTGCGTCCCATACGCCCTGAAGACGAAGGCGCGCTGCTCGACATGCTTCGTTCCTCTTCGCCCGCCGATGTGAGACTTCGCTTCTTTGCCGCCATACAGAGTGTTGATCATGCTTTCGCGGCTCGGCTCACCCAGATCGACTATGACCGAGAAATGGCTTTCGTCGCGATGGCTCCTGACAAGCAGGAAATCGTCGGGGTGGTTCGACTGTCTGCTGATCCTGACAAGGAAAAAGCTGAGTTTGCGATTATGGTACGTAGCGATATGAAGGGAACGGGACTTGGCTATCGTCTTATGCAGCAACTACTCGACTATGCTCGGGATAGTGGCATTCTGCAGCTCTACGCCGATATTCTGCGAGAAAATCATGCCATGCGGCAAATGGCGGACGAGTTTGGCTTCGTCACCCAGCCAGTCAAAGAAGATACCGACACCGTGACGGTGGTGCTCAATCTGTAACAGCAGTGTATGTCCTCGAAGGTCCGCTCACCGTTATTACCATCACGCTGGCTATAAGCGTGCAGCGTATGGCACGGCGCAACGCAACGCTGCTATTTGTCAGCTTCCGCGGCGGGCAGGTTGGCTGGGGCAGTGAAGAAGTTTGCTTTCTAATATGAACAAAATGCAGTACTTAGGAATAAAAAACGTAAAGCGTTTTCGTTTTTGGCCGAGAAGAGGAACTGCTTCCTTGGACCGATGAAATCGGCAAAATTCGACTAGACTGAACCTAGCTTTTAATTCCTTCCGCGAGTATTACCTTTTACATCGCGCTTTTGGATATTAACGACCTCTGCCGGAGCTCTCATCAGTGGAATTCAAAGATTACTATCAAGTGCTCGGGGTGGCGAAAACGGCAACGACCGAGGAAATCAAGAAGTCCTACCGCAAGCTGGCGCGTAAGCTTCATCCTGATGTCAGCAAGGAGCCCGATGCTGAACAGCGCATGCAAGAGGTGAATGAGGCCAAGGCGGTGCTGTTAGATCCAGAGAAGCGCCTCGCCTATGACCAGCTTGCCCAACAGTATCGGTCAGGACAGGATTTCCAGCCGCCCCCTGATTGGGATTCAGGGTTCGAATACAGTGGACGCGGTTTCGAAGAGGCCGATCTCGGTGAGTTCAGCGACTTCTTTGCCAATCTGTTTGGTCAAGGCAGCAGGCCCGGGCGAGGGAGCCGCCGCTATCAAATGCGTGGGGAGGATCGCCATGCCAAGATCACTATTGGCTTGGAAGATGCTTTCCACGGTGCTAGTCGAACAATCACCTTGCAAGTACCGCAGATGGATGCCCAAGGACGTGTATCCTCTCTGGAACACACCCTCAATGTCCGCATACCGAAGGGCGTCAAGGCGGGCCAACATATTCGGCTGTCGGGACAGGGCAGCCCCGGTATTGGTGGTGGCCCATCGGGTGATCTCTATTTAGAAATTCACTTTGCATCCGATTCGCGTTATCGGGTCGAGGACCGCGATGTGTATCAAAAGGTGCCGGTGACACCGTGGGAGGCTGCGCTGGGAGCCAGTATCGAAACCCCGACTCCTTCTGGCTTGGTGAAACTAAAGGTGCCCGCAGGTTCACAGTCGGGTCGTCGATTGCGGTTGAAAGGGCGTGGCATCCCTGGGCAAGAGCCGGGCGATCTTTATATAGAACTAGAGGTGGTATTACCCCCGGCTAATACCGATAAGGCGCGAGAACTGTATAAAACCATGGCGGATGAACTAGCTTTCAATCCGCGCCAATCAAGGGGAGGCTAGGACATGGCTCAGCACCGTGTTGTTAGCGGCGAACTTATAGACGAGGCGAACTTAACCCTCGAAGATTTGGCTCGCGCCTGCTCGGTAGAAACCGACTGGATCGTTGAGCGAATCGAAAGCGGCCTATTGGCGGATAGCTCGCCTTATGTGGCGAGCTGGCGCTTTACAAGCCATGACCTGACTCGCGCCCGGCGGATGTGTCGGCTGGAACGTGACTTTGAGGCAGTTCCCGAGCTTGCAGCCCTGGCAGCTGACATTATTGAGGAGAACCAGCGCTTAAAGAACCGGTTGCGGGCAGCGGGTCTGCTGGATGAGTAGCGCTGTTTAACATTAATGTTCCACAGTGAGTAGCTCACTCAGCTGCTGCGGTGAAAGCCGCGTATTGGCCATGTAGTAGACAATGTCGCCATCCTGCAGTGGGCGATCAGTGGCGGGGTTGAGCATGTTGCCTTCGCTGTCATCGCGGCTATTGGTAAGCCCGAGCACGGTGGCGTTGAAGACCTTTTTGGCTTGCATAAATAAGTCGCCAAAGGTGGCACCGGCAGGTGGCTGACTTAACCTGGTTTGGTATTGAGTAGCGCCCCGATCAACAGCAAGGAGTTCGTTGACGACCCGAGATATGCCTGCATCAGACGCAGAGCGTACCAGCATTTCCAGCGCTAGTGCTTGGGTACATTCTATGCCTGGCAAGGTACGCCGCAACATGGTTGCAGTATCGGGATTGGCGCAGTGAGCGACGATATGGGCGTTTTTAGCTTTAAGGCTGTAGGCACTCAGCGCGACGGTGGCAACCCGGTCATCGCTGGTGTCGTAAATGATGATGCGGCTGGCGCTCTCAACCCCAGCCCGCTTGAGAAGCTCAGCATTTGAGAAACTCTCCCCTTTAATAAATTTTAAATCCGCCGGACGTGGGTTGCTCATCTCTTTGATAACGCAGAGCACTATTTCATCTGGCAAGCTTTTATCAGCTTTGAGAATGTCCAAAATGCGCTCTGTGGTTTCGCCGTGCCAGCCAAGGACGAGGGTATGGCCGGATAAGTGGCTGAAATCGCCTTTACCTTGCATCTGCAGTCTCCAAAAATTTGAAAGTGTGACGGTTGCTTTACCGATTAAGGCAGCAAACAGTGATATACCGCCTGGAATGAGATAGAGCGTGGCTATCCATTTTCCCGCCCCGGTTGTCGGGCTGAAATCACCGAACCCCACTGTGCTGGAGACGACAATATAAAAATAAACCCAATTGGTAGGTGAGTCGGCCACCGCTTCGCCGACCAGTGAAAAAAGCACCCAGGTGGTGCCCATATGGGCGAGCACAATCAGAAGTAGAAATGTCCACGAAATTTGTAGCGTAGCCGCTTTAAATGCGCGGAGCAGTCGCTGAATAACAGGCATAGCGGTCTCTTATGATGATGGTGTGACAGCCTAGTTTGTTCGGCATGGAGTTGATGATTTGCTGCTGGTGCTAAATGGCTTCTTGATTTAGTTGCCTCAAACCTCAACGGGGTTAATAAAGGCTGCATATATTAGCATTGATGAGATGCGGTGGAACATCATGCTAGACACGCATGTCATAGATAGAATTCTCTTTTTTATAGGCTAAGCTAATGGATCGTATATTTGCATGGGATCACCACCACAGTGAGGTGGTTTATCGCATTCCAGGTCATAAGCATGACGATGGTAGAGAAGATAGCGACCTCTCTCCCGTATGGCTGCCTGCGGAGGAATCAGATTTACCAGAGGGGGTGACGGTTGAAGATCTGCGCAAGGTATCTGTTAAGGAGTAGCGAACATGCTGCCTTACTTTTAAATTGTTGAGGAGGTGGCTTGAGTCAACTTAGCTCGGGGTGGGGAAGCGTGAATGAAATTCACAGTGCGCTTGAGCTGGCACGCCAAGCAGTAGAAGAAGCTCATCATATGTCCAATCAGCTCTCTTTAACGTCGGAAAAAATGATGGCAGCGGTCACTGGTTTCACCTTGCCTGAAGTTTCGTCTGCTCAACGTTTACTTCCAATTTTACAGTAGATCTAGATACGTTTTGAACCAAACCATAAAATAGATTGTGTTTGGGGAGCGATGGGCTAATATCCGGATAATTAGCCCTCATCTCTGGATATGCCGCCATGTTGAAAGGTTTGATCGTGTGTTTTGCGGTGTTGTTTGCGCAATTGGCGGTACTGCATTTGGTCGATACGCGTCTCTATAATTCCCCTCAAAATGCCCGTCAAACGGCGCTGACCACCGTTACACCGCATAAAGATGAAAATGAAGACGCAGGTAAAGCGCAAAGCTAAATTGCATAGTCAATAACCCTAGCAGCGCCTTGCTCTTTTGCCTGGGCTAAACCACCTAGGGTTAAGGCGCACATCTCCTCTCTGCCTTGGCATCGTCACCCGCTGAGACAAAATAGCCCTAAAAATCCTCTTCATTCACCCTCTAGGGAATATCCTCTCGGGCAGGTGAGAAAGCCATGGCGGGCATTGCTAACGCTAAAAGGGCTAATGCACTGGGGGAGTAGAATTTTTTTCATCGTTGTGGTGTCCAAAGGAGTGTTCAACAGGCATAGACAATGCTGGTTAGACTGGCTCAACGTTGAATAACCATTTATGAAGAGGTCTTTATGAAACTGACAAAGGCTTGCGTCTGGAACTCGGTAACGTCATGCTTGTCAGTTGTTGGAAATACCATTTAGGGAGCATGAATACATGGCTTACAACGATTTACGTACGGCGCGTCCTCAGTCGAGCGGCGTTGCCAACAGTGTTAGCACTAACAAGGTGTTGCGTAACACCTACGCGCTACTGTCAATGACGCTGCTGTTCTCAGCAGTCACAGCGGGTGCTGCTGTGGCCCTCGGTATCCAACAAATGAACATCTTTGTGTTCTTGATTGGTGCCTACGGCTTAATGTTCCTGGTTCACAAAACGGCGAACTCCGCGGCCGGCCTGTTTTCAACGTTCGCCTTTACCGGCTTTATGGGCTTTACGCTTGGGCCGATTCTCTCTGCCTACCTAGCCTTGCCTAACGGCGGTGCCTTGATTATGAACGCGCTGGCCATGACGGGGCTTACATTCGTTGGCCTTTCTGCAATAGCGCTAACCACTAAGAAAGACTTTGGCTTCTTAAGTAACTTTATTATGGCGGGGGCCATCGTGCTGGTTCTGGCCATGCTGGCTGGGTTCTTCTTTAACATCCCGGCACTTTCATTGATGGTGTCAGCTGGCTTTGTGCTGTTTTCTTCTGCGGTAATCTTGTACCAAACCAGTGAGATCATTCACCGCGCTGGCGAAACGAACTACATCCTCGCCACGGTGACGCTCTACGTATCCATCTACAACCTGTTTGTTAGCCTGTTGTCGATCTTGGGTATTATGAGCAACGATTGATCTAAGCAAGCGATAGACGATATGACAGGCCCTATTTGATAGGGCCTGTCTTTTTTTAGGGTAACCGTTACCAGGTATTATGATCATGCAGTACGGCTTATTGGTGATGGGGGCGCCGTATAGCAGCCCTGCGCCTCACTCTGCATTGCGTTTTTCCCATGCCGTTCTAGCGCGTGGGCATCAGATTGAGGGTGTTTTTTTCTATCACGACGGCGTTCATAATGCCTCTTCGTTGATGGCGCCCCCCCAGGATGAGCTCAATCTAAGAGAGGCCTGGGCTGAACTGAACCAGCAGCATGGGGTTCAGTTGGATGTCTGTATCGCCGCCGCGTTGCGGCGCGGATTGATGAGCGAATCAGAAGCTCAGCGACACGGCAAGCAGGCCTCTAATGTGGCCTCTCCTTTCGAGTTGACCGGACTAGGCCAACTGCTTGAGCTACAGCACCGCACTGATCGTCTGATCACGTTTGCTTAAAGGAGTGCCAATGGCAACACCTGATGCGCTATTAGTGATAATTCGCCACGCGCCTCACAGCTCAAACTGGTTACGTGAAGGATTAGATGCTGCCTTGGTGGCGGCTGCCTTTGGCCAGCCCGTGCATTTGCTGTTTATGGGGCAGGGTATAATGGCACTGCTGAAAGAGCAGGGCAGTGGCGCGCCGGGCCAAAAAGCCACGCTACCTACCATCGATATGTTGGAAATGTACGATATTGACAAGCTTTGGGTAGCCGAAGGGGCACTGGAAGGGATGCATCTATCCGCTGATTCTCTGGTAGAGGGCGTCACTCCAATAGCTGATCAGGAAATACCCGGGCTTTTGCAGCAACACGCTAAGATTTTTAACTTTTAGGGCCTAGTGAGCGCATTATGATTCTACACATCCTCACCAAAGCGCCTGATAGCAGTGCATCCTCTCAAATGCAGCAGGCGGTAGGCGATCAGGATGCCGTGCTGCTGATCGAAGAAGCGGTAACCGCTGCCCTTGATCCTTCCTGGGCAGCATGGCAGCAGTATCAGACGCGAATATTCCTGCTATCAGAAGACCTCATTGCCCGAGGGCTTGCCAGCATCGCCGAGGATAATGAGCTGCCCACGCTGGAGATCGACGGCTTTGTGATGCTCACCGAGCAGTATGAAAAGACAGTCACCTGGTACTAAGTATGTCCGAACCAAAAATATACCGTTATCTTGATCCTTCAAATAAGTATCCGCTAGACCCGGAGGGTTATCTTGTTCATCAGTCGGAATGGGACGAGTCCGTTGCTCGTTTAATGGCTGAAGAAGAGGGCTTAACGCTTACCGCTGAGCACTGGGAGGTCATCGAAGTCGTGCGAGCATTTTACCATCGCTATGAAATGGCACCGGCGATGCGGCCGCTTGTGAAAGCAACCAAAAACGCGCTGGGTGAAGAGAAAGGGCGCTCGATTTACCTGATGCAGCTCTTCCCAGGCAGCCCGGCAAAACGAATTGCTCGTCTGGCCGGCCTGCCGAAGCCTACCAACTGCCTATAGCCCATGTGAATGACTCGCTGGTTTTGAAACAACCTTAGTCCACATCACCGCGCGTACAGACTGACAAAACAACGGCATCGTCTGTGCTGGTGGATACCAATGCGTGGCCCATATCACTATCAAAATAGATGCTGTCGCCTTCGGCTAGCACGAGCGGGGCGTAAAATTCGGTATACAACAGAATATCGCCGTGCAGCACCATCAAAAACTCTTCACCATCGTGGCGTACCCACTGGTGATATTCGTCAAAGCTGCGTGCCCTTACGATGGTTTTAAAGGGAATCATACGTTTTTGGGCGAGCTGATGGCCCAGTAATTCGTGTTCGTACGTGGGCGTGGGATGCAGCTGCCCTTTGCCTTTGCGGGTCAAATCACGCCGCCCCATTGTGTAACGCTCCCGTTTAGGGGGCGTGAGCAATTGTGGCAGATCGATGTTGAGCCCAGTGGTGAGTTTTTGCACCACGCTAAAGGTGGGGGAGACTTGGTCGTTCTCAATTTTAGAGAGCGTGGAGCGGGCAAGCCCGGTGCGCTGGCTAACCTCTTCCAACGTCCACTGATTAGCCAAGCGAATTTGTTTGAGCCGCTCGCCTAAACGCAACGGTTCCACAAAGGGTTTGCTTCCCGATGCAATACGCAGCGCGGCATGCTCTTCAGTCGTAGCGGTCATAGGGCGTCACATTGGCTGCGTTGTCTAATGGTGCGTGTCTACAGGCGCGCGTAAACAGCCATGATATCACAGCAAAGAAGTGGCTAAGAACGGCCGACAGAAGCAAGAGCCCTGATGCCTATCCTATGGAACTTCAGCGAAAGGCAGTCCCAAAAGCGCTTTCAGATGCGCTTCAACGCCACTCGCCAGCGACTTTGGGTTATAGCCGCCTTCAAGCACCGACACAATGCGGTTATCGGCGTATAGGGTGGCGATCTCCATGGCTAGGTGGGTAATCCAGTAAAAGTCTTCATCCTCTAGGCAGATATCACCCATGGGGTCATCACGGTGAGCGTCGAAACCTGCGGATAGCATCACCAAGTCAGGTTTGAAAGCGTGCAGGGCAGGTAGCCAGTGATTTTCGATAATACGCCGGAACTCTGGGCCATCGGTACCCACTTCCAGCGGGGTATTCACCACGTTTTGCCACTCGCTGCGCAAATAGCGCCACGGGTAAAATGGATACTGGAAGCTGGTGCAGATAAGAACCTCGGGATCATTTTTAAAGATATCGATAGTGCCATTGCACTGATGCACGTCGAAATCCAAAATGGCGATACGTTTGGCACCGTATTTGGCTCGCGCATGGGCCGCACCGACGGCAATATTATTGTAAAAACAGAACCCCATCGCATCGCTGGCTTCCGCATGGTGGCCTGGCGGCCTTACCGCACAAAAGACATTATCCGCCTGGCGCTTAAATACTTGATCCACCCCACGAATCACCGCTCCTGCTGCCACCCGCGCGGCTTGCAGGCTGTCAGGATTCATCATGGTATCGCTATCTAACGTAACGATACCTTCGGTAGGCAAACACTTATCCAGAGAGCGCAGGTGGCGCAAGGGGTGTACCCTGGTAAGAGCCTCCTCGCAGGCTTCCTTGGCATCGGCCTGCATGGTTTGCTGTAATAACCCAGCAAGCGATAGGCGAGCGCGAATGGCCTCCAGACGCTGGGGGCTTTCAGGATGCTCCGGCCCCATATGGTGCAATGAGCAGTCTGGGTGGGTAAGGTAGGCGGTAATCATTCCAACGCTCCATTATTATTGATGCCACCTTAATCGCCTTCAGGGCCTGGGCGACAGTGTCAATAAGTCGTACAGCCGCGATTCATTTCAGGGGAGACGCATTTTGAGTACGCGCTTTTTACACCATTTTTTCGAACCTCGCTCACTAGCGGTGTTTGGCGCCTCTGAAAAGCCTGGGTCTTTGGGCGGTTTAGTGCTAAGAAATATTCAGGAGGGTGGCTTTAAAGGGCCGCTCTGGGCGGTCAATCTTAAAGGCTACTCCCAGGTCTTCGGCGTGCCGTGCGTTAGCCGCGTAAGCGAGCTATCTGAAGTCCCCGACTTAGCCGTCGTCTGCTCGCCTATTGAAGGCGTGCCTAGCCTAATTAAAAAGCTTGGCCAGTACGGTGTCAAAGCGGCCTTGGTACTCTCAGGCGGCGCTTACCTGGACCGGGATAAAGGTAATAAGGGCTCGGTTCGCGAACGCATGTTGAGTGCAGCGCGCGTCTCGGGCATTCGTGTACTGGGCCCCGAGTGTATGGGACTGATTGTCCCAGGCAAAAAGCTTAACGCCTCGTATGCCAGTCAACCGGTGAAAGCGGGCCGCGTCGCTTATCTGGGCCAGTCGGGAATGCTCGCCAACGCCATGATCGATTGGGCCGCCGGTCGAGATGTCGGCTTTTCACACCTGATTACGGTCGGCGACAGCGTT
This sequence comes from Halomonas alkaliantarctica, assembly GCF_029854215.1. Lineage (NCBI taxonomy): Bacteria > Pseudomonadati > Pseudomonadota > Gammaproteobacteria > Oceanospirillales > Halomonadaceae > Vreelandella > Vreelandella neptunia. The sequence goes on along the minus strand of NZ_CP122961.1, from coordinate 2,084,747 downwards.
GATGTACTGTTGCCTGACCTGATCGACTACGTTAATCAATTCTCTCCCGCCCAGGCCATTATGCTGCACCTTGAGAGAATCAGCGACGCCCAGCACTTTATGACCGCCGTGCGGGACGCGTCACGTAATCGCCTGGTGCTGGCGATAAAAAGCGGCCGCACCCCAGAATCGGATATTTCCGGCATGGCACCCACACCTGGGATTGCTAACCGCGACGTGGTGTTTGATGCCGCTTTCGCCCGGGCAGGGGTTGTGCGGGTTGATGACTCCGACGAGCTACTCGATGCGCTGGAAACGCTGTCGCGTATGAAACCCCTCAAGGGCGATCGTCTGGCCATTGTGTCAAACGGTTTAGGGCCTGCCATGCTGGCCATCGATAAGCTGATTAGCGCGGGCGGAAAATTAGCCGAATTTAGCGCTGAAACCCAAGCATCGCTGCACCGTAGCGAGGTCGATATGAGCAAGCCGGGCGAAAACCCGGTGGATTTGGGTGGCAACGCCTCGCCTGAACGATTTGTCCAAGCGCTGGAGATTGTGGCCGCTGATGCCAACGTGGATGCGGTGCTGGTGGTACACGCGCCCACCCGGATGGCGCCATCGCTGGTGACTGCCCAGGCGCTGATCGATAACCGCAAGAAGTTTCGCCGCAACCTGCTCACCAGCTGGATGGGCTTAAAAGAGGCGCTTAATGCTCGGCATATCTGCAATTTAGCCGGGATTCCGACCTATATTTCACCAGAAAAAGCCGTTAAGGCGTTTATGCATATGGTGATTTATCAGCGTGTTCAAGCGCTGCTCCAGGAGATACCCCCCAGCCTGCCGTTCTCCACCAGTCCAGAAATACGCGCTCAGTGCCGTACGTTGATTAAGCAGGCAAAAGAGCGAGGCAGGCAAACCTTAACTCACTCTGAAACCGCGCAAGTGCTTGAGGCTTATGGTATTCCCACGGCACCCAGCGTGTATTTGGCCAACCCCGATGACGCGCTTGCCCGCGCTGCGGAGATTCCAGGCACCAAAGCACTTAAAGTCGTTCATGAAGGCAACTGCCGTCCTTATCGCTACCGCAAGCACCCGCATAAAATTTCAGCGGGCTTGTTACAGGATTTAGAGACGCCCGAACAGGTAGCGGAAGGCGTTCGTCAGCTAGGCGAGAAGGTCGCAGAGAAATTTCCCGAGTACGCGATCCGCGAGTACTGCTTGCAGCCCATGCAGCGTGGCAAACACTCAATGCAGATTTGTGCTGGCATTACCCGGGACCCGGTTTTCGGCCCACTTATCGTCTTTGGCATCGGTGGCTATAAGGTCAACGTGCTGGCTGACCGCCAAGTGGCGCTGCCGCCGCTCAATATGAGCCTAGCTGCCGATGTCGTGGGTAGAACCCACGCTGCCTCATTAATTCGGGAACACTCCGCCGACCCAGAGCGTGACATCCAGCACTTGTGCCAAATGCTGGTCAAGCTATCGCAAATGGCCTCCGATTTAAGCGATCTGCGGGGGTTGGAGGTGAATCCACTGCTGCTGAATCGTGACGGTATGGTCGCCGTCGATTTCGCCATGGATCTGGGGACGCCGTCGCGCTTTGCTATCATGCCTTACCCTGAAGAGCTGCGTGAGTGGGTGACGCTGAAAAATGGCTGGCAGGTCGAGGTAAGGCCTATTCGTGCCGAAGACGCCCATCTAATTACCACCTTCCATCGCCAGCTCTCGGAAGAGAGCATTCGTTTCCGCTATTTCCATAACAAGTCCAACTTAACCCAGCGTGACTTATCGATCCTTTCGCATATCAATTATGACCGACAGATGGCGTTCATTGCTGAATATTTAGGCGACGATGGCAGCAAAGAGATGCTTGGGGTGGTACGAGTATGGAATGACCCGGACAATATTCGTACCGAGTTCTCGGTCATTATTCGCGATGACCTGCAGGGGCTGGGTATTGGCAGCCTGCTGATGAAGAAGATGATCGATTACTGCACTAATATTGGCACTCTGGAGATGATCGGCAAAATTATGGTCGATAACCATCCGATGCGGGCGCTAATGAAGCACTTAGGCTTTAAATGTCGCTACAACATGGAGGAGCAGGTGATTGATGCTGTGCTGCGCCTCAATGAGCCCGAAAGTGAGTGGCAGCGCCACCGTCTTGAGAGCCTGCCGGATTAGGCCTTTGAACAGCTTCAACAACAGCTATAAGGCCTGTGCATAAAACGCAGGCCTTAATCGTAAGCTTGCTGCTGAACTGACGTTATGGCGCCATGCGGAAACGGCTCCATTCACCGCCGTCGCGACGCTCAAAGCGTAGACGATCGTGTAAGCGGCTAGGCTGGCCCTGCCAAAACTCGATCATTTCTGGAGTGATACGATAGCCCCCCCAGTGGATCGGGCGAGGGATGTCCTGGCCATCGTAGGCTTGTTCAAAGCGCTTTTGACGTTCTTCGATCCATTTGCGGCCAGGAATCACCACGCTTTGAGTCGCAATCCAAGCGCCCAATTGGCTGCCACGGGGGCGGCTGGCAAAGTACTCATCAGACTCATCGGCTGAAATCTGTTCAACAGGGCCTTCGATGCGCACCTGACGGGAGAGTGAAGGCCACCAGAACGTCATGGCCGCGAAGGGCACATTGCTCAATTCACTGCCCTTATGGCTGTGGTAATTGGTGAAAAACACCATGCCGCGCTCATCAAATCCCTTTAAAAGCACCACTCGAGCGTGGGGGCGGCCCTGGCTATCAACGGTAGCTAGCGTCATGGCGTTGCCATCTTGACCCTCTTTTTCCAACGCAAGGGTGAACCACTCATCGAATAACACGAGTGGATCGTCGGGTGCCTGGGACTCATCTAACTTGCCGCCTTCATAATCACGCCTGATATCGGCTATGTTACGTGTCATCGAATGCTTCTCCCTGGAATTTCATCCATGTTCGCTGGTCTGCCTGTAAAGCTCAAGTGACCGACATCAATGGATGTTAAACGCGTTGTGGCTCATGGTTGTGACTATCGATTGCGGCTAACTGTCTCGCATTCTAGGAGAAAGCCAAAATTAATGCGAAGCTATCTCATCATTTTGGGCTCATCACTACTGGGAGAGAACAGGCCATGCGCGATAAGGTAGCGATTGAGGTATGGGATGGTTGGATTCGCCTGTTTCACTGGGGCTTAGTGGCGGCGGTGTTGGTCTCTTTTTATACCACCAAGACCAGCGGTGCGCCCTTCCTATTCCCGGTTGAAGTGCACGCACAAGCAGGCTACTTGGTAATAGGGCTGCTCATATTCCGCTGGTTGTGGGGTGCACTAGGCAGTGTGTATGCGAGATTTAAAACGTTTTTATATCCACTCGGTAAAACAGTCGCCTATTCCAATACGCTCCTCAAGCGCCAACCCAGCGCTTATGCCAGCCACAATCCGCTAGGTGGCTGGATGGTGGTATTGATGCTGCTCTCGCTGAGTTTTCAAGCAGTGAGTGGCTTGTTCTTAAGTGACGATATCTTTTTTCAGGCGCCGCTCTATGGCTTGTTTGGTGATGGGGTGGGCAGCCAACTTAGAGCCTTGCATCAGCTCAATAGTGATCTTCTCATCATCCTGATCGGGCTGCATCTCGCTGGTCTTATCGTACATCGGCTGCTGGGTGAATCGCTTTTAGCGGCGATGTTTGTGGGTGCCAAACGTTTTCGCCAGCAGCCTGTCGATGGGCGTAATGAGCCGCTTAATACAGCCACGCTACGTATACGCGCGCTGGGTACGTTACTTATCGCCGCTGGCGTCGTCTTATGGCTATGGTTTTATTGACCTAGTTTTTACTGGCATAGTTTTTATTGACCCGGCTACTATTGTCTTAGCTGTCGACTGCGAAAACGCGCATAGCCCATGCAACCGGCAAATAGCACCAGCGCGACAATGGCCTCTAGAATTCCGCGAAAACCTTGCCCAGGCAGGGTCACCAACATCACACCTTGAGTGAAGTAGAGCAAGCTGACAAAGGCGAGCCAAGCGTGCCCACGTGCACGTTTACCAATGATTGAAGGTAAAAACAGCACCAGGGGCAAAACGAAGGCTATTACAGGGCGCCAGTTAAATTCGTCGTCTTGCAGTAAAAAGCCGCGGTAAATGACCAACACCAGCAGAATCGCGAAGCTGGCTAATACAACCTGCCGGCTTCTAAGGGTAAGCTTATCAAGCCCATGGCGTGTTTCTACGTCCTCCAGCCACTGCCTCATAATGCCTCCTCTCGCATGGCGTGAAGCGCTAGAGCGAGGCGTGCCAGTCGTTTGCCCTGGGCAACACACAACGCGCGTTCGTGCTCATCGACAGAGCGGTCGCTTCGTGTTCCAGCCAAATGGCTTGAACCATAGGGCGTGCCACCTGTGCGGGTCTCTAGCAACGTGGTTTCACTGTAAGGAACGCCTGCGTAGACCATGCCGTGATGCAGTAGCGGTACCAGCATGGTGAGTAGGGTGCTCTCTTGCCCACCGTGCAGGCTCGAAGTCGAGGTGAATGCGGTGGCGGGTTTGTCTATCAAGGCGCCGTTCATCCACAGGCTGCTGGTGGAATCGATAAAATATTTAAGTGGCGCGGCCATGTTACCAAACCGAGTGGGGCTGCCTAGTGCTAACGCGCTGCAGTTGCGCAGGTCGTCCAGGTCGGCGTACACCGCACCTTCTGCAGGAATTTCTGGTTCTACGGCTTCACAGGTGGTTGAAACCGGCGCCACTGTGCGTAACCGCGCTTGAATGCCGGGCACGCTTTCTACCCCGGCGGCAATCTGCTGCGCCATGGTGGCAGTCGCGCCAGAGCGCGAGTAGTAAAGAACCAAAACGTAGGGTGTCATTTCACTCATCATTATTCCTGAATGGGTTCATGGAACTGTTACGAAAATGCGTCTTAACATAGGTGCCTATGGTACCAGAGCTATCGTGAAGTCCGTGTGCGGTACAAACGCATTTTGTTGCTCTGGGAGGCGTAGATAGACCCAAGCGCGAGTGCCATCGCCGAGGGTTATTGCCATCCGTTCGTAGCGAACCCCCAGTCGCTCGTAGCGATCAAGGCGAGCCAACTCTTTGGCATCCACGCGTAACAATAAGCCTTCTACGTTACTTCCTGGCTGGGGTGAAAGGTCGAGACCGTTGCGCTGATACCCCTCTAGCACGGCTTCCTGTGGGGCACCGAAGCTACCCATGACGGCCAAGCGAATAGGGGCATAGCGTAACGTGCCATACACAAAGACCTGATGAGTGCGCTGTTCGATAGTGGGAAGGTCATCGGGGCGGTCATAAAACCACGGGCTGAGCATGGTTAACCAGAGCCACCCGGTTAGGCTGAGTAGCCCCACACCGATTAACATCAAAAAGCGTTTTAGCCAGACCGTTTTAATCACACCAGGGCGCCTCGCAATCTACGGAAAAAAGTGAACAGGGGCGATAATAAAACTGATGCTCAGCTTGTCGCGCCAGCTAGGCGATGACAAGTTCTATGTTATCGACTTACAGAATCAGCTTAAGCAAACTACACGTGTTTGCTAGGCTATGTGTGTAAAGCATATATATAAAATAGGTGCCCATTAGACCCTGCCGTAGGAGCCAGCAATGAATCAGCCACTTCGTGATGAGATGGATTTTCGTGCTCTCGTAGGTGATGTGAAACCGCTGCCACCGAGAAATCGTGCTGACCCAGGCGCTAATCGCAAAAAACCCTCTGAATCCCAATTGGCTCGGCGGGAGTGGGCAGAGGAAGAGATGGGCGCGCGCAACTTTCTATCCGACGACTTTGTCGATCTGCTTCCCCCTTTTGATCCCATGGAGTATCGCCGCGAGGGCATTCAGCAGGGCGTTGTCGATAAATTAAAGCACGGTGGCTATAGCGTACAGGCGCAGCTCCACTTGCTTAGGCGTCCATTAACTGAGTGCCGTCGCATGTTGTTCCCTTTTATTCAAGAAGCCTATGCTCAAGATTTACGCTCGGTAATGATCGTGCATGGCCGCGGGCGTGAGATTGATAGCCCCGCCAACGTACTGCGTTCGTACCTTGCCAAGTGGCTCAGCCAGTTTGAGGAAGTGCAGGCATACGTCTCCGCACAGCCTTCTGAAGGAGGCTTGGGCGCGACATGGGTGATGCTACGCAAAAGCGATCGCGCCAAAGCCAATAACCGCGAGCGTCAGCAAAAGCGGCGGGGTTAACGGTTTAAAACTTAAGCTGTTCACCAATAAATAGGGCAGCCGAAGCTGCCCCTTTGTGCTTTTAAGACTCACGCTCTGTGGCTACTTATCTGCACTTAAGCGTCGTTCAAACAGCGCCTGACGCTCTTCAACGTCGGGTTGATAGCGAACGCTGATAAAGCTTAATGCGCGTAGGGCATCCTCAGGATGCTGGTCATCTCGCAAGGCCATGGCGGTAAAACCACAGCGGCGCATATACTCCAACTGATCTACAAGCACATCACCCACCGCGCGGACTTCGCCGCTATAGCCGTAGCGCTCGCGTAGCAGACGGGCGATGGTGTAGCCACGGCCATCGGTAAAGGCGGGGAAGTCGACGGCAATCGCCGTCGCTTTGCTTACTTCCGCCGCAAGCTCTGTATTAAGCGCAGTATCGCTGGTCAGAAGCGGCGCCAGCTCAGCGTCTTCCTGATTGGCCTGCCACAGCGCCAGCGGTACAAACGCCGGGCGCTGTTCCGGTAGCGTCTCTTCATCGTAGGAGACGCACCAAGCGTTCTCTGCCGCAAGCTCGCCATTGACAATCAAATGATCGACATGGACAGGCACCTGTTCAACCGGCGTCTCATTAGGCATGGCTTTATTAGGCATAGACACGCTCCTTAAAGGGTTTTAGACCAATACGGCGGTAAGTGTCTAAGAAACGCTCGTCTTCGTGACGCTGTGACACGTAAACCTCAAGTACTTTTTCGACCACGTTGGGTACGTCTTCGCGGAAAAACGACGGGCCCAGAATCTTGCCCAGAGAGGCGTCGTCGGTTGAGTTACCGCCAATCGATATCTGGTAGTACTCTTCGCCTTTTTTATCTACGCCCAAGATGCCGATATGCCCTACGTGGTGGTGGCCACAGGCATTCATGCAGCCGGAGATATTCAGATCCAGTGGGCCAAGGTCATACAAGAAATCTAGATCTTCAAAGCGTTCCTGCAGCGCCTGGGCAATGGGAATAGAGACCGCATTGGCTAGGCTGCAGTAGTCGCCGCCAGGGCAGCAGATAATGTCATTGAGCGTGCCCACGGTGGGGTTCGCCATACCCAAAGCTTCAAGCTCTTTCCACAGCGCTTCCAGCTCATCGACCGGCACGTCTGAAAGCACCAGGTTCTGCTCGTGGGTGACGCGCACTTCACCAAAGCTGTAGCGGTCGGCTAAATCCGCGACGGCTTCCATTTGGTCAGCGGTGACATCACCAGGGGCATGCTCACGGCGTTTCAGTGACAGCGTTACGGCCTTGTAGCCGGGCACTCTGTGATCGGTCACATTGTTGGTAACAAAACGCGCAAAACTGCGGTTTTCAGTGCGTAAACGATCAAAATCATCGTTAGCGCTATCTGCTACCGGACGACGATCAGGCTCGGGGAAGTGGACTTTGGCTGCATCGACGGCGGCTTGGTTAAGCGTTTGTGGGCCGTCTTTCAAGTGCGCCCACTCTTCATCCACCCGGCGACGGAATTCCTCAATGCCCAGGGCTTTAACAAGGATTTTAATCCGCGCCTTGAACTTGTTATCCCGCCGACCAAACTGGTTGTAAACCCTTACACAGGCTTCCAGGTAGGTAAGCAGATGCTGCCAGGGCAGGTCTTCACGTACTACGTCGGCAATCATCGGCGTACGGCCAAGGCCGCCACCGGCTAGCACTTTAACACGCAGCTCGCCGTCGGCGTTGTGCCATAGGCGCAGGCCAATATCGTGCACTTGAATCGCCGCACGGTCTTGGGCAGCACCGCTGACCGCGATTTTAAATTTGCGCGGTAAATAGGCAAATTCTGGGTGCAGAGTCGACCATTGGCGGATTAATTCACACCATGGGCGTGGATCTTCCACTTCATCGTTAGCGATGCCGGCAAACTGGTCGCTGGTGGTGTTACGAATGCAGTTACCACTGGTTTGAATCGCGTGCATTTGCACTTTGGCGAGATCTGCCAAGATATCCGGCACATCTTCAAGGGCAGGCCAGTTCAGCTGCAAATTTTGCCGGGTGGTAAAGTGGCCGTAGCCGCGGTCATAGCGCCGGGTAATCTCAGCCAGGGCACGCAACTGGTTACCCGCCAGCATGCCGTAAGGAATCGCAATACGCAGCATCGGCGCATGGCGTTGAATATAGAGGCCGTTCTGCAAACGTAAGGGGCGGAACTCTTCTTCTCCCAAACGCCCGGCACGGTAGCGTTCCATTTGGTCGCGAAACTGAGCGACACGCTCATCAACCAGGGTTTGGTCGTGAATATCATAACGGTACATGTGGCACGATCCTGCTAAAAAGCGAAATGGTCACGTTGAGACGGACGTTAATGTAGCGTCACCTTAACGCGGGCGTCATATTCTACAAAAGAATATATAATTATCTTTTTATCTCTAAAAGCTATTTAGAACACAGCTATGGGCTAAGCAGTTGGTTAGAAAGCCGGGGCCAGCCACTGGCGGCGCTGCCATACCCATAAAAATCCGGCCGAGTTTATCAATCGGTAGAGCAATTGCATAAGCCAGATGCCTAATAAGCCCTGGTCTAAACCGATTCCTACCCACCAAGCCAAGGGTAAAAAAAGCAGCCACTGCATCCCCAGGGTTAGTATCATCACCGTGCGCTGGGCACCCGCACCCATTAAGGCCTGGGCCAGCACTAAAGCGGCAGCATCCAACACAATCATCACGCCGGTTAGCTGTAGCGGGAGTTTTCCCAGCTCGACTAGCTCTCTGCTGCTGAAAAAAATCCCGAGCACCTGTTCAGGCATCACTAGCATAGGCAGCGCCAGCACAATCAACAGTAGCCACGCGACCCGCAGCGCATCCAACCCCCAGCGGTGGGCTTCGTTCTGAGCATCCCGACCTAATGCTTCACCCACTAAACTCATCGCAGCGACGCCGATGCCCACCCCAGGCAAAATCAGCAGCAGTGACAGATTAATCAGCACATGGCCAACTGCGACACTGGCGGTGCCTAGTTGGCTAAGCAGCCAAATGAGTACCGCATAACCTGCTGCAAATAAAAACTGCTGCAAAGAGTGGGGGGCGGCGAGTACTAGGGTAGTGCGCAGAGTTGCTATGCGTGGCAGATGTTTCAAAAAATGCTCGATAGAAGCGCTTTTTGTGCTCACCCAGCACCATACAATCAAGCCAATAAACAGCGATAGTGTAGTGCCAGCCCCCGCGCCGCTCGCGCCCATTTTGGGTAGTCCGGCAAATCCATAGATTAACCCCGCGCTGACTGCCACATTAATCAAATGAACTGCCACGATGATACGCAAGTAGAGATGCGTTTGCTGGCGACCGTTCCAGTAGCCACGAAAGCAGAGCGTTAGCGCAATGGCGATCAGTGACACCACCCGCCAACGGAAATAGTCGACGGCGACGCTTTGAACGTCGTCGGCTTGACTAATCAAACCAATCAGCAGCGGCGCTTGCCACCAAGCCCAGAGTGACAGTGGCAGGGCAACCGCAAGCCCAATCACCAGCCCTGAGTTAAGCGGATGGGCGATATCCGTGTGGGCGGCGCCCAAACGCTGGGCGGTTTGTGATTGCACGCTGGAGGAGAGTCCAAAAACAACAGCGCTGAGCATAAACATCGCGTAACCGCCCACGCCTACACCCGCCAGCGCTACCTCGCCCAAATGCCCCACCAGCGCGGCATCGATCAGGTTGAGCATGCTCTGCGACAGCATGCCCAGCATGATGGGTAAGGCAAGGCGAATTACCTTGCCGTGACGGCGAGCGACAAACAGCATTGATCAGCTCGGGTCGTAAGAGAGCACCGGTGAGAGCCAGCGCTCCATTTCCTCAAGGGGCATCTGCTTACGTGCGGCGATGGCCTCGACCTGATCCCGGGTGATCTTACCGGTGGAGAAGTACTTCGACTGCGGGTGCGCAAAGTACCAACCGGAAACCGCCGCCGCTGGCCACATGGCGAAGTTTTCGGTCAACGCCAGACCGGTATTTTCGGTGGCATTGAGCAGCCGGAATAGCGTGGCTTTCTCGGTGTGATCCGGGCAGGCGGGGTAGCCAGGGGCAGGGCGGATACCCTGATACTTCTCGGCGATCAAGGCATCGTTGTCCAGCGTTTCCTCCGGTACATAGCCCCAAAACTCTTTACGCACCCGTTCATGCATACGCTCGGCAAAGGCTTCTGCCAGGCGATCCGTCAACGCCTGCACCATAATCGCATTGTAGTCGTCGCCTGCCGCCTCATACGCTTTGGAGAGCTCATCAACACCGTGCCCGGTGGTGACCGCAAAGCCGCCAATCCAGTCGGCTTTGCCGCTCTCTTTGGGGGCAATAAAATCAGCCAGGCTATAGCAGATACCGTCACGGCCTTTGGTAGTCTGTTGACGGATATGAAAGAGACGTTCGACGACTTCACTACGTGATTCATCGGCGTACACCTCAATCACGTCATCATCCACGCTGTTGGCGGGCCACAGGCCGATAACACCACGGGCCTGAACGCGCTTCTCTTCGACCAGCTTACGCAGCATGACTTTGGCGTCTTCAAACAGGTTACGGGCGGCTTCGCCGACGACCTTGTCGTCGAGAATCTTGGGGTATTTACCCGCTAGCTGCCAACTCATGAAGAAGGGCGTCCAGTCGATGCGCTCGATCAATTCTTCGAGGTCGTAGTCGTCGAAGGTTTTTAGCCCCAGCATATTGGGCTCGGCGGGGGTGTGGACGCTCCAGTCGGTACGGAAGCGCCGCTTGCGTGCCTGGGTGTAATCCAGGTCCGCCGCTTTGGGACGACGCTTGGCATTACGCTCGCGAACTTTTTCGTACTCTTCACGAATCTCGGCGACGTAAGGTGTTTTCAAGGCAGGCGTCAATAATTTGCCCGCTACGCCAACGGCGCGGGACGCGTCGGTAACATAAATCACCGGATGCTCATACTGGGGCTCGATCTTTACCGCGGTATGCGCTTTAGACGTGGTGGCACCGCCAATCAGCAGCGGCAGATCCATCCCGCGGCGCTGCATCTCTTTGGCAACATGCACCATTTCATCCAGCGACGGGGTAATCAAACCAGATAGGCCGATAATATCGGCGTTGTGCTCTTTGGCGGCCTGCAAGATCTTGTCTGCGGCGACCATGACACCGAGATCGATCACCTCGTAGTTATTACACTGCAAGACCACGCCAACGATATTTTTACCGATATCGTGAACATCGCCTTTGACCGTGGCCATGACGATCTTGCCTTTGGCTTTGGTCTCTTCGCTCTTCTCGGCCTCGATGTAGGGAATCAAGTAGGCCACGGCCTGTTTCATGACCCGGGCGGACTTAACGACCTGGGGCAGGAACATCTTGCCGTCGCCAAACAGGTCGCCGACCACGTTCATACCGTCCATCAGCGGGCCTTCGATGACCTCAATAGGGCGCTCGGCTTCGGCGCGGGCCTGCTCGGTGTCATCCTCGATATAAACTGTAATGCCTTTGACCAGCGCATGTTCAATACGCTTATTGACCGGCCAGCTGCGCCACTCGAGATCCTCTTTCTTGGCCGCACCGCTACCGTCGCCTTTATACTTATCGGCAATATCCAGCAGTCGCTCGGTGCCGTCGCTGCGCCGATTAAGCACCACGTCTTCAACCGCATCGCGCAGCTCAGCGGGAAGGTCATCATAAACCGCGAGCTGGCCCGCATTGACGATGCCCATGGTCAGGCCCGCACGGATCGCGTGATACAGAAACGCTGAGTGAATCGCTTCGCGAACCGGGTTGTTGCCGCGAAACGAGAACGAAACGTTAGAGACACCGCCGGAAATCATCGCGTGAGGCAGGTTATCGCGAATCCACTGGGTCGCTTCGATAAAGTCGACCGCGTAGTTGTTGTGCTCTTCAATACCCGTGGCGATGGCAAAGATATTCGGGTCAAAAATGATATCTTCAGCCGGAAAGCCTATTTCATCCACCAGCAGGCGGTAGGCGCGCTGACAAATTTCGGTTTTGCGGGCGAAGGTATCGGCCTGGCCCTCTTCATCAAAGGCCATTACCACGATGGCAGCGCCAAAGCGACGGCATTTGGTCGCCTGTTCGCGGAAGGCGGCTTCGCCCTCCTTAAGGGAAATGGAGTTCACCACCGCCTTGCCCTGGACGCACTTCAGACCCGCTTCGATGATCTCCCACTTGGAGGAGTCGATCATAATTGGCACGCGTGCAATATCCGGCTCACCGGCGATCAAGTTAAGAAAGCGCTCCATGGCTTCCTTGGACTCGAGCATGCCCTCGTCCATATTGATGTCGATGACCTGAGCGCCGCTTTCGACTTGCTCAAGGGCAACTTCCAAGGCAGTGGTGAAGTCTTCTTCTACTATCAAGCGCTTAAAACGCGCCGAGCCGGTGACGTTGGTACGTTCACCAACGTTGACGAACAACGAGTCAGCTTCAATGTTAAATGGCTCTAGACCGGATAGACGGCAGGCGCGGCTGCGCTCGGGAATAACCCGGGGCGCCATATCGCGAACAGAATCAGCAATAGCGCGAATATGCTCGGGCGTTGAGCCACAGCAGCCGCCGATGATATTGACCAGCCCACTGGCGGCAAACTCGCTGACAATCTCCGACATCTCCTCCGGCGTTTGGTCGTACTCACCAAACTCGTTGGGAAGACCCGCATTGGGGTGGGCGGAGACAAAGGTATCGGCCTTGGTGGAAAGCTCTTCCAGGTAAGGGCGCAGCTCTTCGGCGCCCAGGGCGCAGTTCAAACCCACCGACAACGGCTGGGCGTGGCGTACTGAGTTCCAGAAGGCTTCGGTGGTTTGACCCGAGAGCGTACGTCCTGAGGCATCGGTGATGGTGCCGGAGATCATGACCGGCAGGCGCTCGCCGCGGTCATCGAACAACTCTTCCAGGGCATAGATCGCGGCCTTGGCGTTAAGTGTATCGAAGATGGTTTCGATCATGATCAGATCGGCACCGCCTGCGATCAGCGCTTCGGCGGCTTCGTAGTAGTTCTCGCGCAGCTCATCAAAGGTAACGTTACGCTTGGCGGGGTCATTCACATCCGGCGATAGCGACGCGGTGCGCGAGGTGGGGCCTAACACACCGGCCACGTAGCGGGGCACGCCGGTTTCGGCGGCCACGGCGTCGCAGACCTCACGGGCTAGGCGCGCTGATTCACGGTTGAGTTCAACCACCAGCGATTCCATGCCGTAATCAGACTGTGACAGCTGAGTGCTATTAAAGGTGTTGGTCTCAATAATGTCGGCACCGGCTTCCAGGTAGTCACGATGAATCCGCGTGACGACATCAGGGCAGGTGAGCGCGAGCAGATCATTATTGCCTTTGAGATCCGAGGGCCAGTCGCTAAACCGTTCGCCGCGAAAATCTTCCTCACTCAACTGGGCATTCTGCAGCATGGTGCCCATGCCGCCATCCAGAATCAGGATACGTTGGGCAAGGCGTTGGGTGAGGGTTGCGATCAAAGCACTATCAGCCATGGCAGGGGGAGTTCTCCAGCGTCACAGTCGTCAAAGGGGATGTTGTTATCGTCGGAAAAGCAGCATCTGTCGTTATTAGGCGCATAATGATAACAAAAGGGATGGCAAAAGGCGCCCCTACGTAGGCTATACGCAAGATAAGGAATGATAATTAATAGTCGCTCTTAAAAAGAGCTGTTTAAAATAGCTGACTAAAACAGTCGGGATTGTGTCAGCGCGCTGTTTTGCTTACCATAGACACAAATGACATGTGAAGTGGCGCCGCCACTACCACGGGAGGAAGACAGCCCTCATGACCACGACTAGCGAAGTAGATACTAAAATCGATACCCAAGGTATTGATATTACACCCAGTGCGCAAGAATACTTGGCAGAACTGCTGGAAAAGCAGAACGTCGAAGGTATTGCGGTACGCATTTTTATTACTCAGCCGGGCACACCCTACGCGGAAACTTGCTTGGCTTACTGCCGTCCCGGCGAAGAAGAACCTACCGATGTCACGCTGGAGCTCGAGAAAATTAACGTTTTTCTCGATAAAAACAGCTTGGCCTTTTTGGAAGAGGCAGTGGTGGATTTCAACGCCGACCGCATGGGCGGTCAGCTAACCATCAAAGCGCCCAACGCCAAGATGCCCAAGGTCAATGCGGATAGCCCGCTGGAAGACCGTATCAATTACGTGCTTTACAGTGAGATTAATCCTGGCCTTGCCGCTCACGGTGGGGAAATCAAGTTGGTTGAACTGACCGAGCAGCAGTACGCCGTCCTCGCCTTTGGCGGTGGTTGTCAGGGCTGTGCGGCGGTCGATTTAACGCTTAAAGATGGTGTTGAGAAGACGCTGATGGAGCGCATTCCGGAGCTTGCCGGTATTCGCGACGTTACTGATCATAGTGATACCACTAACGCCTACTACCGTTAAATTAACGGTACACGGTCAAAAGCCCAGCCTTGAAACGCTGGGCTTTTTTACGTCTCTAGGTTGATTACTGGCCGGGCTCACTGCTTTGTTTTGATAGCGCGTCGGGGAGTGCCGTAAGCTGTTTTTGCAGCGCTTCCATACGGCTCCAAAGCTTCTCTTGCCACGCTTGCTGTAGCGCAGCTTCGCGCTCGGCATGCTGCTGAGCTTGGCTGGTGATCGCGGCTTTGGCCTCGTCAAGCTGCTGGGTCAGCGCTTTCTCCTGCTTGTGCAGTGCCGCCATTGTCTGCTTTTGCTCGCTAATCTGTTGCTCGCGGTCGCTGGCTTCCAACTGAAGTTGATGCAGGGCCTGCTGCTTTGCCTTTAGCTCCTGACTCAATGTCTCAATACGCTGCTCAGACTGCTGCAAACGTTTTTGGTAACTCTTCTCTTCCTGGGCGCGCGCCTGCTGTGCGTTATCCAGCATCGCCATCAGCCTTCCTTCAGCTGCCTCATGACGCTGCTCCTCTTGTGTTAACCGCTGCTCCCACGCTACCTGCTGCTCGTTAAGGGCTTGGCTATGCGCATCGCGCTGCGCGCCTACCTGGTTCTCTAGCTGCTGTTGCGCCTGCTTCAGTTGAGTAACTTCCTCCTGCGCCGCTTCGGCTTGTTGATGCCAGTGATGTTCGCTGGTTTGGCTAGCGGCCAATTCCCGGTTCAACGCCTCCATGCGCTGCTCCATATGACGCAAGTGCTCGGCGAGGGCGCTCTCGCGCTGCTCGGCGTTAGCGGCCTGCTGTTGAGCGTCCTCTGCGAGCTGCTGGGCGTCGGCAACCTGGCGATTGGCATCCTCGCGATAGTGGAGCAGCGCTTGATTTGCCACTTCCTGGGCCTCGCGCCAAAGTTCGCTGGCCATTGTCACTACGACTTCCGGCACCCCTTTAGGCGGCGGCACATCGCGATTCTGCTCTCGCTCACTGCGCCACAAGCGAAAGTGGTCACTAATTGTCGTGAAGCTGCCGGTACCCAGCACATCGCGAATACGCTGCACGCTGGGCGTGTCGCCCCGGGCCAGCAGGGCATCAATGGCTTGTTGAACATCGCTGTACTGAATGCCGTTGCGGGCCATGAAATGATCCTTCCTTGAGAGCTTTTCGTGACTGCCATTGTCGGTTTTCATAAGGCAAAAGGCAATAATTACGTATTATGTAAAACGTAATTTTATTTACAGCAATAGATATAAATTCAAGATTACCCTTATTATCTTGAATTTATTTGCCTACAGAGGCACACTTCAGACCACTGAATATAAAAGGCCTTTAAAAGAGAGTAGCGACGGGCATGGCGAATGACGTTATTACACCCACTAGCCAACTATTGACGCTAAAAGAGACGCCCAATGGTGGGCGTATTAGCGCCCAAAACGATGCCCAGGCAGTATCCGCATGGTTGGATGAGTACGTGGACAGCCCGCAAACCTGGAAAGCGTACCGTCGAGAGGCGGAGCGGCTTCTGCTCTGGCTGGCTAGCCAAGGCCTCACGCTTGCCGATATAAATCGCGAAACGCTGCGCCGCTTTGAAGCCTTTCTTGCTGATCCACAGCCTAGCGGGCAGTGGGTGGGGCCCTCCAAGCCCCGCACGCACCCGGCGTGGCGGCCATTTCGCGGCGTATTATCGCCCGCCAGCCGGCGTCAAAGCTTGGTAATACTGCAAGGCCTGTTCGCGTGGCTGGTAGAAGCGGGGTGGGTTAACCACAATCCGTTTCGCTTAATGCGCGATAAATCCCGCCGCCTGAATAATCAAACGCCGCGAATTGAACGCTATCTTGAGGGCGATCTATGGGCATGGCTGTGGAAGTGGTTGAATAGACCGCTAGAGGCTGGGGAGGGCAATCGCGCTCATTTTGAGCATGCCCGGCGACGCTTTATCTTTGGCTTTGCCTATCTGCTTGCGCCACGTATTAGCGAGATGGCGGATGCGCGTATGGGCGATTTCCAGCGCAGCGAAGGGCGCTGGTGGTGGCATGTGGTGGGCAAGGGCAGCAAAATGGCAAGAATTCCGCTGCCCGAGGATATGCTGAACTGCCTGCAGCAGTGGCGCCAAGCACTGGGCCTGTCTGACATTCCCAGCCAGCTGGACGCAGAGACACCGTTGCTGCGCGCCCTGGATGGCCAGCGCGGCCTGGGGCATAACCAGCTTTATCGGCTTATTCGGACTACATTTCATAAGGCTGCGCAAGCACTTGAAAATAAGGGCGGCACACCTGAACATATTGCCGCACTTAACCAGGCAACGCCGCACTGGTTAAGGCATACATCGATTACCCACCAAGCTCAATCGGGCATTAGCTTGCGCCATCTGGCCGAAAGCGCCCGTCACGCGCGGCTTGATACCACCTCACGTTATCTTCACACCGAAGACAACGAGTGGCATCGCGAGCAGCAGCGTCATCGATTGGCGATTTCAGATACAACACCCCTCAAGCCGCCTTTGAACCGTTATAATAGGGAAGATACGTAAAGAGCCTGTCTTAACGGCTTCAGTCGCCAATACCAAGAGAGAAGGAAATAGCATGAGCACTTCCGGCGCCGAGCAGGCCCAGCAAGAGCTAATCGAAGATTTCGAGATATTTGATAACTGGATGGATCGTTACCAGTACATTATCGATATGGGTAATCAACTGCCCGACTTTCCCGAAGAATGGAAGATCGAGGAGTTTAAAATTCAGGGCTGTCAGTCAAATGTGTGGATGCGCCATGAAGAGGAGGGCGATAAGCTGGTTTTTAAAGCAACCTCCGATGCAGCCATCGTATCCGGCCTAATTGCCGTCTTGCTGCGTATTTATAGCGAACGCACAGCCGCTGAAATACGAGCTACCGAACCGCACTTTATGACTGATTTAGGGTTAGACAAGCACTTGTCCCCCACACGTAGCAACGGCCTGCACGCCATGCTGGAGAAGATCTACGCGGTAGCGCAGCAGAAGTAGCAGAGCAAGCTAACGAGGATGATGATCACAGCAGGAGGGCGATGATTCCTTTTCATCATCCTCGCGGCAAAGCTGCTCGCTGCGGCCTCCGGGCACTGGATCCATGCCCCCTGGATTACCCGGGTGGCACTTAACGATCCGTTTGACTGCCATCCAACCGCCTTTCAATGGCCCATGCACCTGAATCGCTTCAATCGTGTAGGACGAACAGCTCGGCCAGAAGCGGCAGCGCGGGCCTAAAAGGGGGCTGAGCGTGTATTGATAGACTCTAACGCAGCCAATCATCACCTTCATCAATACCCAGCGCGAACCTGAACACAGGGCTGATATTAAACGAGTCATGGATTGCATAGGCAGAACTAGGTTTTTTTGCCGTACAGGTCGTCAGGATCAATCAGCGGATTGCTGGTAATTGAGGCCTGCTCTCCATCCACGGCAATATAGAAACAGCTGCGCCGCCCGGTGTGGCAAGAAGGCCCCGTTTGTTCAACTTGCAACAACAGCGTATCACCATCGCAATCCAACGCAGCAGAGATAAGCTGCTGCTGCTGGCCCGACGACTCCCCCTTGCGCCATAGCTTTTCGCGCGAGCGCGAATAGTAGCAAACGCGCCGAGTAGTTAGCGTCTCTTCCAGCGCCTCAAGGTTCATCCATGCCATCATCAACACTTCGTTAGTATCGTGCTGCTGGGCAATGGCGGGGATCAAACCGTCAGCGTTAAAACGAACCGCGGCTAGCAGGGTGGACACCGCGGGTAGACTATCTTCGGGGGTGGCACGCTCGAGTTGCTTAAACAGCGCATCCGGCGCGACGTGATCAAAACGGGACATACAATTTACTCGCTAGCTGTTCGACAATCCTGACAGAGCCCTTGGAGCTCAATGGTTTGGCGCTCAACGTTAAAGCCTTGGCGTTTTGCCAGTGCTGCCAGTTGATCGCTGATCTCGTCAAGGTGCAGCTCTTCAACATAACCGCAGTGACGGCAAATGAGTAGCTGAAAGCCGTGGGCATGCTCTGGGCAGGCACAGGCCACATAAGAGTTCTGAGACTCGATGCGATGGACCAAACCTTGATCAATCAAGAACTCCAGCGCTCGATAAACTGTCGGTGGGCGGGCAGCCGCATGCTCAGTAGAGAGCTTATCCAGCAGGTCATAGGCTTTTAACCCACCGCCATTTTCGGCAATCATTTCCAGCACGCGTCGGCGAATAGGGGTGAAGCGAACGCCGCGGATATGGCACTGCGACTCCGCCTGCTGTAGTAGTGTACTCGCTTGGGTCATGGGCAACTCGTTGAACGTTGTTAGCCTAGCTTTTGTTAGTAGTCTACGCGCCGGAGGAAGAGGTGTCAGAGCTTACTGCCGATTCGCTATCTACCAGCTCACTTTGCCGCGCAAAATGGTGTTGGGCAAAGGCCACTCGTTGTTTCGGGGGCACGTTATCGGGTTGACGCTCAATGAGATCAAGGCGGCGACGCAAACCTTCACCATTGGTCATTTGAATAGCCAAGCCGGGCCGTGCGTTCAGCTCAAGCAGCATGGGACCATACTTGCGATCCAGCACCATATCAGTACCCAGATAGCCTAGCCCGGTCATTTCATAACATCCCGCCGCCAAGTTAAGCAGCGTATCCCACTGGGGAACGACCAAGCTTGCCAGATCGTGGCCCGTGTCCGGATGACTGAAGCAGGGCCGGTCAAACTGAACGGCGCGCAGGGCAGCTCCTGTCGCAATGTTTAAGCCAACGCCTACCGCCCCTTGGTGCAAATTAGCCTTGCCATCGGATGCCGCGGTGGAGAGACGCATCATGGCCATAACGGGATAGCCCTTGAAGACGATAACCCGGATATCAGGAACCCCTTCATAGGTGTAATCCATCAGGCTTTCATCGAAATTAATCAGCGTTTCAATCACCGCCACATCGGGTGAGCCGCCCAATGAGTAAAGCCCGGACAAAATATTCGACACGTGACGTTCAATATCAACAAGCGTCTGTTTCACACCACTGGGTTTGATAAAGTTATTATCCTCAACCTTTTCAATCACCAGTATACCTTTACCACCGCTTCCCTTTGCAGGCTTGATGACAAAGCCTGCGTGACCCGTGAGCATCGCGCCAATGTGCTTAACGCCAAACTGTGTCGTTACAGTGCCAATTAGTTCGGGCGAAGTAATCCCATACTGCTGAGCCAGTAACTTGGTTTTAAGCTTGTCATCGACCAGGGGATAGAGACGGCGGCTATTATATCGCCCGATGTAGCGAATATTGCGCCGGTTCATGCCGATAATGCCTTTATCCCGCAAGCGCGTGGGCCACGTCCAGTTTTTCAGCCAACTCATGACGGTTTCTCATCGTCAGTGATTGGCTTGAAGCGGCGCAGCTCGAGTAAACGGTAACCGGTGTAATTGCCCAGCAGCAAGATAAACGCCATCAATATCAGTTGAACGCCCAGGAAGTTGAAAGTTATGTGGCGTACCCAGGGGTTGTTCATCGCCAGGTAGGCAAGGATAGCCGTAATCAAACTCCCGCCGCCTTGAATTAACACCTGCTTAGGACCTTCCTCTTCCCAAAGTATCGACATCCGCTCAATGGTCCAGGCCAAAATGATCATTGGGAAGAAGGTAATCGTTAAGCCTGCACTAAGCCCCATACGGTAGGCCAGCACGGTGAAGATCGAGATAATCGCAATCACCGTTATTATTACCGCCGAGACCCTGGCTACCAGCAATAAATTTAAGTAGGAAAGGTAGTTACGAATAATCAGACCAACGGCAACGATAAGTAGGAAACCAATCAAGCCCGTGGGAAGGGTGGTTTGAATGAAGGCGAGGGCGATCAACACCGGCATAAAGGTACCGGACGTTTTAACGCCCACCAGCACACGCAAAAACACCACCATTAACGCACCGATGGGAATGAGCAAGATAGTTTGGAACAGCGCTTGCTCTTCCAGCGGCAGGCTGTGGATGGAGAAATTCAGCAGCGTGTCTTCAGAGTAGTGATTACGCACCGCGGCCGAAGCGGGCTGATCGTGGGTCATCATGGAGAAAGTAACCCGCGAATTGGTGCCGCCCTGAACTTCCAACACGGCTCTGCCACCGGTTTCCCACAGCAGCAAATTATCCGGTTTGCCTTGCTCACCGGTCAGAGGGTGAAAAATTGACCACTCTTCGCCAGATTCATCAAACACCTGAATCCAACTGCTTAGCGTTTGGCGACGACGGCCATCTTCCAGCAGCAGACCACTTACTTCACGAGCTCGAACGCCCGCTTGGTTGAGTAACCGAACCACTAGCGCCGCAGGATTTTCTTGTGAAAGCAGCAGCCGCGCATTTTCACTCTGACGTTCTCCATTGATATCGAGGATTAGCTCGCGAGCAAAGGTGGCGTTATTGGCACTGCGTGCCCAGGCTTGCTCAATGAGCTGACTGGCCGCCGTGTCATAGGGACTTTCCCAGGGTGTAGTAGTGAGCACTTCGGGAGGTGCCTGTATCGGTGAGCGTGCATCCTGGGATACCAGCATCTGCACCGAGTAATATAGCGTTTGGCTGCCCACGGCTTCGCGAATAGTCCAGCGGGCGGTGCGGCCTAATTCGTCTGCCTGGTAAGCAAGCCCGTACCCAGATGAAGCCGTGTTCTCGGTCAATACACGGTAGCCTGCCTGGTGAGAAGGCAGCGCCAAGTCAACCTGAACGGGGCCATCCTGAGCATTAAAAGTAATGCCAGCCTCAATTTCCCACACTTGGCGCTGTTCACCGGGCAGCCACGGGATTTCAAACTGCACATGGCGATGCACGCTGGTGGCAATACCTACGGCTAACAGTAAGCCGACAATAATATAAAACATTAACCGTGACATGGAGATTCCTTTCCTCGTGAAGCGTTAGAGCAGTTACTCTTCGCTATCGTCTTCATCAACTGCTTCGTCTTCACCAGCTTGGTCCGCTGGCTCGCCACCAGGAAACTCGGGCCGGTCATGTAAATAGGTGCTGGCGACGTCAATCAACGCTATATCCATTATAAAGCGCCGTCCAAGCAGCACCGGGTAATCGAGATGAGCGCGGTTATTGAGCGTGAATTCGACATTTTCGCGAATTGGCCCCAGGGTCATTAACAGGGAAATGACCGGGCGAGACTCTTCACCGGAAGCTTGAATAATGCGTACTCGGCGAACGATTGGTGCTTCAATCCACTCATCTCGCTGCGACTCTACGGCTACATCTTCTTCGTCAAGCGCCAATTTGAAGCGCACCCAATCTTCTCCATCGCGCTCAAAAGGAGTGATTTCGGCTGCTGACAGGGAAGATGTATTGGCACCGGAATCGACACGCGCTTTTAAATAGGTCCCTAGGCTCGGAAAACCTACCCACTCGTTGCGACCCAACAGGGTCTTAGTGGTCAAACTTTCGTCAATTTCACACTCTTCACGAATGATGACAGGCTCTTCACGTTTAGCTTCCAACTGCTGCACATCTTGGCGAAGGTAGCGCAGTAAACTGCCTACTTCACGCATATCGGCAGTCAGTGTTTGCTGCTGATCAAGCTGGCGTTCCTGCAGCTCAGTGCCTGTGTCACATTGCTGCGCTAACTGGCTTTCTAATTCCAGGATACGAGAGTTGAACGAGGCTTCGCTTAAAGGAAGCGGTTGATTCGTTTCCGGCTTGGTTGCTGCACAACCTGCGATCGAAAGTGACAAGCCAGCTATAAGCCACAAAACACCTGGGCGCATATCAAGAGATATCCTTGGACAATAGGTGGGGGAATGATAAGGAGATGGGAGACTAGTGTCCAACGGCATCACAGCTTTTGGACACCTATTTACAGACGCTTAGTTTACTTGATTTAACATAATATATATTAAGCGAACCCGGGCAATGCCAGTAGTCATAGCCTCTGGGGTGTTCTATGCTATTAGAATATTTTACCACAATTGTACCGATATCCGTTTTCATATAGGAAATGACCCATGATCCGCTCCCTGCGTACTAGCTTTTTCGCACTACTTTTCTTGTTGGCTGGTTGTGCTGGCGTTGATATTGAAGACTACGCTGACTCTGAACCTCGTTTGGATATCGCTGACTACTTTGCGGGCACCACCCGAGCCTGGGGCATGGTGCAGGATTACTCCGGCGAGGTACAGCGACGTTTTACTGTGGAGATCCAAGGCAGTTACGAAGATGGCACCCTGACGCTGGACGAGTCTTTCGTGTTTTCAGACGGTGAAACCGATCGACGCGTTTGGACATTTGAGCGAATTGATGAACACCACTGGATTGGCACTGCCAATGACGTGGAGGGCCAAGTAGAAGCACGTCAATACGGTCATGCTTTCCACATGCGCTACCCGCTGGAGATCGAAATCAATGGCCGAATGATCTCATTCTCCATGGATGACTGGATGTACCTTCAGCCGGATGGCCGCTTGATTAATCGAACTGCCATGCGCAAATTCGGCTTCACACTTGGTGAAATTACGCTAGTATTTGATAAATCATAAGTCTTTGTTAAAAAATGATTTAATCACAGAAAAGCGAATGCTTAGCAAAAAAGCAGCCTGCTATAGCAGGCTGCTTTTTCGTTGCTTGACCACTTGAGACAACAGCGCTTAAACGAAAGCGCTGTAGCTATTCAATTTATTCAGAAGGCGCGTACGAGCCGTCTTCCTGGTGAACTTCGTTGCCGGTAATGGGCGGTGTAAAGACACATGCTAGGTGCATGGTTTTATGTGCCCGAAGCAAATGTTCATCATGCTGGTCCAGGATGTAGATATCGCCCGGCTTGATAGGCCAGATTTTGCCATCCGCGAGTGTTTCCACCTCGCCTTCACCTTCGATGCAATACACTGACTCATAGTGATGTTTGTAGTGAATATGTGTTTCAGTGCCCTCGAAAATTCGCGTGATATGAAAAGAAAAGTTCCCACCGTCGTTGGCCAACACTAGGCGCGTGCTATCCCAGTTGCCATTTTCGGCAGTCACTAGACGCTCTGTTTTACGCGCTTCTTCAATATTACGAACGATCATAGGAGTACTCCGTTGCAAAGCGGCTGGCGACTACCAGCCGCTATATCCTTGACTAAAACTGTTGAACTTACTGCTTCAGCGTAACGCTTAATTACTCGCTAGCAACAGTTTTCACACACATTTCGAGAATATCCAAACCTTCCAGTAGGTCTTCATCGCTAATAGTTAGCGGGCACAGGCACTTAACCACTTCGCCGTCCTGACCACTTGTTTCAATCACCAAACCGTGCTCAAAAGCTTTACTGGTAATTTTATCGGCGATATCACCAGACACTACGTCAATACCGCGCATCAAACCACGACCACGCTCTGTGGCGGGCATGCCGTGTTCCGTCAATAGTGCCGCTAACTTCTGGAAGCGCTCTTCTACAATACGCCCTTTGCGCTGAACATCGCGTTCAAAGGTGTCATTTGTCCAGTACTTTTTCAACGCGGCGGTGGCTGTCACCATCGCCAAGCTGAAACCACGGAAGGTGCCGTTATATTGACCAGGCTTCCACTTATCCAGCTCTGGGCGCATCAGCACGTGCGCAAACGGCAGGCCAAAACCTGAGAGCGATTTGGAGTTGGTAATAATGTCGGGCGTAATACCCGCATGCTCGAAGCTAAAGAATTTGCCGGTGCGGCCACAGCCTGCCTGAATATCATCAATAATCAGCAGAATATCGTGGGCTTTGCAGATCCCTTCCAGGCGTTTAAGCCACTCTAGGCCTGCAACGTTAATACCGCCCTCGCCTTGCACGGTTTCAATGATGACACCCGCCGGTATATCCAAACCGCCGGATTTGTCGCCGAGCAGTTTTTCAAAATAATCCAGGGTATCGGTATGCTCACCCATGTAACCATCAAAAGGCAGGAAGCTAGCGCCCTGGGTGGGTATGCCACCGGTCGCTTCACGGAATTTACGGTTACCCGTAGTCGCCAAAGCCCCCATGGTGACCCCGTGGAAACCATTGGTGAAAGTGACAATATTGTGGCGACCTTTAGCCACTCGAGCCAGACGAATAGCGGCTTCTACCGCATTGGTACCTGTTGGCCCAGGCAGATGTACTTTGTAGTCAAGCCCACGCGGCTTGAAAATAACCTCTTCAAGCGTTTCCAAATAATCACGCTTGGCATTGGTCCACATATCCAAACCGTGAACCACACCGTCAGTCGACAGGTAATCAATCATCGCCTGCTTCATGTGCGGATTGTTGTGGCCGTAATTAAGCGTGCCCGCGCCGGCGAGGAAATCAATGTACTCACGGCCATTCTCATCGGTTAGACGCGCATTTTGCGCTTTGGTAAACACCACCGGAAATGAACGTGAATATGTACGTACATTGGATTCCATGCGTTCAAGCGTCTGGGTCTGCATTAGCGACCTCCTTAGTTGATCAGTTTGCCTTTAGGCGTTGCTTGCCCGGAGCAACATGAGCGGGAAAAACAGTAAGTCCAATACGTGTTTACCGTTTGGAAAGCGGTGTATTAGATACGGTCTGTTTGGAACGGGCCAATACGAACCAGGTTTTCCGGATCATGCTCTCCTCCGAGCTGTTCGGTAGAGAAGTATTCGCGGCTATTAAGTGGCGCATGCCAACGCGCAGCCAAGCGACGGAACAAGCCCCAAGAGGCTAGATTGTCGGGGGTTATGGTGGTTTCCAGGTGATGCACGTCGTCAAGTTCGGGGCGTGACATAATCGCCTCGACCAAGCGCCGAGCTAGCCCGGTACCACGCGCTTTTTCACCGACAGCCACTTGCCATAAAAAGTAGGTATCGGGGGCGTTGTCCTTGACGTAACCAGACACAAAGCCAACAATTTCGCCCTCTTCATTGGTCGCCACTGCACAGGTATCACGAAATTGGGTCGCAAGCAGTAGGTAGGCATAGGCGGAATTCACATCCAGCGGTGGGCAGGCTTTAATAAGCTCGTAAACTCCCCATCCATCATCCGCATTGGGTTTGCGAATAAACAGAGGTGTCTCTGCATGGCCAACCACAGCATCGGCCACCGTTGGCCTAGCAAGGTCTGCAGAGGGGGTAAAAGGTTGTGTCGGCGTGCTCATAGTTATGCTTCGCTGTAGCGAATTTGACCATCATTATAACAGCTGATTATGAGCAATTCAAAAGCCATATTATTCTTCGTCTCGCTTTCCATAATTTTCTGTTATGAGAGGTGGTGCAGTCATCGCTTATCGCTGTCACCTTCAGGATAGCGCAAACAGCTGACAAAAAAAGGCGTGCCACTGGCACGCCTAGGCTTGAGTGTTGTTAAGTACGCGTGAGCGTACGTAGCGTGACGAACTCCTCCGCCCCCGTAGGATGAATGCCCACGGTGCGGTCAAAGTCCTGCTTGGTAAGACCCGCCCTTACCGCGATAGCAATTCCCTGAATGATTTCCCCCGCATCATCACCAACCATATGAGCCCCTACGACTACATCGGTGGCATCGTCAACGATCAGCTTCATTAAGGTGCGTTCCTGGCTACCTGACAGCGTGTGTTTCATGGCCCTAAAATCGGTGCTATATACACGTATATTGGTAAATTTATCCCGTGCGGCCTGTTCGGAAAGCCCCACTGTTCCGATATTGGGATGGCAAAAAACGGCGGTGGGAATCGTACTGTAATCCAGCGGCTGGGGAACCGTATCGGCAAAATGAATATCGACCAGCTGCATCGCTTCAGCCAGCGCGACCGGCGTTAATTCAGGCCCAGTAATTAGGTCGCCTAGCGCTAAAACTGAAGGCAGCGCCGTTTCAAACCGCTCATTGATGGGGATTTTTCCCGCTTCATCCAAGTTTACTCCCAACGCTTCAAGTCCTAGGTCACGAATATTGGCTTTCCGCCCAGTGGCCGCAAGCACCACGTCGACTTCAAGCACATCGCCGTTGGTAAGGTGCACATTGTAGCCGTCGTGGCTGGGTTCAATACGTTCGATGTTAGTGTTGAAGTGGAGGTTGACCCCCTTTTTTGCCATTTCAGCGCAGGTGAACTCGCGAACCTGTTGATCAAAGCCTTTCAAAAACAGCTCGCCGCGGTAGATAAGGTGCGTCTCGCTGCCCAGACCATTAAAGATGCTCGAAAACTCCACCGCAATATAACCACCGCCCAGCACTAAAAAGCGCTTAGGAAAAGTATCCAGATCAAAAATCTGATTGGAATCCAGCGCGTGTTCACTGCCAGGAAAGTCGGGCACCCAGGGCCATCCACCGGTAGCGAGGACGATTTTTTGAGCAGTGACCGATGTATCGCCATGTTCGCCGCTTAACGTCACTGTGTGCGCATCGACCAGGCGTGCTCTGGCGTTGAAGAGCGTCACTCCAGCGCCTTCCAACATGCGCTGATAGATGCCATTTAGACGTTTGATTTCACTTATTTTGTTGTCACGCAGTGTGGCCCAATCGAAGCTGGCGGGTCCCGGCAGCTGCCAGCCAAAACCCGCCGCATCATCAAAGCTGTCATGGAAATGGGCAGCGTATGAGTAGAGCTTCTTGGGCACACAGCCCACGTTGACGCAGGTTCCGCCCAGGTAGCGATCCTCGGCAATGGCCACTTTCGCGCCGGTAGCCGCGGCCATACGCGCCGCGCGTACACCACCAGAGCCTGCGCCAATAACCAGAAGGTCATACTCGTATTCAGAAACGTCTGCCATGGTTTGCTCCTGGGGAGTTAGAATTCATATGAATCAATATCGTGTTACCCATCGGCCAAGTGCAGCGGTTGACCTGACTACCCGGGAAGGTTAAAACCTTCTGCTGCCATTCTGTACTGGCCTACGCTATACGAGGCCTATTTTCACCCAGAGTAGGGCTTTGATAATTCGCTTTAACGCCCGCTAACCTTTCTGGAGACGCTATGTCTGACCCTATTTCAACGCTACTCGATAATAATCGCGCCTGGGCTGAGCGTATGTGCGAAGAAGACCCCGACTACTTTAAACGCTTATCGAACCAGCAGAACCCCGATTATTTATGGATTGGCTGCTCCGACAGCCGCGTGCCAGCAAATCAAATTATTGCACTCCCGCCTGGGGAAGTTTTTGTACATCGTAACGTGGCCAACTTGCTTCACCACACCGATATGAACGCCCTATCGGTGGTCCAGTTCGCGGTGGACGTACTTAAAGTCAGCCATATTATGATCGTCGGTCACTATGGTTGCGGGGGCATCAAGGCTGCCATGATGGGAGGCGAATGTGGCGTGGTGGATTACTGGCTGCACTCAGTGCGCGAACAGTACAACCACCACAGGAAATCGCTGGACCATCTCCCGCTTGAAGATCAAATCGATCGCATGTGTGAGCTCAACGTTAAAGCCCAAGTTAATAGTTTATGCCGCACCAAGATTTTGCAGCGCGCCTGGCAGCGTGGACAGCAGATCTCAGTGCATGGCTGGGTCTATGGGTTAAGTGATGGCCGCGTTAAAGACCTTAATTGCACCATAAGTGGCTTGGAACAAGTAGAAACGCTTTATCGTATTGACCGCGTTCAGCAAGGCGACTAAACGCCCTCCTCTGCACCCATTTTCGAGCACCTACCGCTCCGCTAGTCGTAGCGGTAGGTGCGGTGACAGCTCTTACAGCTGGCACCCACCTCTGAAAGCGCGCGTGCAGTGTCACGGGGATCCTCTTGTTCGGCCACCTCTATCAAATTAGCGATTTTACTTTCAAGGTCGGTAAAACCAGCGCCAAAGTCCTCCCACTCCTCCCAAATTGCGGCTCGTGCCTCGGAACCACTACCGTGGGTGCCCGCTATAAACGCAGGCAGCAAACGTTCCGCACTTGCGCGCTCTTGCAGCTCGAGAAGTCGCGGCATGGCGGCCTCTATATCTTGATTGTTAATCAGATCAAAGCGTAGCTGTCGCACCAGACTCTCAATATCTTTAAGCTCTTCGCGGCGCCAAATCACGGCTTCGCGTTCGCTTGCAAATGGTGTGTCGCTGACGGCTTGGGGCATAGCTAGCGCACTCGCCTCCTCATCTGCCCAAGCCAGCGGCGTGCACAGCATTAGAGCGAAAGCGCTAGCCAGTGCGCCGCGCGGGGAAGCCCACTTAAGGTGATAACGTTGCTGCATAATGGCTTCCTGTCGGTGAATCGTTGTTTAAATCGTTTGAAATGCGCTTTTTAACCGATTGGGCAGGTAACGCCTGTGCCTTTTAACCCACAGTAGCCATTGGGGTTTTTATCCAAGTACTGCTGATGGTAGGCCTCCGCGTAATAAAACGTTTCTAGCGGCTTTATCTCGGTGGTAATCGGCCCTCTGCCCGCTTTGTCGAGCGCTTGTTGATAGGCTGCTGCGCTCTGTTCGGCTGCAGTTTGCTGCGCCTGGCTGGTGGTGAAAATGGCGGAGCGATACTGCGAGCCAATGTCGTTACCCTGGCGATTGCCCTGGGTCGGATCGTGCTGTTCCCAGAAAACCTGCAGCAGCGTTTCAAGCTGGACTTGCTGTGGGTCATAAACTACCCGCACCACTTCGGTGTGGCCAGTACGCCCTGTGCACGTCTCTTCATAGGTGGGGTTAGGTGTTTCGCCGCCAGCATAACCCGCTGCAGTGACATATACACCGGGCAACTGCCAAAACAGACGCTCAACGCCCCAGAAGCAGCCCATACCTAGCACGATCTCCTCGTGGCCTTCGGGAAATGGCGGATGTAGCGAATGACCATTAATGGTATGTACGTCGCTTGTCTCTATGGGCGTATCGCGCCCAGGTAGTATACGACTAGCATTTGAAAACGGTTTTGAAAACAATGACATTTCGCCCTCACTTATTGCTTTGCTGCTGTATGATTTCAGGATCGCCGGAACGGGTAAAAGTGTAGATTAAATCTACCGCTTGGCTGGTACCCGATACGGCCTCTACATAAAGGTTACGCCACAGCGTGTAGCGTAGTGTTAGTTCGGCAATCGGCGAGAAAATTCCCACGCCGTAGCTAATCCTTAAATCGTCGGTGAGCTGACCACTGACAGCAACTTGGCTGTCGTCACCGGCTCCAGCGGTATCTAAAGTTAAATCGTCAATACCGAAGGCTTCGCCAATGGAGCCCACCGCACCACCGGTACGACCTAATGACATACCAATCAAAGCGGTAGTCAGTGCGCTATCCACACCGCCACCTGAGGAATCCGGCGCGCGACCCCGTAACAGATAGGAAAGCGCACGAGATTCATCCATCGGCGGTTCAGAAAAGATCAGGACGTTCGGTGAGTCGGCGCTGCCTGTTACCCGCAAGCCTGCGATGACATCATCTTCGGTAACGTCAGGGTTGCGAATGGCTTCGAAGTCCAGTGTAGGTTGACCTGGCGGGCCACTAAACAGCAGCTCGCCACGGCGAATAAGCAGATCTTGACCGAACGCTTGGAAATGACCATTGACCAAATTAACATCGCCAAACAGCTGCAACGCCCCGCTGCTTTGGCGTATTTCCAGTGAGCCTCCCAATCCAGATTCAAGGCCGTAGGCGGAAAGTTGCATATCACTGCCCAGCGTTAACGTCACCAGCACATCAATAGCCATGCCGGTAGCGGCAAGCTCATCCGCGGCGCTGGGGCCATCCCCATTGGCAGCCGCTCGCTGAGCCTCAATTTCTGCCTGGCGATCATCGCGCTCAGTAATAATGACTTCATCGCTACTCGGCGTGACGGCTGATGAAGGCATATCGCCAATTTCAAGCCGTGCCCAGGGCAAATTGACATCTCCTCTCACCTGAAGCCTTTTTGGGGTGACACGGATACGTATATCAGGGGCTACTTCAAGCTGGCCAAACTGGGGCAATACGACCAAAATAGGCTCTTGGACTGCATTCAGGTCAACGCCAATCCGCCAACTGTCACCGCTTGGCCAATAAGCATCACCGGTGATTTCCATACGCCCGCGCTCAGCGGACAGATAACCGTCAATATCTCCCTGCTCACCGTCAAAAGAGACCACCAGTTCACCATCTTGCACATCGACAGGTATCTCCGGGCCACTTACCCCGATGCTGCGTAGTCCAAGCTGGCCCTGTAAGTCAGGTGCAGCAGTCGAACCGGTAATTTGGACACTGCCGCTAAGATCACCTTCCA
Organism: Halomonas alkaliantarctica; assembly: GCF_029854215.1. Classification (NCBI taxonomy): domain Bacteria; kingdom Pseudomonadati; phylum Pseudomonadota; class Gammaproteobacteria; order Oceanospirillales; family Halomonadaceae; genus Vreelandella; species Vreelandella neptunia. Next base: position 2,054,173 of record NZ_CP122961.1, on the reverse strand, counting down.
ATCGTTCCATCCCCACTAGCATGGGCCGATAGGGCTGTAACGACACATTGTTGGCGCGCAGCTCTCCCGATAAAGCGCCGGCCCCTAATGGGTCGTTGACCGACAAATCTAAGTTAAGGTCGCCGGCCTCGGCAAGCGACAGCGATACATTGGCATCCGCCTGGGCTTGGTTGGCTTCAATTTGAGCGTCTAAACTGATTTCCGGCAGTTGCACAGGCTGACCATAATCGTTCACGGCAGTAATCGCGATTTCGCTAACAATTTGCAGATCTGCCTGCCATTGGGCACCGCCCTGGCCCCAGGTGGCGACGAGATCTGCCGTTGTGTCACCCGCTAACTGCCACTCTTCTGGCAGAAAAGGCTCCAGCATTTCCATCGGCACTTCCCGAACCGAAAACACAGCGTTGCCCTGTTGCGCAGACGCATTGACTTCCTCTTCGGAACAGACCAGCCCGCCCTGCTCACGGCGTAGGCAGAACGGCGACAGGCGCGCTTGACCATTGGCCAGGTCATAGCGCAGGTCTAGAGGCGCTTCAAGGCGAATATTCCCCGCGTCAGAATCGATTTCCAGAGGAGTAACACGGGCTTGATACAGCTGGCCCTGTTGGTCAAAACGGCCAGCCAAAGCAAGCTGGGCACGGCTGAGTACGCTGTTGGTGGCGCCTTGGGCGGTCAGTTCAAGCTGATGTTCAGAGAGCCGTCCGCCAAGATTGGCCTCAATATTGGTCAGGGCCTGCCCTCCGGCATTGACGTTTTGTAGGGCCAGTTGTACGTCGAGGGTAGGGTCATCGATACCCTGTACATCGGCGTCCAAGGCAAGCCGTTCAATGCGATTCTGGCCAAAACGCACGCCATTACCCTGTAAATTGGCGAGTAATTGCGGTTGATTAAAACTACCGCTGGCCTCTAGCGTGCCCACGATAGTGCCCGCCAAGTCCGGCGAGAGCGTTTGCAACTGGCGCAGCGAAATATCCGCATTTAACGACATGGCCTGCTCACTGATTTGTCCAGCCGCCTCTAAACGATTATCCCCTTGGGTAAACAACAACTCCTCAATATCCAGTTCCAGGTTGCTGTTAGCATCAAAAGCCGCTTGCAGGGTCAGCGGGTAGTCGCGTAGCTCACCTTCAATTGCTAAATTGGGTACGCTAATCGCCCACTCATCCTCTTGCTGACGCAGCGTAAGCTCAATATCACCGTTTAAATTACCCTCGAGCTGATCCACGAAGTGGGCAGGGTTGAACTGATCCAGCCGAATAGTCGTGTTGACCTGCAGCGGTGCTACCCAACTGACGTTGCCTTCGCTACGCAGGGAACTTTCGTCGACTGCGAGGGTGAGCGGTTGCCAGTTGAACTGTTCAAGATCACCTTCACCGGTGACGTTAATTTGAGTCCGCGGCAGTCTCGGGCCCTCAACCGACATAGCTAACTGAGCACTATAATCGTCCAGGCTGCCGGTTAGCTGTAGATCCAAGCCATCGACTATATAGGGCTCTGCGGCAGCTTCGTCTTGGGCTGTCTCGTTTTCAGCGCTGTCATCAACACTTTCATCTCTACTGACATCTTCGCTGACAGGCAAAGGCCACTGTACTTGGTCACTTTGCAGCTGCAGTTGAAACGGTAGCGTCGGGGCAAGTGCGTCGACTTGACCACTTAGTGACGCATTGACCGCACCGGATGCATCCAGCTGGGCTTCAAGTGCATCCAGTGGGCCAGACAGCGTCAAGGTTAAAGATTCACCACTCAATTCTGGGTATATCTCGGGTAAAAACAGTTCGACGGCTAAACGTGCTTCGAGTGGGTAATTGCCGCTTAAGGTGGCATTCGCGGTTAATTCAGCCGCAGCATCAGGGGTAACAACGGAAAGCTCAGTTACTTCGACGTTATCACCTTCGGTTAACAACCCAAGCCGCAGTCGCTCAACACGGTACTCGGTGGCCCCTTCCACACGAAAATCGGTGAGCGTGAATTCAGGTATCTGGATATCTACCGGCAGTGTGATATCCGGTAGTTCCAGGCGCCCGCGTTCTTCGAGCTGCTGCTCTGGCGTTTCCACCGTCGCCTGGGCCTCTTGAGGTGGTTGATTGAGCAAGATGGCGGCATCGATAGCTTCAGCATAAAGCGGCGTTTCAATGCCTTGGGTAAGCAGAACGCCGGACGATGGTGGCAAGTATATCCGGGGTTCCTCCAGGTGCGTTGGCGAAAGTCTTACGGTGTTTCCTTCCGCAGTGGCCGCCGAACTTAATGAGCGCCACGCCACTTTGGTACCATCGGCAAGCCTAAGGCTAACATCGTCAAGTAGTAGCGAACGCAGTTCGATGGGAAATGGGAAACGAATAGCCAGCGGGCTCCCTTCTTCTTCGGGAGACGGTGCTTGCTCACCCGATGAGCCTAGCCGGATGTCGGCGCCCACCACACGCAGCGTATCGATGCATAGGCGCGCTGACAAAACACAATCATCAGCCCACTGAAGTTCGAACTCATCCACGTTTATGCGGGTTTCGCCCAGCTGTAGCTGGAAATATTCGAGCTGAAAATGGTCGAGTAAGCCACCTTCATGATGGGCGTAGGAGAAAAAATCGCGCTGTTCTCCCTGGGAGAGCAGCACACCAGTGCCCCAGGGTGATAAAGCTACCCCCACAATTAGCGCCACAATGCCGAACAGCCAAATAGGCAGCACGATCACGAGTCGCACGAGGCTCCAGAGCAGGAGCCAAGCGCGATATTTGGGAGACAACATACGGCGTTTATCAGTTGTAGCTGGTGCAACCTGCGACAAGTCTTTCTCCTAGAATTCCGGTCCGATGGAAAAGTGCAAACGCCAATCGTCTTCGTGGTCAAAAGGGTGGGCGATGTCAAAACGAATAGGCCCTACCGGCGAGACCCACCGTACCCCGGCTCCGGCGCCGGTTTTCAAATCATTAGGCCCCCAATTATCAAACGCATCGCCGTTATCTATAAAGATGGCGCCCCACCAATCCCCTGTTACTCGACGCTGATACTCCAGGGTCGAGGTGAGCATTTGCTGCCCACCGCGTAGCCGTCCCTCTTCGTTGCGGGGAGATAAGCTCTCATAGGAGTAACCACGCACGCTGCGGTCACCACCCGCGAAAAAACGCAGCGATGGCGGTATTTTGGCAAAGTCATCGGTTTCAATGGCGCCTAAACTAATACGCGCCAAGAAGCGGTTGTCGTTGCCGATCATACGGATCCACTCCGTATCCCCCGTGATGCGGGCGAATGTTGCATCTGAGCCCCAAACGGTATCGGAATACTCTAACGAGAGCTGCTGACGATCACCCCATAATGGAAAGCGCTGAGGGCGTGTCCGCGTACGCGACCACTGGATACCTGGATAGAAGAGCCACACTTGATCCGCTTCACCGCCCTGTTCGAAGTCCTCATAAGTAGTGCGGAAATAGACCGTTTGGACCCAATCGTTATCAAACTCCCATCGCCGGGCAAGCTCTACGGTACCTTCTAGCGACTGGGTATCACTATCGTCGATATTACGGATGCCATATTGAAGCCGATAGCTATCGCGAAGCGGATCCTCAAGCGGCACATTATATACGCCGGTAAAACGCTGCTCTGGCGCGGATAAATAGAGGTCATGATTAAGGCTATGACCATAGCGATTAATCCATGGCTGTTCCCAGCCGAAACGCAGCCGCGGCCCTACATCGGTGGCATAGCCCACTCCCACTTCAAACTGGTGGCGATCAGCGGGTTCAACAGTGACATCGATAGGTAGCTGTTTATCACTGGGGGTATTAAGGCCAAGCGCGCTGACCAAAGCGGCACTGGTGATTCGTGGGCGCTCTGGCTGAGAGGCGGTGGCTTCACTCCACCAAGGATCCCCACCGCCAGAGGGAGCGATGGTTAATTCTTGAGCTGTTTCGAGTCGCGGGCGCACCGACACCGAGCTAAACCAGCCGGTTTCAGCAAGCGATTGATTGTAGTCTGCCAGGGTCTTTGCCAAATAGGGGTCGCCCTGCTCAAAGGGTTGCATGCGACGCAACCGATCAAGCTCAATATGGCTCCCTGTAATAGAGGATTCACCAAATTGGTAGCGGGGGCCACTATCAAAATCCATATAGAGACGCGCACTTTGTAGGTACGGACGCACTTCCATGCGCCGATCAGTAAAGCCCCAGTCAAAGTAACCGCGCTCAATAGCCAATCCTGAAAATTGGCTGCTTAATCGATCCCAGGGCGCATGCCGTAACACATCTCCCTCTGCAAGGGGAAAGTCCTCAACAGCCTGTTGGAAAGGCGGATCTTCACTCGCATCACCTTCCACATTGATTGACAGAATTTCGATTTCAACCTGAGGCCCGGGCTCGATTTCAATCCAGGCACGTTCATCAGTGGCGCGTTCAAGCGTTATTTCGGGTTCGTAATAGCCATAAACACGCATTGCTTCCTCGGTGCGTCGGAGAATCTCGCCCTCTAGACGCACCTCGGTATATTGTGCCGCATCGATATTCTGTAAATAGGCTTGAATATTGCCTTCGACCTCATTGGAAACACCCTCAATAGTCGCTTCTAATGCCCATGCGCCAGGTGATACGCATAACAGCGGTAGCACAACAGTAAAGGTGCGCTTTGTGGCTAATGTCCATCGCCGTTGTCTTCCCATACATTTTTATCCCAACCTAAATCAGCGGCTTCATCGCCTAAGCATTTCTAACTGAGCACTGAAGGCAAGCTGCGCCTGACGTACTTGACGCACATCGCTTTCCAGCGAATTCAGCCGTTGAGACCACTCCTGCTCCAATGCTTCCAGGGCTGCTTGATCTGCGGGCGCTTCTATCTCTGCAACGGATGTTTCCAGCTCATCAAAGCGCGCCTCGAACGCCGCTCTTTGCGCCGACAGCTGTTCTTCCCATACACTACTGACACTGTTGAGCTGACTAGCTAAGCCATCGATGCGCCGTTGGGTTAATTGCTCCAGATGGGAGACTTCCTCAACAAGATTTTGACGACCCGAGGCGCCCGTTTGTTCCAAGGCGTCAAGAGATTCCCGCACCGCCATTAATTGACTGTCGCGCAGTTCAGCTTGCTCTTTAAGTTGAGACAACTGCTGCAACAGTGTGTTGATGGAATCACTAGAGACCGTATCCTCGCTAGAAGTGAGAAAGCCGTATAACTCTTCACGGGTTGCGGCTAACGATTTTGAGAGTTGCTCCTGCTCTTGGAAAAGCGTCGACATCTGAGCTTGTACAAATGTTAACGTATCTTGTACGTCAGTGTCATCCGAATCCAACCGGGCATGCACATTGGAGACTTCCCCACTCACCCGGTGAAGCTCATCTAACAGTCGTTCACGTTCGTACCAAAGACCAGCCGCCGCGGCGCCCATAAGCGCAATGATCAGTAGCAAACATAGCCATAGTGGCCATAGCGTGGGGCCCTTTCGGTGACGCAAGTGTTGCGCCGCCAAGCTTTGATCCACATCGGGCACAATACGAGAGGATGCGGTGGCGTCTGGCATGACATTTCCTCAAAGAGTCTTCGGGTCGGCACGACGGCCAATACCTCGGTACATTAATCCACAGCTGGCAACGAACTCAGGGTCGTAAATATTGCGTCCATCTAGTACGAGCTTAGCGTTTAAAAGCGAGCCGAGTCGGTGCCAGTCCGGGTTCCAATACGTTTTCCATTCGGTCACCAGCATCAGCACATCGGCTCCCTCACAGGCTTGGTAAGGGTCATGAGTATAGGTGCGCAGGTCGTCACGCTCGCCTACCAAGGCGTGAAGCGCAGGCACTGCCGCCGGGTCATGGAGTTGAACATGAACCCCCTGGGCCCAAAGTGCCTCGAGCAGCGTTAAGACCGGGGCATGGTCAATACGCGCGGTGCCGGGTTTGAACGCCGCGCCCCATATTGCCACTGTTTTACCTGCCAACTCGCCCGCAAAGTGAGCCCAGAGCTTACGGAACAGGGTCTCTTTCTTCTGCTCGTTAATATCCATGACCTGCTCAAGCAGGGCTGAATAACGACCGCTTTGCAGCTGAACATCGGCCAGACGCATCAAATCCCGGGAGAAATTCGGCCCCCCAAACCCACACCCGGGGTAGAGATATTCAAACCCGATCCGGGAATCAGCGCCCATTCCCTGGCGGACATGCTCAACATCCACCCCCAGGGTATCAGCCAAGCCAGCAATTTCATTCATGTAACTGATGCGCGTAGCGAGCATGCCATTAATAGCCAGCTTGGTGAGCTCCGCAGCGCGGCGCGGCATGCACTGAAATACCTCACTGCGGCGATTAAAGGCGCGTAATAGCTCCCTGGTCATCTGCTCACCGGTGGCATCGTCGCAGCCCAATAGCCGCCGAGTGGGGCGGGTAAACGAGTCCCACGCACGTCCCTCTTCCAACGTATCAGGGAGCGCCACGCTGGTGTGCTGCATGCCCATCAACACATTCAGGCGCTCTGTCTCGCCGACCGGAAACGTTGAATTATTAATAAGCACTATGCCCTTCTGATCGACCAGCAGCGGGTCTTCAACCAGCGCACTGGCTGAGCTACGCTGCGCAGGAGATAACCCCAGCCAGATCACTTCAGGCGTTTGGGCCTCTTTGAGCTGCTCAATAACCTGAAGCGTCCCTTCCGCAAGGCCCTGATCCAAATGCGCCATCAGTTGAGGTTCGCTGCGCAGCCAATCTACTTGGGAAAGTGCTGACCAGGGGGCATCGGCATGCGGTAACCACTGCACCTGATGCCCCACCCAGGCCAACGCAGCGGCGGCTGTCGCCGCGCTCAATTCGCTACCGTAAAGTAACACCCGCATGGGTTACTCTCCCTGTTGGTAACGTGATAGCAAGGCCTGGAAACCCTCACCAAACTCGGGGTGACGACGCCCATAGGCGAGCGTGGCTTCAAGGTAACCCAGCGGCTGACCACAATCGTAGGTAGTGCCCTGCATACGGTATGCTTGAACGCCCGACTGTTCGCGCAGGGTCTCCAGCGCATCGGTCAGTTGAATTTCACCGCCCGCACCGGGCGGCGTTGCTTCTAAAATAGGGAAAATATGGCCTGGCAACGCATAACGGCCAATCACTGCTAGATTTGAGGGCGCCGCATCACGCTTCGGCTTTTCTACCATACCCACTAGATCTGCCGATTGATTGGGGGCAGGCACGTCACCGGCTGGCGCCACGATGCCATATTTCTCAACTTGCTCCCAGGCTACCTCTTCTACCATCAGCTGCGCTGTTTGCTGCTGATCATACGCCGCCAACATGCCGGCCAAATCGGTCGATTCGTTGGCGCTATTATCGACGAGTACATCGGGAAGCAGGACAGCGAAGGGCTCATCGTCGCCAATGATCGGGCGAGCGCATAGCACCGCGTGCCCCAGCCCTAACGGAACACCCTGACGAATACTGATAATGCTAACGTCATCAGGCACTAAGTTGCGTAACATCGCCAAAAGCTCGTGCTTACCCTTCGCTTCCAGGCTCGCTTCCAGCTCGGCGTGTGTGTCGAAGTGGTTTTCTATAGCGCTTTTATTGCTACTGGTGACCAGCACTATCTCGCGAATACCCGCGGCAATCGCCTCTTCGACCACATATTGAATGACTGGCCTATCAACAATCGTAATCATCTCCTTGGGAATAGCCTTCGAAGCCGGCAAGCAGCGGGTGCCAAACCCAGCAACAGGAAGTACGGCCTTGCGAATCATAGAGAGGTCCTTTTCATGCGTTCCGACACAGGAGTGGTTAGAATGTCCATAATACTGAAGGCGCGGATGGATGCCACCTCGCCAATGGACGATAACCAGTGATTAAGCGTCAACTTTTCGCTTAATGCTCAATGACGATGGGAGTCAAAACATGCAAGCGACACCACAGGATAGCACTGCTGGTCACTATCAAGGCAACGTCGATGCCGCCGAAGTCGCTAAATTTGAAGCGCTCGCTAGCCGCTGGTGGGATCCGCAGGGTGAATTTAAACCGCTCCACGAGATTAACCCTTTGCGCCTTGATTTTATCGATGCGCGTGCAGGGCTGGCGGGGAAAAAAGTGCTGGATGTGGGCTGTGGCGGCGGTATTTTGAGCGAATCGATGGCCAATCGCGGGGCTAAAGTAACCGGCATTGATCTGGGTGAAGCACCACTAGCGGTCGCTAGGCTGCACGCCGAAGAACGCGGCGTTGAGGTTGATTATCAGCACATCAGCGTAGAAGCCATGGCGATTCAAACGCCCGGCTTTTACGATGTAGTGACCTGCATGGAGATGCTTGAGCACGTACCCGACCCCGCCTCTGTCATTCGTGCCTGCAGTGCCCTGGTTCGCCCTGGTGGCTATATATTTTTTTCTACGCTGAATCGCACTGCCAAGTCCTATGCGTTCGCAATACTAGGCGCCGAGTACGTGCTTAGACTGCTGCCCCGGGGTACGCATAGCTATGCGAAATTTATCCGCCCTTCAGAAATGGCCGCATGGTCTCGCGACAGTGGCTTAGAGGTGCGTGAACAGACAGGTCTTACCTACAACCCGCTAACCCGACACTACCGTTTAGTTGGTCATGATGTCTCGGTCAACTACATGATGTACTGCCGTAAGGTGAGCGAATAAATGCCGATGCAAGCACCCCAAGCGATTCTCTTCGATTTAGACGGCACCCTGGTCGATACTGCGCCTGATTTGGCCCGAGCTACCAATGCGCTACGTACTCACCACGGCCTGAAGCCGCTTCCCTTTGAAGTGATCCGTCGTCAGGTCTCTAATGGGGGTAGCGCACTGGTTACGCTGGCGCTGGGATTAGAAGTGAAAGCGGACGGACATGACCAAGCACGCGAGTTTCTGCTGGATGCCTACGAGCAGGCAGTCGCCGTGCATAGCCAGGTTTTTTCGCCGCTCGATGTATGGCTGAAAGAGTGGCATGGTAACCAGCGTCCCTGGGGAATTGTGACCAATAAACCGCGCCGCTATACGCTACCATTATTGGACGCATTGGCGCTTAAACCCGGCGCCCTGCTGTGTGCGGATGATCTGAGTGTTAAAAAGCCAGACCCTGAGCCACTCTGGGAAGCTGCCCGGCGGCTAGGCGTTGAGCCTGAGCAGTGTTGGTATATTGGCGATCACGCCCGGGATATCGAAGCCGCCGTCGCCGCTGGGATGACTGCCGTGGCCGTTGGCTACGGCTATATCAGCGAAGAGGATGACTATCAGCAGTGGCCTGCTGACTTGTGGTTTGGAGAGTGCCACGCGCTGGTCGATGCCCTGAACGGTTTCAAACGCTAAGTACGTCGGGCATCGACTGGCTGGCAAGGGGTTAACAGTAAGCGCTATACCCGTGGAGGCTGGGCATCAAGCTTTTGGCCGTTGGTGCCTGAACTGTCTGGCCCCATAAGCCATAAGTAAGTCGGCATGATGTCTTCCGGGGTGCGCAAAGTGAAGGGATCCTCACCGGGAAATGCGGTACGCCGCATTTGAGTGCGCGTAGCCCCAGGATTGAGGGAATTAACGCGTACAGTGGATTGGTTATCCAACTCGTCGGCCAATACCTCGACGAACCCTTCGGTGGCGAACTTAGAGACTGAGTACGCCCCCCAATAGGCGCGGCCTTTACGGCCGACGCTGGAGGAGGTAAAAATGACCGATGCATCCTCAGACGCTTGCAGCAGAGGCAATAGCGCTTGGGTCATCCAAATCGGTCCGTTAATGTTCACCTGCATTACCTGCTGCCAAAGCTCTGGATTGTATTGCTCGAAAGGCGTGATGCGACCCAACAACCCGGCGTTATGCAGCAAACCGTCCAAGCGGCCAAACTCTTTATCCAGCGTTTCGGCCATATCATGAAAATCTTTTAGTGTGGCGCCTTCAAAATTGAGCGGGAAAATCGCTGGCTGAGGGCCCCCAGCGGCTTCGATTTCATCGTATACGCGCTCTAACTTGGCAATGGTGCGCCCCAATAGAATCACGGTTGCTCCGTGTTGGGCATAGCTCAACGCTGCCGCACGGCCAATCCCGTCCCCTGCGCCGGTTACCAACACGATGCGATTTTCCAATAAGTTGGGCGCTGGTTGATAGTCGATCTTGCAGCTCATGCTGATTCCTTGAAGCAAAAAATTAACTTGCTGATTGGCGTAAAAAGTCATTGGCTAGGCCCGCCGCACTGCTTTGCGGGTAGTCGTCGCGCACTTGCTCAAGTAGCTCACGGCTGCGCTCTGCTTCGCCTTTACGCGCTTTCACTAAGCCTAGTTTATAGATTGCATCCGGCACTTTACTGCTGCCGCTGTATTCTTCGATCACACGGCTAAACGCTTGGTCAGCGGCATCCAGCTCGCCTTCTGCAGCATATAGCTCGCCCAGCCAGTAATGCCCATTAGCCGTTAGACTAGTATCAGGGTGATCGGTAACGAAGGCTTCAAAGGCCGCGATCGCTTCGTCAAAACGGCGCGCCTGAACATGTCCGAAGGCGGCTTGGTAATCGGCTTGAGCACCCTCACTAACGTTGCGGCTAGAAGGCGCATTGACAACTTCCTCGGCGGCTTCAGGCTCTACCGCGGGCGTTGACTGCTCAATCTGAGTTGGACCGCTGCTCATCAGACGATCTTCAATATCAAGATACTGCTGCTGTGATTGGCGACGCAGCTGTTCCAACTGGTGACGTAGCTCTTCGATCTGACCGCGTAGCTGCTGGATTTCCTGCTGGTGCTCCTGTACCTGGTTAAACAGCACAAGATTGCCACTGGGCGCTTCCTGTCGCTGCGTCTGCTGGTAGAAGCTACTATTGGAAGAATTAGAGTTGGATAGGTCTTGCACCAGCGGCTGTTGAGCGGCGGCCGTTAAAGGCAATACGGACAGCGGGAGCACTATGGCTCCCGCACCGCACAGCCTCTCAATAAAACGCTTGAGACTGTGATTCATGATGACTCCGGAGACGTAAACGGCGTGCGGTTAGCCGCACGCCGGATTCATCAGTGGTTAAGCATTCAATCGTCAAATGCTTAGTAGTTAAATACAACTCGACGGTTCTGAGCGTAAGCGCTCTCGTCTTGGCCATTGACAGCCGGACGCTCTTCACCATAGCTAACCACGCTCATTTGTGAAGGAGAAACGCCCTGTATATTCAAAAAGCGCTCTACTGCACCGGCACGACGCTCACCTAGCGCCATGTTGTATTCACGGGTACCGCGTTCATCGGTATGTCCGTGGAGTACCACTTGAGCATTAGGGTTGGCACGCAAATAACGCGCGTGGGCCATTACAACGGATTCGTACTCGCTCTTAATGGTATCGCGGTCGTAATCGAAATAGATGGTGCGTACTTCTGGAATGCGTGAATCAGCCTGCTGACCAGCGCCTGAACCAGATGTGGAACCATACTGACTACCCGTGCCTGTACCCGAGGTGCTGGAACCGGTCGTGCTGCCATCCTGGCTACCGTACGAGTCACCGTCCTGGGTTCCGCCGGTGCTGGAACAGCCAGCGATTACCACGATAGATAGCGCTGCTGCTAATGAGCGAGCCAACGGTTTAAGTTGCATAATCAGACTCCTTGCCTGAAAACTAAAAAATTTCGATGTTAATCGACTAATTTGATCAATTTAAGAAGGGTGACCACGCTGGATCACGTACATCACCTTGTGCTGATGGCAACCTAAATGATGAGCGACCATCTGCTGAAACAGCACTAAGCACCCCATTACCACCCTGTTGGGTAGCGAAGATTACCATGGTCCCGTTCGGCGCAACACTAGGAGATTCATCTCTTGTTGATTCACTTAATACCACTAAGCGGTTACCGCTTAGATCCTGCCTTGCTACTTGATAACCATTGCTTGAACGATGGATCAAGAATATCTGCTCTCCATCCGGCGCGTAGCGACCACGGGCGTTGTAGTTACCGGTAAATGTCAGGCGCTGGGCCTCGCCTCCACCCAATGAATACTGGTAAAGCTGGGGACCACCGCTACGATCAGAGGTAAACAGCAGGTTTTGGCCATCTGGTGCCCATGCTGGCTCAGTATCGATGCTGTTATTGTTGGTGATGCGCTCTACAGAACGGCTGCCAACATCCATGATGTAAATTTCAGGCTGGCCATCTTTAGATAGTGACATGGCGATACGCCGCCCGTCCGGTGACCATGCCGGTGCGCCGTTAATGCCTTCAAACGAGGTCGCTTGCACGCGCTGACCAGTCGCCACATCCTGAATATAGATTGCTGGGCGCTCAGTCTCAAAGGAAACATAGGCAAGCTTGGTACCATCGGGAGACCACGCTGGTGACATGATAGGTTCATCAGAGGTCAACACCTGCTCGCTGCGACGGCCATCGGCGTCGGCAACGTAGAGACCAAACTGCATATTGTCACCGATACCCTGGGCAGTAACATAGGCAATTTTGGTGGAGAAAGCACCGCGGATATCGGTAATCTCTTCAAAGATTTGATCGCTGATGTAGTGTGCCGCGCCACGCAGGTCATTGCCTCTCACTGTGACAGTTTCACCAATCATTCGACGCTGACCGCTGATATCCATCAGTTCAAACTGAAGCTCAAAGCCACCGTCAGTTTGTCGTGCCTGGCCGACGACTAGATAGCGTACGTCTAGCGAACGCCAGGTACCAAACTGGACATCGTCAGATTGGCTAGGCTGCTCAAACATAGCGCTGCGCGCTAAGGGAGCAAAATAGCCACTCCGCTCAAGGTCATCTTGAACAATCTGTGCAACATCTTCGGGTAGGCCGTCCGAACCGGCGAACGGCACCACACCAATTGGCAGCGCTTGATCGCTGCCTCGCGTGATCTCAATGGTTAGGTTAGCACTTGCCACACTGCTGACTAGCAGCAACAGACAAAACAACCACACTTTGCTCAAGCTATGCATCAGCGAACATCTCCTGGAGTAAATCGCAGATTAAACTGACGTAAATTACGCTGCTGATCGGCTGGTAAATCTCGCAATTCACCAAACGGTGCAGCATGTTCCACGGCCTGCATCACAGACCGGTCAAAAGCACTATCGCCGCTTGATGTCACAATCGACGTTGCCAACAACTCACCTGAAGGCCCTAGCCGTACCTGTAGGGTAGCACTCATCGCATCACTTGCACCGGGCGGAATCACCCAGGCCTGCTCAACAGCACGACGAACAATGTTAATAAAGCTATTGGCCGCTTGTTCAGCCTGTTGGGCATTAGCAGCCGCTTCGGCCTCACCGGCCAGTTGGCGTTGCATAGCCGCCTCGGCAGCTTCCGCAGCTTCACGTTGGCGCTCAGCTTCTGCTTCACGGCGCTGCTGCTCTTCCGCTTCGCGCTGGCGCTGTGCTTCGGCCTCTCGCTCGCGCTGAGCCTCCTCTTGCTCACGCAATCGCTGTTCTTCGGCTTCGCGTTGGCGTTCAGCTTCCTCCGCTTCCCGTCGCTGCTGCTCTTCAGCTTCGCGCTGGCGCTCGGCTTCTGCCTCTTCCCGTCGCTGCTGCTCTTCGGCTTCGCGCTGGCGTTCTGCTTCCGCTTCTTCGCGTTGCTGCTGCTCGGCGGCTTCCTGCTGGCGACGTGCTTCTTCCACTTCACGCTGGCGCTCTGCGGCAGCTTCCGCTTCGGCTTCGCGTTCAGCCGCTTCAGCCGCCTGCTGTTCAGCCTGCTCGGCCGCTTCTTCCGCTCTGCGCTGAGCCTCGGCCTCGGCTGCCGCACGCGCCTCATCTAACGCCTGCGCCTCCGCTTCCGCCGCCTGCTGGGCGGCCTCTTCTGCGGCTTGCTGCTCGGCTGCGGCCTGCTGTTCACTCGCTGAAGGCTCTTCCGGCGCATCAGGCTCGGTGGGGGCTTCGGCGGGCGCATTCATCGCCGCCTGCTCATCCGTTGCTTGCTGCGCTTGGTCGGTAAAGGTTTCGGTGCTTACTAGCGTTGCCTGTACGATTGAGGAGCTGTCAGGTTCTGCATTTCGACTTGGCAGGCTGATCAAGCTAAACGCGACAATTGCTAGGTGCACGCCAATCGCCAGGACAGTCGGCCACTTATAGCCGACATCTTGAGGATCGCGTGGGGATTTAAGTGCCATGTGCTGCGCCTTGCCCTTACCCATCTTTTGGCGGCTCAGAAAGCAGCCCCACATTAGCCACACCGGCGCCTTGCAAGGTACTCATCAAGACGACAATTTGACCGTAGGCCACATTACGATCGCCGCGTACCATCACCGGTGTGCCTGGGCGACGCTGTATAATCGTTGTCACTCGTGAGGACATCTCATCCAGCGACACCGACGTGGAGTCCTCCCCCAGCGTGATGAAGTACCCGCCGTCGCTATCAACCGAGATAATGATCGGATCGTTATCCTCCTGGGGCTCAATAGGCTGAGAAGTGACTTGCGGCAACTCAACTTGTACCCCCTGGGTCAGCATGGGCGCGGTGATCATAAAGACCACTAGCAGTACCAGCATGACGTCAATGAAAGGGACAACATTAATCTCCGCCATTGGCTTGCTTTTACCACTACGATTGAATGGTCCTTGCATGGCTTTCTCCCTTAGCTGGCGCTTGGTTTGCCGTCACGACCTTGCAAATTGCGATGCAGGATAGCGTGAAACTCTTCGGCGAAATCTTCGTATTTGCCGAGCAAGCGAGAAGACATGTTGGACAGGCGGTTATAGAAGATCACCGCTGGAATCGCCGCGAATAGGCCCATGGCTGTCGCAATTAGCGCTTCGGCAATCCAGGGAGCCACCGTAGCTAGGGTTGCTTGTTGGGTCAGTGATAGCGCCTGAAACGACCCCATAATGCCCCATACGGTGCCAAACAGGCCGATATAAGGGCTAGCAGAGGCTACCGTGGCAAGAAACACTAAATGCTGGGTTAAGCGATCCTCTTCCCGAGACCACGCGACCCGCATGCTACGCTGAACGCCTTCCAGCACGGTATCCGGGTCGCGGGTTTTAGGCATCAAGCGGTTAAATTCGCGAAAACCGGCTTGAAACATATGCTCGGCGCCGTGGCGCGGGTCGTCGGCCGGGATCTCACGGTAGAGCTCATTTAAGTCGACACCTGACCAAAAAGACTCCTCAAATTGGTTGTACTCTTTCTTGGCACGGCCCAGCGCAATACTGCGCTGAAAAATCACTATCCAAGAGAGGATCGACCCCACCAGTAGCAGCAGCATTACCAGTTGCACTACCGTACTGGCATTCATTATCAAATGGGGAATGGACATGGTGTTATCGTTCACAGGTGCCCTCATCAATCTATTAGGGTCGGGATTGCCGACACAGTGAGTGACCTCTTGGTTAAGAGGCCCGGGTCAAAACGTTGAGCGATGCAGGCCATGCTTTTGGCCTTAGACGCTCGGTGCTCAAGCAGGCTATCTCGACTGTGGCAGAGCAAAGGAGTTCCTCACCACGCCAAACCTGCTGTTCAAATGTCATCCGACAGCGCCCAACGTCGGAAACGTGAGCACTAATTTCCAACGCATCATCTAGGCAAGCCGGTTTCGCGTAGTGACAGGCCAAGCGGTATACCACTAGCTGTGTACCTTCGTCTAGCAGCGTTTGCTGATTCAGGCCCAACTGGCGTAGCCATTCGCTGCGTGCACGCTCCATAAACTTCAAGTAGTTAACGTAGTAGACAATGCCGCCTGCGTCAGTATCTTCCATATAAACGCGTATCGGCAGGCGGTAACTATCTTTCGCGGGCACGCTCACTTGCTTACTCACGGACGGCGCTCTCCTTCCATATCGGTTGCCTGTTCGTGAGGCACGCGCTCAAAGTGCAGCCAGGCCTGGCGAGTGACCACCCGGCCACGGGGGGTACGCATCATTAAGCCCTGCTGAATAAGATAGGGCTCAATGACATCTTCGATCGTGTCACGCTCTTCACTGATCGCAGCAGCGAGTGAATCAATGCCCACCGGCCCACCGTCAAATTTATCGATCATGGCGAGTAGTAGCCGCCGATCCATATGATCCAAGCCGTGATGATCCACATTGAGCATATTGAGAGCCGCATCTGCCATGGCGACATCGACGACGCCGTTGCCTTTCATTTCGGCGTAATCCCGCACTCGGCGCAGCAATCGGTTGGCAATTCGCGGCGTACCACGTGAACGCCTGGCTACTTCAATGGCGCCATCGTGGCTGGTTTCAACGCCTAACAGGCGCGCCGAGCGCGAGACAATTTCTGTTAGCTCTTCGAGGTTATAAAACTCAAGCCGCTGCACGATACCAAACCGGTCACGCAGCGGTGAGGTTAATAACCCTGCTCTGGTAGTGGCGCCCACCAGGGTGAAGCGGGGAAGATCCAGTTTAATCGAACGCGCCGCAGGCCCTTCGCCAATCATGATATCGAGCTGAAAATCTTCCATGGCCGGGTAGAGTACTTCTTCAACTACCGGTGATAGACGGTGAATTTCGTCGATAAAGAGTACGTCGCCAGGCTCTAAATTCGTCAGCATGGCGGCTAAATCACCTGCCCGCTCGAGTACCGGGCCGGAAGTCGATTTCATACCGACCCCCATCTCGGTGGCAATAATATGCGCGAGGGTCGTTTTACCTAGCCCTGGGGGGCCAAATACCAGGGTGTGGTCCAGGCTCTCTTCGCGCTGCCGGGCGGCGCCGATAAAGATTTCCAGCTGTTCACGCACACGCGGCTGGCCAATATAGTCATCCAGCCGCTTAGGGCGAATCGCGTAATCAATGCGCCCCTCCCCCTGTTCAGGCTCAGCGGCGATCAGCCGATCGTGTTCTAACATAGGTGCTCTTCTTTATGGCGATTCAAAAAGGTTGCTTAGCCACTCATGCGTTGGGTGAGTGCGGCTTTAATCAGTGCTTCGGTAGATTGATTGGGGTCGATATCCGCGAGCATTTTCGACGCTTCAGTCAATTTATACCCCAAGCTAACCAAGGCGGCTTCCGCATCGGCAAGGCTATCGCGGGCAGAGGCGCGGCCATTGGTGGCCTCGAGTGGCAGTAGCGCGGTACTGCCATCTTCCCACTCGGGAAAACGGTCGCGCATTTCAATAATCAGCCGCTCTGCTGTTTTCTTACCCACTCCTGGCAGTGTTGTCAGCGCTTTGCTGTCGTCATCACGGACGCAGCGCATAAAGGCGTCTTCGTCCATACCCGACAGGATGGCTAGTGCAAGCTTGGGCCCTACGCCATTGACCTTGATCAAGGCGCGAAACAAAGCACGTTCGTGCTCACGGCCGAAGCCATAGAGTAAGTGGGCGTCATCACGAATGGTTAAATGAGTGAATAATGAAACGCTCTCGTTGATCGCCGGTAGTGCGACCAGCGTATTCATTGAGGTTTCCAGTTCGTAACCTACGCCGTGAACGTCGATCACAATCCAGGGAGGTTGCTTTGCCACTAGCTGACCACTCAGACGTCCAATCATAAATTCGCTCGCACCGGAATGAAAAAATAGAGTAAAAAAACAGATGATTACTATAAAGCGACTCTGTACAGGTGACCAGTAGTTCAGTCGCAGGCATAGAGGGAATTAAAGCCGCCAGCGCCCGGTGGAGCGACGGCGGCCCCGAGATGGCGCGGCGGGCAAGCCATGGCTGCTCATAACAGAGCCGTTGTAGGCATGGGTTAACGCAATGGCTAACGCGTCGGCGGCGTCAGCTTGAGGGGTAGCAGAGAGCTGCAGAATAGCAGTCACCATATGCTGCACCTGCTCTTTGTCCGCGCCACCCTGCCCAGTCACCGCCTGCTTTATCTGCCGCGCGGCGTATTCGGCAAGACTCAAGCCATGATTAGCCATACACACCATTGCCGCCCCCCGAGCCTGGCCCAGCTTTAGTGCTGAATCGGGGTTTTTGGCCATAAAGACCCGCTCAATGGCCACCTGGCAGGGTCGATGCAGGCCGACGACTTCGCTAAGGCCGGCGTAAATTTGCGCCAAGCGCTGCTCCAAGGCTCCTTCTGCCGTACGAATACAGCCACTCGCTACGTAGCAGGGTTTAACGCCAATAATATCGATCACCCCGTAACCGGTTACCCGGGAGCCAGGGTCGATGCCCAAAATGCGAATGGGTACGACGGGCTTTTGCTCTTCCATGGCGTCGTTACTCGTGTGACTAGAACATACAAAAACACCGACGCCGTGGCGTCGGTGTTGAGCAGCCATCCAAACCGATTTATTCGGCGGTGGGTTCCGCTTTGACTTTCTGGCGTAGACGGATGTTCAAATCTTTCAACTGCTCGGGGCTGACTTCGCCCGGTGCGTTGGTCATCAAACAGGCAGCGCTTTGGGTTTTCGGGAAGGCGATAACTTCACGAATAGTCTTGGCACCGACCATCAGCATGACCAAGCGATCCAAACCGAAGGCTAAGCCGCCATGGGGCGGCGCACCGTACTGCAGCGCATCCAGCAGGAAGCCGAATTTCTCTTGGGCTTCTTCTTCACCAATACCAAGAATCTCAAACACCGTGCTCTGCATGGCTTGGTCGTGGATACGGATCGAACCACCGCCTAACTCAGTGCCGTTGAGCACCATATCGTAAGCGCGTGAAAGCGCTTTGGCAGGATCGGCCTTGAGCTCTTCCGGCGTGCAGGAAGGCGCGGTGAAGGGGTGGTGCAGCGGGCTCAGGCGACCATTGTCGTCGGCTTCAAACATGGGGAAATCGACGACCCACAGCGGCGCCCACTCTTGCGTATAGAGCTCCAGATCAGCACCCAGCTTGACGCGCAGCGCGCCAATGGCCTCGTTAACAATACGAGCCTTGTCCGCACCGAAGAAGATAATGTCACCATCTTCAGCGCCCACGCGGTCGAGCAGCTCTTCAACGATGTTTTCCATAAACTTGACGATCGGAGACTGCAGACCTTCAAGCCCTTTGGCGCGCTCGTTGACCTTAATCCACGCCAAGCCTTTGGCGCCATAGATGCCGACAAACTTGGTGTACTCGTCGATCTCTTTGCGTGACAGCTTGGCACCACCGGGTACTTTCAGCGCCGCAACACGCCCATCATCCGCGCTGGCGGGGCCAGAGAAGACTTTGAAGTCGACTTGCTGCATCAGATCATCGACATCGGTCAGTTCCAGCGGGATACGTAGATCCGGCTTATCGGAACCGAAACGATCCATCGCTTCCTGCCAGGTCATGCGCGGAAATTCAGGTAATTCGGCTTTTAATACGTCCTGGAACAACTGACGAATCATGGCTTCGGTAATGCCCATGATGTCGTTCTCTTCCACGAACGACGCCTCGATATCAATCTGGGTGAACTCAGGCTGACGGTCGGCGCGTAGGTCTTCATCGCGGAAGCACTTGGCAATTTGGTAGTAGCGATCAAAACCCGCCACCATCAACAGTTGCTTAAACAGCTGCGGCGACTGGGGTAGTGCAAAGAAACTACCGGCGTGGGTGCGGCTAGGCACCAGGTAATCACGCGCACCTTCTGGCGTCGCGCGGGTGAGCACCGGCGTTTCGATATCCAGGAAGCCCTGGTTTTCGAGATACGCGCGCACGTTATGAGAAATACGCGAGCGCAGACGCAGCTTCTCGATCATATCCGGGCGGCGTAGATCGATATAGCGGTGCTTTAAGCGCACTTCTTCACCGACTTTGCCATGCTCATCCAGCTGGAATGGCGGGGTAACGGCGGTATTGAGCACTTCAACGTCTTTTGCCAATACTTCTATCATACCCGTCGGCATGTTGGCGTTTTGGGTGCCTTCCGGGCGCAGCCGAACGCGTCCAGTGATACGCAGGACAAATTCACTGCGGGCACGGTCGGCATTAGCGAACGCCTCGGCGGTATCAGGGTCGACCACGAACTGAGCGATGCCGTCGCGATCGCGCATATCGAGGAAAATTACCCCACCGTGGTCACGGCGGCGATGAACCCATCCGCATACCGTAACCGTTTGATCCACCAAAGTTTCGTTTAGCTGGCCGCAATAATGGCTGCGCATGTCAAATCCTGTTCTGTTACGTGGCAATGAGTGTGTCGCGGGCGTCCCGACCCTGACTGCTGCGGCTATGCCGCGGCACCCTTGTCTTTGGGAGTAACGCTCTTAGCGGTAGCGCTGGAATCGCTGGATTTACCTGCATCTGCAGAGGCAGTTTTACCATCAGCAACCAGATTCTTTTTGCTACCCGTTTTGAAATCGGTTTCGTACCAACCGCCGCCGGCCAAACGGAAACCCGCTGCCGAGACAAGCCGTTCCAAACCATCGCTTTGGCATGCAGGGCAATCCTTAAGGGGATCGGCGCTAATTTTCTGCAATTTTTCCATGCGATGGCCGCAGGCCTTGCACTCATATTCGTAGATGGGCATCTTGATGACTCCTAATAAGCTCAACCCTGACAAGCATGGTTCTAAAAGGCTTAGTTCTGGCAAACACAGTTCTAAAAGACTCTGTCCTGCAAAGAGAGAACAATGGCGAACACAAACGCTGCCAGGCTGCAATATGTGGCCAGTCGGGGTAAATTCCAAGGCTGCGGTTGATAAAGCGCCGTCATTATACCCTTTTGTGCCCCCCAGCGAGCAAGGTTATACAGCCCCCTGCAGTTAATGGAGAGAAGAAAATGCCCCACGCGGTGATACTGGATGCGCAAAGCCTCGGCCCCGAGATCAATTTGGGCGCCATTGAAGAGACGGTTTCAAACCTTGAGGTGTTTGAGCAGAGCACGACTCAACAAGCGCGGGAGCGCCTTGCTAACGCCGATATAGCGATCGTGAACAAGGTAGTGCTGGACGCCGAGACGCTTCAGCAGCTGCCTAAACTGCGACTGATATGCGTGTTGGCTACCGGCCTCAATAATATCGATCTTGAGAGTGCAAAAGAACACAATATCGAAGTTAAAAACGTCGCGGCTTATGGCACCGCCAGCGTTTCCCAACACACTTTAATGCTCATCCTCGCGTTAGCCAATCGCCTCCCCCGCTACCAGCGTGATGTCGCCGCCGGCGAGTGGCAGCGTAGCGCCTTCTTTTGCTTGCAGGACTACCCAACGCTCCAGCTATCAGGCAAACAGCTAGTGATGGTTGGTCAAGGTGAGTTAGGTACTGAAGTAGCACGCTTGGCAGAAGCCTTTGGCATGCAGGTCACCTTTGCCGCCCGCCCGGGTAATGAGGAGAATGATAAGCGCCCTGCCCTGGACGACCTGCTACCGGATGCCGATGTTATCAGCCTGCACTGCCCGTTGAGCGAGGCCACCAAACACTTGATTAACCGGCAACGCTTAGCGTGCGCCAAAAACTCGCTACTATTGATCAACTGCGCCCGTGGCGGGGTTATCGATGAAGTGGCCGCACTGGAGGCGCTGCGTAGCGGCAAGCTGGGTGGATTAGGTGTCGATGTACTGCCCGCTGAACCGCCTAGAGATGGCCATCCACTGCTGGATGCCCTTGGCGAGCCGCTCAATTTAATCGTTACGCCTCACAACGCCTGGATAACACCGGAAGCGCGCCAGAATATTGTCAGCCTAACGGCCAACAATATTCTGGAATGGAAAAGCGTCAAATAGAAACTTGCCGACTAACCAGAGGTTCTTATAAAGCCTTACTGGGTGGCAAAGTGGCTCGGGGCGCGACAATTATCCAGCACCTCGAGCTCCACGTGGGTAACCTGCGCACCCTCTGAGCCCTGCCATAGCCATTCACTCAGTAGCTTGACGGCGTCGGAGTGACCACACATCAACACTTCAACGCGACCATCGGGCAAGTTTTTGGCGTAGCCGGTGATGCTAAGCTGAAGGGCTTTTTCCTGAGTAGCACGGCGATACCAGACACCCTGCACCTTGCCGGTCACCAAGGCACGTACACAGCAATCGCTCATCATTACCTCCTTACCATGCTGGTCTTACCGAAGTGTTAAACAAACTCGCGTTTGACAATCACTGCACTGTTGCGTGGAATCAGCGGGCGGCCGCGGCGCAGCAGTAGTGAGCGGGTGAACGCCGCCCCGAATAGTAGTATTAGTGAACTGTAGTAAACCCACAGTAAAATCATGACCACCGACCCGGCAGCGCCATAGGTGGATGCTGTTGCGGTATACGCCAAGTAAATCGCGATCACACTGCGGCCTATGGTAAACAGCACGGCGGTTACGACAGCACCAATAAACACATCTTGCCAACGCAAAACAACGTCGGGAAGTAGTTTAAAAATAGTGGCAAATAGTAAGGTGACGACACCCAGCGAGACCAGCGACTCAACGGACGTGGTCAACAAGCTGGCATAAGGCACTAAATTATCGGCGGCCTGAAGCATAGCGCGCAAAACAACGCCTAGCACCAACGATACCATCAGTATAAATCCGATAGAGAGCACTACCGTTAACGAGAGCAACCGACTTTTAATAAAACGTAAAGCGCTATTAGTGGTGGGCTTTGCTGTTACGCCCCAAATGGTATTGAGCGAAAACTGCATCTGTGCAAAGACAGTCGTTGCCCCAATCACCAGTGCCCCCACGCCTAGAAGTGTTGGTAAGATACCGGACTCTTCTATTCTCGACTGGGCAACAGCCTGTTCAATAGCCACTGCTGCATCCACCCCCAATGTGCCTTGTAGCTGAGCAACAATTTGGCCATGGGCAGCCTCTTCACCCAATACGACGCCGATTACCGTGACAGCGATAATAATCGTGGGCGCCAAGGAGAATAGTGTATAGAACGCTAGTGAGCCCGCGTAGCTAAAGGCATTCCGCTCCAACCAAAGTGACGTGGCGTCTTGCACTACTCTCCACCAAAAGATAGCCGCGCGTTTAATCATAGTCACTCCCTGTGTGCTGGGTATCGATGTTAGGTATCGGGACGTTTTATAAGCGTTATCAATATCCTATTTTTCTAGCATACCTAACCACAGCGTTTAGCGCAGTTTTCTGGTACGTTGCATCTCTGAGTTCACCAAACGAAAAAGGAAGCTTGGATGGCTACTGAAACTTCGCGCTCCGCGACCGCCTGCGACTTCGACTGTTTGGTGTTTATCGGCCGTTTTCAGCCGCCACACCTGGGGCATCTAGCGATTATTCGTGAGGCGCTCAAACGTGCTCGACAGGTCATTGTGTTGGTGGGCTCTTCCTGGCAGGCGCGCTCACTGCGTAACCCCTGGCGATTCGATGAGCGTCAAGCCATGCTTCGCGCGGGATTTGACGACGCCGATAATCAACGCTTAGAGATAACACCGCTACTCGACGCCCTCTATAACGACGATGTTTGGGTGCGCGATGTGCAGCGCAAAGTCCGCGATTTCGCAGCACCTGCCAATGCCCGTCTACCCCGTATTGGCTTGATTGGGGCCAGCCGTGGCCAATCCAGCTACTACCTTTCACTGTTCCCTCAGTGGGAGTCAGTCAGCGTGCCATCAGTGGAAGGGATTTCAGCCAGTCAAATACGCGAGCGACTGTTTCGCTCCCCAAGCTCAACGGATGATTATCTAAGTACCGGCGCGTACCACGATTTACCGCCGGGCGTTGTGGAGAGTGTCAAACACTTTTGCAATGAACGCGCCTATCAGCGACTGTTGGAAGAGCAGCAGTTGTTGGATCAGTACCGTCAGGCCTGGGCGCACGCGCCCTACCCGCCTATTTTTGTTACGGTCAACGCGGTGGTCGTGCAGTCGGGCCATGTGCTGCTGGTGCGGCGCACGGCAGCACCGGGGAAAGGGCTTTATGCCCTCCCGGGAGGCTTTATTAACCCCCACGAGCGTCTGCTGGATGCTTGCTTACGCGAACTTCGCGAGCGTATACGATTAAAAGTGCCCGAACCGGTACTCAAAGGCTCACTGCGTGGCCAGCGCCTGTTTGATGAGCCCCACCGCAGCTGGCGTGGGCGTACCTTGGCGGAAGCTTTCTATTTTGCGCTACGCCCTGATCAGCAGCTGCCACGTCTAAAGCCCGTTAAAGGCGGTGATCATGCACGCTGGGTAGCGCTTGCCGATCTTGAGCCCGATAGCCTGTTTGAAGATCACTTCTTTATTATCCAGAATTTCTTAGGGTTGCCCGCCGACTTTGGCAGTAGCTAAACGCTCACTGACGCGCGTTATGCTTGCAGGAAATCCCGCGGCAGTTTCATCATCTGCCGCCACAAACGCTCTACGCCGGGCTTATGCACCATCGAGCAGCGGTATAAGCGGATTTCCAGAGGGATATCCCAGCTCTGGTCACCTGCCCTCACCAAGCGGCCACTTTTCAGCTCTTCACGAATACAAAAGTCGGGTATCCACGCCACCCCCACGCCCTGTAGCACCATTCCCTTTAGGCCTTCGGCCATGGCCGTTTCATATACCGTACGCAGCTTCATACGCAGCGGGTCATTCTTCAGCAGCATACGCACACTGCGGCCCAAGAAAGCCCCTTGGGTATAAGACAGATAGGGAATGGAGGTGTCGTGCTGAAGTGAAAACTTTGCTTTCCCATGCTCGTCTGGCAACGAAACGGGCAGCATATTGACCTTTCCAATCGAAAATGAGGGAAATACCTCGGCATCCAGCTGCATTGTCGCAAAGGGATCGTAGTAGGCGAGCATTAAATCGCAGTTGCCCTCCCGCAGTACATGAATCGCTTCTCCCACATTCATGGCCACCAAGCGAGTCGGCAACTCGCCCAAACCCTGCTGCAAGCGCGAGATCCATGGGGGATAAAAGCTCAATGCAAGGGAGTGTGCTGCGACAATATCCAGCGCTTCATTGGCGATAGAGAGACCGCGCAAATGGCTTAGCGATTCGTTTAACTGTTCGACCAGATTGCGCGCAGTGACCAAAAACAGTTGCCCTTCTGGCGTTAACCCCACGGGGGTGGTTGAACGATCCACCAAGGTGACATCAACGGCCTGCTCCAAAGCGCGGATGCGGCGACTAAAGGCTGGCTGGGTTACGTGTCGCTGGCGTGCTGACGCAGAGAAGCTGCGCGTATTCGCCAGCGCTACAAAGTCTTCCAGCCATTTTGTTTCAAGATTCACCCCATGACTCCTTGTGTCACCCTGCGTTCGAGCATCTCGGTTTTCCTTTTAGGCTGACGTATCTTATCTATTGAACAGGGGCCATTAAATAAGCTGCCCGCGAAATGACTTTCATCCACACCGGGCGCTGGTTAATCTCATCGATGGTGACACGACGGCAGTGGGCAAAGTCGTTTTCCAGCATCGCTTCGACGCAGGTAGCAAAATCGCGACTTGGAATAAAGGCAGTAATCTCAAAATTTAACCGAAACGAGCGGTTATCCAAGTTAACTGTCCCTACCGTGGCAGCTTCGCTATCTACCAGCATGACTTTTTGATGTAAAAAACCAGGAAGATAACGGTATATTTTAACACCGGCTCTTAACATATCAGGAAGGAATGAGAATGCCGATAGGAAAACTAGCAGGTGGTCGGGACGCTCCGGAATCATTACCCGAACATCGACGCCGCGCATCGCCGCAAGCCGTAGTGCATCTTGGACTCCCTGATCAGGAACGAAATAGGGGCTTGTCACCCACAGCCGCTGCTTGGCACTATGAATGACCTGCTGAACGAGCAGGCTGGCGGTGTCCTGACGATCGGCGGGCCCAGAAGGCACGATCACCACATGGTGGTCGGTGGCAGAGGAAGACATGTCGGCCATCCAGTTCAGGCTAATCACTTCATCCGTCGCCCAGTGCCAATCCTCCCAAAATGCCTCCTGCAAGCCTAGCACGCTGGGCCCTTCAAGCTTGAGATGGGTGTCCCGCCATGGCCCGTGCCGTGGATTCTCGCCGAGATATTCGACCCCGACATTAAAGCCCCCTATCCAGCCCTCCTTGCCATCAATCACCGTGACTTTACGATGATTGCGGAAGTTAAGCTGAAAACGGTGTTTAAAGCCTCTCGATGAACGAAAGGCACTCACGGCCACCCCATCGCTGATTAAATCATTGAGGTAGCTACCGGCTAACTTGCGACTGCCTACTTCATCGTAAAGAAAATAGACCCGCACGCCGCGCTGGGCAGCACGCTGTAAATGGTGCTTCAAACGTTGGCCAAGGGCGTCGTTGCGAACAATGAAAAACTGCAACAAGACATACTGTTCAGCACGGTCAATACCGTCAAACAGGCTTTCAAACGTTGCTGGCCCGTCAATCAGCAGTGTGGCTTGATTGCCATGGGTTAGCGGCATCATGGCAAGCTGCTCGACAGCCTGAATATCCGCGTTACTAGAGGGTGCAACATAGGGCTGCACATTAGCCCGGTAGCGCACTAGAACCCGGCGTAGCACGGTGTCTCGCTGACCGCGGGCAGACACATAACCATAAAACCTTGGCCGCCCGAAAAACCAGTAAGCGGGAAGCGCCACATAAGGGAACGTCAGCAGCGAGATGATCCATGCCACGGCACCCTGGGAGGTGCGACTGGACATCAGCGCCATAATGGCTGAAACGATGCCGAGCAGATGTATCAGTAAGATGCTGGTCCCTAGCAACCAGGAGGTCATAGCCACGTCCTTAGAAAGCCCTCACAAAGAACAAGGCCTCGCCGTCAGCGAGGCCCTTATGCGTCTAAAGCCTAATCAACCTTACCACTCCATTACGCCGACTGGGCAATAATCTCTTTCCACTTCGCAGGCCCAGTTTGATGTACCGATGTGCCCAGGCTATCAACGGCTACGGTCACCGGCATATCTTCAACCTCAAATTCATAGATTGCTTCCATGCCTAAGTCTTCGAAGCCCACTACCCGCGATTTTTTAATCGCTTGAGCGACCAGATATGCCGACCCACCGACCGCCATTAAGTACACTGCTTCATTGTCACGGATAGCATCAATAGCGGCTTGGCCACGCTCTGCTTTGCCGACCATACCCAGCAGGCCAGTCTCTTCCAGCATAGTGCGGGTGAATTTATCCATTCGCGTAGCGGTGGTTGGTCCAGCGGGGCCCACGACTTCGTCACCAATGGGATCAACCGGACCGACGTAGTAGATAAAGCGCCCTTTCATATCCACCGGCAGCGGCTCGCCTTTGGCCAGCATATCGACCATGCGCTTATGAGCAGCGTCACGGCCCGTGAGCAGCTTACCGTTCAATAGCAGCGTATCGCCGGGCTGCCAGGTTTTGACTTCAGCGGGCGTCACTGTATCAAGGTTGACACGTTTGACGTTCTCGCCCGCCTCGCGAGTGATTTCCGGCCAGTCCTCAATCTTCGGCGCTTTTAGTGCTGCGGGGCCAGAACCGTCCAGAGTAAAGTGGGCATGGCGGGTCGCTGCGCAGTTGGGAATAATCGCGACGGGCTTGTTGGCGGCATGGGTTGGATAGTCTTTGACTTTAATATCCAGCACGGTGGTTAAGCCGCCCAACCCCTGGGCACCGATACCGCTCTTGTTGACCTTGTCAAACAGCTCTAAACGTATCTCTTCGGCACGATTGCTGGGCCCGCGAGCCTGCAGATCCTGAATATCGATGGGATCGAGTAGCGCCTCTTTGGCAATCAGCATGGCCTTTTCGGCTGTGCCGCCAATACCAATTCCCAGCATACCGGGCGGACACCAGCCAGCGCCCATCTTCGGGAGTTGCTCCATCACCCAATCAACCACGCTGTCAGAGGGGTTCAGCATGGCAAACTTGGATTTTGCTTCGCTACCGCCGCCCTTCGCTGCCACGTGAATATCGACCGTATCACCGGGGACAATCGAGTGGTGAATAATCGCCGGGGTGTTGTCTTTGGTGTTGGCTCGCTTGCCGTCAGGATCTGCCAGCACCGAGGCGCGCAGGATATTATCGGGCAGCAAGTAAGCGCGACGAACACCTTCATTGATCATGTCGTCCAGACTCATGTCCGCTTCCCAGGTAACGTTCATGCCCACGTGAACGAACACGGTGACGATGCCGGTATCCTGACAGATTGGACGGTGCCCGGTGGCGCACATGCGCGAGTTAATCAAAATCTGAGCGATGGCGTCTTTGGCGGCGGGGTTCTCTTCGCGCTCGTAGGCAGCAGCCATGGCGTCGATGAAATCTTTGGGATGGTAGTAAGAGATGTACTGCAGAGCATCGGCAACGCTTTGAATAACGTCGTCCTGGCGAATCACGGTCATGGACTAATAGCTCCTAGGTTATCGTCTAGTCTGCGGCTTTCTTCCGCGCCCGCGGGAGTGCCGTCTTAGCGTGCTACCAGTATACCGTATTGGCCCTTACGCGGCAGCAATCCCTGGCGCCTATCTGAACACTAAGGTCAGAGCTTTATTCGATGGTATTTTTAAGCAAGATAACGGTATAAACTCTACTCACGCCGACTGGCAATGTGGGCAACAATAGAGCCTGCGCGACCCAACCATCTTGCGCTCCACCACCACTCCACAGCGATGGCATTCAAGCCCTGCCCGCTCGAAAACCGCAAAACGCCACTGCCTGCGCGGCTCACCCGCTGCTTTGGCCTGCGCAATCCAGGCCTCACGATTAGTAACGCCTGCGGCTTGATAGGCCTGCCGGGTAACGTCAATGATGCAGTCAGCCAGGGTTTGCTGCTGCTCTGGGGTTAAATCCACCGGTCGAGCGCTTGGCGGAAGCTGGGAAAAAAACAGGATTTCAGAGCGCAAATAGTTGCCCAGGCCAGCGACCAACCCCTGATCGAGCAGCAGCGCTCCTAAGCTGCGTTTATGAAACTGCTTTAAATTCAGCCGTTGCTGCACATCCGAGGGAGCCACGTCTTGACTCAATAAATCAGGGCCCAAGCGAGCTAAGAAAGGATGTTCGGAGAGATTTTCTGCCTGCCAGAGGGAAATATCGGAGGCGCTATAGAGACTGGCGCAGCGCCCTTCTGCGCTCAACCGAACCCGCAGCGCACGCTTGGTGTTTGGGGGCTTATCCTCACTATGCAGCTTCCAAACACCATAGAGTTGATTGTGGGAGTAAAGCACGCGCTGATCGGCAAACCGGATCAGCATTGCTTTGCCCCAGGTATCTACTCGGGCGACCCGAACACCCATAAATGAGGCTGCCTGCTCGGCAAGTTCTGGAAAGGCGAACCAGGCATCGTCGATCACCCGCCCGCCTATCTGCTGCTCAATACGATCCGCTGCGCGGCGAATTTCTGGGCCTTCCGGCATACTGCTAGCCCAGCGCCAGCTGTTTGTCTTTCATTTGATGGAGTTGGTCGCGAAGCCGCGCCGCCTCTTCGAACTCAAGATTTTGCGCTGCCTCAAACATGGCGTCTTCGAGCTTGCTGATGGCGCCCAGCAGGTCTTGCTTGCTCATGGTGGTGACATCATACTCGGCGACGCTTTCCGCCACCTTGCGCTCATTACCACGGCGGCGACTGCTCTTCTTGCCAGGCGCCTGGGCAGCTTCAAGAATATCGGCCACCGAGCGGGTAACCGTTGTGGGGGTAATACCGTGTTCTAGGTTGTGCTCGGTCTGCTTGGCGCGGCGACGCTCGGTTTCGTCGATCGCCTTGCGCATCGAGTCAGTAATCCGATCACCGTAAAGAATCGCCTTACCGTGGGCGTTACGGGCAGCGCGGCCAATGGTCTGTATCAGCGAGCGCTCGGCACGCAGAAAGCCTTCTTTATCGGCGTCGAGAATTGCCACCAACGACACTTCAGGAATATCCAGGCCTTCGCGTAGCAGGTTGATGCCCACCAACACATCAAACTTGCCCAGGCGTAAGTCGCGAATAATCTCAACCCGCTCGACGGTGTCGATATCCGAATGTAAATAGCGCACTCGAATGCCGTGCTCGTCAAAATACTCAGTCAGGTCTTCCGCCATACGCTTGGTTAGCGTGGTCACCAGCACCCGCTCACCTACTGCGGTGCGCAGGCCAATTTCCGAAAGCAGATCGTCGACCTGGGTACTGGCCGGGCGCACTTCGATTTCAGGATCCAGCAGCCCGGTGGGACGCACCACCTGCTCAACGGTCTGGCTGGCGTGTTCACCCTCATAGCGACCCGGGGTGGCGGAAACAAAGATCGTTTGTGGGGAAATGGCCTCCCACTCTTCAAACTTCATTGGCCGGTTATCCAACGCAGAGGGCAGCCGGAAGCCATACTCGACCAGGGTCTCTTTACGCGAGCGGTCGCCTTTGTACATGCCACCTACCTGGGGCACGCTGACGTGGGACTCGTCGATAAATAGCAGCGCGTCATCGGGCAGGTAATCAAAGAACGTCGGCGGCGGCTCGCCCGGGGCACGCCCAGAGAGGTATCGGGAGTAGTTTTCGATACCGTTGCAGTAACCCAGCTCCAGCATCATCTCAATATCGTAAAGGGTGCGCTGCTCAAGACGCTGCGCTTCTACCAGCCGTTCATGCTTACGCATCCACTCCAGACGCTCTTTGAGCTCCTCTTTAATGGCATCAATGGCACCCAGGATAGTTTCCCGCGGAGTGACGTAGTGTGATTTGGGGTAGATGGTCATCCGTGGCACCTCCCCACGAACAGCACCCGTGAGCGGATCAAACAATCGAATAGTGTCAATTTCGCTGTCAAACAGCTCTACCCTCACCGCCTCCTCGTCAGAGTCGGCGGGGAAGATATCGATCACATCGCCGCGCACCCGGTAAGTACCGCGGCGGAAATCCATATCATTGCGGGTGTACTGAAGCTCCGCCAAACGCCGCAGGAAAGCGCGCTGATCAATGAGCTCACCGCGGGTAAAGTGGAGACGCATTTTCAGGTATTGGTCGGGGTCACCCAGGCCATAAATCGCCGAAACTGACACCACAATCAGCGCGTCACGGCGTTCTAGCAGTGCCTTGGTGGCCGAAAGCCGCATCTGCTCAATATGGTCGTTTATCGAGGCATCTTTCTCGATAAAGGTATCCGAGGAAGGCACATAGGCTTCCGGCTGGTAGTAGTCGTAGTAGGAGACGAAATACTCTACGGCGTTATCCGGGAAGAATGCCTTGAATTCGCCGTATAGCTGGGCCGCAAGCGTCTTGTTCGGCGCCATCACGATGGTCGGGCGCTGCTGCTGTTCCACCACATTGGCCATGGTGAAGGTTTTGCCCGACCCGGTCACGCCAAGCAGCGTTTGGTGGGCAAGCCCAGATTCCAGGCCACTAATCAGCCCCTTGATGGCGGCAGGCTGGT
This sequence comes from Halomonas alkaliantarctica, assembly GCF_029854215.1. Classification (NCBI taxonomy): domain Bacteria; kingdom Pseudomonadati; phylum Pseudomonadota; class Gammaproteobacteria; order Oceanospirillales; family Halomonadaceae; genus Vreelandella; species Vreelandella neptunia. The sequence goes on along the minus strand of NZ_CP122961.1, from coordinate 2,023,235 downwards.
CGCCAGCAGGCTGAAATTTTGACTGCAATCGAAAGGCTTTGCTCATCGGTGCTCCTAAACAAGAGAATTTAAACTAACCGCGTGGCGATCTCGACAGTGGACTGGGTCATCAAACGCTGAATGGGGCAGCGGTGGCTAATATCTTCCAGCCGGGCGCGCTGCTCCGGGTCATCAATACCGTGTAGCGTTAATGCTACGTCTAGCTTGTAGATGCCCTTTTTTTCCTGACTATCGTCCCGCTGCACGGTGACGGTAATACCCTCAAGCGGCCACTCTTTCCGCTTGGCGTACATCTGCACGGTAATCGCTTTGCAGGTACCCAGGGCGATATCGAAATAGTCGTGGGGATCAGGGGCGCTGCCCTCGCCACCGACTATCGGTGGCACATCGGCGTATAGATCTTCCAAGCCATTGACTTCAACTCGCTGCCTAAAGACATGGTTGCGTTCACTGATCACGGTAATGGGAGGATGCATTAGGATACCTTTACGCCTAGCTTGAGTTTTTCAATGGCATTAATCAGCGTCTCGCGTTTTGCTCGACCGTCCACATCGGCGCCATGGCGCCCCACTTCGGCACTATCAACCCCATCAAGCATCATGAGCGCCGTGGTGATTTTGTTCACCTGATCGACCGATTTAACACCCTGAAATGTTAACGACTGCTGCGCCATAGCGTTTTCCTACCTGTTGACCTGTGCAAAACTGATACAAGAGAAAGAGTCTAGCACGCTAATGGTGCCTTGCAATCAGTGCCGACTGCCCGCACCTAATAGCTGTGAAGGCACTATTTACCTTTTCGTATTGAATACATCACTATCGAACGCTTTCCCACTTTTGCAGGAGTTTTTATGGCGACCGTTACCGCTAGCACCCCCGCCCTTGGCAGCGTCCGCCTTAACCACTTAGCCGCGCTGGATGTGAAGGGGGCGGATGCAGAAAATTTCCTTCAGGGCCAGACCAGCGCCCAGGTCAGCCTGGCCGACGGGCACTTTGCGCCGCTCACCTGTTTTTGTACGCCTAAGGGCCGCATGCTGGCCAACGCCCAGTTGATGCGCTTGGGCGATGAGCACTATCGGCTGCTGCTCAGTAACACCTTATTGGATAGCCTAGCGAATCATCTTAAAAAATTCGCCGCTTTTTACCGCGCTGAGCTAACCACCCAACGCGACCTGATATTCATTGGAGTCGGCGATGAGGCCCAAGCGCTGGCGGATCAGTTGGGTATGGATATGCCTGATCGAGTGGGCACTCATACCAACAACGACCAAGCCTGCGTACTCCGCTACCCCGGTGAGACACCCCGCTGGCTATTGTGTTTCGATAATGACAGCAAGGTCGATTTAGCGTCGGTACAGGATGACCAAGCGGGCCGTAACACTTGGCAGCTTGAGGATATTCGTAGCGGTTTGGCATGGCTAACCGATACCCAGCAGGATCACTTCCTGCCCCAAATGCTGAACTGGGAAGCGTTGGGCGGCATTAGCTTTAAAAAAGGCTGTTACACAGGCCAGGAAGTCGTCGCCCGAGCGCACTTCCGTGGCCAGGTGAAAAAGCGTTTGATGCATATCAGTGTAGAGACTACAACGCTGCCTGAGGTGGGTGCTAGCGTGGTTAATGGTGACGATAAGGCGGTAGGCGAAGTGGTGGTCAGCGCGTTTGATCATCAAGGCGGCGTCGAATTGCTGGCAGTCATGAGCACTAAAGTCGCCGAAGAAACCATGCCGCTCTATTTAGATGGGGCGCCAGCGACCCTTCTCCCATTACCCTATGCGATTGAGCGCGTTGACCCGGAACAGCTTGCGGTTAACCTTAACGGCTAGGCTTGCTCTAGGTTAGCGTTGCTGGGTTATTTCTTGGTTAAAGGCAAGCCAAACAGCGTCGCGGCGGTATCACTACTTTGAGCTGCGACCTGCCTCCCTGTTTGCCCGCGCAGTGCGGCCACAACGCTGCATAGCTCGGCAACTCGACAAGGCTCATTACGCATGCCCTGATAACCGCTAAGCGGCATATCGGGGCTATCGGTTTCCAGCACAAAAGCATCATCAGGCAGTGCCTCAACGGTTCGTCGTAACCGCTTGGCACGCTCATAGGTGACTGCACCGCCCAACCCCAGCTTAAACCCCAGGTCAAGAAACTTGGTCGCTTGCTCGATGGAGCCCGAGAAGGCATGAATTAACCCTGCCTTTGGAAGCGCGAGCTGGCGAAGGCGCTTAGCCACTTTATCGTTGGCGTGGACACAGTGCACCACTACCGGCAGTGAATGCTGTTTCGCAAGCCTTAGTTGAGCATCAAAGTAGTGCCTCTGCTCTTCAAGCGTGTCGGTAAAGCGGCCATCGATCCCGCACTCCCCCACTGCGACCACCTCTGGGTGCTCAGCGAGCAAATGATCAAGCGCAGTAATATCCGACGTTTGATGCTCATCGATAAAGTAAGGATGTAGGCCAAGACATATTGACGTATCCACCCGCTCCCCCAGTGCCAGCACCTGCTGCCACCGCGAACGGGTCGTACCCGGCACCACAAAGTGCGCAACACCCACTGCCTTAGCAGCCTCAAACACCCCGGCCCGATCATGATCGAACTGGGTAAAATCGAGATGGCAGTGGGCATCGATCAGCATTTGCATGCCTAACTATCAAAAATCTAGTGTTCGCGGGTAAGCTGGAAGCGAATGTCGGGCCAGCGCTCCTGAGTCATCTGCAGATTAACCCGGGTAGGCGCAATATAGGTGAGGTAACCGCCGCCATCAATCGCCAGGTTGGCGCTAGCTTTACGCTTAAACTCTTCGAGTTTTTTAGCATCTTCACAGTAAACCCAGCGGGCGGTCTGAACATTGACGCCTTCGTACAAGCAGTCGACCTTGTACTCCTCTTTCAAGCGATGAGCGACCACATCGAACTGCAGGGTTCCCACGGCTCCCAGAATCAAATCGTTGTTGTCCATCGGCATAAAGACCTGGGTAGCACCTTCTTCGGAAAGCTGCTGCAAGCCTTTTTGTAGTGCCTTCATCTTTAGCGGGTCTTTAAGCCGCACGCGCTTGAATAGCTCGGGAGCGAAGTGAGGTATGCCGGTAAAGCGCATATCCTCACCCACAGTAAAGGTATCGCCGATCTGAATCGTACCGTGATTATGGAGGCCGATAATATCGCCAGGCCAAGCTTCTTCCACTTGAGAGCGATCAGAGGCCATAAAGGTCAACGCATCAGCAATTTTAACGTCCTTACCAATACGCACATGGCGCATCTTCATGTTCTTTTCGTATTTGCCTGAACAGACCCGCAAAAACGCAATGCGATCACGGTGGTTGGGATCCATATTGGCCTGTATTTTAAACACGAAGCCAGTGAAGCGATCATCCTCGGAAGTAACTACCCGAGTATTAGTTTCGTGATCCTGGGGCGGCGGTGCGTACTCGACAAAGCCATCCATCATCTCACGCACCCCAAAGTTACCCATGGCGGTACCGAAATAGACCGGCGAAAGCTCACCACGGCGATAAGCGTCCAAATCAAACTCATGGGAAGCACCTCGCACCAGCTCCACTTCCATGCGCAGCTCTTCGGCCTGATCTTCTCCCAGAACGGCATCCACTTCGGGACTATCCAGGCCCTCGATGCGCTTATCATCGGGGATTCGGCTGCCCTGCCCCTGGGTGTAGAGATGAATCACGTCGTTATAGAGGTGATAAACGCCCTTAAAGTGGCGGCCCATGCCAATCGGCCAGGTCATCGGCGCACACTGAATATTCAGTACCGTTTCGACTTCATCCATCACCTCAATGGGGTCACGGATATCGCGATCCATTTTGTTGATAAAGGTGAGAATCGGCGTGGTACGCAGACGACACACTTCCATCAACTTAATGGTGCGATCCTCAACGCCTTTAGCGCCATCGATTACCATCAATGCAGAGTCAACCGCCGTGAGCGTGCGGTAGGTATCTTCAGAGAAGTCTTCGTGACCAGGGGTATCCAGCAGGTTGACGATGCGCCCACCGTAGGGGAACTGCATCACCGAGGTCGTTACCGAGATACCCCGCTCCTGCTCCATTTTCATCCAGTCCGACGTTGCATGGCGATCGTTACGCTTGCTCTTCACCGAGCCGGCCAACTGAATGGCGTTGCCAAACAACAGCATCTTTTCGGTAATTGTGGTTTTACCAGCATCGGGGTGCGAGATAATAGCGAATGTCCTGCGAAGCTCAGCTTCACGGGCTAATTGAGTCTCTTTCATTATGCCTCTTCAAATATTGGTACTCAGCGCAGCACCCAATCAGCAGCTCTCAATAACTAGCCGCCGCGCAATGAGCAATGTCCATTGGGGCAATTGTAACGCTTGGAGGCAGCTGTTGTCGCGGGTGGCGTCAAACGTGACGCTCTTGAAGACGTCCTTGAAAAGGTCATAAAAAAACGCTGACCAGGTCAGCGTTTTATCGTACTAAACGGCACAAGTCCGCTGCTAGTCACTAAATACTGTGATCTAGGCGTAGGTATTAACCTGCGTACCTACATTGCCCTCTTTGGCCAAATCAGGCTGAGCGCCAGTATTCGCAGAGGCCATGGTTTCGGTCACTTGCTGCGCCTGAGTATCTAGCGCTTCTTTAAACACCTGCATTTGTGCCTGTTCAGGAGTTTGCGCTTGGTTCATATAAAGCGACGCGCTAACTGAACTGCTGATGCCTACATCCATATATCCACCTCATGGTGTGTAATGTACTTTTAAACTAGCAAAGCATTAGATTACGCGCAAAGATATCGTTCTCTATTACTAGTACCAGCATCTACTACTATCGGCTTAACTCACCTGATCATTAATGAATATAGCGCTAGCTAGAACCTGTCAGCGCGAAATGGCGCCATATCAATGGCCGTTGGCTGCCCTTCCATCATATCCGCAAGCAACTGCCCTGTAGCAGGCCCTAAGGTGAAGCCCTGGTGGCCATGGCCAAAGGCAAGCCATAGGCCAGGATGCCGTGGCGCTGGCCCAATCACCGGTTTCATATCCGGTAAGCAGGGCCGCGCGCCTTTCCAAGGGGCATCATCACGGCGCTCGCCCAAGGGAAACACGCTACGGGCAACTTTTTCGGCGGCGCCTAGTTGATTGACGTCAGCAGGTGCATCCAAACGATCAAGCTCGGCGCCAGTCGTTAATCGAACCCCTGCGTTCATCGGCGCCAGCAGGTAGCCCACTTCGGCATCCATAACCCAGAAATTTAACTTGGCTGGCGCTTGGGGCGCGTAGTGCATATGGTAGCCACGTTTTACAAAGGTAGGAAAGTGATAGCCTAATTCTTTAAGCCAGCTGCCCGCCCAGGGCCCCAGCGCCACAACGACGTTATCTACTTCTAACGATTCAGCAGCAGTATTGACCTGCCAGCGGTCACCCATTTGTTGAACCGACTTGATATCTGCCTGCAAAATACGCCCGCCATCATTGCTAAACGCTTGGGCGTAAGCCGCGACCAATCCACCTGGGTCAGCGACAGTCCAGGGGTCAAGCCAGTGAATCGCACCGATAATGGTGTCACTCAGCGAAGGCTCTTTCGCCTCAAGCGCAGCCCTATCCAACTGCTCAAACTGTACACCATAAAGGTGCCGCGCTTCTTCAGCCTCTTTTATCCGTGCGGCGAGCTTTTCAGGAGTGCGATAAAGCTCAAGCCACCCTTGTCGGCGCACCAAGTGCTCGGCACCTGCAGCATCAATCATCGGGCCGTGGGTTTTCAGCGAAAGCTGAATCAATGAGGCGTACTCCGGCACAATTTTCTGGTAAGCCTTGGGCGCAGAGTTCATCCAGTAGCGCAATAGCGGGGAAGCCGCGTTGACCATGCCCGCGGGGCGATAGCGAATATCTACCCGACGGTTAGGTAAAACGCTAAGCAGCGTTTTAACGTCGCGGGGAAAAGGGTAAGGCCTAACCGCTTCGCGCTGAATGATACCCGCATTGCCAAACGAGGTTTCGCGGCCAGGTTGAAGGCGATCCACCAGGGTGACCTCATGCCCACGCTGACGTAGATGCCAAGCGATGCTGACACCTACCATACCTGCTCCCAAAACTACCGTTTGACGTGCCATTTTGATGCACTCCCTTTTGCCGATTCAAAACCACAATTGAATACCGATAACTAGTTGAAAAATATCACCAATCCATTCGTATTTATATAGCTTAAAATACTGTTTTAATTATAAAAAACAGTAATTAACACTATCATGCGCGTTAAAAAGGATGACTCCACTATTAACGGCATAACAATTGCTTTGTTTCTATTAGGAAACCTTAATAGCATTTGGATAGTGCCGATATAACGACCACTTTTCTCTGCGGGCAAAACAAATAAAGCACTAAAAAGAAGCGTATTTGCACCAAAAGTTGCCAAGGAAAACACCATGCCTGCCACGCTAGATATTGATAGTTCGCTGCTCGACACGCTCTGGGTACTGTGGGCTGCTGCCCTCGTATTTGTGATGCAAGCTGGCTTTCTCTGTCTGGAAGCTGGCACTACACGCACAAAGAACGCTATCAACGTCGCTATGAAAAACGTAGCGGACTTTGCCATTGCCGTCAGTGTTTTTTGGTTAGTCGGGTTTGGCCTCATGTTTGGCGACTCTCAGTACGGCTTAATCGGCACAACGCTGTTGGGTTGGCAATTAGACACTTCCGGCAGTTGGGTGCTTACCGTTTTTATCTTCCAAGCAATGTTCTGTGCTACCGCCGCCACCATTGTGTCAGGCGCGGTGGCAGAGCGTATGCCCTTTTTAGCCTATACCTGGACGGCCCTCTGGATAGCCTTGCTTATCTACCCGATTTTTGGTCACTGGGCATGGGGCGGGCTTTTGGGTGGAAGCCAAGGTTGGCTTGGCTCGCTTGGGTTTGTCGACTTTGCCGGCTCTACGGTCGTGCATAGCGTGGGCGGCTGGGTAGCGCTGGCAGCGGTACTCTGTATCGGCCCACGCAGCGGTCGCTTCACCCATGGCAAGCCTCCCACCGCCTTTCCTTCGGGCAACTTACCCCTCGCTATGCTGGGAGCGCTGTTTATGATCTTAGGCTGGTTTGGCTTTAACGGCGGCAGCACACTGGCCGTTACTGAGCAAATACCCGGCATAATAGCCAATACTGTGCTGGGCGCGGTCGGCGGGATACTCTCGGGGATGCTGATGGGACTGCGCACTCGGCGCTATGCCGACGTCATGTATGCAATTAATGGTGCCATTGCGGGCTTGGTCGCCGTCACCGCCAGCGCTCATGCGATCACTTTGTCGGCGGCATTTGGGCTGGGGGCGGTTAGCGGTGTTCTCATGGTGCTGACCAGCGAATGGCTACTAAGTAAACATATTGACGATGCAGTCAGCGCCATTCCCTCGCACCTCGTCGCGGGCGTATGGGGCACGCTTGCACTGCCCTGGGTCGCTGACCCAATGCTATTGCAGAGTGGCTTGTCTCGATCTACTCAATTTGGCGTTCAGTTGATCGGCGTTGTGGTATGCGGTGTCTGGAGCTTTGGCAGCGCCTGGCTGCTGTTCCGCATTACCCGACGATTCCTGCCCATACGCATCTCTCATGAAGCAGAAAAGATGGGGCTCAACCTCGCAGAGCATGGCGCCAATAATGAGCTGAACCAACTACTTGAGCATATGCGCCAGCATGAACAGCAAGGCGATATGCGCCAGCGTATTGACGCCGATCCGTTTACCGAAGTAGGCGAAATAGCGGCGAGCTATAATCGCGTCACCGCCGCACTTGAACGCGCCGTCGGGCATACCCGTGTGATGCTGCGTAATCTCCGCGATGGCGTGATTACCTGGCAGGCAGACGGCACCCTGACCAGCCTCAACCCTGGTGCGGAGCACCTTTTCGAAGTCGACGCCAAACGGCTTATTGGCCAACCTGTTTCACAGCTATTACCAACCCGCTCGCTAACCCCCGGTGCACGCCATGAAATTAAGCGACGCTGCGCCGATATGCAGGTGCGCTACCTGGAAATACAAGTTAGTGAAGGCGCCAGTGGTTCCGTGTCAGAGCGCTCGGGCATGGTGCGGGATATTACCGAGCGTAAACAGCTGCAGGAGCAGCTAAACCGCGAACGCGACCTTGCCCGCACCACGCTGGCATCCATCGGTGACGGCGTCATTACCTGCGACGCTAGTGGCAACGTAACGTTTATTAATGCAGAAGCTAAGCGCTTGACCGGATGGACACTCGAGGAGGCCATGGATAAACCCATTCATGTGGTTTACCAATTAATCAATGAAATCAGCAGTGAACCGCTAAGCAATCCAGCTAGACAAGTGCTTACCCAGCTCACCCCGGTGCACGCCACCGAACATTGCCTGCTGGTGAATCGTGATCACTCGCCTACCCCCATCCAACACAGTGCTTCACCGATACGTTCCCGCAGCGGTATTACCTTAGGTGCAGTCGTTGTTTTTCAGGATGTTAGCCTTACTCGCCAGCTTTCTGAACAGCTGAGCTATCAGGTCAGCCACGATATCCTCACCGACCTGCTCAACCGCCGAGCCTTTGAATCAGCGCTCAGTGCATTACTCAATCGCAAAGATGGCCATCATGTGATGTGCTACTTAGATCTCGATCAATTCAAAATCGTCAATGACACCTGCGGCCATCTCGCTGGAGACGAGCTGTTGCGCCAAGTGGCGTTAAAATTGAAAGATCATGTGCGCAGTAGCGATATAGCCGCACGTCTAGGCGGCGATGAATTCGCTTTGTTGCTACCTGACTGTGCGATAGAGCGAGCAATGACGATTGGAGAAGCGCTTCGCTGCGATATCGAACAGTACCGTTTTGCTTGGCAGGGACACACCTTTGGTATCGGGGTGAGTATTGGACTAGTTGAGCTAACCGCTGCTCATCCCATGCAGTTGAGCCAGGTTCTTCACGCCTCCGACTCGGCGTGCTACGCCGCCAAAGAGGCAGGCCGCAATCGCATCCACTGCTATCAGCCTGACGATCACTCATTACAAGAGAAACACGGTGCACTACAGTGGGTGCAGCGCTTGCAAAATGGCTTGGATAACGACACCTTCCGCCTTTTCGCCCAACCCATTACAGCCGTTTGTGCCGATGGCCCTGGCTACCGAGAAATTCTGCTGCGACTTGAAGAGCATGGAGAGGTCATCGCGCCAGGTAGCTTTCTACCCGCCGCCGAGCGTTATCACTTTATGGTACGTATTGACCGCTGGGTGATTCGTAACACCCTAGCCTGGTTAGGAGATCAAAACCGCCACGCAACACTGCCGTCTCATAGCTTGTGGGGGATCAATCTTTCTGGGTCATCACTTTCCGATGCGGATTTTTGTCAGGATCTTATTAGGCAAGTTGCCACGGCAGACCTACCCCACGGAACGCTCTGTTTTGAAATTACCGAAAGCACCGCCATTGCCCAACTATCAAGGGTTAGCGAATTAATTGTCACCCTAAAAGAGTACGGCTGCCACTTTGCACTGGATGACTTTGGCACCGGCCTCTCCTCTTTTAGCTATTTGAAGCAGTTGCCCGTGGATTATTTGAAAATTGACGGTAACTTTATTCGCAATGTACATCAGGATCCAATTGACCGTGCCATGGTTGAGGCGATTCATGCCGTTGGCAAGGCGCTGGAGATCAAGACCATCGCTGAATTTGTGGAAACGCAAGCAACGCTCGAGACGCTGCACCACATAGGAATTGACTACGCACAGGGGAATTTCCTTGGCAGACCTGAACCGCTCACCCATTTGGCGGGCCACCGCATTAAGGTAATGCCGCGTTAGCGATCAGAGGGGGAACCTAACAGCCAGAAACGCAAAAATCCCAACTAAGGGCATAAACGATAAATTAGGTAATCACTAAAACGAGAGAGGGAAAACAGAAGATAAACTATGCGGCGGTAATGGGGTGGATGATGGGACTTGAACCCACGACCACCGGAGTCACAATCCGGGGCTCTACCACTGAGCTACACCCACCACAACCTAAAACTGGATACGCACATATTGTCATTGGGGTGGATGATGGGATTTGAACCCACGACCACCGGAGTCACAATCCGGGGCTCTACCCCTGAGCTACACCCACCAAAGACAATCTTACGTAAAAAAGATAATGCTTACTTGAAGATAAGATTCTGACAGGTTGTTACCACTGAATTAGGTGGCACGCCCAGCAGGAATCGAACCCGCAACCTACGGCTTAGAAGGCCGTTGCTCTATCCGGTTGAGCTATGGGCGCACATATAGTATTCATAAGACACGAACACTGATGAGCACTAGACCACAACTGCAGCTTGGAAAAGCAAACTACTACCTTTCATGCTAAGTGAATGGTCGGGATGGAGGGATTCGAACCCCCGACATCCTGCTCCCAAAGCAGGCGCGCTACCAGACTGCGCTACATCCCGATTTTTATCACCTTAGACGCTACCGTGCTGCCCGTCTCAAGCGAGGCATATATTACTATTTTTAATTTTAAAGTCAACCATTAAAGTGATTGTTAGTGAAGGCGCTTTGCCTGGATGCCCCAGCGTGCGAAAATTACCCTCTTTAAAGCGCTGCTGTGTGAGCGCTTTAAATGCCTAGGCCATTTTTAACATCCACAGGGATTCCATTACATGACCGCCCAACTAATCGATGGCAAAGCCATCGCTGCTACTGTCCGCCAACAGGTTGCCGAAAAGATCGCTGCACGCCGTCAAGCAGGCGGGCGGGCACCGGGACTAGCCGTGGTTGTGGTCGGGGACGATCCCGCCTCTCAAGTGTATGTCAGCAACAAACACCGCGCCTGTGAACAGGCCGGCATTCTCTCCTTTCAGCACGCCCTTCCCACTACAACCTCACAGCATGAGCTGGAAGCCCTGGTTGATCAGCTCAACAGCGATCCAGCTGTTGATGGCATCTTGGTTCAACTGCCACTGCCTAAGCATCTTGATGCTGAGCCCATTTTAGAGCGTATCCTGCCTGGCAAAGATGTCGATGGGTTTCACCCCTACAATATTGGCCGCTTAGCGCAGCGTATGCCCGCCCTGCGCCCCTGTACGCCGAAAGGGATCATGACCCTACTGGCACAGACCGATGTTGCGCTACGCGGCTTAGACGCCACCGTAGTGGGTGCCTCCAACATTGTAGGCCGCCCTATGGCGCTGGAACTGATGCTGGCGGGCTGTACCACCACCGTGTGCCACCGTTTCACCCGCAATCTTGACGATCATATACGCCGCGCCGACATTCTAGTCGTGGCCGTCGGCAAGCCGGGTATCGTGAAAGGCGAATGGATCAAGCCGGGCGCTATCGTGATCGACGTAGGCATCAACCGCCAGGACGATGGCTCCTTAAAAGGCGATCTTGATTTTGCCACCGCTGCCGAACGCGCTAGTTTCATCACCCCCGTACCCGGAGGCGTTGGGCCAATGACCGTTGCAACGCTGCTGGAAAATACCCTTGAAGCCGCTGAGCAACACGATTTAGCTGCCGTAGAGCACGCCTGAGTCAAACACCACTTTTAATGTAGGAGCATGGCGCAGTGAAGCGTATTGGTATTATTGGCGCAATGGCGCAGGAAGTGAGCACCTTGGTGAGTCAACTGGATAACCCCGAGCGCTACGAGCACGCGGGTTTTGTCTTCTATACCGGCACGCGTTACGGCCTCGAGGTCATTGTTTTGCAGTCGGGAATAGGTAAAGTCAACGCTGCGGTAGGCACGGCTATCTTACTAGAACGCCATCAACCCGACGCCATTATCAACACCGGTTCCGCCGGTGGCTTTGCCGCCGATTTAGCCATTGGCGATGTGATCATTTCGGACGAAGTACGCCATCACGACGTCGACGCAGTGGTATTTGGCTACGAAATAGGCCAAGTACCGGGGATGCCCGCCGCCTACTTAGCCGATAAATCCCTGCGAGAATTGGCGCATAACGCCATCGCCTCGCTAGGTGAGGTTCAGGTGCGCGAAGGCTTGATCGCCACAGGTGACGCCTTTATGGCTGACCCAGCCCGGGTAGATGCAACCCGCGCCCAGTTCCCCAGCATGCTTGCGGTAGAAATGGAGGGCGCCGCCATTGCCCAAACGTGCCACCTCTACCAGTGCCCTTTCGTGGTTATCCGTGCGCTCTCTGATATTCCTGGCAGTGGCGACAACCACCTCTCCTTCGATGAGTTTCTGGAAGTGGCCGCCGACCACTCATCGCGCATGGTTGATCAAATGCTTAAGCAGCTTGGCAACGCCTAGCAGCGACTGCTAAGCGCTTGATGCCGTCGACCATTAAAGCGTCGACGGCATTGTTAAGACCTGGCTTGTTAAGACCTCACCGCCCAGCTAAGCGTTTCCCCCGCCAGCAAGGGAATAATTTTCTCCCCCTGGGCGTAAGGGTAACTTTCCGGCAGCGCCCAATCCCTTCGCTCGAGCGTAATGGTGTCTGTGTTAGCCGAAAGCCCATAAAAAAGCGGCCCATTAAGGCTGGCGAAGGCTTCCAGCTTGTCCAAGGCATTCATTTCGTCAAAGGCGGTGGCGTAAAGTTCAATGGCCGCGGGGGCGGTGTAGGCGCCTGCACAACCACAGCTCGACTCTTTAGCACCTTGGGAGTGAGGCGCGCTATCAGTGCCCAAAAAGAACTTATGGCTACCGCTGGTGGCCGCTTTTAGCAGCGCCTGGCGATGCTGCTCGCGCTTGAGTATGGGTAGACAGTAGTAGTGAGGACGAATGCCTCCTACCAGCATCTTATTGCGGTTAAACAGCAGATGATGGGCGGTAATGGTTGCGACCACGTTATCAGGCGCCTGGGCAACAAACTCAGCGGCTTGCTGGGTGGTGATATGCTCACACACTACTTTCAGCGCTGGATGACGCTCTAGCAGTGGCTTCATCACCGTTTCAATAAACACCGCTTCGCGGTCAAAAATATCGATTTCGGCATGGGTGACTTCACCGTGGACCAAAAGAGGCATGCCGACCTTAGCCATCATCTCAATAGTTGCGTCACAGTGGGCTAAATCGGTCACGCCTGAATCGGAGTTAGTGGTGGCCCCCGCCGGGTAGAGCTTCACCGCTTTAACAATGCCACTTTGTGCCGCACGCTCAATCTCTTCCGGCGGCGTTGTATCGGTGAGATAGAGCACCATTAAGGGCTCGAAAGTACTGCCCGCAGGCAAGGCAGCGAGAATACGCTGGCGGTATTCAAGCGCCTGAGCCGTAGTGGTAACTGGCGGGGTGAGATTGGGCATAATGATCGCCCGCCCCATTTGTGCGGCAGTATGGCCGACTACCGCTTTAAGCGCCTCATCATCGCGTAGGTGAAGGTGCCAATCATCGGGTCGGGTCAGTGTCACAGTGTCCACGGCAAGTCCTGTAGTGATATTAAATCGGATAAAGTAAGTCGGGTAAAATACGGTCGGTACAGTATACGCAATTGCGCGATGGGATAAATCCGCTCATCAAGCGCCCACACCCAGCCCAAGTGTCGTATTATGGCGGCGCTGTTTTTTAAGCCACGGCTCTTTTAAGAAACAGATCTAACGGTTAGTTTTTACAGTCGTTTATAAAAGTTAGTTTTTGACGCTAAGGATTCAGTTGTTTATGCAGAACGTGCGCCGCTATGCGGATATTATTGCCAGCCTGGAAGGATTGATGTGGCTAAGCCTCGCTTGGTCGATTTCACTCTCGGTTCAAATCGGCAGCACGGAACCAACTCTCGCCAGCTTATTGGTGATTGGGGCACTCGTAGTTTTTAGTTGGGCGCATCGGCCACTGCGTTACCTGTTACGCCGCTACCATATTCGTAAACGGCGCACCGATATGTGGATCCATACCCTGGCCTTGCCGCTGCTGCTGGCAATGTTCTTCCACATCATGCTTGAAGCTTTGCTGGGTAGCGCCTGGCTGCCACCCAAAATGCTGCTGTTCAATATATTGGCGTCTGCTGGGTGGACAACCTACGTCATGACTCTATTCATTAAATTTGTCATTCATGGCTTTAAAGCCAGAAACAAGTAAGCCCAACATGCAAACTGCCCTACCCCTTCCGCTTTCTACGCCCAATCGTAACTTGGTGCGGCTGACTATTGTTCGCGGCATCACCTGGACCGGTTTTTTACTGGCTATCGTGGTGGGCGTTGAACTGCTCGCCTTCGATTTACCGGTGACCGCCGTGGTGAGCGTGGTCATTTCAATGGGCGTGCTCAATATCGCCACCTGGTGGCGCCTCGGCCGCCCTCGCGCGGTGACGCACCTTGAGTACTTGCTGCATTTACTTGCCGACATTACCGGCTTAACGCTGCTGTTCTACTTCTCGGGTGGTTCTACCAACCCTTTTATTACCTACTATCTGGTGCCAGTGACCATCGCCGCCGCCACATTACCCTGGCGCCACGCCTGGATCATCGCCGCCTGCTCCATGGCGGGTTACACCTATTTAATGTTCTCCTACTATCCCATCCCCCAGCTGGGCCATATCAATAGTGATAGCCCATTGAGTCTGCATATATTAGGCATGTGGCTTAACTTTGGTCTCTCTGCGGGTCTGGTAACGTTTTTTATTTATAAAATGGCTCACGCACTGCGCAGCCGTGATCAGGCACTTTCCCGAACTCGGGAAGCTGCCCTGCGCAATGAACAGGTATTGGCGGTCGCAACCCAAGCCGCAGGCACCGCCCATGAACTGGGCACACCGCTCTCTACCATGGCAGTCCTGCTCAAAGAGATGCAGGCCGATGCCCCCGTCGATTCGGCGCTTGATCAGGACATTATCTTACTTCGCCAGCAGGTAGACGTATGCAAATCACGTCTGCAAAACTTGGTATCTAACGCTGACCGGCGCCGTATGGCAGAACCCGAAGTGCTCGATGCCGAGGTGTGGTTAGCAGGCGTTGTCCAACGCTGGCTGGTACTTCGTCCTGATGTGAGCCATCAATTCGATGTAGCAGAGAAACGCGGCAGGCCTTGGCTGGCCGTCGATGCCACACTTGACCAAGCGTTAACCAATTTGCTCAATAACGCCGCTGACGCCAACCCTGAGCACATTGCTATACGCTTGGACTGGCAGAGTGAGAGCGTGGTGATCGACATTCGTGACCATGGTCCAGGTGTAGCCATGTCGATTGCCGACCAGTTGGGTGAGACGTTTATTTCGACTAAAAGCAAGGGCATGGGTATTGGCTTGTTTTTAACCCATGCCACCATCAATCGCTTTGGTGGAGGCGTAAGCCTGTATAATCACCCTGAAGGGGGTACGCTAACGGAAGTGACGCTGCCTCGCTGCGCAGCGCCGAATTAATCGCGCCCGCCCTAAGCACCGCCAGTAAGGATTGAGGACAACATGCAAACGCGAGAGCAACGCCTGCTGATCATTGATGACGATGAAATGTTTTGTCATGTTTTGAACCGTGCCCTAACGCGCCGCGGTTACGACGTTATCGTTGCCCACGATGCCGAACAGGCCCTGACCATGGCCGCGCAGCATTCCCCCACCATGGCGACCCTTGATTTAAAACTGGAAAACAGCTCTGGGTTAAAACTGCTTCCCGAGCTGCTGGCTACCGTCCCGCAGTGTCGCATTGTGGTGCTGACCGGCTACTCCAGCATCGCCACAGCGGTGGAGGCGATTAAGCTAGGCGCAGCTAATTACCTGTGTAAGCCGGTGGATGCCGACGACGTATTAACCGCGTTCGAGCGCCAGAGCGGTGATCCGGATATTGAGCTTGCTGACAATCCGCCATCGATTAACCGCATCACCTGGGAGCATATTCAGAAAGTGCTGCAGGAGCACGACGGCAATATATCTGCCACCGCACGGGCACTAGGCATGCATCGCCGCACCCTGCAGCGCAAATTACAAAAACGCCCGGTACGGCGTTAAAGCCTGCAAAAAGGGACAAGCACCCCGCCAACGGTCACTGGCGGGGCCACACCGCTTACTTAATGCGCCGTCCAGCCCAAATCGATATTAAAGCTTGAACCCGTGACGGCACCGGCTGCGTCGGATGTCAGGTAAGCGACTAATTGCGCCACTTCTTCGGGCTCTATCAAGCGTTTGATCGCCGCCTCTTTGAGCATGACTTTTTCGATCACCTCCTGCTCATCCATACCGTGCAATTTAGCCTGGTCGGCGATTTGATTGTCTACTAGCGGGGTTTTCACATAGGCAGGACATACCGCATTAGCAGTGATGCCTTGCTCACCGCCCTCTAGCGCCGCCGTTTTGGTCAAACCAATCATGCCGTGTTTAGCACTGATGTACGCTGCTTTACCCGGTGAAGCCACCTGTGCGTGTATTGAGGCCACGTTAACGATGCGTCCCCAGCCCTTTTCACGCATATGCGGCCACGCTGCCTGTGTCAGCAAGAAAGGTGCCGTCAGCATTAAATCCATAATCTGACGCCACTTCTCTTCGGGGAAGGTTTCAATCGAGGCAACATGCTGAATGCCAGCATTATTGATCAATATATCAACCCCGCCAAAGCGCTTAACCGCCTCCGCCACCGCCGCACGGCAGGCATCAGGGTCGGTTAGATCCGCTTCAAAGAACGCCGCGCCGGCTTTTTCAGCGACGGCTTTACCTGCCGGATTAAAATCGACGGCAAGCACTTGATGGCCTAATTCGCAAAAGTGCGTAACCACAGCGGCACCGATCCCGCTGCTAGTACCGGTAACCAGCGCAACTCGCGGCGTTGTAGCGGCTTGGGAAGTCATAGGCAATTTCCTTTTTCACTAATGGATGGAAGATGCTGTTTATAGGAATCCTGACAGTATAGCTGGCTGCGCTTAAGCGCTGGACTCTTCGCTGGGCTGCATTAAACGCGCCATCATTTGCTGCGCCAGCCTTGCGGCCTCCTGCATGCTTTCCAGCTCGCTTAAATCATCCAAAATGGCACGCTTGTAAAGTTCATAGCCGCCTGGCAAACGCTCGAGCGATAATGGGTATACACCTGAAGGCAGTGAGAGCGTAAGGCTATCCGCCAAAGGCTCAGTAAGCAGGGACTGGTCAGGCACTGCAACCAGCCAGAGTTCACAAGGCGTAATCAACGCCCCCACCATATGCTCAGCGTCATGATGTTGAAAGCATAGCGCATCAACCCCCAAACGCGGGTTCCAGTGACTCTTTTGTTTAATGGCTGGCAAGTGAACGTCTCGGTACACCTTCGCTAATTCAGAAAGGAAGGTGTATTCGTCAGCGTTGAGCGTCTGCATAGGCTTGTTGGTTTTCCCAGATGATAACGGGCATTAATGGTTCGTGTAGCGAGCCGCTATTGGCGAAACGTGTTCTGCTCAGCCACAATGGGCGCGAATTTATCGCTTAGCCTACGGCTATTGACCCTTCAGTTACTGTCCACATGGTAACTGACTCTGCTTATCGTAAAGGAGCGCCACCTATGTTTGTGGTTATTTTTGGTCGGATGTCATGTCCTTTCTGCGTGCGCGCAAAACAGCTTGCCGAGCATTTGGAAAACATCGGCAAAATTGAAGGCTATCGCTATGTGGATATGCCTTCTGAAGGCGTCACTAAAGAAGATATCGCCAAAACGGCGGGCAAACCCATTCACACTGTCCCCCAGGTGTTTGTCGATCAAGCCCATGTCGGCGGTTTTACTGAATTTGATCAGTTTGTCCGCGACCAGCAGTTACTTGCCGTTTAACCGCTCGTTAATAGCCGTTGAACACTTGCTTACCTCGCTTGCCTATACTGAACAGTTATTTAATGGCTCACGCTAGGTGTGCCACTTTAGGCAAGGAGTTCACCATGCAGCGTCAGGAGTTTGTTCAGCAGCTGTGGCTTGACTATGTACATACCCATCCCGATATCGGCGCCCTTCGACTTTGGCCGTTATCAACGGCGGCCGAATATTTAACGCTGGTAACACTCAATTACGGCCCCTTTGCCGCTGCCGCGCTCACCGGCAATTTGGCTCATATGGGCTATCGCGCCATGGGCCATTACGCCATGGCCGATAAAGGGCTATTAGTTCAACTACTAGCGCCAAGTGACGGCAGTAGTTGGCTGGTGCTGGCAGAATTGCAAATAGGCACACTGTCCAAGGCACCCCGGGAAGCCATTGAAGGACTGGTGCAACAATCTCACCCTCAGGATTGCAAAGGCCACAATTTACTTTGCCGTGGCCGCCCCTGGCCGATGCCTTCCTGGGCGCTCTATCAACAGTTGCAGCAAGCACACCCGTTGGCCGCCTGGATTGCGGTTATGGGGCCCCGTCTACATCACGCTGGCTTTGATTGTGGCCAACTTGGGGAGCCCATGGAGACGTTGGATCAACGCCTAAACGAAGTGGGCATGCCAAGCCTGCATGGGCAGCAAAACGGTGTCTTCACGGTGTCATCACTACTGGATCACCGCTTTTACCCCACCACACCTCAGAAGACTGTCTTTGCCGATGGCGATGAGCATCGCCTCTGCTTAGGCGGTCTGGCGTTAGTCCAAAAGCACGTTGAAGATAATCACGAGCGTATTGCCGATTTACTGCTGCCACACCATACGCGCTGTGAAATGGCCTGAGACGCTAGCGAAATGTGCGCTAACGTCTCACTGCGCCCTCTATTTAACGTCTTAACCTTCGGGCTGTTAATTGCGCGAGGTATGGCAGCGGTGCTTACTCACTCAGCATCAAACGTCATCTCGGGAACATGGTCCGGTACAATCAGCTTGCCCGCCGTTTTCTCGACGATCTCCTCAACGCTTACCCCCGGCGCGCGCTCCTTGAGAATAAAGGCGCCGTCTTTGATTTCAAGATAAGCGAGATCCGTCAACACACGGTTAATACAGCCAGCGCCGGTCAGCGGCAGTTCGCATTTCTCAAGCAGCTTGGATTCGCCATGCTTGGAGGCGTGTGTCATGGTACAAATGATGTTATCAGCACCGGCAACAAGGTCCATGGCACCGCCCATACCTTTGATCAGCTTCCCAGGAATCATCCAGGAAGCAATGTTCCCTTGCTGATCCACTTCGAAAGCTCCCAGCACGGTCAAATCCACGTGACCACCGCGAATCATCGCAAACGATTCCGCTGAAGAAAAAATCGCCGCGCCTGGGCGGGCCGTCACCGTCTCTTTACCCGCATTAATCATATCTGGATCAAGCTCGTCTTCGCTGGGGTAGCGGCCCATCCCCAGAAGTCCATTCTCAGATTGCAGCATGACATCGATGCCATCCGGGATGTAGTTGGCAACCAGAGTGGGAATACCAATGCCTAAGTTGACGTAAAAACCATCTTGAAGTTCGCGGGCGACACGCTGAGCCATCTGTTCTCGTGTTAAAGCCATGGTGACTTCCTCTTGTTGAATCGTTAAATGAGAAGCAAGTGTTACGTTTGAAGGCGTAGCACGTTAGCTGCGCACCGTGCGTTTCTCTATTCGCTTTTCAAACGTGCCTTGAATAATACGATCCACATAAATCCCCGGTGTATGGATCTGGCTAGGCTCAAGCTCACCCGGTTCAACGATTTCTTCAACTTCCACCACGGTGATTTTCCCGGCCGTGGCGGCCATGGGGTTAAAATTCTGCGCGGTATGGCGGTACATTACATTGCCATAGCGATCCGCTTTCCAGCCTTTCACAATGGCAAAATCACCTATAATGGCTTCTTCTAAAATATAGTGTCGCCCATTAAATTCACGGACCTCTTTCCCCTCACCAATCGGTGTGCCGTAACCGGTAGCGGTGTAAAAGGCGGGAATACCAGCACCGCCAGCGCGCATTTTTTCTGCCAATGTGCCTTGAGGGGTTAGTACCACTTCAATTTCATCGTTGAGCATTTGCTTCTCAAACAAGGCATTTTCACCTACGTAAGAGGCAAGAATTTTACTGATTTGGCGGTCTTCAAGCAGTATACCCAAGCCAAAACCGTCTACACCGCAGTTGTTGGACACCACGGTGAGGTCACTAACGCCGCGACGTTTGATTTCGGCAATCAGGTTTTCGGGAATACCGCAAAGCCCAAAGCCACCGGCGATAACGGTCATGCCGCTCTCGATGCCTTCCATAGCCTCTTCGTAGGAAGCTACACGCTTATCGAATCCTGCCATTGTTGTGCCTCACATTGTTGTTGATGATCAGTATTATCGTAGATGAGTGCTGCCAAAAATTCGCGAACTGAAGCTTACGATAGTGACAGTGTTGTGCCAGATGATATATTTGTTAAGTTTGTTTTTCTTATCAATTTATTATTTAAATTTATAAAAGGCACTTTATGACCGTCAAACAGCTGCGCGCCTTTCTGGCGGTCGCTCAAACCCTTAGTTTCACCCAAGCCTGCGAGCGTCTCCACCTATCGCAACCGGCGCTAAGTCTGGCAATTAAAGGCCTGGAAGAGTCCCTGGGTGGCAAACTGCTGATTCGCAGCACACGCAGTGTCAGATTAACCCCTGAAGGTGAGTCGCTACTACCGCTAGCCAAACACCTGCTGGCGCAGTGGGACAATACCGAGGAGCGTTTACGCCAACATTTCACCCTTCAACTCGGGCGGCTCAGCGTCGCGGCGATGCCTGCTTTTGCCTGTAACTTACTCCCTGCCGCGCTGGTTAAATTTCGCCAGCAGCACCCCAAAATCAACATTACCGTGCACGATGTCATCAACGAGGAGGTTACCGCCATGGTGCGCTCCCGTCAGGTAGAGATGGGGATTGCTTTTTCGCCGGAGGGCACCGGCAGCCTACTGTTTACACCGCTGTTTGAAGACCATTTTGTGGCTGTCGTGCCGCCAGACTCTCCGTTAACCCAGGTAACTCAGCTGTCCTGGACAACACTGCTCAACCACGACTTCATTACCCTTCAGCGCCCCTCAATGGTGCGTCGTTTACTGGAACAGGAGCTGGCCAAAAAGCATATGGAGTTAACGGTAGCCTTTGAAAGCCACCAGCTCTCAACCGTTGGAAGGATGGTAGCCGACGGCCTGGGCGTCAGCGCGGTGCCTTCTATGTGTATTCGCCAAATGCATGAACTGGGAGCCCGCTGCATACCCCTTACAGCGCCCGCCATCTCCTGCCGAGTCGGCATCTTGACCCACCAAGAACTTTCCGTGGCCGCCCACGCACTGCGTACTGTGCTCCTAAACACCGTTCAAGCCCCCTCGCTGCCTCTCGTCTAAAACACCATCAAGCTAATGAATTGCTCTAGGTTTCTGCTGGGCAGCGTGGCTAGGATCATTTAGCATTCAGTATTACGCTATTGGTTTGACGGTAAGGAAACGCGGTATGCCTATTTTAAAGGGGCTGGTTAGCGCTCTGCTGCTAACGCTCAACACGCTGTTCTGGGGCGTACCTCTGATTCTGCTGACACTACTTAAAGTCATTGCCCCAGGGCAACGGCTTAAGCAGTTAGTGTTGCAGGGGCTGAATGGCGTTGCTCTTAACTGGATAGGCGTTAACCTCTGGTGGATGCGGCACTGGCTTAAACCCGTGCTTCACGCCAGCGTACCCGATAATTTGAGCCCGCAGCAGTGGTGGCTGGTGATCTCCAATCATCGCAGCTGGACCGATATTTTCATGCTGTTGATGGCGCTGCATCGGCGTATCCCCATGCCACGCTTTTTCCTAAAGCGTCAATTAATCTGGATTCCCATCGTAGGGTTAGCTTTTTGGGCGCTAGAGTTTCCTTTTATGCGCCGCTTTAGCCGCGAGCAAGTCGCTAAAAATCCTAAACTGGCCACCATCGATCGAGCCTCTACTGAGCGTATGTGTCATCAGGCACGTCTCTCGCCCATTGCGATTTTTAATTTTGTCGAGGGCACTCGCTTCTCAGTTGCCAAACGCGACGCCCAGCAAAGTCCCTACCGCCACTTATTGCGCCCTAAAGCGGGTGGTATTGCTCAAGTGCTTAGTCTGCTAGGCAACCAATTGGATGGTATCCTGGATGTAACCATCAGCTATGCCAATCCTGCGCCGACGTTTTGGGGCTTTTTATGCGGCAGGGAGGCGCCGGTTACCTTGCAGGCACGGCAACTCAGCATTCCTGAGTGGATGTACGCGTCAGATAACCACGAAGAAAAGCAGCATAAGGAACGCTTCCATACATGGATCAACTCACTCTGGTTGGAAAAAGATGGCATGCTGGACAACCGAACCGATCACGACTAATTGGCTGGCTCACCGCCTGGCTGTTAGCGGGACTACTAACCGGCTGTTCCAGCACACCGTCGTCATCCGCTCAGCGGGCATCAGTACCTAGCGCTAGCCAGATCAGCGGTAACTGGGTTCAGGTACAGCGTGGCGATACGCTGGGCAAACTGGCGGCCCGGGCTAACGTGCCACTCGAACGTCTGGAGCGCTTTAACCCTGGCGCGGATACCCGGCGCCTGGAAATTGGCCAACGTCTATTAATTCCTACCCAGCAGGAGCGGGCACCTTCTGGCGGCCCCTACCG
This sequence comes from Halomonas alkaliantarctica, assembly GCF_029854215.1. Lineage (NCBI taxonomy): Bacteria > Pseudomonadati > Pseudomonadota > Gammaproteobacteria > Oceanospirillales > Halomonadaceae > Vreelandella > Vreelandella neptunia. The sequence goes on along the minus strand of NZ_CP122961.1, from coordinate 2,000,885 downwards.
CTATCAAATCCGTCCTGGCGATACGTTTTCAAGCATCGCCCGACATTTTGGCACTACCAGTGGCCGCATTCAGAGCGCCAACCCTAGCGCCTCCCCCACTAACTTAAGAATTGGCCAAATAGTTAGCCTGCCCCTTAGCGGTTCAGCCGCGGGTGGCTCATCGCGACGGCAAGCAAGCAGCAGTGGTTCTTCAAGCGCTAACAAGCCTGCCGCTACAACGACCAGCAGCGCGCCCAGCCAGGCGCTCCCCTCATCAGCAAGGGGCTGGCCTTGGCCGTTGGAAGATTATCGCGTGGTTCGACGTTTCGGGCCGGACAGCCGTGGCACGTTGCAGCCCATGCTGCTGGCTACTCAAGCTGGCGCCCAGGCTAAATCCGTCGCTCCTGGTGAGGTGCGCTTTGCCGATGGAATGCGTCAGCTGGGTGAAGTAGTGATTGTGCACCATGCCAATAACCTGCAGACCGTCTACGCCCTTTGCGAGCGCATTTTGGTCGAGGTAGGCAAGCAGGTTAGCGCAGGAGATCCCCTTTGCGAGGTCGGTCAAAGCAGTGCCACCCAACGCTATGATCTACTTTTTGATCTGCGCCAAGGCGGTAAACCCATCGACCCCAAGCAGGTGCTGCGCTAAAACACTCGCTTGAGAATACGGTACTTAATAAAACCTCGACCCCTGCCTAAACAGGGGCCGAGGTTCGATGGACGCGCTTCTAGCCGCGATAGTAGCCAGGTTTTACAAACGGCATAGGGGTCACCACCATGGGCAACTGCTTACCGCGAACTACCGCGAACACGGCACTTTGCGGCGCTTCCAGTTCGCGAGTGACATAACCCATCGCCACCGGCTTGCCGACACTTGGGCCAAAGCTACCGGAGGTCACAATCCCGACCTCATTGCCCGCCTCATCAACTAATGGCGCCCCTTCACGTACCGGCGCGCGGCCTTCCGCTAATAACCCAACACGCTTGCGGGTATGATCCTTGGCATCGACCTGATGAAGAATCACGTCAGCACCCGGAAAACCACCGGCGCGCTCGCCGCCGTGGCGACGCGGTTTGCCAATCGCCCAAATCAAACCCGCCTCCACAGGCGTTGTCTGCATATCCATATCATGGCCATAGAGGCATAAACCGGCTTCTAAACGCAGCGAGTCCCGCGCTCCCAAGCCAATCGCCTCGACTTCAGGCTCTGCGAGAAGCTGCTCAGCGAAGGCTTCGCAAGCATCGGCAGCGACAGAAATCTCAAAACCATCTTCGCCGGTATAGCCGCTGCGGCTTACCCATACCTCCTGCCCGGCAATGGTGTAACGTCCATGCTGCATAAACACCAGCTCACAGGCTTCAGGGCAAAGCCGCTGCATGACATCCCGCGCCTGAGGCCCTTGCAGCGCCAGTAAGCCACGATCCAAGGGTTCAATTGTATGCGTAGACGACAAATTGAGCCTTAAGTGAGCCAGGTCCTGATCTTTACAGGCCGCGTTGACCACCAAATAGAAGTGATCGCCCGCGTTGACCACCATCAGGTCATCGATAATGCCGCCTTCGGTACTGGTGAAAAGACCGTAACGCTGTGCGCCCTTCTCGAGGCCCACCAAGTCTGCGGGAATCAAGGTTTCCAGGGCCTCAGCCACGTTGTCGCCGGACACGCTAATCTGACCCATATGTGAAACATCAAACAGGCCGCACTTTTGGCGGGTATGCTCATGCTCTTTTTTGACCCCCAACGGATACTGCACCGGCATATCGTATCCAGCAAAAGGTACCATCTTGGCGCCTAACTTGAGGTGCAACGCGTGCAGCGGCGTTTGCTTTAATTCAGACATGGGGGCTTTCCTCACTTAAAAATTGTTCGCTCAAAAAGAGAACGGGAAGCCACCGATTAAGTGTCTTCCCGACTCTACTGTTATTCACGTTCACCTGCAGCGCTGATTAACGCGCTGCAAGTATTATTGGTCGTGATCCAGCTCTTCACCCGGCAATACGTCTTTGCCGTCGAAATAGTCCTTGGTTAACTTAAAGACTACCGGCGAAAGCAGTGCCAAGGCAATCAGGTTCGGGATCGCCATCATAGCGTTGAAGGTATCCGCCATGAGCCAGATAAAGCCCAGTTGAGCGATAGCGCCCAGTGGGATAGCTAGTACGAACAGCACCCGATAGATCATAATGGAGCGCGTGCCAAACAGGAACTGGCAGCACTTCTCGCCGTAAAATGACCAGCCGAGGATGGTCGTAAAGGCAAAAATCGCTAACGCAATGGCGACGATCTGATTACCAAAGCCAGGCAGTGCGGCGTCAAACGAGAGCGCGGTAAGCGACGCCCCGGCTTCGCCCTCTTGCCAAACCGTTGAGGTCAAAATCACCAGCGCGGTAATCGTGCACACAACAATGGTATCAATGAAGGTACCCAGCATGGCGATTAAGCCCTGGCGCACTGGATTTTTGGTTTTGGCCGCTGCGTGGGCGATAGGCGCACTACCCAAACCCGCTTCGTTGGAGAAGATACCGCGTGCCACACCAAAACGAATCGCCGCCATGACGGCCGCACCCGCGAAACCACCTGCGGCCGCCATGGGGTTGAAGGCGTAGTAGAAGATCAAACCAAAGGCTTCACCGATCTGCCCGGCATTAACGATCAATACCAACAAGCCTGCCACTACATAGGCAATGCCCATAATCGGCACCAACTTTCCCGCCACTTTAGCAATACGCTTGATACCGCCCAGAATCACCGCACCAGCCAGTACCATAATGACTATACCTGTAAGCCAGTGCGGTACGCCGAAGGTGGCGTCCATGGCGTCAGCAACGGAGTTGGACTGAACGGTATTGCCAATCCCGAAGGCAGCGACAGCACCAAAAAATGAGAACAGGCCGCCCAACCATAGCCACTTTTTACCCAGGCCATTCTTGATGTAAAACATCGGCCCGCCCACGTGGTAACCGGTGCTATCGGTTTCACGATAGCGCACGGCCAGCACCGCTTCGGCAAATTTAGTGGCCATACCCACCAAAGCGGTAATCCACATCCAAAACACGGCACCTGGGCCACCTAACGCAATGGCCGTGGCGACACCGGCAATATTACCGGTACCGATGGTCGCAGAGAGTGCCGTCATCAAGGCGTCAAAAGGAGATATTTCCCCTTCGTCACCCTCTTTGGCAGCCGCTTTACCCACCCCAGGTTTCGCATCACGCCCCGCCCACATTAGCTTGAAACCCATGCCGAGCTTTCTAATCGGCATCAGTTTCAAGCCAAGCTGCAGGTAAATCCCCACACCAAGTAGCAGAATCAACATGACGGGCCCCCAGACCACGCCGTTGATCGCCCCTAAGAGGCTAGTTAATGCTTCCATGTTCGTCTCCTCGCTTTGTTGGTATGCAATGTTGGTGTGTATTATTGGCTTGCTGCGATTACGGGCTATTCCTAACGTCGCTATTGTTGGTTAGCGCACGATTTGAATGTTTTACACCATAAACTTAGCTAGCATCTAGGGTGATGTCGCTTGTGCATAGAGGATACCGCTTTTTTCATAACCGCTCCTCTGCACGAATCCGGCGAAAAAGCACCTGAACAGAGACTGCTGTTAAGCAAGCTTTGAGGCAACGAAGAAATTTGTTTCCGATTGGAAACACGTTAACATGCTTGCTTAATCGCTCGATCTGCCCCAGTCACTAGTCGCCAAGGCGAACGACAACCGCTAGTATGCTCGGGCCCAGAAAACTGTTTCATATAGGAAAACACCATGAGCAATCTTCCTGCCAATCTTCGTTATGCGGAAAGCCACGAGTGGGTGCTGGATAATCAAGACGGCACTGTGACCGTGGGTATTACCGATCACGCCCAGCAGGCGCTCGGCGATGTCGTGTTTGTTGAACTGCCTGAAGTGGGTGCAGCGCTAAGCAAAGGGCAAGAGTTTGGCGTAATCGAATCGGTAAAAGCCGCGTCTGATCTCTACTCGCCGGTTGTTGGCGAAGTCATTGAAGTCAATGAAGCTCTTGAAGACTCCCCCGAAACAGTCAACGAAGCGCCTTACGAAGGCGGCTGGATTATGAAAGTGCGCTTAGACAGCGACTCACTTGACGGCCTGCTAGACGCCGATGCCTATCAAGCAACGCTAAGCGCCGACGACTAAAAGCAGTAGTTGAATCAATTAAGAGCCTGCCCTTTGTGGTGGGCTCTTAGCTTAATGCCCTGCACGGTTCTCTCTTAACGTCCGGAATTTTCCTCATGTCTCTTGAAACACGCCGTCTGGCCGAGTTGGCCGATCACGATGCTTTTATCAAACGTCATAATGGTCCAAGTCAAGATGACGTGGCCACCATGTTAAAAGCGCTCAACATGCAGCACATGGAAGATCTGATTGAGCAGACCGTGCCGAGCGATATTCGTCTTGGCCGCGAGCTAGCGCTTGATGAACCGCGCAGCGAAGCAGAGGCACTAGAGTACTTAGCCCAGTTGGCACGGCAGAACCGTGTGGCTAAGAGCTATATTGGACAGGGCTATTACGGCACCCATATGCCCGCGGTGATTCAGCGCAACGTGTTGGAAAACCCAGGCTGGTACACCGCCTATACCCCCTACCAACCGGAGATTTCTCAAGGCCGCCTGGAGGGCTTGCTTAACTTCCAGCAAGTGGTCATGGATTTAACCGGCATGGAGTTGGCCAATGCGTCGCTGCTCGATGAAGCTACCGCCGCCGCCGAAGCCATGGCGCTGTGTAAGCGCGGCAATAAGAAAAGTAAATCCAACGCATTCTTCGTCGCCGACGATATTTTCCCACAAACGCTAGACGTGGTTAAAACCCGCGCAGAGTTCTTTGGCTTTGAGTTAATCACCGGGCCTGCGGAAGAGCTGGCCAACCATGATGTCTTTGGGGCGCTTGTCCAGTACCCTTCCGCCAGTGGCGAAGTGCGTGACCTGGCACCGCTATTAAGCGCCGCGGCTGAGCGCAATATCATGACCTGCGTCGCCTGCGATCTTTTGAGCTTGGTGCTGCTTAAAGAACCCGGCCAGCTCGGTGCGGATATTGTGGTGGGCAACTCCCAACGCTTTGGCGTACCCATGGGCTTTGGCGGCCCTCACGCGGCGTTTTTTGCCACCTCCGACAAGCTCAAGCGCTCGATACCTGGGCGTATCATCGGCGTCTCCAAAGATAGCCGTGGTAACACAGCCCTGCGCATGGCCATGCAGACCCGCGAGCAGCATATCCGCCGCGAGAAAGCGACCTCTAACATCTGTACTGCCCAGGCGCTCCTGGCCAACATTGCCGGCTTTTACGCCACTTATCACGGTGCTGAAGGGCTGCGCAAAATTGCTGGCCGCGTTCACCGCTTGGCGACCCTGCTTGCCGAAGGTCTTAAGCAGGCAGGCATAACGCTCGCTCATGACAGTTGGTTCGATACGCTGCGCCTGACGGGCGTCGACGCAGGTAAGATTCATGGCCGCGCCATGACCCATGACATTAATCTGCACTACTTTGCCAATGGCGATGTGGGCATCAGCTTGGATGAAACCACCACCGCCCACGATGTAGCCACATTGCTTGACGTTCTACTGGGCGATGAGCACGGCCTTGCCGTTTCGGTATTGGACGAGCAAGTGGTGGCTAACGGCGCTTCCGGCATTCCCGCTGCCTGCCAGCGCGAAAGCGACTTCTTGAGCCACCCTACCTTTAGTCGCTACCGCAGCGAAACCGAAATGCTGCGCTACTTGAAGCGTCTGGAGAATAAGGACCTATCGCTTGCCCATGCGATGATTCCCCTCGGCTCCTGTACCATGAAGCTCAACGCCACCAGCGAGATGATCCCCGTTTCCTGGCCATCGTTTGCACATCTGCACCCGTTCGCACCCCGGGACCAGGTGGCTGGCTATCATCAAATGATTGATGAGCTATCAGCCTTCCTGGTCGAAGTCACCGGTTACGATCACCTCTCGATGCAGCCCAACTCCGGCGCTCAGGGTGAATACGCAGGCTTAGTGGCCATTCGCCGCTATCAGGCAGCCCAGGGTGAGGGGCATCGTGATATCTGCTTGATCCCCAGCTCCGCCCACGGCACCAACCCTGCCTCGGCGGCCATGGTGCAGATGAAAGTAGTCGTGGTCGAGTGCGATCAAAACGGCAACATCGACATGGCGGATTTGCGTGCTAAAGCCGAGCAACATCGCGATCAGCTCTCCGCCATTATGCTGACCTACCCTTCCACACACGGTGTGTTTGAAACCAGCGTGCGCGAAGCGTGCGAGATCGTTCACGATAACGGCGGTCAAGTGTATATCGACGGCGCCAATATGAACGCCCAGGTAGGGCTAACCCGTCCCGGCGATTTTGGCGGCGACGTGTCGCACCTTAACCTGCACAAAACGTTCTGTATTCCCCACGGCGGCGGCGGCCCGGGCATGGGCCCGATTGGCGTAAAAGCCCACCTAGCACCCTACGTTTCCAACCATGTGGTAACGCCGATCAACGGCGTCAATGCTGATAGTGGTGCGGTATCCGCGGCAGCGTTTGGTAGTGCCTCGATCCTCCCCATCTCCTGGGCTTATATTAAGATGATGGGCGCGCGCGGTCTGCGTGAAGCCACCGAGCTTGCCATCCTAAACGCCAACTACATTGCCAAGCGACTGGAAGCGGCATTCCCGATTCTCTACCGCGGCCAGAATGGTACCGTTGCCCACGAATGCATTATCGATATTCGTCCGCTCAAAGCCGCCTCTGGGATTAGCGAGGAAGATATCGCCAAGCGCTTGATGGATTACGGTTTCCACGCACCAACCATGTCGTTCCCTGTACCGGGCACGCTGATGATCGAACCCACCGAGTCGGAGTCGCTGTACGAAATCGACCGTTTCTGCGATGCGATGATTGCCATTCGTGATGAGATCGCCCGAGTGGAGAGCGGCGAATGGCCGCTGGATAATAATCCGCTGGTCAATGCGCCACATACTCAAGCTGATCTGATGGATAGCGACTGGCAGCGGCCTTATGACCGCCAGTTGGCCGCCTTCCCGACTGCGGCAGTTCAAGCTGCTAAATACTGGCCCGCCGTTAACCGCGTCGATAACGTTTTCGGTGACCGTCAGTTAATCTGCTCTTGCCCTAGCATCGATGAGTACCGCAACTAACGGCAAAGCTGACAAGATATGAAGCGATAGCGCTTTAAGTAACGAGAACGCCCTTGGTGCCTAATCAATTAGACGGCATCAGGGGCGTTTTTTCTTGCAGGCGCTGAGCGTGAAAACCGGCTAATAGCTTCTCATAGCGCTTGGGCAGCACTGAGTCGCGACGGCGCAGCAAATAGAGCACTTCATTGACCGCATTGGGCAGGTTCAACGCTTTTACCTGGCGCTGCCAGGGCGAGGTTTCCAATACCAGTCGCGACACCACGGTAAAGCCTAGCCCCCTGGCCACTGCATCCAGCACCATGCTGACTTCATTGGTAAAGCCTTGATGGCGGAAATGGGTCATCGAGCGAAACTCATCGGGATAATTGGCCCTCAGAAGCGCATTGGCGTGGTTAATACCGTCGTAATAATTGAGAAAACCAATACCCATTAAATCTGACAGTGTGCTGCCCGCAAAATCAGCAGGCACTACCAAGCAGAGCGGTTCTTCATGCCAAATGCTGCAATTAAGCTCGGGGTGGCGCATCGCCTCGGTGACTATCCCAATGTCATAACGCCCTTCGAGCAGGTCATTGACGATTTCGTGGTTAAACGCAAAGCTGTAATTGACCGTTAAATTGGGGTGCATTTGCTGCTGCCCCAATATATACGGATAAAACATCAAGCCAACGCTACCCGGCGAAGCAATGCGGCATTCACCGCTATCCAAAGAGTCATCATCAAGTCCATGACGGAACTGCTCATGCTCAGCAAATAGCTTTAAAGCGTAATCGTAAGCACGCCGCCCCGATTCGGTTAACGTAAAGCCGCGCCCCTTGCGCTCTAGTAGCTCTTTGTTCAAATAGTCTTCTAACTTGCGCACATGCTGGCTTACGCCTGGCTGGGTCATTTCTAACCGTTGCGCCGTACGGGTGAAGCTGCCTGTTTCAACAAGCGTAATAAAGGTACGAAAATAGTGGGCATTGAACATAGTAAAGCGCCATGGTCTTTGATAACGGTCTTTAGCAGCTCTCTTTGAGAACACGCTTTAGGCAACAGTTTCATAACTAACAAAAAGCGCTATTGCCGCCGTTCTATAAAATATGCCTAATAATAGCACAGCCAAGTGAGCCAGCCGCTGCGCTGTACCCGCTGCTTGTGCGTGGTAGTATGCCGAAAGACATCTAAATATGAGGGACAGCCCCGCTAATGACCGAAAACGTTCAACCTCGCGCCACCCTTTCCAGCATCATTTCTCCCGAAGGAAGCCTCGAAGTCCTTTCTCAGCACGAAGTTAATCGGCTGCACAGTACTTCTCAAAGCGGTCTACACGATCTACTTCGGCGCTGTGCGTTGGCAGTACTCAATTGCGGCAATCCCACCGACGATAGTCTGGCGATTTTAGAAGCCTATAAAGATTTTGATATTGAAGTGTTGCAGCAAGATCGCGGCATTCGCTTAAAGCTTACTAACGCGCCCGCCGAAGCCTTTGTTGATGGCCGCATGATTCGCGGTATTCGCGAGCATCTATCCTCGATCATTCGCGATATTGTTTACGTCTACAACGAGATTCAACACCACAATCGTTTCGACCTTAGCACGGGTGAAGGCACCACCAATGCGGTCTTCCATATTCTGCGCAAAGCGGGAACGCTAAAACCCGGCCGCGACCCTAGCCTGGTGGTGTGCTGGGGCGGCCATTCTATTTCTCGGGAAGAGTATGAATATACCAAAGATGTGGGCTACCACTTAGGGCTGCGCGATTTAGATATTTGTACCGGCTGTGGCCCTGGCGCAATGAAAGGCCCCATGAAAGGCGCTAACGTGGCCCATGCCAAACAGCGTCGCAAAGAAGGCCGCTATTTGGGTATTTCAGAGCCCGGCATTATCGCTGCCGAAGCGCCCAACCCCATAGTCAATGAACTGGTTGTCATGCCAGATATTGAAAAACGCCTGGAAGCCTTTGTGCGCCTGGGCCATGGCATTATCGTGTTCCCCGGCGGGGTTGGCACTGCGGAAGAGATTCTCTATTTATTGGGCATCCTGCTGCACCCCAGCAACAAGGATATTCCTTTTCCGTTAATTTTCACCGGCCCCGCCGACTCTGCGGCCTACTTTCAGAAAATTGATGAATTCCTGGTCTATACTCTCGGTGAGGATATACGCCGCTACTACACCATCATTACCGGCGACCCCGTCTCGGTTGCGCGCACCATGCGCCACGGTATCGATGAGATCGCTGAATTCCGGCGCACCCATCAGGATGCGTTCTACTACAACTGGCGATTGACCATTGCGCGCGACTTCCAGGCTACCTTTGAGCCAACACACGACGCCATGCGAGCCTTAGCGCTGCACCGCCAGCAGCCCACCCACGAGCTCGCCGCCAATCTGCGCCGCGCTTTCTCAGGGATAGTCGCGGGCAACGTTAAAGAGGCAGGCATTCGTGCCATTGAAGCTCACGGCCCCTTTGTACTGACTGCAGAGCCCGAGCTCATGCAACGCCTTGACGAGCTACTCACCTCGTTTGTAGCCCAAGGGCGCATGAAACTCGATGGACAGCACTATGTGCCGTGCTATGTGCTGAAATAACGGGAACTATTCCAGGAGTATGGAGCCTGATCAGCTACACTTGGCGGACAACCTCCCACTATTGACCTTGAAAGGAACTCAATATGTCGATGATTAATCAGCTAAAAGATGTAAAAACCAAAGACTTCGCCAAGCACTGCTATGAAAGCAGTAGTGTCGATAAACTACGTGAAGCATCTGAAGGCAGCGCCGATCAGGCAGAAATGGAGCATTGGGGGTTAACCGAAGGGCAGTGGGAAGAGGCGATTGTTGCTGCCCTCGCCGACCATGAAGCTAAAGAGTAACCAGTGCAGCTGCTAATGCAGCTTATTTAATAAAGCCACACCTGTGCCCTATCGATCAGCTCGATAGGGCACTTTAGGTTTTGACTTGATAACCCAAGACGAGGCTTGGCTGATTCCACACAAGGTTTATTCAACGCGAGAGAGAGCAACGCCACCATACACTTCCTGCAGACGCTTGAGCCTGGACAATTCATGTTCAGTTAGTTCAGGGGAGTCCCATAATAGCTGCTCATCAAGCCCCTTCAGCCCTTCCAAGGTGACGGCCAGTTCTGCATCACCAGGAATTTGAGCATCTCCCCAGGGACCAAAGCGGTTGGGTGCGAGGCTCCACTTCAACGTTTCTCCCGGCTCAATACCACCAGGTACGACGTAGTAGAAAGACTCATCCACCCACGGCACTGAGCGATCAGAGCTAGTAAGAACGCCCCTCAATAGAAGCTCAGAAATGGCCTGATCCGTGCTATTGGTTACTTCAAGATCGATTACTGGCTCCGGGGCGCCATAGGGGCTTACGTCAATGTAATAGCGAGCACTATCAATGGTGAACCGTGCTAACTGCTGCTGATCACTCGCAGCTTTCGCATACTTATCTTCTAGCCGCCTTAAGGTGCGAATCGACTGCTCACGCTCACGTGACCGGCGTTCACGCAGAATCTGGTCAGCCCGCTGGATAACCTGATCACCCGTTAACCCATGCATTTGTGCATTAGCGGCTTCGGCAATCTCAGCAGCATTCATGCGGTTAGGGTTGAGAATATCGATACCACTAAACGACGTCGACGTGGCAATGATGATCAAACCTTGATCAAACTCATCGCGCTTGTAGGCTGGCAACGAGTTCCGCACTTCCTCTACAGAGACAACCGATGCAGGCATGGAGCTAGTATCAATGGTGGGATCTGAGCAACCAGCTATCATGAATACTGATAGTGATATTGCAGACAGCCTTAGCAGGCTCCACATACAATCACCTCAAAGCAGGCAGATTAAAATTGCTAAGGAGCTTAACGGAAAGCGCTATTCACCACTACCTCCCAGGCTTTTTGAGAAAGTTTCAAAGACTTAAAAAACACTCGATGAGAAGTAGATCAGGTATAACTCTTTTAGCAAGCGCCCGCCTATAAGCTAAAAGATAGGTGTAAAACATACGCCGAATCGTATTATCCACCTGTTGCGTTCATAAACCTCACGATCTGAACCTCACCATCCGTAGTGAAGTGATGACGCTCAGGTTTTTTCTTCATTGCCGCCACAATGCTCGATTTAAGCCGCAGGGAGTCCCCCGGATAACGTCGCATGACGGCGCGTAAATCTACCGAATGCTCGTTGCCCAGGCAAAGCAGTAGCCGCCCTTCAGCCGTCACTCGAACACGATTACAGGCAGCACAGAAATTGTGGCTATGGGGAGAAATAAAGCCAATCCGTGACTGGCTGTCTGCCATACGGTAATAGCGGGATGGCCCTAGGGTGCTCTCGGTGGTGGGTAGGAGTTGATAGTGGTTTTCTATGGTTTCGCGTACCGCATCGGTGGAAAGAAAGGTTTCACCACGGTTATGCTCGCTGATAGCGCCCAACGGCATCTCTTCAATAAAGCTTATATCGACGTGTTCATTCCGGGCAAAGTTCACCAGATCGAGAATTTCGTCATCATTGCGCCCCTTGAGCAATACGGCGTTGAGCTTAATCGACTGAAAGCCAGCGCGGCGCGCTGCACGGATACCCGCGATCACTTGGCCAAGATCCCCCGTCCGGGTTAATGCTTTAAAGCGCTCGGGCTTGAGCGAGTCGAGGCTGATATTGAGCCGATGTAGCCCGCCTTGCCGCAAAGCATCGGCATGTTTGACCAACCCTGAGCCGTTGGTGGTCATAGCCAGCTCGCGCAGACCTTCCAACTCACCGAGTTTTTGCACTAGCGTGAGTACGCCCTGGCGTACCAGCGGCTCACCGCCAGTTAGACGGATTTTCTCCACACCCAGCTCGACAAATGCCTGCGAAAGCGCGGCTATCTCCTCAAGGGTAAGCAGTTGGGCGCGTGGCAGAAAAGTCATCTCCTCTGCCATGCAATAAACACAGCGAAAATCACAACGATCGGTCACCGATATGCGCAGGTAACGCACCGTACGGCCAAACCCATCAACTAGTGCGCTCATTCCACGGGTTCCTCTTGAGTACTGGCATTAACGGGCAGCCGGGCAATGAGCCCTTTCACCTCTGCGGTAACCTCAGTGATTGTTTGCTCATCATAAAACTGGCCACGCCGCTTGCGCAGGCCGTTTTCATATAGCTTTACGTGCTCTGTGGGTATCACATCCACTTTGGCGAGACAGTGGCTGGCGCAGTGCATCTGGCACCCGTCAATAGCTACGATAGGCCTCCCGGAGCGGGCAATGCGCACCAGGCCGGGCACACCACCGCCCACACCGGCAATGCAGGACATTTCTGCCTCTCCTGCATGGTCAAGGCGCAGAGCAACGCTATTGGCAAGTTGCGCCACATCAGAACAGCCGGAGCAGGCATAAATCAGTGTGCGGGGTTTGTGATGTGAAGACATACCCTCTCCTATAAAAAGCAAACAGCATCAGCAGCCACAGTGAGTATCAAAACTCAAACGGCGAACTGATTGATGGGGTAGTAGGAGTAGGAGCTCCCTTCTGTTACCTGCGTGTCCGGGTGAATCATCAAATAACCTTGGGCCTGACTAGCCGCGCTAAGCATATGTGAGCCCTGCCCGCCCGCTAACTGCGCCACGGGAGCCCCATTCGACCAATCCAGCACTACCCGTAGTAACTCGCAGCGCCCCTGGGGGCCACGCTGAGAAAAGCCCGCTTTTACCGGGTAATGTTGTAGAGCCGCTACGGCTCTACCTTGCATGGCATGAATAAACGGCAGCACCAGCAGCTGCCAGCCCACCAGGGACGCCACGGGGTTACCCGGCAGCGCCATTAACGGTGTGGAAGATGAAAGCTCCACACCCAGATAACCGAACGCAAAGGGTTTTCCCGGTTTCATCGCGACACCATGAAAATACAGCCCGCCGCGCTGCTCGATCACCGGGCGAACATGATCTTCTTCACCAACCGAAACGCCCCCGGTGCACACCACTAAATCTGCAGCGGTTTGTGCGCGTTCAAAGGCCTGATGCAATGACTGCGGCGAATCAGCGATGACGCCTAAATCCAGCACGTCGCACTGAGCTTGCGCTAGCAGTACGTTAAGCATGGCGCGATTGCTGTCGTATACCTGACCCGGTGATCGCACCGTGCCTGGGGCAATCAGCTCATCGCCCGTTGAGAGCAGCGCCACCCGCAGGCGCCGTTTGACGGAAACCGTGTTAATACCATGACTTGCCAGCAGCGCAATCGAAGCAGCATTGAGATATTCACCTGCGGCGAGTAGCGGGGTTCCCATACGGGTCTCCTCGCCCTGGCAGCGAATATTAGCGCCAACCACCAAGTTACCCTCGAGGTGTATATGCCCGTGCTGATCAAGGGTTACCCGCTCTTGAGGTACTACAATATCTGCCCCCATGGGCACCGGTGCGCCGGTAAAAATACGCGCGCAGCCTCCTTCCGGTAGCAGCATGACGCCTGTGCCAGCCGGTACGCGTTGAAGAATGGGTAAGCCTGCACCGCGAGGTGCCGATTGGTAATCAGCCAGACACAGCGCGTAACCATCCATTGCGCTATTGTCCACACCCGGCATATCGAGCGGGGCGACCAACGTTTCTGCCAGCACGCGCCCCGCCGACTGTTCTAGGGGGATGGTGTCTACTGCATTAATGGGCAGGGCGGCGTCGATAAGCCGTTGGCGTGCATCAAACAGATCTAACAAGCCGGGCGTGACTATTTCTGCGCAGTGGCAGTTCATAAGCGCTCCACCTCATTGAAAGAACTCGCTTTATGACGTCCACTGCACAAGGTCGCTGAAGGCAGCACCATGGCGGCGAAGTTGCAGGGCCGAGTGCGGGAGTCCAGCTGCAAAGCGATTATTTTGTCCCACGCCAACGCACACGCTTTGGGCGAGCCGGGCATCGCAAACATCATCGTTCGGTTGGCTACCCCCGCTACGGCGCGAGACTGGATCGTCGCTGTGCCGATGGTCTTCAGAGAGTAGTGGCGGAACAGCTCGCCATACCCCTCAATCGCTTTGTCGAACAGCGGTATCAACGCCTCGGGAGTCGTATCCCGATTGGTAAAGCCAGTGCCGCCATTAACCAGAATCGCGTGGATATCCGTTCGCGCAATCCATTCCGAGACCACGGCACGAACCTGATAGATATCATCAGGCACGATGCGCCTCTCTACCAGGCTATGGCCGCTTTCGCTCAGATGTTTAACCAGCAGGTCACCGCTACCATCCTCATCGAAACCACGTGTATCGGAAACCGTAAGCACCGCGATGCCAAGCGGAGTGAAAAGAGCATCTACTGGAACGTGGGACATCAAGCCTCTCCTATTAGCTTTCCTATTGCCTCAAGCTATTGCATCAAGCTGCCGCCAGCATCGTCATCCAGAACAATCCCTTCGACGCCTATTTCGCTCTCTAACGCCAGCAAATAGTGACGCAGCGCACGTCGAGTTGCTTGTTCCCGTAGGCTATGGCGCACCCGGTCAATAACTTGATCGAAAGGTAACGCCCTACCTTCTCGCCGTTCGTCAATACTCACCACATGCCAGCCATAGCGAGACGCCAAGGGGCGCTCGTGTAGACCTTCGGGCAAGTGCTGCAAAGCGCGATCCAACTCTGGAACCGTCTGCCCTGATACCAGCCAGCCCAAATCACCATCCAGCTCTTTTGAAGGACACGCTGAGTGGTGTTGAGCAAATTCGGCAAACCGTTCGGGTATCTGATTAAGCTGTTCGAGTAGCTTTTCGCCAAGCTGGTAAGCGTCGTCGCGCCCCTGGGAGTCATCGGGTGCGGCCGCGAGCAGAATATGCCGAACGCGTAACTGTACCGGTTCGCTGAAGCGTTCACGGTGGGTGTCGAAAAAGCGCTGGCAATCCGCCTCCCCCGGTTCCGGCACTTCAAGCTCCTTTTCGAGCAAGGCAGCAATCGCTGCATCTTCCTGTGCTTCGCTAACGTCGTCTGTCGACAGTAGGCCCAGAACGTTAGCACGCTGGCGAAGCAGCTCTCTGACCACCAACGCACGGGCTGCCTGAAGCTGGGCCGCCCCCGCCGTTTCGGCGGGGTGGTACTGCATTTCCAACGCAATCGTTGCTTCATCGATAGGGGTGTCACCGACGCGTACCGGAGGCGCAGCGACGCCCCCAGGTAGCTGTTCGATATCAATCATCTGCATGTTATTTCTCCTCTAGTCCTGGACGTGCAAAAGCCGTTTTTTAAATGCGCCGGCGGACAAGCTGATAACGCCGGGTAACATAGCCGAACGGCACGCTCCACACATGCACCAGCCGCGAAAACGGGAACAGCAGGATGATGGTTAAGCCGATAAAGATATGCAGTTTGTAGATCCACGACACTTCCTGCATGTAGTCCGCCGCACCACCGCTAAAGAAGACAATCGACTGCGCCCAGCTGGAGAGTGTCAGCATCATTTCACCGTCCATATGGCCTAGCGAGAAAATGATGGTCACCATGCCAAGGCATGCCTGTAAGACGATCAAACCCAGGATCAAGGTATCCATCAAGCTCGACGACGCCTTTACGCGAGGATTGACCAATCGCCGATAAAGCAGCATGGCGCCGCCCACCACGCACATGGCACCGGCAATACCGCCGACCACGATGGCAATTAGCTGCTTGGTACCGGCATGCAAGAAAGGTGCGTAAACCCAGTGTGGCGTGAGCATGCCCACCAAATGACCAAAAAAGATGACGATAATCCCGATATGGAACAGGTTGCTGGCCAGACGCATGTTTTTCGAGGACAGCATTTGGCTGGAGCCGGTCTTCCAGGTGTACTGGCCTTGGTCGTAACGCATGAGACTGCCGACCAAGAACACCGTACCGGCCAGGTAGGGGTAATAGCCGTAGATAAGATGTTGCAAATATTCAATAAACATGGCGATTCTCCTTTTAGCGATCGACCACGGTTGAGGAAGGGGCAGTGTTCCAGGCGGACGGCATGATTTTGACGGGGTCGCTGTGCACTGCATTTTTGCGCTCGGCAAGCCGCCGCCCTTCGGCAGACTGCAGCGCGCAGTCCTCGTCAGAGGTTGCCGAGAAACGCACCGCCTCTTCTTCCCATACGGCGTCCAAGGCTTCGGGGGTGTTGTCAGGCACTTCTTTCTTGACCTGGGGCCGATGCTCCTCGACATCGCCCTCGGCACCGATTAACGCCAATAGTGACAACGGTACCAGCGCGTGATCCGCACCCCGCTCCTCCAGCCGTGCGGTCAGCAGCGCCAGGATATGGCGTATCTCGCCCAGCCAGCGGCCGATCTCGGCGTCGTCGCACAGCGAAAGGTATTCAAGAAACACCGGTAGATGATCGGGCAGTTCACGGGCATCCAGCTCGAATCCGGCCGCGCTGTACTCGGCCATGAGATCGACCATGGCCTGGCCACGGTCACGTGATTCACCGTGAACGTGCTCGAATAGCAGCAGCGACGTAGCTCGCCCCTTATCGAACATGGCCACGTACTCGGCCTGCAGTTCAAGCAGGTCGCCCTCTTGGAGACGCTGACACCACTCCATTAGCGACGCTTTGAGAGCCGCCCCCAGGCGGCGCTCGGCATTGAGAATTTCGATGAGCTCACCGCTGGCATCCTGAAGTTCCTGGGTCGGGTAATCGAGCAGGCGGGCCAGTACGCGTAGGCTACGCATACCCTGTAGCGGCTCAAATGACGGCTCTAACGGGGTCGGCGATTGGGTAGCGGCTTCAGTCATGACGAGACTCCTCAAGTTGTGGCTGCGGGTCGAAGACCTCTACCGGTTTTACCAACACGCTGGTCTGCTTACGGCCGTTAAATAGGCTCGGCTGGCTCTCACCGTGGCAACCATCACCAAAGGTAAAGCCGCATCCTCCCCGTTCAGGGAAGGCTTCGGTGGCCATTTCACGATGGCTGGTGGGGATCACAAACCGATCCTCGTAGTTGGCAATGGCCAGGTAGCGGTACATCTCCTCTACTTGGGCCACGCTCAGCCCCACGGCATCGAGCACCTCGGCGTTGGGGGCACCCTCCACGTGCTTGCCGCGCATGTAGACACGCATCGCCATCAAGCGCTTGAGTGCCAACACCACGGGCTCCTCTTCGCCTGCCGTCAACAAGTTAGCCAGGTACTTCACCGGGATACGCAGTGATTCGATCTTGGGCAGGATGCCATCGAACTCTACATGCCCAGCCTCAGCGGCGGACTGAATCGGCGACAGCGGCGGCACGTACCACACCATAGGCAGCGTGCGGTATTCCGGGTGCAGCGGCAGCGCCAATCCCCAGTCGATAGCCATCTTGTAGACCGGTGAGGCCTGGGCGGCTTTGATGACGTTATCCTGAATGCCATCACGCTTGGCCTGGGCAATCACTTCCGGATCGTTGGGATCTAGGAAAATTTCGCGCTGGCGGTGGTAGAGGTCACGTTCGTCAGGGGAGCTTGCTACTTCCTCGATGCGGTCAGCGTCATACAGCAGCACGCCAAGGTAGCGAATGCGGCCCACACAGGTCTCGGAGCAGATGGTCGGCTGACCGGCCTCGATACGCGGGTAGCAGAAAATACACTTCTCGGACTTACCGCTTTTCCAGTTGTAGTAAATCTTCTTGTAGGGGCAGCCGGAGATACACATCCGCCAGCCGCGGCACTTGTCCTGATCGATTAGAACGATGCCGTCCTCTTCCCGCTTGTAGATCGCACCGCTGGGGCAGGACGCCACACAGGTGGGGTTCAAGCAGTGCTCGCACAGCCGCGGCAGATACATCATGAAGGTGTTTTCGAACTGGCCGTAAATATCTGCCTGCACCTTGTCGAAGTTGGCGTCTTTGCGCCGCTTGGCGAACTCGGTGCCAAGAATCTCTTCCCAGTTCGGGCCCCACTCGATCTTTTTCATACGCTGACCGGAAATCAGCGAGCGTGGACGCGCCACCGGCTGGTGCTCACCGATCTTGGCGGTATGCAGGTGTTGGTAGTCGAAAGTGAACGGCTCATAGTAGTCATCCATCTCGGGCAAGTCGGGGTTGGCGAAAATGTTCGCCAGCACCCGCCATTTGCCACCAATACGCGGTTCAATCCGGCCGTCGTTACGGCGCATCCAGCCGCCCTTCCACTTGGCCTGGTTCTCCCACTCTTTGGGATAGCCGATACCGGGCTTGGTCTCGACATTGTTGAACCAGGCGTACTCCATACCTTCGCGACTGGTCCAGACATTTTTGCAGGTCACCGAACAGGTGTGGCAACCAATACACTTATCAAGGTTGAGAACCATGCCTACCTGGGAACGAATTTTCATTTCACGGCCTCCTGAACGCTGTCATTGCCTTCACCATCCAGCCAGTCAACGTGTTTCATCTTGCGCACTAACACGAACTCATCGCGATTTGAGCCGACGGTGCCGTAATAATTAAAACTGTAAGAGAGCTGCGCGTAGCCGCCGATCATATGGGTTGGCTTGGGGCAGACACGGGTGACCGAGTTGTGAATACCGCCTCGCGTACCGGTGACCTCAGAGCCAGGGACGTTCACGTTGCGCTCCTGGGCGTGGTACATCATCACCATGCCCGCCTTGACCCGCTGGCTGACCACTGCCCGCGCGGCAATCGAGCCATTGGCGTTGTAGACCTCGATCCAGTCGTTGTCCTCGATATCGATCTCGGCAGCGTCCGCCTCGGAGAGCCACACCACCGGGCCGCCGCGGTTGAGCGTCAGCATCAGCAGGTTGTCCGAGTAAGTGGAGTGGATGCCCCACTTCTGGTGCGGGGTGAGAAAGTTCAGCGCTTTGCTCTTGAAGCCGTTGTCGGCAGGAAGCTGGAAGCCTTTGGCCGCCTTGGTATCGATGGGCGGGCGATAGACCAGCAAACTTTCGCCGAAAGCGCGCATCCAGGCATGATCCTGATAGAACTGCTGACGACCACTCACGGTGCGCCAGGGGATCAGCTCGTGAACGTTGGTGTAACCGGCGTTATAGGAGACATGCTCATCCTCGAGGCCAGACCAGGTCGGGCTGGAGATAATCTTGCGCGGCTGGGCGACGACATCGCGGAAGCGGATTTTTTCGTCATGTTTGGGCCTTGCCAGGTGGGTATGGTCACGCCCGGTAATTTTGGAGAGTGCATCCCACGCTTTTACTGCCACGGCGCCGTTGGTTTCTGGTGCCAGGGTCAGAATCATCTCGGCAGCATCGATAGCGCTGTCGATCAATGGACGCCCTTTATGCGGGCCATCCAGCTTGCGATGGTTGAGGTTGCCCAGCAACTCGACTTCAGCATCGGTATTCCAAGCGATGCCCTTGCCGCCGTTACCGATGCTTTCCAGCAGCGGCCCTACCGAGGTGAAGCGCTCATAGGTTTCGGGATAGTTGCGCTTGACCTCTATCAGCGATGGCATGGTCTTACCGGGAATCGGCTCGCATTCGCCCTTCTTCCAATCCATTACCGCCGGTTGGGCCAACTCTCCTGGCGAGTCGTGCTGCATCGGCAGCGTGACCAGGTCGGTCTCTTCGCCCAGGTGGCCTACACACACCTTGGAAAACGCCTTGGCAATGCCCTTGTAAATATCCCAGTCGCTGCGCGATTCCCACGCAGGGTCGGTGGCGGCAGTCAAGGGGTGAATAAAGGGGTGCATGTCAGAAGTGTTAAGGTCGTCCTTCTCATACCAGGTCGCCGTCGGCAGCACGATATCCGAGTAGAGGCAGGTGGTGGACATGCGGAAATCCAGCGTCACCAGCAGGTCGAGCTTGCCTTCCGGCGCCTCGTCACGCCATACCACTTCTTCGGGCTTCTGGCCGCCGAAGTCGCCCAGATCTTTACCCTGAATACCGTGGCGAGTACCCAGCAGGTACTTGAGCATGTACTCATGGCCCTTACCGGAACTACCTAGCAGGTTGGAACGCCAGATGAACATATTACGCGGGAAGTTCTCTGGCGCATCCGGGTCTTCCGCTGCAAAGCGCAGTTCACCGTTCTTGAGCTGCCGAACGGCATAGTCGGCTGTCGACATACCCGCGGCTTCGGCTTTTTTCGCTAGGCGTAGCGGGTTAGTGTCCAGTTGAGGTGCTGACGGCAGCCAGCCCATGCGCTCAGCACGCACGTTAAAGTCAATCAGGCTACCGGGGTAATCCTCGGCCTTGGCCAACGGTGAAAGAATTTCTTTAATCTCGAGCTTCTCGTAGCGCCACTGGGAGGAGTGACTATAGAAGAAGGAAGTAGAGTTCATATGGCGCGGCGGACGCTGCCAATCAAGACCAAAAGCTAGCGGCGTCCAGCCAGTCTGCGGACGCAGTTTTTCCTGACCAACATAGTGGGCCCAGCCGCCACCGCTCTGACCGATACAACCACACATGACCAACATGTTAATCAGGCCGCGGTAGTTCATGTCCATGTGGTACCAGTGGTTCATACCGGCACCCACGATGATCATGCTACGGCCGTTGGTTTTATGGGCGTTATCGGCAAATTCGCGGGCAATGCGGGTGCACTGCTCTGCTGGCACACCGGTGATTTTCTCCTGCCACGCGGGGGTATAGGGGCGAATCTGATCAAACGAAGTCGCGCCATCATCTTCGCCGTCGCCGACAAAGCCACGGTCGATACCGTAGTTGGCGCACATCAGATCAAAAACGGTGACCGCCAGCATTTCGCTGCCGTCAGCTCGCTTCAGACGCTTGGCGGGCAAGTTGTGGAACAGTAGGTCATCGGCGGCGCCGACACCGGCTCCTTTTACGTGTTCAAAGTGTTCGTGCTCGATGCCACCGAAGTAAGGGAACGCCACGCGGGCGACGCTATCGTGGTGGTTGACCAAACTGAGTAACGGCTTGATCTCGGTGCCGACGGCGTCCAGCGATTCCAGGTTCCACTTGCCCACTTCGTCGCCGGTTTCGCCCCAGCGGAAACCGATGGAACCCCGTGGCACCACCAACTGGTCACGGGTTTCGTCCCAGGCAACGGTTTTCCACTCGGGATTGTTTTCCTGGCCCAGGGCAGCATCAAAATCACTGGCACGCAGTTGGCGACCCGGTGCGAAGCTGCCGTCTTCACGCACTTCCAGTTCCACCAGGAACGGCATGTCGGTATAGCGGCGTACATAGTCTGTGAAGTAAGCACTCGGGTTATCGAGGTGGAACTCTTTGAGGATGACATGGCCCATGGCCATCGCCAGGGCGGCATCGGTGCCCTGCTTGGCGGACAACCATTCGTCGGTCAGCTTGGAGACTTCGGCATAATCCGGAGTGATCGAAACCGTCTTGGTGCCCTTGTAACGTACTTCGGTAAAGAAGTGAGCATCCGGGGTACGCGTTTGAGGTACGTTAGAGCCCCAGGCGATGATGTAGCCGGAGTTGTACCAGTCAGCGGACTCGGGAACGTCGGTCTGCTCGCCCCAGGTCATTGGCGAGGCCGGCGGCAAGTCACAGTACCAGTCGTAGAAGCTCATGCAGACGCCGCCAATCAGCGAGAGGTAGCGGCTACCTGCGGCGTAGCTGACCATCGACATGGCAGGAATCGGTGAGAAGCCAAGAATACGGTCGGGGCCGTACTGCTTGGCGGTGTAAACGTTTGAGGCAGCGACCAGCTCGTTGAGCTCGTCCCAGTTACCGCGAACGAAGCCGCCCATGCCGCGAGCACGCTTGTACTGTTTGGTCTTGGCGGGGTCTTCGACAATAGACGCCCAGGCGTCTACCGGGTCTGGGTTAGCCTTCAGCGCTTCGCGCCATAGCGCCAGCAACGGCTTGCGGATCAACGGGTACTTGAGGCGGTTGGCGCTATACAGGTACCAGGAGTAGCTGGCACCGCGGGGGCAGCCACGCGGCTCATGGTTAGGCAGGTCGGGACGGGTACGGGGGTAGTCAGTCTGCTGGGTTTCCCAGGTAACCAAACCGTTTTTGACGTAGATCTTCCAGCTACAGGAGCCGGTGCAGTTCACCCCGTGGGTGCTGCGTACCACTTTGTCGTGCTGCCAGCGGGCACGATAGCTATCTTCCCACTGGCGGGATTCGCTGCGTAGCTCACCGTGTTCGTTGGCAAAAGGTTCGCGGGACTTGCGGAAGAAATTCAGCCGATCTATGAAGTGACTCATGGTCGATCTCCAGGCTCCTCGGAAATTTGCATACCCGACAGTGCGGGTTCCATGGAGTAGATTCTGCGTGATCGACAAGCGAATTACTGCGTGATTACCTCCATATACACCCTATCTACCCCCAAGGTGATAGAGCGGCCAACGTAAAGGAATAGAGGTTGGCACTGTTGAAATTACACCGTGCGTGAATAACGGTTTTCCGTTGGTTTCAGGTAGGCGTCGAACGCCATGGCCAAGTTGCGGATCATCAATCTCCCTGAGGGCAGCACCTCGATTTCATGGTCGCGCAAAGCAATTAACCCGTCGTCCGCCATCTCCTCGAGGCTCGCCAAGGCACTCGCGAAGTAGCTGCGAAAATCGATATCGTGTCGGGCCTCGATAGCGGCAAATTCAAGACGGCCGTGACACATCAGGGTATTAATGACATCGCGGCGCAGGCGGTCGTCATCGCTAAGGCGATAGCCACGGAAGACCGGTAAACGCCCTTCATCCAAACGATGCTGATACTGGGCCGTTTCCTTGACGTTCTGGCTGTAGGTATCGCCCACCTTGCCAATCGAGGTAATGCCCAGCCCAATCATGTCGCAGTCGGCGTGGGTAGAGTAGCCCTGAAAATTGCGCTGCAGAGTGCCATTTTCCCGGGCCAGGCTCAGCTCGTCATTCGGAAGGGCGAAGTGATCCATGCCGATGTAGACATACCCTGCGGCCGTCAGACGGTTAATCGTAAGCTCCAGTAGCTCCAGCTTGCGCTCGGGGGGCGGCATGTCTTCGGGGCGAATTAGCCGCTGGGCTTTAAACAGTTCGGGCAGATGGGCGTAGCTATAAGCGGCAATGCGATCCGGTTGCAGGTCAATAATCTTGGTTAGGGTCGTATCGAAACTCGCCACCGTCTGCAGCGGTAAACCGTAGATCAGGTCAACGCTGACCGATTCAAACCCCGCCTCGCGGGCAGCCTTGACCAGGGATACCACCTGCTCTTCGCTCTGGACGCGATTGACCGCTTGCTGCACGTCGTGATCGAAGTCCTGAACCCCGAAACTCAACCGATTGAAGCCCAGCGTGTAGAGCTCGTACACCTGTTCGGGGGTCACGGTGCGGGGGTCTACCTCCAGCGAGAATTCGCGCTCTTCAGGTGCAGCGAAGTGAAACGCTTCGTCCAGCGCCGTCATCAGTTCGCTTAGCTGGGCGTTGCTTAAGTAGGTTGGGGTGCCGCCGCCCAGGTGTAATTGGGTCATTTGCCGGGCGGTATCGAACAGCGCTCCCTGAACACGTATCTCCTGTTTTAACCACTCCAGGTATTCGGCGGCTCGCTCGGTATTATGAGTAATGATTTTGTTGCAGGCGCAGTAGTAGCACAGGCTTTTGCAGAACGGGATATGCACATAGACCGAAAGCGGCTTGGGTACTGCGACCCGATTACTGCGCTCGGCGGCGCTACGGTAATCATCCTCGGCAAACGCGGCATGAAACTGGGGCGCAGTGGGATACGAAGTGTACCGCGGGCCTGGGCGGTCATATTTCTCTACCAGGGGGCGATTGAAGAGCAGTTCATCTTGCATGATCGAAATTGGTCTCTGAAAAGGGGCTCTAAAAGAGGTCTCTGAATAAGATCTCTGGAAGTGAGGGCACAAGCATTGGTTAATATTCATACAATATACGTTTTAAAAACTGCCTGCATCCAGCTTGCCTACTCTTCAGCGTTATCCGCTTTTGAAAGCCACCCCGATATGACCTGTGTCAAAAGCCGACAAAAAATAGGTGACTAAAATGCTCGGACTTTTCCCGCAAGGAGTCTCGCTATGGAGCTTGTATGTCCCGCTGGCAACCTGCCCGCCCTAAAGCGCGCTGTAGATAAAGGTGCCGACGCTGTCTATTTCGGCTTCCAGAACATCACCAACGCACGGCAATTCGCCGGGCTAAACTTTACTGACAAACGTGCCCGCGAGGGGATCAATTACGCCCACCGACATGGCAAACGCGTTTTTTGCGCTATTAATACCTATCCCCAGCCCGATGGTTGGCAACACTGGACTCGGGCCGTGGATCAGGCCGCGGAACTAGGCGTGGATGCGCTGATTCTCGCCGATATGGGGCTGCTCGACTACGCTACTCGCCATCACCCCGAGATCTCGCGGCACCTTTCAGTACAGGGTTCGGCGACCAGCCATGAAGCGCTACGCTTTTACCACCAGCATTTCGGCATCAAGCGCGCCGTACTGCCACGGGTGCTGTCAATCACTCAGGTCCGCGACCTGGCCAAGCAAACACCGGTAGAACTTGAGGTGTTCGCTTTCGGCAGTCTGTGCATCATGGCCGAAGGACGCTGCTATCTCTCCTCCTACCTGACCGGCGAATCGCCCAATACCCGCGGCGTCTGCTCGCCAGCGGCCCATGTCCGCTGGGAAGAAACGCCTGAGGGCTTAGAGTCGCGGCTTAACAATGTTCTTATCGACCGCTACGCCGAAGGCGAGCGCGCGGGCTACCCCACCCTATGCAAGGGTCGCTTCGAGGTGGCAGGCGAGACCTATCACGCCATTGAGGAACCCACCAGCCTCAATACCCTGGAGCTATTACCGGAGCTACGCGACCTGGGTATTAGCGCCGTCAAAATTGAAGGTCGTCAGCGTAGTCCCGCCTATGTCTCTAAAGTGGCCGGGATCTGGCGTCAGGCGCTCAACCGCTTAGAGGCTCAGCCTGAGCGCTTTGATCCAGAACCCGCCTGGATGGCAGGCCTTACCGCGCTTTCCGAAGGAGCCATCACTACCCTAGGCGCCTACGAGCGCCGCTGGAAATAGGAGCCTACTATGCCGAACACTATACCTCCCGCATCACCGACCTCATCAACCGGCCCTCTTCAACTCTCACTCGGGCCGGTGCTTTTTTACTGGACTCGGCAACGCTACGCCGACTTCTACCGCGAGGCAGCCGACTGGCCGGTAGAGATAATTACCCTTGGCGAAACCGTCTGCTCGCGGCGCCGCGACATGAAACTGGACGACTGGCTAGGCATTGGGCGCGAACTCACCCAGGCGGGCAAGCAGGTGGTACTCGCCAGCCAGACACTAATCGAGTCCGAAGCCGATCTGCGTGACTTACGCAAGCTGTGTGACAACGGCGACTTCATTGTCGAGGCCAATGACCAGAGTGCCCTGCAGCGACTCTCCAGTGCTGGGCTGCCGTTTATCGCCGGTGCCGCGCTCAACCTCTACAATCCGGCGACGCTGGGCGTCATGGCACGTGCTGGAATGAAGCGCTGGCAAGCGCCGGTGGAAATGTCACAGCAAGATTTGGCCAAGCTTATTCACGATTGCCACCAGGCAGGCATTCCCCATCCATGCGAAGTATTCGCCTACGGGCATCTCCCCTTGGCCTGGTCATCACGCTGCTTTACCGCCCGGCGCCACCAAACGCCTAAAGACCGCTGCAAGTTCGTCTGCCAAAAGTACCCCGAAGGCTTGGTGCTACGTTCACAAGAGTCCCGCGATGTTTTTACCCTGAACGGTATTCAAACCCTTTCCAGCGCCTGCCAGGATCTGCGCCATGAACTGACGGTCATGGTGGATATGGGGGTATCAGTGGCACGTCTCAGCCCACGGGCGGAAGGCATGGCCGAGGTGGTCAAGGCTTTTGACCAAGCCCGCCACGGCAGATTACCTACGCCCGATCCTTTAACGCTGGTGGATGCTGAAATCTGCGACGGTTACTGGTACGGCCGACCGGGTATGGATAACACCCGCACGATGACCGGATAAAACCATAGCCTAGACGCCACCCCACCTTACTATTTTTCCCACCATTTTTGACTTGGATCATTTATTGAAAATCCTGAACGCCTACCCTTTAGCACCACATATAGTATTTATTTTTATTAAAAATAGCATATATAGGTGAAATGGGTGAAAAGCTCCACAAGCGTTCAGGTAGCAAAGCATCATATTGACGTCGCCCCGACGGTCAATGAGTACCTCCAGCGCGCCGACTGGCGTGTTCACGCCAATGCCAACCAGGGCTATTCATTGGGCGGTTTAATCCTCAACGTCTCGGGCAAGTTGATAGCCAACTACTGGCTCGATGAGATTTACCCCCACGACGTGGGGGAAGCTCATAGGGAAGGTGATTTGCATATTCACGACCTGGATATGCTGTGCGGCTATTGCGCCGGCTGGTCGCTGCGTACTTTGCTGCTAGAGGGATTCAATGGGGTGCCGGGACGGGCGGAAAGCAACCCACCCCGGCACCTTTCAAGTGCCCTCGGGCAAATGGTTAATTTTCTTGGCACCTTGCAGAACGAGTGGGCCGGGGCTCAAGCCTTCAGCTCTTTCGATACCTATCTGGCACCCTACGTGCGCAAGGATGGCCTGACCTACGCGCAGGTTAAGCAGGCGCTTCAGGAATTCATCTACAACCTCAATGTACCTTCGCGTTGGGGCAGCCAAACGCCCTTCACCAACCTAACCTTCGACTGGGTCTGCCCCGACGACTTGCGCCAACAGGTACCGGTTATCGGTGGGGAGGAACAGCCGTTCAGTTACGGTGAACTGCAGGTTGAAATGGACTTAATCAACCGGGCCTATTTGGAAGTGATGGAGGCCGGGGACAGCCACGGGCGTGTGTTCACCTTCCCGATACCCACTTATAACATCACCCATGATTTCGACTGGGAAAGCGACAACGCCGAGCGGCTCTTCGCACTGACCGCCAAGTACGGTCTGCCCTACTTTCAAAACTTTCTAAATTCAGATCTGGAACCCCACATGGTGCGTTCCATGTGCTGCCGCCTGCAGCTTGATTTGAGTGAGCTACTCAAACGCGGCAACGGTCTGTTCGGCAGCGCGGAGCAAACCGGATCGTTGGGAGTAGTGACGATCAACTGTGCCCGGTTGGGGTACCGCTTTACCGGCGACCGAGCAGGGCTGTTCAGCGAGCTGGATCGCCTACTCTCGCTCGGGCGCGATAGTCTCGAACTCAAGCGCGAGTGCATTCAGCAACTAATGGATCAGGGGCTCTACCCATTTACCCAGCGCTACCTGGGCACATTACGCAATCATTTCTCCACTCTGGGTGTGAATGGGCTTAACGAAATGGTGCGCAACTTTACTGGGGATCGCTGCGATATCGCTGACGCCCAAGGGCTGCAGCTGGCGCTGGATCTTCTTGACCACGTCCGGGAGCGGATGCGCGAATTTCAAGAACAGACCGGCCATATGTATAACCTTGAAGCTACCCCTGCAGAGGGCACCACTCATCGCTTTGCCCGGGAGGATCTGACTCGCTTTCCTGACATTCTTCAAGCCGGTACATCCGAAGCGCCCTACTACACCAATTCCAGCCAATTACCGGTGGGGCATACCGATGATCCCTTTGAGGCACTGATCCATCAAGACCCCTTACAGACTCGCTACACCGGTGGCACAGTCTTGCATCTCTATATGCGCGAAAGGATTACCTCGTCCTCAGCCTGTCGCAAGCTGGTAAAAACAGCGCTCTCTCGCTTTCGCTTACCTTACCTCACCGTCACACCCACCTTTTCGATCTGCCCGGTGCATGGCTACCTGGCGGGTGAACATGAGTTCTGCCCCAAGTGCGACGAAGCACTGTGGGCAAAAACGGCGAGCGCAATCGACGCCGCCACGGCTTGAGGCATTTGCCTCACTTTTTATCAACTCGTTTAAGGAACACGCTAATGCAAACCTCTCAATATGCTAGCTTGCCCACTGAGCAGCGCCAGCGCTGCGAAGTCTGGACCCGTGTCATGGGTTACCACCGCCCGGTAAGTCAGTTCAATATCGGCAAACGTGCCGAACACCAGGAGCGCCGCCATTTTACTGAAGCCGCCGCCTCTCGGTAGCTAGCCTTCACTTTTCTCTAACGACGGCTGGGGGGTCTGGCGGCAGGCGCCCCAGCAGGGGGATATCACTATGGCTATGCAGACGACACTTGACGCTATCACAACTAAATTATCATCGGTTCGGCTGCCGATCGCCGGCCTTGTGCCCATGACCACCCTGGATTATCCCGATCATCTGGCGTGCGTTGTATTTCTCCAAGGCTGCCCGCTACGTTGCGGCTACTGTCACAACCCCGACATGATTGCGCCACGACGGGGTGAACCCCATGAATGGCAGACGGTTATGGACTTTCTGGTCTCCCGCAAGAACCTGCTGGAAGGCGTGGTTTTCAGCGGAGGGGAGCCCACCCTGAATGCCGGTTTACGCGTTGCGGTAAAGGAAGTAAAAGCGCTGGGCTTCAAGGTAGGCCTGCACACTGCCGGTGTGTATCCTGACCGACTCTCGCGGCTTCTGCCGCATCTTGACTGGGTGGGATTAGATGTAAAGGGTTATGGAAAAGCGTTTGATCAAATCAGTGGTCGCCCTGGCATCTGGCGATTACATGCCCGCAGTTTAGGGGTGTTGCTCGACAGCGGTATCAGCTTTGAGTGTCGCACCACGGTTCACTGGAAGGATTTCAAGCTTGCCGACGTGGAACATCTGGCGTTGTCCCTTGCCGACTGTGGAGTACGCCACTACGCACTCCAGATGGCACGCAGCCAGCCTTGCCTTGACCCCTGCTATGCTCACCCTATTCCTGATGCTCCTGCCATTGCCCAGGTGAGTGCGCTGGTCAAACGTTTGCAACCGCATTTTGAGCAGCTTGAGCTAAGACACTAACGCTCTCATTTTAGATCCAGGTCAGTATTATGCGCCATATACTAATTGCAAATCACTGGACATTCATACAACATACTTGTTTTATAGTTTGCATACCATCGGAGCACATCGCAATCCATGCACCTCACTCGATTCACCGATTATTCACTACGTGTGTTGATCTTTCTCGCCGTGAAAGGCGAAGAGCGCTCTACTATCAATGAGATTGCTGAAACGTTTGATATCTCCCGCAATCATTTGATGAAAGTCGTTCAGGAGCTTAGCCAGAAGAACTACGTTACCGCTATCCGAGGCAAAAACGGTGGTTTGTTGCTTACACGTGACCCTGAGACAATCGTGCTAGGCAAGCTCGTTCGGGAGATGGAACATGGCATGGAATTAGTCGAGTGTTTCCATAGTGATAATGCCTGCATCATCACGCCCTCGTGCCGGCTGCAACCCATATTGAACGAAGCACTGACAGCGTTTCTGGCAGTACTCGACCGCTATACCCTGGCCGATATATTGTCCCACCGCTATCCGCAGTTGGCAGGCTTAATGCGTATCCCCACAGTCAATACCTAGCAAACACTCATCCTTTGTTTATTTGATGGGGAGAGCATTGGATAGTTGCACTACAATACATGCATTACACATGCACTTTAAGTTTCCTCTTTCTTACCCAATGAGGCCCCCTATGACCAGCTTACCTTCACCCATGCCCTCCTCGGATCAGGCTGGAGCCTTACCCACCGCAGCCGCCTCTAACAGCGGTAAAAATTCTCCTGGGCGTGGTGCCGCTATCGTTGTGTATATGCTTTTTCTAGGCAGTGTGTTGGCCGTGGTCACTGCTCCCGTCGGCGTACTCATCGCCCATATCAAAAAAAATAACGCCGAGGAGTGGGTTGTTTCCCATTTACAGTTTCAGATTCGCACGTTCTGGTTAGGGCTAATAGGCGGGATATTGTTTGCAGTCGCTTGGCAACTACTGGGATTGACCGGGCTACCGGCGATCGCCTCGTGGGCATTAGGCTATGGCTATTTTACCGCCTGCCTGATCTGGATGGTGGGCCGTTGCGGGGTAGGCATTACCCGCCTCACCAACAACCGTCCAGTGGCTAACCCAAGCAGTCTTGCCTTTGGCGGTGCCCGGGTCACCCTGGCAGAGCGCTAATGAGCGTTTTAATACGTCAATGGTTTTAATACGCCTGTATACGGACGGATGCAGGCGCCATCTATTACTCGTTCAGCCATCCTGACCGTCGACTCTCGCCTGCATCAACGGCCAAGTGTAGTGCACGACGAATATTGCGTAGGCCACGCACCAGAAGATGATGCTCAGCGTATAGGTCCAGTGGGTCATCTGGGGAAATATCGCCAAGACGGGTGAGCGTAGCAAGGCGGCTAACAGCATCAGCCCTAAGGCTACACCGACTCCCGGTAACGTACGGATGGGACGGCCTGTATGGCCTAGCGAAACCCTGGCCATCATTGCCAGCATCATGGTACCTATCCCCCCAATGGTCAGCGCATGCACGGCAAGTTCAACGCGCATCAGCCCCATGAGTGCCAAGCACCACATAATAAGCCCTAGCGGAATGCAGGCGTAGCTGCCGTGCAGCCCCCAAAGTAAAGGTTCACGCCAGCTATGCAGCCCTCCCCAACGCGCCATGCGAACAGTATTGGCCAACGCGGCTAAAAGCATTACCCCACCCATCAATGGAGCAGCAATGGTCGCACCCAGCATGATGGCCGTCTGCAGCAGCACGACGCCAGCAGTGCTGACTAACGTCACCCCTTCAAGCCAAGGGATAGGATCGGGTTTGGGACGCCCCAGGCGATTGGCGGTAAACATAGCAATCACGCGCCCGCCCACTACGGTCATCATCAGTGTGATTAACAGTACGGCCAAGTAGGCGGCTTGGCGGATCAGCTCGGCGTCACCCTGCATCACCCCTAAGTGCATCGCCAGATTAGCCGTGGCAAATAGCAACAGTACGGGTATAAAGATCAAGTTGCGCCAGCGCTTTGCTCTGATAACCAGACGCGCCATAACGATGGCGACCACGGGAAGAAATGCAAGGTCAACCGCCAGCAGCAGCCACCCCGACAACCCCATGGGAAAAGCCATCAACACCCGACCCAATAACCATAACACTAGCAGACCCAGTAGCGGCCCGCCGCTTAAGCTCGGCAGCCCTGTCCAGTTTCGTACAGCGGTAAGCAAAAACCCCCCGATCACCGCTGCGGCAAAACCAAACAACATCTCATGCTGATGCCAGAACACCAGGCCGCCATAAGGGCGCAGCAAAATATTGCCATGCCAAAAGCCCAGCCATACCAGTAGAGATAAAATACTGAACAGCGCGGCCAACAGGAAAAAGGGCCGAAAAGCCAGCCGTAACAACGGCAGTTGCTTGAGCTTGGAGACAGGTTGGGAGGAGGTGATAGTCGTCATAGCATAATACCCCACTGAATTACTTGGATTTGCATTGTGCGTCATGCCAATAACAAAAACCATGACAGGTATCAGAAATGCATCTTATAGGATCGGATAAACGTCATTGTCGCCCAATGACAGCCGCTTTTGCATTGTATTCAGGCCTTGTTATTCAAATAGCCAGCAGCTCCTCTCCTTAAAAAGGCCCCTTCCTGGTTGGTATTTATAGTTTTTGGCGTTAAGATGCATTTTTAATGAATCTTATAGATTGAGGTATTATCCGTGCTAACACATGAGCAGGAAAAGCTGATCAACGCGACAGCTCCCGTCGTGGCCGAACACCTGAATGCGATTACACAACGCTTCTATCCGCTGATGTTTACCCGCTACCCAGAGGTCAAGCCGCTCTTTAATGAGGTTCATCAACAAAGCGGAGGTCAGCCCCGTGCCCTGGCCAACGCCGTGTTGGCCTATGTGCAACTACGCAGTAATCCAGCTCAGGCGCGGGCTACTCTGGATGTTGTGGTTAGCAAACACGTCTCGCTAGGCATTCTTCCCGAGCAGTACCCTATTGTCGGTGAATGCCTACTGGCAGCGATTGGCGAAGTGCTGGGCGAAGCTGTCACCCCGGAAATCGCCGATGCATGGGGCGCTCTATATAACGAGCTTGCCGCCCTGTTAATTGACCTTGAAGACCAGCGCTATCGTGAATTTGAGCAGCGCCCGGGCGGATGGCGCGGCACACGCCGTTTCAAGATTGCCAGTACCCATCAGGAAAGTGCTTTAATTCGCTCTTTTATCCTTGAGCCCGAGGATGGAGGTCGTGTGGCTGACCATGAGCCAGGTCAGTATATCGGTGTACGTCTAACCATTAATGGCGAGCTGGTGTATCGGCATTACAGCCTCTCAGACACGCCAAATGGCCAAAGCTATCGAATCTCGATAAAACGCGAAGAACAGGGCCAAGTCAGCCGTCACTTCCACGATGTCTTTCAACCCGGCGACACCTTGGAACTGCTACCGCCAGCAGGCGACCTCACGCTGATTGAAGGTAACGAGCCTCTGCTGCTTGCCAGCGGCGGCGTTGGTCAAACGCCCCTGCTCCCCATGGCGAGACATGCCTTGTCCCTTGGGCGGCAAGTCACCTATTTACACGCTGCCCTGGATGCCGATCACCAGGCCTTTAAAGGCGAATTAGAAGCACTGAAGAGCGAATATCCGCAACGTCTTAAAGCTGTCCGTATTCATGAGCGTGGCAACGAAGCCGAACATATTGGTCGTATCGACCACAGCTTATTAGCTCACTACCTGCCTGATCTTAAGGCGCGCTGCTATTTCGTCGGCCCCCAAGGATTCATGACAGCAATTAACAGCGCTTTGTCCGAACTGGGTGTCGACGAGAATCGCCGACACTTTGAGCATTTTGGCCCCTCACGCCCCCTCGACGCAGCTTAATAATGGGCGGCCTCGGCATATGCCCGGGGCCGCCTGTGAACAGTTAAGAAGCCTGGGTCATTCTTTACGTACCAAACGCTCCAGCCCCAACAACAGTTCCCCCAAACGCCCTTGTGCAAGACCCTCCTCGCAACCGTCAAGTAGATTCTTGAGCGTCAATCCCAGCTCTGTATCCCCTTCAATGATTAAGCGGCGCTGGAAAAACAGGCTGTCGGGATCCTCACGGCGCGTGGCAAGGCACAAGAATTCACGCCAACCTCCTCGAATGGTTGCCTCGCCTTTATCGCGACATAATATCAAGCGCTGCGATTCAAGCGTCAGACTTAGCGTCACACCTAAATCGGCGATGGTGAGACTAATGCACCGACCCTCCAAAGCATCGAATTCCCCTTCTGCGAGCGGTATAGCAAAAGTACGGTTGAGTAAAGGCTCGACAAGACGTTGCTTAATTGCAAAAGGTATCCGTGGATCAAGGAGACGTATCAAATGGCTAGGCGTTACAGGAGAGGAAATTGAAAAAGAAAGCATGGAAAAAGGTAAAGACAGCAATGACATAGCAGCCACTCCAGAGTAAAGGCATCTCGGCAAACACTAGACCACTGATGCTAATCGTTGCTGAGATGCACGATAATGACATGCGTCAAGACTATGTATTGCACCAGCATTAAGATGCATATAAAGTATATCTTAATCAAATTATCTGTTTGTAGCGTATTAACACCTTAGTTGTTGGCTAAGGTTGCTTCTGCATTGCCCCTACCTGGCCAAGAGATACACATCAAAGTATCCAAATTGAAGTCACTGCACCCACGACCGGAAAAAAGTGAGGAAAACCATGATGAAACCATTATTTACTGCTCTTATTGCCGCTGGTGCTACCATGGCGTTGTCAGTCACTGTTCAGGCAGAAACTGATGGCGAGGCGATTTTTAACCAGGCCTGCATGGCTTGCCACATGACAGGAGCTGCTGGTGCGCCTATTAAGGGTGATAGTGAGGCATGGGAGCCCCGAATAGAAAAAGGCATCGACACCCTATATGAGCACTCGATCAATGGCTTCAACGCCATGCCGCCTAAAGGTGGAAACATGAGCCTTAGCGACGAAGAGGTGCAAGCAGCCGTCGATTTTATGGTTAAAGCTGCTGAATAGACCTACCCGCGATATAGGCAGTCGTGACTAATCGTTCTATCAACACCACTGGCTGGGGCGTTCAACGTAGCTCGGAAAATACGTTTGGAATTGCCGAGTATCCTTGTATCGCTTATCGAGTGGAGAATTAATGAGGCGCGACCTGCCCAATCCCGGCTGGGGGCCACTTTCAGCGTTACCTGGCAATCCACTGATGTGGGTATTGATACTGAGCGAAATGCTGGTTTTCACCGCCTTCTTTGCGCTCTATGCCGGTCAACGCGCCCTGGATCCTGCACTATTCACTGCATCCCAACAACAGCTTGACCCGATGTTGGGCGGTCTCAATACCCTGGTACTGTTGACCAGTGGGCTTTTTGTAGCCTTTGCCGTCGAGGCGATAAGTGCTAAGCGCATACAGCGCAGCAGACAGTGGTTAGGCGCCGCTATACTGTTGGGACTACTGTTCTGTGTCATTAAGTTTTTTGAATATACAAGTAAGTTTGCCGCGGGAATAACGCCAGAAACGAACATTTTTTTTGGTTTTTACTATGGTTTAACCGCCTTCCATTTTGCTCACGTTGTGTTCGGCTTAGCACTATTAGGCTTAGTGAGCTGGCGTACCTCCACCGAGAATGTAGAAACGGCGGCAGCCTTCTGGCATATGGTGGACTTGATTTGGATCCTGCTTTATCCACTGATTTATCTGCTCAGGTAGTTTTGAGAGGGAAAAATGACGGCACTGCCCGGTTCACGGCGTTTATTGATTACCTGGGCTGTATTAATGGCCCTGACCGTGGTGTCCATGGTTTCCGCACGGCTAGACCAGACCACCAACTGGCAGGCGCTTCCCCTATGGTCAGCCGCCATGGTAATGATGGCGACCGGTTTCAAAGCTCACTGTGTGCTCATGGTCTATTTAAACTTGCGCGCCGCGACCCCAGCCTGGAAGGGAATTTTCATTGCCCTAACACTATTAACGTTAACGCTGATTGCCGCGGGCTATCTGGCCGGTCGCTTTCATTTAGTGGGGTAGCCTTACAGGATCGGATTTAGCAAATTGCGGAATCAGTACCTCAAGGCCGCTGCGCGGCATTTGCCCAGGCTTCCAGCAACCGACCCAGCCGCATCAAACCATAAACGATAAAGGGAACCAGCAACATCAGCGCCACGCCCCAATCTCGGTTATTGATAAGCCATACCAGCGGCACGACAACCCCTAAAGCGACCAAAGACCACAGACTAATCGCCGCTACGAAGCGCAAGCGCACCATAGATAACCTCCTTAGGAAGCAACAATCTGGCGGTAGATACTCGGCAGCGCCAAGGCGAGATGCTCCGGACGCTGGACAATGGCATAACCCCCTCGCCCAAACAGGTGAGGAATATAGCGCCCCGCCTCCCGGTCAATCGTTACCCCGAACACGCGCACTTCTTCCCGTCGCGCTTCAAGTACCGCTTTGCGCGTATCCTCTATACCATATCGCCCTTCATAATAGTCGGTATCGTTAGGCTTACCGTCGGTCAGAAGTAGCAGCAACCTGTGCCGATTGGGTCGTTTGGCAAGCGCTTGGGAAAGGTGCCGAATAGCGGGCCCCATACGCGTGTAGTGGCCTGGCTTGAGCGCTGCGATCCGCCGTGACACTCGCTCGCCCATTGGCTCATCGAAGCTTTTCAGCGTATTGACCCAAACACGGTGACGACGGTGGGAGGTAAAGCTGTGAATGGCATAGTCATCGCCGCACCCCGCAAGGCCGTGTCCCAATACCAATAGTGCCTCTTTAGCCACATCCAGCACTCGCCTGTCATCAAGCCAGGCCTCAGTGGAAAGGGATACATCGACCAGAATCGAAACCGCCAAATCCCTCGCCTGGGTACGGCTAGCTTGATAGAGACGGTCGCTGGCTTCACCGGTAGCTGCCAGATCACAGCGGGAGCGAATAACGGCGTCCATATCCAGTTCACTGCCATCCAGCTGACCACGTAGCGTCTCATGGCGCGGCCTAAGTGCTTCAAACTCGCGTCGAACTCGGCGAATGCGCCGTTTTGTCGTTTCATCCGGCTGCCAATTCTCCCCCTCCTCACTCTGGACATCGCTGAGTACCACACAGTGGTCAGGCATATAGATTTGCTTACGATGATTCCATTCCGGATAAGTATGGCGCCCACGCAGCCTTCCCCCACTCACCTCACCAGGCGCCAGATCAAGATCAAGCTTTAGTTTGGAAGACGCCTTCTTACGGTTAGCACTGAGCACAATTTCATCAATCTGATCGGCCGCCTGCTTGGCCTCATCATCGTCTTCATCCTCTACATGACGATTGAGATTGACCATTTCTGCCCAGGAAAGCATCTTTTCGGATGCATTGAGCATTAAAGAGTCATCGCGGTCGGCCTGGTCCTGCTCGCGCCGGTCAGCTTTCCGCTTACCTTGGTCATCTTGTGGTGAATCCTTCCCTGTGGCCGGTGCCTCATCATCTTCCTGCTCAGTTCGTGCTTGTTTATGGGTTCCCAGGACAACGGCTTGCCCCCATAGCGGCACTGGAAGTGGTGGCCGGTATCCACGCGGCGCATGGAAGTTGTCCAAGGGCAGAGACTCATCGAGGACGGCGATATGCATCACGTCGGCCCAGCTGCCAGCCTCGGGCGGTGTTTCTCCCAACTGGGCACAGATAACGGCTTCAAACGCTGCTTCTATCGGCGGCAAGCGCTTGCGCTGGGGGCGAATGGCCAGCAACGCCTGACATAATCTGGCGTAGCGCTGAGTGAGCCCGGGGAAGTGGGCCAACACTGCCCGAGTCGCCCGGTGTACTTCACGCAGTTGGAGAAGGTTTTGCTGTAGCGGATCATCAACGACGTGCACATGCTCGGTCACCGCCAGGTACGCTACCAGCCAAAGGTAGAGATCCCGGTTCAAGGAAGCCTCATCGAACAGGGCAATGCGTGGCGGTAACAACAGGCTTTCTTCGTCGCGGCGTGCTTGATCGAGCACCTCCTCATCAAGCCCTAGCCTTTGACGTAAGGATAAGCGATGCGACGAACTACGCCCCGCAATAGCGGCAACATTGATACCCGCCTCGCCGCCTCCTGCGCGGAAAAAGACGCCGAGCATGGGCCGCAGCGTTTCAAGGCGCACTGCGGCTTCGGGATGGTCAGGGTAACTTGCCGCACTGGAAGCCCAACGGTGCCAATGGCGGCCGACAAACTCTTCGACTTCAAGAAAATCAAGCATGCCGTGCCCTCACCCAAAGGTTGCTTGAATGGCTTCCATCAGCCCTTCCTGAACATCTGCGTCATCGCTTAGCGGCTCCACTAAGGTAGCGCGGGCAGCTTCCAAAATGGGCACCCCGGCGGCAATCAGGGTAGCGCAGTAAACCAGTAGGCGAGTAGAAACACCCTCTTCTAAATCCTGCCCCTTCATGGCCCGCAGGCTGGCAGCAAGATTGACCAGCGCGGCGCACTGCTCACCGGGCAAACCACTCTCCCGCGCGACAATATCGCGCTCGACTTTGGGTGGTGGAAAATCAAATGACATGGCCAGGAAGCGCTGGCGGGTACTCGGTTTAAGCGATTTGAGAATATGCTGATAACCCGGGTTATAAGACACCACAAGCATGAAGTCATCCGGCGCTTCAAGCAGTTCCCCGGTACGTTCCAACGGCAGTAGTCGGCGGTCATCGGTGAGCGGGTGAAGCACCACGGTGACATCTTTACGCGCCTCTACCACCTCATCGAGATAGCAGATACCCCCTTCGCGCACTGCGCGAGTAAGCGGGCCATCGACCCAGCGGGTCTCGCCGCCCTGCAACAGATAGCGGCCTGTAAGGTCGGCTGAAGTCAGGTCGTCGTGACATGAAACAGTGAATAGTGGGCGGCCCAGCTTAGCGGCCATATGGCTGACAAAACGTGTTTTACCACACCCCGTGGGGCCTTTAAGTAACAGCGGCAAACGTTGGCGAAAGGCGTGCTCAAACATAGCGCATTCGTTGCCGACGTTCTCGTAGAAAGGGATTTCACGCTCATCGATAGGATTAGCGACACAAGAGAGAGGCATGGCAAGACTCCATTGCCGAAAAATAAATAAAAGAAGCAAAAACGGCCCCGCAGGGCCGTTTAGTTCAGGCCGAGCCTGCCCCTGCGGTAATTTGTGTGCCACCAGCAGGCACTTGCTCACGCGCGGGCCCGAAGAAGGAGTAGAGCAGCATGATCGCCCCCACCGCCACGGCCACGCCAGCGCCCAAACGCATGATGTAGAACAGGCCTAATTGATCCTGTACTTCCATGTAATTCATACCCAGGACGCGCTGCAAGTGAGTCTGCACGACCCCGGCGAAAGTCAGGGTAAAGGTCATAAAGCACATCGCACTGGTAACGATCCAAAAGCCCCACATGTTCAGTATCTGGTTGTACGGCTGTACGCGGCGAATCTGCGGCATGGCGTAGGTAATCACACCAAGAATCAGCATCACATAGGCACCATAGAAAGCCAGATGGCCATGAGCGGCGGTTACCTGAGTACCATGGCTGTAGTAATTCACGAACGAGAGGGTATGCATAAAGCCCCACACACCAGCGCCGAAAAAGGCAATGGTTGGGCAGCCTAAGGCCCATAGCATGGCCGCTTTATTGGGGTGGTTACGACTGCCCTTCCAGAACATGGTAAAGGCGAACACCACCATGGCGAAGAAAGGCGCCACTTCCAGCGTCGAAAAGATACTGCCGATGGGCTGCCAGTAGCCAGGTGCACCAATCCAGTAGTAGTGGTGCCCGGTACCCAGCAGGCCGGAGAACAGTGCCAACCCAACAATGATATAGAGCCATTTTTCGATCACTTCGCGATCCACACCGGTCATTTTGATCAGTAGGTAACCCAGCAAGGAAGCCATGATCAACTCCCATACGCCTTCCACCCAGAGGTGAACCACCCACCACCAGTAGAGTTTATCTACCGCCAGGTTGGTCGGGTTGTAGAAAGCGAATAACCAAAATACTGCCGCTAGCCAAAGCCCCAGCATTAACACTAGGTTAATAGCGGTCTTGCGGCCCTTGAGCAGCGTCATGCTGGTATTGAAAAGAAACATAAGGAAAGAAATGGTGATGAGTATTTTCACCCAGAAAGGTTGCTCAAGAAATTCTCGACCTTCATGGATTCCGAACTGGTAGCCGACCAGAGCCGCGGCGCCAGCAAAAGCGAAGATCGCCAGTTGGATATACGCCAGATTAGGACTGTGAATTTCCTGTTCGGCTTCCTCTGGCATCAAATAGTAGGTACAGCCCATAAAACCGATCAACAGCCACACAATCAACAGATTGGTATGGCTGACACGCATGATGTGAAAGGGCATCACTTCAGCCATGAAGTTGGGCCAAGCATAGACAGCGGCAGCCAGCAGCCCGAAGACTATTTGTAGCGTAAATAGCGCCATGGCCACCATAAAAAAGGGTAAAGCAACCTTTTGGGTTTCATATTTCATTGTACGGTTCTCCTTGATTCATCCTTCGGCTGCTTGTTTCAGCCAGCAGGATGTGGGGGCCAGTCCTGGTCGTTAATGCTATTGGTCCATTCGAGGAAGTCGATTAACGAATTCATATCTTTTTCGCTAAAATCAAACGCGGGCATTTGGCGACGCCCTTCGATCCCCAATGGCTGTGCACGAATCCAGGCATTGATACCAGCTCTCGCAGCATCAGGATTCTCGAGCCCCCCGTAGCGTTCCCAGACGTTACCCAGTTCAGGAGCGAAGTAAGCCCCCTCTCCCATAATGGTATGGCAGTTGATACACATGTTTTTTTCCCACACTTCTTTTCCATGTTTCACGGAATCGGTGAGGGCTTCGCTGTCCGTGGAAACGTTGACCATGTACCAGTGGCTATGAGCCGTAAGCGCGGCAAATAGCAGGAAGAAGAACAGCGAGCCGCCATAGAAAATATTACGGGCCGCTGATTTAGTTAGACCATCAGCCATAAGCCATACTCCCTTGCTAGTCTTGATAGGCCCCAGGCTTCATAGCCAGAGACATCTCTTTTTAAGATGTATTTAAATTACAACTTAATGGTAGCAGAAAAATATCCCTACTAGCCTTGCCTCAGATCAAGTTTTGAAAAGAGGCAAATATGTAGTCAGACCATTGATCTTACATTCGCTGCTTGTTGGGCCAGTTTCATCGTCCATTCAATGGCTGGTGCCTTCTTCATAATGTGTTTTGTTCCAGACATTGTACTTGCCCGACGGCTTGCTCATGGGGATACGCTGAAGTTCTTCTAACGTATCGCTGTCGTAGACAATCACAGCGCCGTCCTCTTCCCAAAGACTCAGCAGCACGCGATGACCATAGCGGTCAAATTCCACATGGGCGGCAGTTTTTCCCGGTTCTGGAGTCAGAGTTTCAACAATTTCCAGACTGGCTTTGTCGATAACATGCACCCGATCACGGTGTGGGCCAAAGAACACGTCCACCCAGGCGTATGGCGATTCGGCATGGCTGCGCATAAAGAAACCGGGGCCATCGGTTTCAAGCGTCTTAATCACCGACCAATCCTGCATATCAATGATTGATACCGCAGCGTTGGCAAGATGGGGAATAGCCATGACTCGTCGCCCCTGGTACGCCCAAGTGATACCAGAGCCCAGGTGCGGCATCCCGGCCAGGGGCAGATCCGCGACCTTCTCACCGCTGTCCAGATCAACCACCATCCCGCCCTGTCCGTCCCGGGCGGCGCCGATGACATGGCGGTAATCGAGATCAAAGAAGAAATCGTCCAGATAGTCCGGCACCGCAATGCGCCGAACGCGGAAATTCGGGGTGTCATGGGAGCGGCGTGTAACCAATGGTGTGCTCATATGACCGGTAGACACCACGGGCTCTGTGGGCAGTGGCCAAGTGATTTCCCATACTTCTTTGACGTCTTTCAGTGCGGCAATGAAACTGCCGCGTGGCGGAGCGGCGTAGACGGCACTGACCCGAGAACTATTGCCAGCGGCGTCAGCCACCGGATAGACGCGCATTAGATCCAGGTTATGGGCGTCGAACAGCACCAAGCTATGCGGTAGATAGTTCGCGGCCATGACATAGCGGCCATCCGCCGAGACAGCAATATTACGCATATTGATACCGGCGCGGACTTCAGCCACTACCTCAAGGTTGTACAGATCGTACTTGGTGATCCAGCCGTCCCGCGAACCGAAAAAAACGTAACGGCCGTCGGGGGTATACTTGGGCCCGCCGTGTAGCGCATAGCGGGTCTCGAATCGATGGATACGCTCGAAGCTATCGCCATCGAGCACACTGGCATGGTGATCTCCGGTTTCTACTACAATAAACAGATTGAGCGGGTCGGCATCAAAAAGTGGTTCATCCGGCAGGCTACCGTCTGGGAACGGCACGACCTGGCTGGCCAGGATATCCTCCTCTGTCCAGTTGGGTGGAGTCGTTGGCGGACGATAGATCCACTCCACCAAAGATGTAATTTCGCTGCCGGAGAGTATGTTGCCAAATCCTTGCATCTGGCTGGCCAAGCGTCCATCGCGGATAACATCAGCCGCGGCCTCTTGCGACAACCGCGAGAGATTACTCGGCAGCAGTGCCGGGCCGATACCGCCCAAGCGAGATTCACCGTGGCATGCTAAGCAATGGGTTTGATAGAGCGCGCGGGTATTCGGGGCATCCGCCAGTACCGATAAAGTCGGCAAGAGAAGGGCTATTCGAGCTACAAAAGAGATAATTTTCACAGGGCAACTCGCTCTTGAGCCAGCTCCAGCGTTTCGCCGCTGGCGCAAAACACTTCCTCGGGGATCGCCTGGTTCAGAACCTTGGCCAATTGCACCACCTCACCCACCACGATTAACGTTGGCGGCCGAAATCCCTGCTCATCAATCGTCTTGACCAACTCGCCCAGACAGGTGATTACCTGGCGCTGCTCAGGCGTTGTTCCCCGCTCTACTAGGGCGACCGGATGGTTGGCCGGTAGACCGAAGGTCTGCAGCTGGTCGCTGATCATCACGGCATTGGCCAATCCCATATAGAACACCAACGTTTGATGTGGCACAGCCAGGGCCTGCCAGTTCAAGGCCAGCTCACCGTCCCCTTTGCAATGCCCGGTGACGAAAGTGACGCTCTGGGCATAGTCACGATGGGTCAGGGGAAAACCACCGTAGGCTGCGCACCCTTGAGCCGAGGTAATACCTGGCACCACGCGGAAAGGAATCCCATTCTCGACCATAATTTCCGCCTCCTCGCCGCCACGGCCAAAAATATAGGGGTCGCCCCCCTTCAGCCGCACGACCCGCTCTCCCTTACCCGCCAGACGCACTAGCAAGGCGTTGGTCTGCTCCTGGGTCAAGGCATGGCAACGCGAGGCCTTGCCCACATAAAAGCGCTGCGCGCCGGGGCTGGACAGCGCCAAAACCTCCTTGGAAACCAATCGGTCAAAAACCAGGCTGTCGGCTTGTTCAATCAACGCTAAGGCACGAAGTGAGAGCAGACCGGGGTCGCCAGGCCCAGCACCGATAATCGCCACTTCGCCGGGCGCCAGAGGTGCCTCTTTCAGATCATAGGAAACACGGTGGGATGTCATAACAGCACCTTGGCTAAAGCTCGATGGCAGAAATAGCAGCAAAAGGAGCGTCAATGCGTCGTGACGACTTACCTTCCACACCGATTTCCAGGTTGGTCAGGTAACAACCGGGATCTTCTTCCCAGGGGTCGCCGCTGACCTTCCAGGCACGCACTCGGGTATTGCCATTGCAGATATTTAGGTATCGACAGGCGCTGCAGCGGCCTTTCACCGGGCGGGGGCGCTGACGAAAACCCGCCATCAATGGGTCGCGGGTATCTCGCCAGATGTCCGAAAAACGCCGCTGACGAACATTACCCAGGGCGTGATCCCACCAGAAAGTATCGGGATGCACCGTACCCAGGTTGTCAATATTGGCAATATGTTCACCAGAGGCGTTGCCGCCCCAGTTCTCCAGGCGTTGATGCAGCGCATCGGCTTGAGCCGGGAAATGCCGCTCGGCCCACTGTAGTAAGAAGGGGCCGTCGGCGTCGTTGTTGCCGGTGACGTATTCGCGCTCTACTCCACGTTTGAGCTCACCGTGACAGTGATCAAATAAGCGCGTCATGGTATCGCGGGTCATTTGGTACCAGGCGTCTTGCTTGCTGTGGCGCCTGCCACGTCCACCGTAGTTGAGATGTGAGAGATAGAACTTGTCGATATCGTGCTCATCGAGCAGCGTAAGAATATCGCCAAACTGCTCGTAGTTTTCCCGGGTCAAGGTAAAGCGAAGCCCTACCTTAATGCCCCTCTGCTTGCATAGTTTCACCGCGTGCATCGACTCATGAAACGCCCCCTTGCGTTGACGAATGGTGTCGTGGGTGTCTTCCAGGCCATCGATACTGATGCCGATATAGTCGTAGCCGACATTGGCGATCTCATCGATGTTGGCTTCGGTAATTAATGTGCCGTTGGTTGAAAGACCGGTGTAGATACCCAATTCTCGCGCTCTGCGGGAAAGTTCGAATATATCCGGGCGCATTAATGGCTCACCGCCGGAAAGAATCAACGCCGGGACATGGAAGCGCTGTAAATCGTTGAGCACCTCATGCGCTTCGGAGGTGGTCAGCTCGCCTTTGAAGTCAATATCGGCAGAGACGGTGTAGCAGTGTTTGCACGTCAGGTTACAGCGGCGAATCAGGTTCCAGATCACCACGGGACCTGGGGGCTTGCGCAACGGGGGAATAGGGCCTGGGTTCAACAGGGTCTTGATATATCGAGTAACGCGGAACATGGTGCTCTCCTTGTGCCGCAAGGCTCAGCCTCGCGCGTCATTCTCAGTGCTAACGGTCTGGGCATCTTTACCGGTAAGGCGTAATCCGGTTTTTTTTAATATGCGCGTACTGTAGAGAATACGATGGTCGTGACATGCATCTCCCAGGCAATCGCGAAGCACCTGAGCTTGTCGTTCAACGTCTTCACGGGTTCGACCATGTAGCATCGCGAAAAGGTTATACGGCCAATAAGGCCGATGGCGGGGGCGCTGGTAGCAATGACTAACCCCTTCGATTGTTGCAACTTCTCGACCCAACCGCTCGACCTCGGCATCCGCTACGTCCCACACTGTCATACCGTTAGCTACGTAACCCAAGCGGTAATGGTTGGGCACTGCGGCAATGCGGCGGATTACCCCGCGCTCGAGCATGGTCTGCATGCGAGAGAGCACCTCGTTACCGCTCATACCCACCTGCTCGCCCACGGCGGCCCATGGGTCGGCAACCAGCGGCAGGCCTTCCTGTGTGGCCAGCACGATGGCCCGATCCCGCTCGTCCAGGCTCGTGGCACCCGTCTTGTTGATGTCAGACGGACAAATGAACTCGGACATAAAATTCCCTCTCTTTGGGCATATTGAACACCGGCAGGCCAGTCGCTACTTCTATATCGGTTACTACCTGAGGGATACGTTCCGACGACTCGGTCGCCAGTACAAACCACATATTTAACGTGTGTTCGCGGCGATAGTTATGAGCGACTTCGGGAACATTGTTGAGGATCTCCACAACACGCTCATAGTCCGCTTCCGGAACCGCCAGGGCTGCCAGGGTCAAGCCACCGCCCATTCGCTCGGCGTGGTACATGGGGCCGAAACGACTAAGTACACCGCTATCACGAAGTCGCGTCAGACGTGCAAGCAACTCCTCCTCTGAAACACCGAGTTCCTCAGCAACGGCTGCGTAAGGGTGAA
This sequence comes from Halomonas alkaliantarctica, assembly GCF_029854215.1. Classification (NCBI taxonomy): domain Bacteria; kingdom Pseudomonadati; phylum Pseudomonadota; class Gammaproteobacteria; order Oceanospirillales; family Halomonadaceae; genus Vreelandella; species Vreelandella neptunia. The sequence continues at coordinate 1,956,318 of NZ_CP122961.1, read as the reverse complement.
GCACGAGTGGTAAACCGTTTTGCAAGCGGTTGACGATGGCACGATCTTGGGCATCAAACTCCAGGAAGTTCATCGTTTCTCCTTAAGGCATAACTACCACCACACTGGCGATAGGCATGTTGACTGAACAACACCTGATGCTCTATTTCAGCCAAACCAAGGCGCTCAACGAGCGTCTCCAGTTGCGCCATAACCGCCTCGCGTTTAACGCCATGAATCATGCAGAAGAGATTGAACGGCCAGTCGGGTAGTCGGCGAGGACGCCGGTAGCACAGCGTGACGATGGTTTCTTTGGCCAACGCCTGCCCTACGCGCGTTACCAATTCATCAGGAACGTTCCAGACCACCATAGCGTTGGCGTCGATACCCAGGCGACGATGGCGCACCACCAGCCCCAGACGCTTGATCAGCTTTTCTTCCCGCCACCGCTTAACGCAGCCCATGACCTCGGCTTCCTCTAGTCCACACTGTTCAGCCAGCACCTGCCAAGGGTGCGGGGTTAGCGGCAAACCCTGCTCGAGAAGCGCCCGCAACTTACTATGCGCGCAGGGTGCATTGAGTTGTTGGCAATCATTTACTCTGGCAAGCGGTGTAGCGGTCATCATGCTTCCTCCAGCTCAGTCCAGGGAATCGTGAACGCTAGGTCGATGTGGAAACTTTCCAACATGGGGAGACGCAGAATTTTCCGATCGAGTATGGCCTCCAGACGTTTAAGGGCCTCGACAAGGCTTTTTTCCTCAGCGGCGGTCATCACAAACCACAGGTTGTAATAGTGCTCCCGAGCGTAATTATGATTCACCCCAGGGGCTTGATTAATGAGCTCTGCAAAAGCATCGCGTTGATCTTCGGGCACGGCAACGGCGGCCAACAGACTGGCGCCAGCTAAGGCATGATCGAAAACGGGCCCGACACGGCTCAGAACACCCAACTCTTGCAGCCGTTGCAGACGGACGATCACCTGTTCTTCGGTTGTATCGAGGCGTGCAGCCATGGCTAAAAATGGCCGAGAACAAACCGGCAAGTTGCGCTGGTAACAATCGATTAAACGACGATCTAGCGAATCGAGATCATGGGAATGACAATGCATCGGCAGAGCTCACTTTTATCATGTGCTACTGGCGGGCAAAGGCAGCAGCCCAGCGGACTGCTGCATTGCACGGCTCAGTAGATGTCGTTCTGGGTATTGAGAACGTTGAACTTGCCGGTCGGCGTCACCAACCGCTCATCCTTGATTACCGCCTTCAACTCACGGGTCGTGTCGTCCACGATTACTAGAGCAGACTCCTGATCCATTGCATTCCATACAGAGAACCATACTTCGTCACCTGCGTTATTGAACTCAGGCTGAACCACGCGCTTGGGGCCTTCTCCCACATCGGCCCACTCGGCGATAGGCAGAACCTCGTATCCAGCCTCCAGATCGTTTAGGTCGTAGACTGCGACACTCTGGCTAATCTCTTCCCCTGGGTTAAGTGGCGTATCCACATAGAGATTGCTCGACTCTGGGTGGGTTTTGATAAACAGCGAACCACCGCCCTGCCCTTCAAGGGTACGTACGACCCTCCAGGCATTCTCCGGGTACTCCTCCGGATCGGTGCCAATCAGTTGGATGGTGTTATCACCCAGGTGGCTGGTCGCCCATACCGGACCAAACTCTGGGTCGATAAAATTGGCGCCGCGACCTGGGTGTGGGGTCTGGCCCACGTCAACAATAGCCTCAAGCTCCCGATCTTGAGCATCAATGACTACAATTTGGTTGGATTCGTTAGCCGCGGTCATAAAGTAGCGACCGCTGCTCTCCCAGCCTCCATCATGTAAGAAGCGGGATGTATCGATCTCCACCATGCTCAAGGCATCCAGGTTCTCGTAATTGACCAACTGAACCTTACCGGTCTCCTTGACGTTGACAATAAACTCAGGGTGTTGGTGGGAGGCAACAATGGCGGCCACACGTGGCTCAGGATGATACTCCTGGGTACCCACGGTCATACCTCGTGTACTGACAATCCTCAATGGCTCCAGTGTCTCGCCATCCATGATCACGTACTGGGGCGGCCAGTAGGCACCGGCAATGGCAAAGCGATCCTCATATCCCTCGAATTTCGAGGTTTCGACGGAGCGTGCTTCCATCCCTACCTTGATGCTGGCGACAATCCCCGGTTCTTCCATCCACATGTCAATCATATCCACTTTGGCATCGCGACCAATGACAAACAGATACCGGCCCGACGCAGAGATACGAGAAATATGCACCGCATAGCCGGTATCTAGGATATCGACAATTTCTTTACTGCCCCCGTCTATCAAGGCAATCTGACCCGCATCACGCAGGGTCACAGAGAATATGTTTTCTAGGTCCAGGTCATTCATCTGCTCAGTAGGACGCTCTTCCGGCGGCACCACCACTTCCCAGCTTTCCTGCATTTCTGGCATACCAAATTCAGGCGGAACCGGTGGTTCATGCATGATGTACTTGGCCATCAGCTCGACTTCTTCTTCTGAGAAATCTCCCGAAGTACCCCAATTGGGCATACCGGCTGGCGAGCCGTAATTAATAAACACCTTGAGATAATCGAGGCCCCGATCTTGGGTGATATCCGGCGTCAATGGTTTGCCAGTTGCCCCTCTGCGGAGCACCCCGTGGCAGCCCGCACAACGTTGGAAGTAGATCTCTTTCGCTCGTTCGAACTCTTCTTCTGTAAGATCGGGAGCACCTGGGGATCGCACTACATTTGCTGACGCTGAATCCACCGACGACTCTGTGCCTTGATAAAGCCTCGACGCTTCTTGCTCTTGGTCGGGGTCATCTTCAAACGCATGCACTAAACCCAACCCCATTGAAGCTGCTGTAACGGCCACGGCTAGTGGTCTCAGATACCTGTTTCTCTTTTTCATTGCTTCACCTATGTCATGGTCAACATAAGCAGCCTTGCCAGGTAGTTCGCTTTTTTTAATTTTCGCCGGAGAAGTCCAGACGTATCGCTGCTTTTAAAAAGCATGGGTTAATAAAATATATTTTTCATGCCTCTTTTGCTGATCGAGCTAGTTATCCTTCACCTAATTGATGTGCATCAAAGTGTTCACCCCTCACCCTTGGCCTACCTCCAAAGAGAGATTGCTATTCAATAAAAGCCTTAAGGTATTGAGTAAGATTTGCTTCCTTGATCTCAGTCAATAAAGACTTCAGCCAGCCGAACAACACTCTCCCCACGTTTTCATCACCTGGAGTCGCCATGTCACTCCTAATTCGCATTCTTTGGTTCTGTATTTTGGGGCTGGTTAGCCTTCAGAGCTCAGCTTCGGATATCGCACAGGAGCGTGAGGAAGAGCTGGAGATACTGCTCTACCAGGATTGCGGCTCATGCCATGGCATGAGGTTAAAGGGAGGGCTGGGGCCCGCCCTATCCCAAGAGCGCATGAACCGCTATACGCGTGATGGCCTAGCCAGTTTGATCCTGCTGGGCATTCCCGGTACCGCAATGCCCAGCTGGGGGGGATTGCTTAGTGAAAAGGAGGCTCGCTGGTTAGCAGATCAACTGCAACACAACAATCCTTTAAAGCGTTAACGCTGGAGTTGCCATGACCTTAAATTCAATATTCAGCCCTTTAGCAGGTGTAATTTTTCTATTCCTACTCGCTGGCTGTCAGACAGCGCCCGAGTCACTTCAGGGTACTGGGGATCTCGGCGTTATCGTAGAGCGCGCCACTGGTAGTCTCGCTTTGGCGAACACCAGCCAGCAGCAAATTGTCGATCAAGTGGAAGGATTGGGTGATCTTTCACACGCCTCCGTAAAGTTCTCACGTGATGCGCGCTACGCCTTTGTCTTCGGCCGTGATGGTGGGCTTAGCAAAGTCGACTTGTTAACCGGTGAGATCACGGCGCGCATCTTGCAATCAGGCAATAGCATCGGTGGCGCGATTTCTCAGGATGGCCAGCTAGTGGCCGTGGCCAACTATGAGCCAGGCGGGGTAAAACTCTTTAGCAGCGACAATCTTGAATTGGTAGCTGATATCCCCGCTACCTGGACCGATGAAAACGGTGACCAGCAACGCTCTAAAGTGGTGGGCCTGGTCGACGCTCCCGGTAACCGTTTCGTATACAGTTTGTTCGATGCGGGGGAGATTCATGTCGTCGATATGAACGGAGCTACACCCGAGCTGACCCGCTTCACCGATGTTGGGAAAAATCCCTATGACGCCCTGATCGACCCAAGCGGACGCTATTACATTGCCGGTCTATTTGGTGAGGACGGCCTGACCCTGCTCGACCTATGGCACACCGAAGCTGGTGTACAGCACATATTGACCGACTATGGGCGCGGCGAAGAACGTTTGCCCGTCTACAAAATGCCCCATTTGGAAGGTTGGGCCATGGCAGGAGACGAAGCCTGGCTACCTGCGGTAGGCCGACATGAAATACTGATCGCCAATAAAGAGGATTGGGCACTAACTGGCCGCATACCAGTTCAAGGCCAACCCATTTTCGTAATGAGCCGGCCGGATCAACATCAGGTCTGGGTCAGTTTTGCACACCCTGATAACGATGTAGTACAGGTTATCGATACAGAAACGCGCGCTATCGTGACAACTCTGTCTCCTGGTAAAGCGGTACTGCACATGGAGTTCACTCCGCGGGGTGAGCACGTCTGGATCTCCGCCAGGGACAGCAACCGAGTAACGGTTTACGACACCCACACCCTGCAGGAAGTAAAGCGCTTGGAAAGCGAATCGCCCAGTGGAATCTTCTTTACTGATCGGGCTCATCGCATAGGTCTATAAGTCATCAGTGGAGGGGGCTAACGAATACTGGTACTGCTGCAAATCTACCGTTGGCGGACGAATCTACGTCACGAGCCGCCCGATTTACTGGCGCTGATAGCATATTAGCGGTACAGCAGAATAACCACCCGCGGGATAAAGAGCGCGTACAGCAGGGCGTTCTGGTATGGGGGCCAGCTCAACGGCTGCTTCTAACAGCGCCTCCATGAAGAACTGTAGTTCCATGCGTGCAAGCGGAGCGCCGGGGCAAACATGAATGCCAGCACCGTAAAGCAGGTTGTCCTTGGGATCGCGATCCAGATTCACCTTGTCGGGATTGCTAAACACAGCCTCGTCACGGTTAGCCGACCCCCACAGAATAGTCAGACGCTCTCCGGCCGCCAAGTGCCGCCCGCCAATTTCCACTGGGCAGGTGGTGATGCGTCTGTTAGACATCAACGGCGCGTCGAGTCGCAGGATTTCGTCAATGGCGGCTGTTAATAATGATGGCTCGTCGCGCAGGCGTGCCTGTAGTTCGGGGTTGAGGGCCAGGTAGTTCATCAGAATACCGATGCTTGCCGAGATAGTTCCGAGCTCTCCTACCGTCCAGTTACGCAGGATGCTGACGATCTCCTCGTCGCTAAGCGGGCGCCCTTCTACCGTTTCTTGCATGATCCTGGTGGTCACGTCGTCCGGCGCGGCATCCCCCATGGCTCGACGGCTTACCAATTGCTCGCGAATTACGCCGTCAAATTCCAGCGCCAGCCCGCCTAATGCTTCCCGGTCACCCGCCAGCGTGGCTGCCTGCTGTCGCTTCACCCAGTCGCGCAGCGGCTCATGCAGGCGGGTCGGCCATCCCATGAAGGCACACTGAATTTCCAGAGCAAAGTCTTGGCCCATTTCAGTCATTGCCTCCACTTCACCATCGAAAGGTAGTCGCCCCACTACTGCCTCGGCGATGGCCCGGCACTGGGGAGCGAATTCGCGCATGGCAGTAGGGCCGAAGTAGGGCTCAATGATCCGGCGAAAGTGGGTATGCTCGGGAGGATCCATAGCATTAGGCACCGACAGGTGACGGCTTGCCGCGTTACTGAAGGTATCGTGGTCATTGAGTACACGCATCACATCTTCGTGACGGAAAAGCGACCACTGCAGGTAGTCGCTGAAAGCCACCGGACAACGACCGCGCATTTCATCATAAGCAGCGATTTGATCATCCAGAACACTCTCCGCGCGGGGGTTCCAATCTTTCTGATTCCTATCGCTCATGATATCTCCTAAAGATAAAAGCTGGCTATCTCTTGACAGAACCCCGTAAGAGTCCTAATCATTAAAATATAATATCATGGCATGATATTTTAAACCCACAACGATCACAACTGACTGCGAGACCAGACAATGAATCCTCTAACTATTATTCAACTGCCCTTTACCCATTTAGCGGGATGGAAAGATCTCCAGCAACGCCATCCTTCAATCGCCACTCTCGCTTGGTGCATCGTGTTGCCCATGTCGTTGTTACCCCCCGTGATGCTCTATTACGCGGGTTCCCACTATGGGGATATCTTCACCACGGGTTTCGCTGACCGGCAGTGGCGTTTCATCACTACCATTCTGTTCCTGGCCGAGCTGCTCACCTTCTTCGTAATGGGCTGGCTAATTCACGCGGTGGTCAATAGCGATCGCGATCTCTCAATTAGCTACCACGACGCTTATCTGTTGGCAGCCCTGGCACCTTTGCCACTGTGGTCAGCAGCGATCGCCCTGCTGATCCCCAGTCTGTTGTTCAATGCGCTGGTGGTACTGGTGGCACTGGGCATCTCTTGCAGTTTGGTCTACCACGGTCTGCAGGCTCTGTGTAAACGCTCTGCGAATGACGTTACAACAATGTCCGCTACTTACACCGTGATGGCTGCCGGGGTGCTGGCATGGGGCTTGCTGATGGCGATTGTCTGGGCTTACTAGGATTCAAGTAGAGAGGGAGCGACTCACTAGCTAGGCTTAAAAGCAATCTCATTGACTTGCGAGATAACGATGAATATTGAATTAAAGCGTGCCTACGACTCACCTCACAGCCAGGATGGTTATCGTGTCCTTGTCGACAGGATCTGGCCGCGTGGGGTGTCCAAGGAGGAAGCCAAAATCGATGAATGGCGCAAGGAGGTCGCGCCAAGCAGCGAGCTTCGCAAAGGATTTCATAATGGCTCTCTCGACTGGAGTGGCTTTCGCCGTCGCTATCTAAAAGAGTTAACCTCTTATCGCGAGTCTCTTCGTGATCTTGCACAACGTGCCAGTAAAGAGCGAGTTACTCTGGTATTTGCCTCTAAGGAAGAGCACCGTAATAATGCCGAAGTGCTGCGCCAGTACTTGAACATGTTGAAATAATCCGCGCTGTAAAAACATTTCTACACCGCCACGCCGCTAGCGCCTTGGTGCACAGCCAAGCGCCTGAATTTCGAGTTGAAATCACAATAACGACTGGCGTCATCACCTACCCACTAAGGGGTAAGCTAATGCTCTGTAGGGGTACGCGAGACGAATAATGATCCAGGTCAACATTAGTCCCCCCTATTTCTTTAAAGTGAACTTCATACTTTTTCTCATACTGAAAAATCAGTACCCAGCAACTCGTATACCTCTATAAACCAGCGTGCCACGTTGCCGAATTGATAATTTCAACCCAAAAGATGCATAAGGAATACCTCAATGAAAACCCTCGCGTCCATACTGCTGCTAGGCGTAGTTGCTTCTATTTCGGTTACCGCTCATGCAGATGGCGAAGCCACCTATAACCAAGCCTGCATGGCTTGTCACATGACGGGCGCCGCAGGTGCTCCCATTCGCGGCAATGCCGAACACTGGGAGCCACGCTTAGAAAAAGGCATGGACACCCTGTACGACCACGCGATTAACGGCTTTCAGGCAATGCCGCCAAAAGGAGGCCAATTAGGCTTGAGTGATGACGAAGTGAAAGCTGCCGTCGATCACTTGCTAGAACCGGTTCTATAACCCTCTTGCCCCGAAAGGAAACCACGATGTCCCCTGTGGCTTACCCGCGCCGTCTAACCGGTATCTGGATTAGCTTACTGTTACTCCTGGCGATATCACTCCCTGCCCAAGCCATCGAACTGGAGCAGGTACGCGAGGGATTTCCCACGGCAGAGCGTCTTGAAGCCGCGGATTCACAGTGGCCGGTAAGCCGTGTACTCGCCAGCGACGATGAGTTGCTCGGCTACGCTTTTGAGAGTGTGGATGTCGCTCCGATCCCCGCCTACTCGGGCAAACCGGTCAATCTACTGGTGGGAATCGGTCTGGATGGGCAAATTGTACAGGCCGACGTCCTCAGTCATTCAGAGCCGATCATGCTGGTGGGCATTCCCGAGTCGAAGCTGAATAGCTTTGCCGATGAGCACGTATCGGCCCACGTCAATGACAGGCTCAGAGTCGGCGACAATCTTGACGCTATCTCTGGCGCGACGGTGACCGTCATCGTAGTCAGCGACACCATCATGCGCAGCGCCAGACAAGTGGCCGCTGAACAGCAGCTCATTGCCGACCCCTCCCAGACACCACCGGCACGCGTTCGAGAAGACGTTTTCGCCCATGCCAACTGGGATGAACTGACCGGCGACGGCACCATTCGCCGTTTGCAACTAACCCATGGCGAGGTCGATGAGAGCTTTGTAGGTACGCCCGCCGAAGATTACCTGCGCTCGCCACAGCCCGCCGATAAAACCTTTATCGAGCTGTTTTACACCTACCTCAACCCACCAACCGCTGGCCGCAACCTACTCGGCGATACTGGCTATGACCAACTAATGGCCGAGCTGAAGGATGGCGAGCACGCTATTGCCGTCATGGGGCGTGGTGACTACTCATTCAAGGGTTCAGGGTATGTGCGGGGCGGCATCTTCGATCGCATAGAGCTTTCACAGGGCAGCACTCGGGTCAGCTTTCATGATCGCGATCACATCCGCCTGGGTGAACTGGCCCTTGAAGGCGCACCCTCACTGGCCGAGCGGGACATTTTCATCGTCCGCGAAGAGACAAACTTCGACCCCGGTCAACCCTGGCAACTGGAATTACTGGTTCGCCGCGCCTCTGGCCCTTTGGACACCGAGTTCAGCCGCTTTAGCGCCGATTACAGTGTTCCCGAGGCCTATGTAGAGCGGCCTGAACCACCGGTGGAAGAACCTATCTGGGTACAGGTATGGCGCGAAAAGGCTTTCCAGATCGCTGTGCTATCCGCCGGATTATTGGTGCTCACTGGCATCATGCTGTTCCAGGATGTGCTTGCGCGCCACCCGCGTGTACTGAACCCACTGCGTCAGGGTTTCAAGGTCTACACCTTAGTGTTTATCGGCTGGTACTCGCTGGCCCAGCTATCGGTCGTCAATATCCTTACCTTCACCAACTCGCTGATCAGCGGTTTTAGCTGGTCCTCGTTTTTGATCGACCCAATGCTATTTATTCTCTGGTCGTTCGTGGCGGTGAGCCTGCTGCTGTGGGGCCGGGGAGTTTTCTGCGGCTGGCTATGCCCATTCGGCGCTTTACAAGACCTGGTCAACCAGGTCGCTCGCAAACTAAACGTTAAGCAGATTGAGGTGCCCTTCGGGCTCCATGAACGCCTATGGGCAATTAAATACATCATTCTGCTGGCCTTGTTCGCAGTCTCGCTACATTCGCTCGGCACCGCGGAACGCTACGCCGAAGTGGAGCCGTTCAAGACCGCAATCACCCTGCGTTTCCAACGTGACTGGGCCTTCGTTATTTATGCTCTGGGCCTGGTGGCGATTTCTGCCTTCAACCACAAATTCTACTGCCGCTATCTGTGCCCGTTAGGCGCCGGGTTGGCTATTCCTTCGCGTTTGCGCCTGTTCGACTGGCTCAAGCGCCACCGCGGTAGCTGCGGTACCCCGTGCCAAATCTGTGCCAATGAATGCGAAGTGGCCGCTATACATCCGGACGGCCGCATCAATGCCAATGAGTGCCACTACTGTCTCGACTGCCAAGTGACCTACCACGACGACCAGCGTTGCCCGCCCATGGTCAAGCGCCGCAAGCGCTATGAAAAGGCGGCCAATATGTCATCGCGCGGTAATAGCGTTGAGACCCAACGGGATACCGACGCCAGCGGCAAACAGGCCGCATGGCAACGCATCCCTCTTCACCAGCAAGACTGATCTCAGGGGAATCAAGCATGAGCGATAAAAAAGACCATATTCAGGATATCGGCCGCCGCCACTTCTTGCGCAATACCGCCGTTACCGGCGTTGCCGGAGCGGGCCTGGCCGGAGGATTCGGTGCGGGCGCACTGCTCAACAGCCGCCAAGTCCAGGCCGCCGGCGCCAACGGTATCGACGTTGCGCCGGGCGAGCTCGACGATTACTACGGTTTCTGGAGCGGTGGCCACTCGGGCGAGGTTCGGGTGCTCGGTGTACCTTCAATGCGCGAACTGATGCGCATCCCGGTGTTTAACGTGGATAGCGCCTCTGGCTGGGGGATAAGTAACGAGTCGAAGCGGATACTCGGCGAATCGAGCCGCTTCCTCAACGGCGACTGCCACCACCCCCATATTTCCATGACCGACGGCAGCTACGACGGCAAGTACCTATTTATCAACGATAAAGCCAATACTCGCGTCGCGCGTATCCGCCTTGACGTCATGAAAACGGACAAGATCACTACCATTCCCAATGTCCAGGCGATTCACGGTTTGCGTTTGCAAAAGGTGCCTTATACCAAGTACGTCTTCGCTAATGCCGAACTGCCAATTCCCCAGGTCAATGACGGCCGCGACCTGGAGAACCCCGACAACTACTTCACTATGTTCAACGCTATCGATGCCGAAAGCATGGACGTGGCCTGGCAGGTGATCGTTGATGGCAACCTCGATAACACCGATGCCGACTACACCGGTCGTTTCGTCGCCTCTACCTGCTATAACTCAGAAAAGGGCATGACCCTGACCGAGACCATGCGCAACGAGCGCGACTGGGTCGTGGTATTCGACGTTGAAGCGATTGAAGCCGCCGTGGCGGCCGGGAACTACAAGACACTGGGTGAATCAAGTGTCCCGGTACTGGATGGACGCAAGGGCTCGCAACTGACACGTTACATCCCGATCCCCAAGAACCCCCACGGTGTGAATACCTCACCGGATGGTAAATATTTCATCGCCAACGGCAAGCTATCCCCCACTTGCTCAATCATCGCCATCGACAAATTGCCCGAGCTGTTCGACGACAGTATCGAACCGCGCGATACCATCGTGGGTGAACCTGAACTGGGCTTGGGCCCGCTTCACACTACCTACGATGGCCGGGGCAACGCCTATACCACGCTGTTCATCGATAGCCAGATAGCCAAGTGGAATATTGAGGATGCCATTCGCCACTACAATGGCGAAGACGTCAATTACCTGCGTCAGAAGCTCGATGTCCACTACCAGCCTGGGCATAACCACGCCAGTCTCACCGAATCCCGCGATGCCGACGGCAAGTGGCTGGTGGTGCTGTCGAAGTTTTCCAAAGACCGTTTCCTGCCGGTAGGCCCTCTGCATCCCGAGAACGATCAGTTGATCGACATCTCCGGTGAGGAAATGAAACTGGTGCATGACGGCCCCACTTATGCCGAGCCCCACGACTGTATTCTGGTACGCGCCGACCAGATCAACCCAAGCCGAGTATGGACACGAGACGACCCCTTCTTCGCCGAGACCGTGGCCATGGCGGAGGCAGACGGCGTCAACCTGGAAGGCGAAAGCAAGGTAATCCGCGATGGCAATAAAGTACGCGTGTACATGACCTCCATAGCACCGCAATTTGGCCTGACCGAATTCAAGGTCAAACAGGGCGATGAGGTGACCGTGGTCATCACCAACCTTGACCAGGTCGAGGATCTGACCCACGGCTTCTGCATGGTCAACCACGGTGTGCAGATGGAGATCAGTCCCCAGCAGACCGCTAGCGTCACCTTCACCGCCGACAAGGCCGGGGTGCACTGGTACTACTGCAACTGGTTCTGCCACGCGATGCACATGGAAATGACTGGTCGCATGCTAGTCGAACCCGCCTGACGCCTCACTGACAGGAGTCTGAAGACACAATGCGGGCCGATTCCTTCGGCCCGCTGCGGGAGAACACCATGAAACGACACCCTGGCTATTTAGGTTGCTTACTGGCGCTGCTATGGCTTTTTTGGCTGCCTAGCGGGGTTCATGCCGCCGACTGGATCGCCACGCCCGGTGAGCCGGTACAGCCGTTGATCGAACAGGCTGCCGACGGCGATCACTTGCTGCTGCCTGCAGGACGCTACCCCGGGCGTGTGGTTATTGACCGCACGCTGCATATCCGGGGCGAGTTGCAAGCCATCCTCGATGCAGGAGGCCACGGCCATGCGGTGGTGCTGGCAGCTCCCGATATTATGTTTGAAGGCCTCCAAATTGAAGACTGGGGGGACAACCTGACAGCACTGGAGGCCGCTATTTTTGTCGAGCCCAGCGCTCACGGTAGTAGCATCCGCAATAACCAGCTAAACGGGCCTGGCTTCGGCATCTGGCTCGATGCTGTCAATGACGTCAGTGTGATAGGCAATACCATTCGTGGCGATACCCGACTGCGCTCTCAGGATCGCGGCAACGGCATTCACCTTTATAACGTTAGTGACTCGATTATCGAATCCAACGATGTTGCGCAGACTCGCGACGGCATCTATCTCGACAGCAGCCGCCACAACGTGCTGCGCGACAACACCCTGCATGACCTGCGCTATGGCGTGCACTACATGTACTCCTTCGACAATCGTCTCGAAGGCAACCTGACCCAGCGAACCCGAACCGGCTACGCCCTGATGCAATCCAAACGCCTGGAAGTCGTTGATAACCGTTCGGAAGCAGACGACAACTACGGCATTTTGATGAACAACATCACCGATTCCCTGTTAAGCGGCAACCGTGTCGCAGGCGTCACCCAGCCCCTGGGGGCCGATGGCGAGGGGCGTCTAGCGGGCGGCGACGGCAAGGCACTGTTCGTTTACAACTCGCAGTTCAATCGTATCGAGAATAATCGTTTCGCAGCCAGCGACATCGGCATCCATCTCACCGCCGGTTCAGAGGATAACCAAATGGCGGGCAACGCCTTCATCGCTAATAAGCAGCAAGTCATGTATGTCGCTACCCGTGAGCAGGATTGGTCGGGCAATTACTGGAGCGACTACCTGGGTTGGGATCTTGACGATAACGGGGTCGGCGACACCGCCCATGAGCCCAATGACGCCATGGATCATCTTCTCTGGCGCCACCCCTCCGCGCGCCTGTTGATGCAAAGCCCCGCGGTGTTGGCACTGCGATGGGTACAACGCCAGTTCCCGGTGTTTCGTCCCCCAGGGGTCAGAGACAGCGCGCCATTGATGAGCGAGCCCGGCCGAGAAGGAAATGCTCCATGAACCCAGTAATAGAACTACAGCGTGTTACCAAGCGTCACGGGGCGCTGGTGCGCCTAGCTGAAATTGATCTCACCATCAAAGAAGGCGAGATGCTCGCCTTGCTGGGACATAATGGCGCGGGCAAGACGACCATCATGAAACTCATATTGGGCTTAATTGCGCCCAGCTCGGGCCATGTTGACGTCCTCGGTGGCGCTCCAGATGGGCCACATGCCGAACGCCTGCGGCGTCAGTTAGGATATCTTCCTGAAAACGTCACCTTCTACGAACAGCTCACCGGGCGTGAAGTGCTCACCTATTTCTCTCGTTTGAAGCGCGCTGACCGCCTTCAGGTAACGGTTCTGCTTGAGCGTGTGGGCCTGGTCGAAGCCGCCGACCGTCGCGTTAAAACCTACTCCAAGGGCATGCGTCAGCGCCTTGGCCTGGCCCAGGCTTTACTAGGGTCTCCCCGGCTATTGTTACTGGATGAACCCACCACCGGCCTTGACCCCGCGGCCACCCGCGATTTTTATCAAGCGGTAAAAGCCCTACGTGACAACGGTTGTACCGTGCTGCTCTCTTCCCATGTACTGCCCGGCATCGAACCCTATATCGACCGCGCTTTGATTCTAGGCAAAGGGCAACGCCTGGCCCTGGGCAGCCTTGAACAACTGCGTAAAGAAGCGCAGCTACCGCTTACGTTTCGTATCCACGGCACATTGCTGGCCATGCAGTCGCAGCTCTGGAAAGCCATGTCCATTGAGCCTATCCCAATCAATGAGCGCTGTGTGGAGGTCAACGTGCCCGCGGAAAATAAAATGCAGGTACTACGTCAATTAACCACCATGCCGAATATCGACGACATCGAGTTATCACCACCCACCCTTGAGCATCTCTACACGCATTTTTCTACTCGCCCCGCCTCACTGACGCCAGGAGCCAGCGCATGAAGGCCATGTTCATCGTCGCCGCCAAAGAGTTCCAGGATGGCCTGCGCAATCGCTGGGTACTGGCGATCACCGTGATCCTTGCCGTTCTGGCAATGGGTATTGCCTACTTTGGTGCCGCTGCGAGCGGCGGTCTTGGTTTTACTTCACTGGCCACCACCCTGGTCAGTTTATCAACGCTGGCCGTTTTTCTGATCCCCTTAATCGCGCTGATGCTCGCCTACGACGCCGTTGTCGGTGAGCATGAGGCTGGCACGCTACTACTGCTACTCACCTACCCTATAAGTCGTTCGGCGTTGCTGTTTGGTAAGTTCTTCGGCCATGGGATGATTCTGGCTGTCGCCACGCTACTCGGTTTTGGTATCGCGGGTATCGTTATTGCGTTGGGCGCTGAAGGCGTACCGATTATCCAACTAACCGTCGGCTTAGCACGATTGATCGCCAGCAGTGTGCTCTTGGGCTGGGTGTTTTTGGCCTTTGCCTACCTGATCAGCGTAACGGTCACCGAAAAGGCACGAGCCGCCGGGCTGGCACTGGGCGTGTGGTTTCTGTTCGTGCTGGTCTTCGATCTAGTACTGCTGGCCCTACTGGTTGGCGTCAAGCAGGGGGGCGACTGGCTCCCCTACCTGATGCTGCTCAATCCCACCGACAGTTTTCGTTTGATCAACCTGTCGGGGTTCGACAGCACACAGCTAGAAAGCGGTATCGCGGCTATCGCTCAGCAAGGCGCGTTCCATTCTGCCTGGCCGCCCTTGGCAATGCTGGTTTGGGTCGTGGTGCCCCTGCTATTGGCCGTCCGTCGCTTCCACCGTCATACCGCTTAACATCATCTCTTAACATCATTTTATTAACGAGGATTGACCATGCCCGCCCTGCTGCCCATTCTGGCCCTTATTATTTTGCTCATGACCGGTTGCAACAATGCCACTGACAGCACCGAAAGGATGGCGCCTCAGCCTATTGGCGGCGATGACATCTGCCATGTATGCGGTATGTTTATCACCGAATTCGAAGGCCCCAAAGGTCAGGCATTTATGCAAAGCCACCGTGACGCGCGTAAGTTCTGCTCCACGCTGGAGATGTTCGTTTTCCTCCAGCAGCCCGAAAATCAGACCCAGCTGCGCCACGCCTATGTACATGATGTCGCCGTGACACCCTGGGAAGCACCTAAAGACGATGCCTTTATCCCTGCAGCAGACGCTTGGTATGTGGTCGGCCATGATCGGCGCGGTAGCATGGGCCACACCCTTGCGCCGTTCTCCAGCCATGAGCGTGCCGAGCAGTTCGCAGAAGTTCATAGTGGCGAGATAATCACCTATGACGATATCGACCTGGAATTGCTCGCCCGGCTCGGGCGCCACGAAGGGAGCGGCCATGCCGCCCACTCAATGGCGCAATAAAAGTGAGGAGTGAGGAGTGAGGAGTGAGGCAGAAAGTAGCCGCAATTCAGGCTAGCCAGGAAAGCGGGCTGTGATGTATGGCAGCCCCCACCATGTAGGCAAATATGGCAACCGCCACTAACGCAGCAACAGCACGTGCCCTTGGCGTTGCACCGCGCTTAATCGCGATGGTGCCAATACCGATATAGCCCAGCAGCGCCAGTAACTTGGCGCCAAGCCAAGGAAGCTGCCAGGGCCATACGGAAAGCAATACCATCAAAGTCACCCCCAGCCCCAACAGAGCCGTATCAATAAGATGAGGCAATACCTTGACCCAACGGGCGTTGAGTCGCGGGCTTTCCTGCACCGACCACCAGGCGCGCACTACGAAGAGCGTGATGCTCAGCGCAGCGGCCGTCATGTGCAGGTGCTTGATGAGGAAATAGTGCTCCATGGTTACCGTCCCTAGCCGACGTTAACCGCATTGCCGTGATGATCGAAGGCAAGATAGGCGGTGATATTACCCATTTGCAGTGACTCCATCATACGCTGGAGCTGCCGTTCAACCTCGGCGTCATCTTTTGGGTCGTCCATGGCAGCAGTGAAAACTAGATCCCATTCGATCTCGGTACGTCGTGACTCCTCGACCAACGCCGCCATGCTGGTCAATTCCTCCGTCGACTTATCTACGCATACTACCGGCACCAACACACCCCCTTCACCCTGTTCGAAGCGACGACGCTGGTCAGCATCAGGGAAATCGGGCAGCTCTGCGCGAACGAACACAAACAGCAGGCGCTGAGGCTTAGGTTGTTTACGTGCTTCCTGCAGTAAATCGGCAAACGTCGCTATGGTCATAAAATGGGCCTTATCGCTAGTGGTTTAGAATCAGAAGCTGAGAGAGTAGGTAAGAATGAACAGGTGAGACTCATAGGCGTCACTCGGGTGACTCTACGAAAAGCCACAGCAGCAGCATTACCATAAATAGCGGTATCAACAGGCTAAGTGGCGCCGCGCGCCAACCATAGGCTTGAACTACCAGAGGCGCCATCCGCAAGGAAAACCCTACCCCCGCCGCTAAAGCCAGAAAAAGGGCGATACAAAGACTCACCCAACGACCAGGCATCCAGCCTTTGGCGTGGGCGATGCCGGTGGTAATCACCGCACCTCCCAGTCCAAGCCCAGCCCCAACCAACAAAAACTCCCACGGCTGGCTAGCCATCCCAAACCCGCCCAGCGCCAACGCTAGCCCCAGTAATAGCCATTGCATCAAGCGGCAGGTGTCTCCCCGCTTGGCGATAAACCAAGCCGGCCAAGCCAACAGCACACCACTACTCAACGGTATCAGCACATACAGGGGCTGCTTTGCGAGCAGGGCATAAAGTGTCCAGCTAGCCACCGCTAACGCGCTTGCCAGTGGCATTAGTAGCATGGCTACCAGCAACTGATAACCATTTACTGGCTGTGTTGATGTCTCCAACGTGGGAGGCGGCACAAATGATGGCATGGCGTTTCCCAGCGAGGGTATAAAGACATCGGAAGACGTGTAAGAATTGTCTGTAAATACTGGGCGTAGGTCAAAAAACATCGGAGGTAGGTCGGCTAACCCCAAAGGAATAGCCCTCGTCACGAAATGCAGACAGTGCCACGCTCCCTCACCTCCTCCGCGCTATCGGAAATGCCATGAAATTACTTCAGCGCTCCCTGGTTGCTCGCATCATTGCTTCCTTACTTGCCATTAGCGGGATGGCACTCATCAGCATCACTCTGACCATGGCAATGTCTAACAGCAGCCGTGGCGATGCTGCCGCGATTAATGTCGCTGGTTCACTACGCATGAATGCCTATCAGATCATGGGGGCATTGCAACGCCTGGAGTATGCTCCAGAGGAGACAAGCGCAGAACAGTTAGAAGGTCTGATTTCACGCTTCGATCAGCGTTTGTATGGCACAACGCTTCAACAAACGATCCCCATTGATGATCGTCACGAGCGCCGCCGTCAACTGGAAAAACTTCAGATCTACTGGCAGCACACGCTTCGTCCGGCACTAGAGGCACCGTCCACTGCCACTGCGCTTGACCTCGATACGCTAGAAATGATGATCGTAGCGATGGTCAGTGACATCGAAATTCTAGTGACCTATCTGGAGCAGAGCACCGAGGCCAAGGTGCGACTGCTAGGCATGATGCAAGTGCTTTTCCTGGTACTGATCGCTATTGTTGTCTCGATCGCCCTCTACGATGTTCGCTACAATCTGGTAGTGCCTTTACGCCAGCTTATGGTACTTGCCCGCGAGGCGGCTCAGCGCAACTTCAAGCCGCGTTCACAGCTTCGCGGTAGCGACGAATTGGCATTGTTGGGACACACCTTTGACAAGATGTCTGCGGAGTTGGCAACAAGCTACGCCGCATTGGAAGACAAGGTGTCGCGCAAGAAGCAGGAGCTTGAGCGCAGTAATCAGGCGCTGCGGGTAATGCACGATGCCAGCCGCTCGCTTTATGGAGGCGGTAATGATCTCTGCTCTAGCGCAGCCCCTATGTTACGTGAACTGGAAAAGCTGCTGGATATTGGGCCAATACGACTTTCTCTAAACGATCCTTTCGACCAACGGGAAATGCCGGTTTTAGAAACCCACTCGCGTACCCGACCAGAATATTGTCGTGACCAGGAGTGCCACGCCTGCCTGATCGATCCTCGCCCCTTGGAGATGGTGTCCAATAACCAGTCACAGTGCTTACTACTACCGATTAGCGTAGGCGATACGCTGCTAGGCACCCTGGAAGTGTGGTATCCCCAGGAGCGCCTCAACGATAGCACCCATCGGCTGCTCACCATGTTAGCCGACCAGCTCGCCACGGCGGTGTACCTGCAGCGACGTATCGAGGAGCAGCAGCACGTCACGCTGATCAACGAGCGAACCATCATTGCGCGGGAACTTCACGACTCTCTAGCCCAATCGCTTTCTTATCTAAAGATGCAGGTCGCTCGACTCGAACGCATGCAGCAAAAAGAAGCCACCCGAGAGATGCAGTCTGCGGTATTCGACGAGCTGCGTACCGGCCTAAACAGCGCCTATCGTCAGTTACGTGAGCTACTCACTACCTTCCGGCTCAAACTAGAGGGGCCGGGGCTGCAATTTGCCTTACGCCAGACCGTCGATGAGTTTAGCCAGCGCATGGAGGTAACGGTCGAGCTTGACTACGATGTGCCGCCTCACCTACTTAACCCCAATGAAGAAATTCACGTGCTGCAGATCATTCGAGAGGCGCTGGCCAATACCCACAAGCACGCCCAAGCCCATTGGGCTGGGGTCACTGTGCGCTTCGCCGATGCTCGCCTGCTAGTGCGTGTGGACGACGACGGCATAGGCCTGGAAGACGATAGCTCGCCGCCGATGCACTACGGTTTGGTGATCATACGTGACCGAACCACTACCCTGAACGGGGAGCTGAGTATCACCAATCGCCCCACAGGGGGGACCAGCATTGAGATAGTCTTCACCCCGTTGACCGCTCGCTTAATTCAGCAGCAGCCTGTTACGGCTGACTCCGACTCTCACTTAGGTACAGGGACTTCTTAATGACGCTGACCACCGCCAACGATACCCCCGCCAGCCTGATGATTATTGATGACCACCCGCTACTACGGCGTGGTGTCGCTCAGTTGCTTGAGCTAGAGGACGATCTTGAACTGGTTGGCGAGACGGGCGACCCTGAAGAAGGCATTGCACTGGCCCTCAAACTTGAGCCTGACTTGGTTTTACTTGATTTAAACATGCCGGGCGTCAATGGCTTAGAAGCCTTGCGCCGCCTACGGGAAGCCAACTATAGCGGCCGTGTGGTGATGTTCACTGTTTCCGACCAAGAGGATGATGTTGTCGCCGCGCTGCGCAACGGTGCTGACGGATACCTGTTAAAGGATATGGAGCCTGAAGACATGGTTCGCCAACTGCGCCAAGCTGCTTTGGGACGCATGGTCATCAGCGAAAGCCTGACCGCCCTACTCGCTGAAGCCCTGCGTAATCAGCGCAATGCCCCGACCACCCCGGATATTCATAGCCTGACGCAGCGTGAACGCGAAATTCTGCAACAGCTTGCTGGCGGACTCTCCAACAAGCTCATCGCGCGCAAGCTGGATATTACCGAAGGCACAGTCAAGGTTCACGTCAAGCATCTGCTCAAAAAGCTCAACTTGCGCTCGCGTGTCGAAGCCGCCGTCTGGGCAGTCCAGGAAGGTATCGGTCACTAATCGATTCTGTGTGGTTACCTCTAAAGACTCCCCGAATACTTTTGCTCTGCCCGGCCTTTACCCCCTCTCGATTTTTTGTCTTTAAAATCAATGAACCCAGGCTTTACAGCGACTACCTCTCAAGAGGTATGTCGCTGTTTTTCATGCCATTTCCGCCTATTCCCCAATGCCTTCCTCCAGCGTATCTTGCTTTCTAACTGCTAGATGCAGAAAGGTTTGATGCCAAGGGGAAATCGCCATGAGTAAGAGAAACGCCGACATTGAGAAGTGGGATGTCGAAGACGCCCAATTCTGGGAACAGGAAGGCAAGCACGTCGCCAACCGCAACCTATGGATATCCATTCCCAGCCTGCTGATGGGCTTTGCTGTCTGGATGATGTGGGGAATGATCACCACCCAGATGCAGAACCTGGGTTTTCCATTCACGATTAACCAGCTATTTTCACTGACGGCGCTTGCCGGTCTAGCAGGTGCCACACTGCGCATCCCAGCATCGTTCATGATCCGCATCGCTGGCGGGCGAAACACTATATTCCTGACCACCGCGCTATTGATGATCCCCGCTGCCGGCACTGGTATCGCCTTGATGAACCCAGGCACGCCGTTGTGGGTATTCCAGGCGTTGGCGCTACTTTCCGGTATCGGTGGCGGTAACTTCGCTTGTTCAATGAGCAACATTTCCACTTTTTATCCCAGCAAGCAGCAAGGTTACGCCCTGGGCATGAATGCAGGCCTGGGTAATTTCGGCGTCACTACCATGCAAATTGTCATTCCCCTGGTAATGACCGTCGGAATTTTCGGTGCTATAGCCGGTTCGCCGATGGAATTGCAAAGCACTAGCGGTACTTTGATCGGCCGAATCGAAGCAGGTACCGACACCTGGATCCAGAATGCTGGCTTTATCTGGCTTGTATTTCTGGTTCCATTAGCGTTCGCCGGTTGGTTCGGTATGAACAATCTTCGCACTATTACGCCCAACCCTGGTTCGCCGCTGGCTGCTTTCAGCAAAATATTGGGGCTCTACGGCGTCGGCATGGTGACTGCCATCATCGGCATGCTGGCTCTCAGCTGGCTTAATATGTGGGTTGCCCTGCCGCTAACCATTGTTCTGACTCTGGTGTTGTTGCGCCTGATTCCTGGCGACATCAAGCCCAATATCCAGAAGCAGTTCGCGATATTTTCCAATAAGCACACTTGGTCAATGACCATCCTCTACATTCTGACCTTCGGCTCCTTTATCGGCTTCTCTGCAGCCCTGCCGCTCTCCATCAACGTCATCTTCGGCAACATGATGGAAGCCACTGCCGATGGCACGCTGATTCGCGTGGCTAACCCAGAGGCGCCCAGCGCTTTAACCTGGGCCTGGATAGGTCCCTTCGTGGGCGCTCTGATCCGTCCGCTGGGCGGATGGATCTCCGACAAAGTGGGTGGCTCCATCGTTACCCAAACAATCTCTGCGGTCATGGTGGTCGCCTCTATCGCCACCGGCTACGTGATGATGCAGGCCTATAACGCCACCGACCCTAATCAATTCTTTTGGCTATTCCTGCTGCTATTCATCGTGTTATTCGCCGCCAGCGGTATCGGTAACGGCTCTACCTTCCGCAGCATCGGGGTTATTTTCGATCAGCAGCAGAAAGGCCCGGTACTTGGCTGGACCTCTGCCGTCGCTGCCTATGGCGCCTTCATCGCCCCGCGGGTAATGGGCGAACAGATCCAGGCCGGCACACCGGAACTTGCCATGTACGGCTTTGCGGCCTTCTACACCATCTGCCTGGTCATCAACTGGTGGTTCTACCTACGCAAAGGTGCCTACGTTAAGAACCCCTAAATAAGGCTTGCTCTTGACGCCCGGAGCCGAGCTCCGGGTCTTCACCCCCTACCCCAATGAGGGAGGACACCATGAAAATCATGATCGCCTATGACGGTTCGCGAAACGCCAAGTTGGCTCTCGCTCAGGTCGTCAATATGTTTCGCTGTAACCAACCTCTGCTGGTACTGGTCGGCGTGGTGGAGAACCCACTCGACGCTACCGATAACAACGAGGCGCTTTTTCAGCAGGAGCACGATGAGGTTAAACGGCACCTTCAAGAGGGTGTGGCATTCGCCATCGGCGAGGGCTTCCAAGCCGAGCAGCTTCTAGCCGAAGGGGATGCGCGCAAGATGCTGCTGCAGGCCACTCGCAAGCTCTCGCCAGACCTGCTGGTGATTGCCCGCCATAGCCATCAACCGGACGGCGGCATCATCGCCAAGTCGTTAACTTATTTTGTTGATGAACTCGACTACATGACTTTCGGCAGCGTCAGTTCGTTCCTGGCCCGGCGCGCCGAGTGTCCCTTGTTGATCCTACCCAGCCCTTGAGCAGCCCCTACCCCTCCTTTGGTAAAGACCACCCTTGGGACACAGGACGATACGACCATGAAAGTTTCCGCTGTATTCAAGTTTCGTAGCCCAGAGATTCGGGCCTTGCACCTGACCTGGATTGCCTTCTTTATTACCTTTTACGTGTGGTTCAACATGGCTCCGCTCGCGTCGAGCATGCTCAAGAGCGTCGACTGGCTGACCACGGATGATCTCAAGCTGTTCGCCATCTGCAACGTCGCCTTAACCATTCCAGCCCGCATCATCGTTGGCATGGCGCTGGATCGATTCGGACCACGACGGGTGTTTTCGGTACTCATGGTCACTATGTCGCTACCGGCGCTGGCGTTTGCTTTCGGTAACAGCATGACGCAATTACTAGTGGCGCGCCTGATACTGAGTTCGATTGGCGCCAGCTTCGTGGTCGGTATCCACATGACGACGCTGTGGTTCAAGCCCAAGGACATCGGCTTCGCCGAAGGCTTCTACGCTGGCTGGGGTAACTTCGGCTCCGCCATAGCTGCTATGTCGCTGCCAACCATCGCCTTGAGCATGTACGGAGGTCCCGATGGATGGCGTTGGGCAATCGCCCAGAGCGCTATTGTTATGGCCGCTTACGGTGTTTACTACTGGTTTGCGATTACCGATGGCCCGGATGCCCAGGCTCACCGTAAGCCACGCAAATCCGCTGCCATGGAAGTGAGCTCCTGGGGCGATATGATCAAGCTGATCATCTGGACGATCCCACTGGTCGGCGTACTTGCCATCCTGGTCTGGCGTATTCAGTATATGGGCTATTTATCGGTTACCGGTGCGACCATCGCTTATCTAGCCATTATCGCAATCGTCATCTATCAAATTGTCCAGATCCTGAGGGTCAATCTACCGATCCTGCGTAAGGGTGTACCGGAGGATGATAAATATTCATTCAACAGTGTGGCGGCGCTTAACAGCACCTATTTTGCCAACTTCGGCGCTGAACTCGCGGTGGTGTCGATGCTGCCCATGTTCTTTGAGGAGACCTGGGGACTAAATGCCGCTACAGCTGGCCTGATCGCTGCTTCATTCGCGTTCGTTAATCTGGTGGCGCGCCCCATGGGCGGCATGGTTTCCGACCGCATGGGTAACCGGCGCTTTGTGATGCTGTCCTACATGTTTGGCATTTGCGTTGGGTTCTTGCTGATGGCCATGCTCAATTCGAGTTGGCCACTCATTCTGGCCATTGCGGTGACCATCGGCACCTCGGTTTTCGTGCAAGGGGCTGAGGGGGCAACCTTCGGTATCATTCCCTCCATCAAGCGCCGCATCACGGGGCAAATCTCGGGCATGGCTGGCGCCTACGGTAATGTTGGCGCGGTGGTTTACCTAACCATCTTTACATTTGTCACACCGTCACAGTTCTTCTACATCATCGCGACCGGCGCCTTCATCAGTTGGGTTATCTGCCTAGTGTGGCTCAAGGAGCCAGAAGGCGCTTTTGATGACGAGTATTACGTCTCTTCAGTCGATAGAGACATCGAAGAACAGGCTCTTCAGAACGCCAAGCACTGAACGTTCGGATCATCTGTAGCATCACGGCACCGTTCGCGTCGATTGGATCCGAACAGTGCCTCTAGAGAAAAGAGCGCCACCCAGAGCGCTCTTAATCAGGATCCGTGATGTCCTCAATCCAGGTTAAGGCCGCGACAGCAGTCGGAAATCCGGTGGTAGGAATCGCCAACATGGCTACTTGTTTAAGTTCCTCGGCACTCACACCTTCCGCCAAGGCACGACGCACATGGGAGTGAACGGCCCCTTCGGAGCGTGCCCCTATGGCCAGCGAGAGTTTTATCAAGCGCCGGCTACGTTCATCAAGCGGCCCAGCTTCAGCACAGGCCTTGCCCAAAGCGGCATAAGCTTCCCATATCTCAGGATACTGGTTTGCGACATCCCCGGCTCCAGAAGGCAAATCATGTTTTGTCATAGTGCAATACCTTAATGATAAATTGAAGTTCACAGTATAGAAGTACAACAACTAAATGCCCCTTAGAATACTTAAGAGCTAATCAAAGCAATCGAACCAAGCATTATTAATGAGGACATTCGATGCACATTGACCATATCAAACGTCTTAAGCTCTGTATTAAGCGGG
The DNA here is from genome assembly GCF_029854215.1 of Halomonas alkaliantarctica. Taxonomy (NCBI): domain Bacteria; kingdom Pseudomonadati; phylum Pseudomonadota; class Gammaproteobacteria; order Oceanospirillales; family Halomonadaceae; genus Vreelandella; species Vreelandella neptunia. The sequence continues at coordinate 1,932,068 of NZ_CP122961.1, read as the reverse complement.
CTTATTCCAACCAGGAAATGGCGTCTCTTCCTGCAAATGACGCAACTCAGGCTGATGAGCTTCAGCGATTTGGGTTACCCGATTCACGCCCTCTTCCAATAAATGCACTTCTATTTGGCGGCGATCCTCACGCCCTTGACGACGCACAACCAATGATAGCTGCTCACAGCGGTCAACTAGCGCCACCACCCCATGATGTTTTGATTGCAGCCGCTCCGCCAGCTCCCCCACCGTCGCCCAGTCTCTTCCATGGAAACCACGAAGATGTAGCAATAGTTGATACTGCAATGGCGTCAGACCATAGCGGCGACAGATATCTTCACTATGGCGAAGAAAGCAACGCAACCGGTAACGAAATTGCGACAGCCGCTCAAAGTCGCTTTTATCAAGTGTCTGGGGGTTATTCATTTTTCCATTTCTCTTAGCCACATACTCAACTATCACTTATTGACCAATTTATAGCGCCTTTAAAAATACAATATCACACCATGATACAATCAGCCATTGAGATTATTCCTCCAGGACGGATCTGAAATGAGAGCACTCACTTTTCTCAAATTACCATTCAACCCCCGTGAAGGCTGGAAAGAGTTACAGGCATTCCCCCTCCATTCCTTTACTAGCGTGGCTGGTGGTGTTACCCATGTCGCTCTTGCCGCCAGTAATACTCTATTATGCGGGCACCCATTACGACGATGCATTTATGGCGGGCTTTGCTGACCGAGAGTGGCGCTTTATCACGACAATTATTTTCCTTGCAGAGATATTGAGTTTTTTCGTGATCGGCTGGGTAATCTACGCTGTTGTCAATGGAACTGATGAGCTATCTATCGGCTATCAAGATGCTTATTTACTTGCCTCCCTTGCACCACTACCGTTATTCGTCGCTTCATTGGCACTATTGGTACCCAACTTACTTTTCAACGTAGTGGTTATACTTTGCGGGCGGGGTATCTCTTGCAGCTTGATTTACCACGGTTTACAAGCATTCTGTACGCATCAAGAATTTGATGTTGCTACGATCTCAGCCACGTATACGATTATGGCTGCCAGTGCTCTGGTGTGGGGCATTTTGTTTGCTGTTAACTGGGCTTATTAAGCCATGAAAATTAAGCGCACTACCCTACCAGGGCACCCATCCAGTCATCGTCAAACCAAATGATGACTTGTGAAGCAAACGCTCTAACGTTGAGAAGTGGGTAACGCGTGCGCCAGGCAGGGAGATGAGCAAAATTCACGATCACTCGCGCCTTCCTCTGCGAGCGCTGATAGCGACAGCTCTTTGATTACTGGAAGGTGGGAATCTTCTATTTCACGAGCGGCAGTTAGTAGGGTAACTCGCCCCGCGCGCGAATCACATTAAAGTCAGTAGCTTATCAGGACATGCCTTCAGCTCACTCCTGTAGCGCTCAAGAAAGAGTGATTAACTGATTTTTTGCTGTCCATACTGACGGCATAATTGAGATGCAGGCGCTATCTCTGGGTACACTTAAGTAACGCTTCGATATCGATGCAAGGCCCGTTTATTGACTTCAAGCGTGCAACTTAAAGGTTTTATTCTTTAGGAAGCATAATTGCATTATTGATAAGGCAATATAAAATATAGTGATATAAATCATCTAAAATGACTAGCATGTTGTTAATATATGAAAACCGAATACATATATTTAACGTATAAAAATTTACTAAAATAGGCACTTAATACTTAACAACTAAATTCACCTAACAACACCTTGGCATATAGGAGTATAGCTATGGACGTATTGCGCAAGGTAGTTAAGCAGCCTCAACAAGAAGAGGCGTTTCATTCCCCCTCGCTTTCAGAAGTCGAGGCCTTGAGCATACTTTCTCAACCATTTTTTACGCTGCGTAAAAAATCAATATTAGTTAACCAAGGAGACCCATTTCATGGATTATATATCGTTCACTGTGGCATGCTGAAGCAAAGCCACCAGCATAAGGATGGAACAAAACTACTCACCCATTTTTACCTACCAAGGGATGTGATAGGTTTAGATGCCATTGGTGATAGAACATATACTGGGACTGTTACCACCATTGAGACCTCTAGCCTGTGCTTGATTCCGTTTAGTCAGATTGAAGACTTGCCCACCACCGACGCTATTCATATGCAATTGCTACGCTGTTTGAGCAACGCCGCGCACTATGGCCATACTCGGCTAAGAAAAATTTTAAGCCAACCATCAGAAGCGAGAGTGGCCAGCTTTTTGTTGACGATGTCACATAAATATCGCGAACTTGGTTATTCCTCAAATTTTTTGAGACTACCTATGTCAAAACAAGAAATTGCTAATTATCTATGCATGGCACCCGAGACTGTCAGCCGGATTATCAGCCAACTTCAACAACGAGGTTTGCTATCAGTCAATGGGCATGAATACTGCATTGTAAATCAGGAAGGAATGGCAAGGATTTCCGAGCATACAAAATATGCATAAATCATTGATTAAAATGCATTTCCAAAAATTAGAGCTCATGCTTTGAGCAAATCTTCAAAGCATGAGCCAGCGTCTATATTGACGATATTATGTCTCAATTTTTATAGCGTGCGACAGGCTCCGAAAAACTTATTTTCCACTGTTCTCTACACTCCTTAATTATGCTGTGCTCATTTTTTTTCTGCGTTACGAACCTAAATAAAAGTTGATGTAATTCGGGTGTGGCATTCGTTTCCAGCAACCAGTCAAAGAACGCGTATGTTTCTTGCGCTGCTTCCTCGGCGCGCTCAAGAAACTTTCGGCCCATAGACTCATCGACCACAAAAAAATGCTGCCTTTTTTTATTGAAAAATGGAGGAGGTTTCTTTATCGGAAGCTCTTCAGTACAAGCTACGAGGTCCATCATCTTAGCCACATCTTGTACGTTACGAAGACGCTGCACGCACTCCATGCTGATCATTTTCATCAGTCGGCTTACAGGGGGGTCGATGGGAAGGAAGCTGAGGGCTAGCCACCGATAGCGATGGAGCTCATTTTTTTCGTGAGAATAAGCTAAATTTAATTGCTCTTGGGGTAATAAATTAAGTGCAACTAACTTATCCATAGTCATATTACTCGCGTTATAAAAATTGGAAATGGCGTAGCGCCAAAGACGCCATCCTAAATCGGAAATAAGCTAATCATCCATGATCTTTGTCAATTTTTATGACACGAGTAGAAATTTAACAATCACTAAAAACACACTCATTACTTTGTATTACATTACATTCACCACTTATTTCTAGATATGCTTATCTGAAATTCACAGAGAAAAACACAAGCTTTAAAAACAATAAGATATAAAAATAAGCATAAAAATTACGATACAATACCTATATCAGTCAACAACAAAGCCCATACGTAAAATTTACCTTTGCTATACAAAACAGCTAAAATAGAACAACTTTAATAAAAGATATTATTAAATATAATATAACGCTGGAGCTAATAATATAAGGCCCAGCCGGTCGCCCGGCTGGGCCTAATGATGGTTGAGGACTTTTTAAATGTAGCTAGGACACAAAAGCTACTACAAGCTGAGCCATTTAATCTTGGGTTTCAGAATAAAGTTCCAAGTAGCGATTTTTGGAAGGAAGCAAATGCTGACGACATAGGTCAGTCAGGCGTGCCCGATCTTCGTCGCGTATGGCGTCAATCATCAACTGGTGTTCATTTCTAGCTTGAGCTAGAGCATCGCGATCCGTAATCGCGATGAAGCGGATGCCATGAGCCTTCTGAGCGAACTCATTAATGGTAGCGTACAGATATTCATTCCCGCAGGCTCTAAATAAAGTGCGGTGAAAAGCGATGTTCATATGAAACACCTGCCTCAGGTCGTGAGCGTCCACAGCTTCGCTGTGACACTGATGAACCTCCTCAAGCTCTGTAAGCCATTCCTGCGGAGCCGGCAATGGCAGCCTACTGACTGCCGCTAGTTCGAGAATTTCGCGCATAGCGTAGATATCCTCAACCTCTTCCGGCGGATAACTCCTGACGAAAGCGCCTCTGTTTTTGATGCGCTCAGTCAATCCGATGGTATCGAGTTGGAAGAGAGCCTGGCGAACAACGTGTCGCTTGCAGTCGAAGCGCTCCATCATGGCCTCTTCGACCAGCCGCTCACGTGGGTGCAGGCGACCGAGAACGATATCCTCTTCTACAGCGGTCACGATGTCATCGACACCGTTTGCAGATGTAGAGGATTGGGTCTCGGCGCCACTTGCGGTGAGCGGCTGGACAGTTCGGTTCATGATCGCTCTCTCAGCATTCATTGCAGTGCACAAGGAAAGTAAGTGTATCAAAATCGCTTTCAGGCTTCATGCTGTCTCGGTATCCGGCACGTAGGTTCGGGTCGGCAAGCACGGAAATCGCACCCCTGTTCGGCTTGAAGGATTTGCTCCATAAACAGACGTCGATAGCCCAGGAGTGGTGCCCCGCCCTCCTCAACTTTGAAGGCTTGGCGTCGAGCATCAAGCTCCGCCTCGTCAACTTCTAGGTTTAACTGATTATTAGCAACATTCAGCGATATGAAATCGCCATCGCGTACCAACCCAAGGGGGCCGCCCTCAGCGGATTCGGGAGAGACGTGGAGCACGATAGTGCCTGCCGCGGTGCCACTCATGCGTCCGTCGGAAATGCGCACCATATCTTTGACGCCTTGAGCGGCGAGCTTCTTGGGAATCGGGATGTAGCCCGCTTCGGGCATACCCGGTGCTCCCTTGGGCCCGATGTTCTGGAGCACTAGCACGTCGTCAGCTTGCACATCCAGATCCGGGTCATCGATGCGGTTAGCCAAGTCCTCTAGCCCAGTGAAGACCACTGCACGACCACGGTGTGTCATAAGTTCTGACGAGGCGGCTGACTGCTTAATAATGGCGCCGGACGGTGCCAGGTTGCCACGCAATACGGCGATGCCACCCTGAGCGTAGACTGGGCTGTGCATGGACCGCACGACCTTTTGGTCGATGAGATGGACGGCGGCATCAATGTTTTCACCCAAGGTATGACCATTAATGGTCATGGCGTCCAAGTGTAACAACGGCTTTAACTCACGTAGCAAGGTGGGGAGGCCGCCTGCCCGATGCAAATCTTCCATGTACCCTTCTCCTGATGGCTTGAGATCCATTAGTACAGGGGTTTCCTGGCTCATTCGGTCAAATGCCTCAAGATCGATATCGATGCCCAAGCGTCCTGCGATAGCGGTCAGATGAATCAAGGCATTAGTGGAGCCGCCTAAGGAGAGCAGTACGCGTAAAGCATTCTCAAAAGCTTCAGGAGTAAGAATTTGATCTGGCGTAACGCCTGCGTGTGCAAGTGCAACGGCCTGCGCGCCTGACTGTTCGGCAATGCGTTGCCGATCGGCGTAGACGGCCGGGGCGGTGGCGCTGTTGGGCAGCATTATTCCCAGCGTCTCGGCTAGGCAAGCCATAGTGCTTGCGGTACCCATTACCGAACAAGTACCCACGGTAGGGACCAGCTTGTCGTTGACTTCGTTAATTTCCGCTTCGTCGATGTCATTACCACGGAAGGAGGCCCAGTAACGGCGACAGTCGGTGCAGGCTCCGACGCGCGTACCACGGTGCGAGCCCGCAAGCATGGGCCCGGTAACGACTTGGACTGTCGGAACACCGGCGCTAGCGGCAGCCATCAACTGCGCGGGTACGGTCTTATCGCAACCGCCGATCAGTACCACGGCATCCATCGGCTGGGCACGAATCATCTCCTCCGTATCCAATGCCATAAGGTTACGCAGGTACATGCTGGTGGGGTTAGCGAAAGATTCATGAAGGGTAATGGTGGGAAAGTCTACCGGTAAGCCGCCAGCGAGCATGACGCCACGCTTAACGCTCTCGACCAATCCAGGCACATTGCCATGACAGGCATTGTAGCCACTGTAGGTATTGGCAATCCCAATGACCGGACGCGAAAGCGCATCATCCGTATAACCCATGCCCTTGATGAAGGCCTTGCGCAGAAAGAGCGAAAAGTCTGCGTCACCATAGTTGGTTAGTCGATTGGACATGCCCAAGGTGGGACCTTTAGATGTCGATTCATGATGCTCATTGCCGTTGCTATTGTTTTTAAAGTTCTGGCTCATTGCGGTTTCCTCTATTTTGTTCGCGGTTTCTCGGAGGGGTCCGTAAATACACTTCTTGATCATTAGGCTAGGCGGTATAAATCTAGCTGGCAAGATTATCAATAATATTATTGACAATATTATTGATATGCAACTACGTTGGATAGTGCAAGCACGCCTTGCGCAACCCTGTGCAACACAACGACAAACAGCACTTGAGGAAATGACAATGCAAATCCGTAGCATTTACACAGCGTCCCTCCTATCCGCCCTGATGCTTTCAGGAGCCGCTCAGGCGGAGTATTCAGCAGCCGATGAGATTAAGGTGCTTCAAGGATTTAAGGCAGGTGGAGGCAGCGATACCTTGGCTCAGTTGACCCAACCATTTTTGCGAGAATCCCTGGGTGTGGAATTCATTAATGAATATATTCCTGGTGCTACAGGTGCGATTGCCTGGACCCGGCTAACCCAACAATCACCGAATGATGGCAGCGTCATCAGCATTACCAATACACCCATGTTGATGACCAACTACATCATGAATGACGCCATCCACTACTCGATAGATGAACTAACGCCGATCGCCAACGTGGTCACTGATCCGGGCATCATCGTTGTTCCGGAAGACAGCCCCTATCAAACAGTGGAAGATTTTCTCGCTGCTGCAGAGGAACGCCCTGGACAGATTACGGTGGCAAATTCAGGCGTCGGCGGAGATGACTTTTTCTCAACCATTATGATAGAGAAGGCAACGGGGCTGTCCTTTCAAAAAGTCCCTTTCCAGGGCGATGGGCCCTCCGCGACAGCAGCATTGGGAAGCAAGGTCGATGCCAGTTTCAATAACCTTGGTAATGTCTACGGTCATATTCAGTCGGGCAGCCTGCGCCCTCTCGCCGTCTTCACCAACGAGCGTCTGGATATCCTGCCTGATGTGCCCACCATGATTGAGAAAGATATTAACGTCGTGGCTGGCTCTTCACGCGGTTACAGCGCACCAGCAGGCATACCAGATGAAGCACGCGATGAGCTTATTGCTGCCTTTGAAGCCCTAAAAGATAACGAGGAGTTCCAGCAGACGGCTCAGGAACGTGCCATGAATCTCGACATCCAGACCGGTGACGACTACGGCCAAATGATGCAGGACATGGAAGGCCAATTCGAAGAGATCTGGGCTGATGTCAAAGATGAGGTCAACCAGTAAGTCGCTTAACCGGCAGAGGGAAATGGCGAATCGACAAAGGGGTATGAAATGAACATAAGTCGTCTGGTCTTGGGGTTTTTTGCCATTGGCATTGCAGCGACCTTTTATATTACTGCGATGGGCTATCCCGCTAAGGCGGCGAACATGCCCCTTATCTATTCGGTTGTGGTGGCCTTATTAGGAGCTGCGATGGTGGGTCAGGAGGTATTTAGTATCCGGCGGCATCGCCAGATGTCGGCTGATGGAGCAGCAACCTCTACTCATGATGCTCTTTCGGAGGAGGCAACCGTGAACGGTCAAGCTAGGCGCTGTAAGCCATGGAAGGCCATGCTGACCTTCCTGCTGGCCGCGACCTACCTTTATAGCATTTCGATATTGGGGTACCTGATCGCCACTGTTGGCTTCATGGTCGTAGCATTGGCGATGATCGGACATGTCTCATGGCGCTTCGCCGCCATAGGCATCGTGCTGCTGATCACGGTGGTATGTGCGGTTTTCATCGGCTTTCTGGGCCTACCTGTCCCCCTATTGCCGCCTCAATTTTCCTCATAACGACAATTAGAGCACTTCTTTTCCCCGGTTCGTATTGCTTAGCAAGTAATGACAACGTGCTGGGGATGGGTGCCTGACGCAGGCTTCTGGAGTCTAGTCATATGGATAATCTTGTTCTGGTGGGCCTGACCAATGTCATGTCGTTCACCAACATTGCCCTGATCCTGGGCGGTACCCTCCTGGGGCTGTTCGTGGGTGCCATGCCGGGACTCTCAGCGACAATGGCGCTGGCACTGCTATTACCCCTCACCTTTGGCATGGACCCCGCGTCGGGTCTTAGCATGTTGGCCTCACTCTATGTGGGGGCCTCCTACGGTGGCTCAATCGCCGCCATTTTATTGAAGACGCCCGGCACCCCCTCGGCCGCGGCGACAGTACTCGATGGATTCCCGCTATCGCAACAGGGCCAGGCCGGGAGAGCCTTAGGTGTGTCGCTCTTCGCTTCTTTTATCGGTGGCCTGCTGAGCGGAATCGCATTGCTCACTGCAGCACCGTTGCTTGGTGTATTGGTGCTCAAGTTTGGCCCTATCGAGCTGTTTGCGATCGCCGTATTGGGCATCACCATCATTGGATCTTTATCACAAGGGTCGGTAATCAGTGGGCTGCTCTCGGGCACCTTGGGTCTACTGTTGAGCACGGTAGGCATGGATCTGATCACCGGCACGCCACGGATGACTTTCGATGTCATTAACTTGTTCTCGGGTATCGAGTTCACCGTAGCGCTTATCGGTCTGTTCTCGATCCCACAGGCGTTGATATTGATTGAGAATGCCCATGGTGCCCAGAAGGTGGCAAGCAAAATCACCGATAGGTTGATTCCGCCTCTCGCTGAGATTCGCCGCTTGTTACCCAATATCTTCCGTTCCAGTGGCATCGGCATCATCACCGGCCTAATTCCGGGTACCGGCGGTGATACTGCCAGTTGGTTCGCTTACAACGAAGCCAAACGCTTTGCCAAAGATAAGAGCCGCTTTGGCAAGGGGGACATCGCTGGGGTGGCGGCACCTGAAGCGGCTAACAATGCGGTAGTGGGCGGTGCTTTGATACCCACTATTGCCTTGGGTATTCCTGGCAGTTCTTCTACCGCCATTCTGCTCGGTGCGCTAATGGTTCAAGGTATTCTGCCAGGGCCTAACCTGCTCACGGACTATGGAGATGTCACTTATACCCTTATCTGGGCGGTGATTTTTGCCAACATTGGCCTACTGCTAGTGGGGCTGCTGTTTACTCGACTCTGCGTAAGTGTGACACGTGTACCAGACAGCTTTGTGGCTTGCTCGATCATTACTCTGTGTGTGATTGGCGCCTTTGCTATCAACAACAGCTTGTTTGAGGTTGGGCTGATGTTGGGCTTCGGTCTGTTTGGCTATTGGATGAATAAAGCAGGTGTGTCACCCGCACCGATGGTAATCGGTTTGATTCTCGGCCCAGTCATGGAGACCAGCTACCAGCAATCGATGCTAATCGGGCAAGGCAACTTGAGCATCTTTTTGACCAGCCCTATCGCTGTCGTGCTTCTCTGCATTGCCGCCCTCTCAGTACTCCAAGCGACACCCTTCTTCCGCTGGGTGCGGGCTGCAATGCGCCCACGTACTCAGACAGAATAACCCCACTCTTAATTCGAGGCTTCATCATGACAACGATAACCGAAGTGCGTGCTCGAACGGTCAATGTACCGCTGGACAACCCCACTAGCTTTTCCAATCGTCAGGTACTCAAACGCGATTACGTGCTCGTCGAAGTGGTGGGCGATGATGGCCATATAGGCATTGGATTTTGCTATGGCGGCAACAATGCTGGCTCGCTAGTGGCCAATGCAGTAAGGGAACTACTGAAGCCGGTCCTGCTGGGGGGGGACGCTCATGCGACTGAATCACTGTGGCAGGCAATGTACCAGGAATCGCTGCTGCATGGTCGCAGCGGTTCAGTGATGCGCGCCATCAGTATTTTGGATACAGCGCTTTGGGACCGTAACGCCCGGGCGGCGAAACTTCCGCTCTATAAGTATCTGGGCGCCAGCGATGGCCACAGCGTGCCGGCTTATGCCAGTGGGGGCTACTACCTGGACGGCAAAACGCCCGCAATGCTCGGTGAAGAAATGGCCGACTACGTAGCAAAAGGCTTCACCGCGGTGAAGATGAAAGTGGGACGAGAAGATTTGGCTGGAGAGGAGGCACGTTTGGCGGCGGTGCGTGAGGCGGTGGGCCCCAATGTGCAAGTGATGATGGACGCCAACAATGCCTGGCGGGATCTGCCGTCGGCGCTGGCCTTTATGCGAATGGCCGAGCCCTATAATCCGTTCTGGATCGAGGAGCCTTTCAGTCCCGATGACATCGACAATCATCGACGTTTGGCGGAGCGCACCCCAGTTCCGGTGGCCACCGGCGAAATTGAAGCAGGTCGTTGGCGTTTCAAGGAGCTGCTGGACAAAGAAGCAGCCATGATTTTGCAGACCGATGCGGCGGTTTGTGGAGGTATTACAGAGTTTCGGCGTATCGCCGCAACGGCTGCCAGCTATGGAGTGGATATTTATCCGCACTGGTTCCACGACTTGCATATCCACCTGGTGGCATCGGCGCCCAACGTGAAGATGGTCGAGTTCTTTGCCGACGATCAGGTGCTTAACTTCAGGCGGCTTGTGGATACACAGTTGGAGTTTTCCGACGGACAACTATTGCTGCCCACCGCTCCCGGCCTTGGGTTCGGGTTTGATCAGGCTGCTCTTGAGCGCTACGCCATCGAGCCCTGGCACTAATCACCTTACAACAACAAGGAGAATGTCATGTCCCAAGCAAGTGGAGACGTCTGGTCACCGGTAATTACCCCCTTCGGCGCCGACTTGGCGCCGGATACGCCACGTTTTGTGGCCCACTGTCAGTGGCTGTCTTCGAATGGCGTCGGGCTAGCCGTGTTCGGCACCAATTCCGAGGCCAACTCAATGACGGTAGCTGAAAAGCAGACGCTGTTAACCGCGCTGGTGGATGGCGGTGTCGCCCCCTCCAGGATTATGCCCGGGACCGGGAGCTGTACAATTGATGATTGCGTGGTACTGACCCGCGAGGCGGTGGACGCTGGCTGTGCCGGTGTGCTGATGCTACCGCCCTTCTATTATAAGGGCGTTAGCGACGAAGGCTTGTTTCGCTATTACAGTGAGGTGATCAACCGCACCGCAAATTCCCGTTTGCGGATCTACCTCTACCATATCCCACCTGTCACTCATGTCCCGCTCTCGTATGAACTGATCGAGCGTTTGCGCGATGCCTTCCCGGGCATTATTGCTGGCATCAAGGACAGCGGCGGAGACTGGGCACACACCAAAGGGTTAACCGAGCGCTTTGCCGGGCAGGATTTTGCCGTGTATGCCGGCAGCGAGCGGTTCCTGCTTGATACCCTTCGGGCAGGCGGCGCTGGCTGTATCAGTGCCACGGCCAACGTCAATCCGGCTGCCATCGTTGAGTTAGCCCGGCATTGGCAGGCGAACGATGCTGACGATCGTCAACAGAGCCTCAATGTTATACGCGACCTGTTTGAAAAATACCCACTTATCCCTGCCATGAAGGCGGCAACAGCTTACTTCTCAGGAAAAGACGCTTGGCGGCATGTGCGCCCGCCCTTAGTGGAACTGGAGGAGCAGCGTGCGTCTGAACTCGTGTCTTCGCTTAAAGCGACAGGATTCCAAATGAAGGGCTTAGACGAGGCGAACCATGGCTGAGCAAATGAAATCATGGCGTATTGTCGCCGTACGACGGCTCAGTGAGGCTCAGCTTGAGGCGCTTTCCGAGGTTGCCGAGGTCGATTACTTCGAGGACGTGGACGAATCAAACCGCGCTGATTTCATGGCAGCGCTTTCCAAGGCCCATGGACTGATTGGCGGCAAATTGGAGCTCAACGAGGCAATGCTCGACGAAGCGCCGTCGCTGCAAGTGGTATCCACCATTTCGGTGGGTTATGACCATTTACCGCTCAATGCGCTGAATCGGCGCGGCATTCTACTGTGCAATACACCTGATGTGCTGACTGAAACCACCGCCGATACTGCATTTGCGCTGATCATGGCGACCCAGCGTCGGCTGGTCGAACTTGCCAACCTGGTTCGTGAGGGCGGCTGGCGTGCACATATCGGTACCGAACATTTCGGTGTTGATGTGCACGGCAAAACCCTAGGAATTATCGGTGCAGGTCGCATTGGTGCGGCGATTGCCCGTCGAGGGGCGTTGGGTTTTAGCATGCCCATCCTTTATACAGCCGCTTCCTCTAAGCCTGCGCTTGAACAGCAGCTAGGGGCGCAAAGGCGAGAGCTAAATGACCTATTAGCCGAAGCGGATATCGTCTGCATTAGCGTGCCCTACAATAACGATACACATCACTTAATTGACGCCGATGCTCTAGCACGCATGAAACCGACGGCTGCCCTAATCAATATAGCGAGAGGTAAGGTGGTCGATGAACCGGCGCTGATCGAGGCACTCAGCTCCGGCGGAATTCGTGCAGCTGGGCTTGACGTATTCGTAGAGGAACCGCTTCCATCCGGTTCGCCCCTGGCTGCCATGGACAATGTAGTGACTACTCCACACATTGGCTCGGCGACCCATGAAACGCGTGAGGCTATGGCACAGTTGGCAGTCAATAACCTGCTGGGGGCGCTAACCGGTAGCGGCCCACTCAGTCCTGTTAACGAAAATATATGGCGACGGGCTGCTGCAGACACCAAGGAGACATGATGCCCCGCCGTCTAGAACATATATTAAGCCTCAACGATTTCGAGCGAGCCGCTCGGCGGCATTTACCGCGACCGCTATTTGGTTATGTGGCGAGCGCGGCTGAAGACGGTAGTACTGCCCGGTCTAGCCATGAAGCCTTCGATCACTACGCATTTCTTCCGCGTGCGTTGGTCAATGTCTCTGGCGTATCGACTGAAACCGAACTCTTTGGCCGCCGCTATGCCTACCCTTTCGGGATAGCCCCCATGGGTATTAGCGCCCTAACTGCCTATCGGGGTGATCAGGTGTTGGCGCAAGCAGCATCAGACAGCGGCATCCCCATGATTGTCAGCGGTACATCGTTGATACCTATGGAAGAGCTTTCAGGAGCAAAAGGCTCGGATTGGTTCCAGGCTTATCTTCCCGGAACCCCGGAGGAGATCGACGCACTGCTGGCACGTGTTGAGCGCGCAGGATTTACCAACCTGGTGATCACTGTGGACTACGCCGTGCCGCCGAATCCCGAAAATCATCGTCGCGCTGGCTTCTCTTCGCCGCTGCGCCCTAGTCTACGGCTAGCTTGGGATGGTTTGGTACGGCCGAAATGGCTATTCGGGACGTTTCTGAAGACATTGTGGCATCACGGCATTCCGCACTTCGAAAATAATGCTGCCACCCGCGGTGTGCCGGTGTTGGCAAAGAACGTCAATCGTGACTTTTCTGGCCGTCGGCATCTTGATTGGTCGACCCTCAATCAGGTTCGGACACGCTGGAAAGGGAATCTAGTGGTCAAAGGTATTCTGCACCCAGACGATGCACGGCGTGCTGTCAGTGCTGGTGCCGATGGTTTAATAGTGTCCAATCATGGGGGCCGCCAACTCGATGGCACTGTGGCCCCACTCACTATGTTGCCGGAAGTGCTGGAGGCGGTCGCTGGAGCAGTACCTGTGATGATTGACGGTAGCTTTCGACGCGGCAGTCAGGTACTCAAAGCTCTGTCGTTGGGGGCTAGCTTCGTGTTCCTTGGTCGCCCCTTCAACTATGCGGCCAGCATCGCTGGCGAAGCCGGAGTGAAGAAGGCCGTTTCGCTGCTGGGTAGCGAAATAGAACGCAATATGGCGCTGCTTGGTGTAACAGGCGTGGAGGAATTGACCACCGGCGTGTTAAGGAGACATTGATATCGTCTGATCAACAAAAAATCTTCAAGCGACGAATATCACCGCTCATTTTTCCAAACAAAAACGGCCACTGTAGCAATTAGCTAAGTGGCCGTTTTATATATCCTTGGTCGGAGCGACAGGATTCGAACCTGCGACCTTTGCAACCCCATTGCAACGCGCTACCAAGCTGCGCCACGCTCCGCTGTCTTTATTGGCCGCTACATCTTTGCCTCAAGACGGTGCGTATACTAGCGTTTTCTTGCCTAAATGAAAAGCCCTTATAGCGCTTTCTTTTCAAGTATTTGTCACACGCCGCTATATATTTCATCACCCTTTAGGGCTTGCGTTGATCAGCCTCAAGCAGCAGATAGGCCATAGCGTCATACACACCGGGGGCAGTGACTAATAAATGATCCGGGTAGATATCTTCAGGCACCGCTGAAGGCACTGGGTATAGGTGCCCTACTCGTGCGCCAGCTTCACGCGCAATGACCCAGCCTGCAACAAAATCCCAGGGCGAGACACTTTCGTAATACGCGTCTAAGCGACCGCAGGCTACATCGCATAAATCGAGCGCTGCTGCGCCGTTACGACGTACGTCTTGGCACTCAAGTAGCACGGCCTCTAATCGCTTCAAAAGATGCTTACGCTCCTCTTTACGATAGGGGAACCCCGTACCCACCAAGGTGTGCGCCAGTGAATCTGCTCTACTGGGTTGTATGGTTTTACCGTTACAGAAAGCTCCTGCGCCTTCTGACGCGCTAAATGTTTCGCCTAAAAACGGCGCGTGTACAACGCCCACCTTGGCAACGCCCTCTTCCATCCAGCCAATGGAGACCGCTACGTGGCGGAGCCCTTGGGCAAAATTAACCGTGCCATCAATAGGATCCACCACCCAAAGCTTCGGCGCCGTTTCATGCAAAGCGCTCTCGGGGGCAAGCTCTTCACTCAGCCGCGCCTCACCCGGAAAGTGCTCCTCCAGGCGCTGACTAATAAGCTTGTCCACGGCCACATCTACATCGGTGACCAGCTCATTATCTTTTTTTAAGCGCTGTGCAAAGTCCTGCTGCTCCCGTGCTTTGACGATCATTTGCCCAGCTTCTTCGGCGATAGCAATCGTGATTTCAAGACGTGCGGCTAGTGTGTGTTCGCTCATTGAATCTCCCTTTAGAACGCGATGATGCTTTGAGTCTCTCACCATAAGCCGCCGAGATATAATTTTCGAGTCAAACCTTGCGGTGGCTGGGTTAGCGTAATACGTCTACCAGCACATCCACCACAATACGCGTGGCGGCTTCAATTAACACCACATCGGCGCCGACACGCTCCCACTCATAGCCTGGGTAGTTCGGTAACTGAGAAGCCAGCTGGCCGTCAAAACGCTTGGCAATACCTGGCGGCAACGGCTTGCCACGTTCAAGGTTACGCTGAATACCCGGGGGTAACGACTCGGCTCGCGGCGCGTCGTGTTGGCGCAATAGCTGACGCAGCTCACGTTCATTGATACGGGGCAGATCAACCCGCCCATAACGGGATTGGCTAGAGCGGTTAGATTCATGCTGCTGGTGCTGGCCCTTATCACGGGCACCGTGTGCCGGGGCATGATCAGGCTGGGCAAATGCAGCGCTATTGAATAGCAGCGCGCCTAGCGCACTCATGGCAATCAGTTTGATGGGATTCACTGTAAGCTCCTCGCTTAAGGTAAGAGCTCACAGTGTAAAGTACAAATGCGTAGGGATTGAGGAAGGAAGAGGGAGTTTACGAACGGCAACTGCCAGGCAGGTATTTTGGGTCTATGGGCTGCTGCTGAGCGGGCATACACCTCCACGTAATCGAGCCTTCACTGGCCCTCACTTCGATACGAAAGCGGTTGTTACGAACCGCTTGAGAAACAGGGGCTTCGTTTTTCATGCGAATACCAATATCAACGCCATCACCACCATCAGTGGTATAGTAATCTATCGAATCAACATATTGTGTTTGGCTAACAAGCTCTGATTGATTCAACAGGTTGCCCGACCCAAAGCTTCCCTCAAGAGCATAGCGCTCGCTTAACTCACTTTTAACACCACTCAACACGTTTAGTGCTTCGGACACCTGGGCTCGAGCAGTATAATTTTGATATTGCGGCACTGCTATGGAAGCCAACACACCAATAATCGCCACAACAATCATAAGTTCAATAAGCGTGAAGCCTCTTTGGTTTTTTTCCATCTAACCAGCCCTAAGATAGGTGACAAAGGCTAGAGAACGCTTTTAAAAGTAAACGCCCTCTAGTCGTTAGGATTTAATCTTTGCAACCTGCGGGCAGCAGACGCGATGGCAAACCACCACAAGTCCAACCTTTCGCAGGTTCTTCACTTATAATGGTCATTAAGTTGCCTTCACCACCATCTTCATCAACGATTGCATTGGCAATAGATGTATCGCTTAAAAAGGTGACAGTAATAATGGCATCACCGTCCGAATTTTTGGAGTATGTAGCCTTTTGCACATATCTACCAGCTGGATCATCGGCAGTCCCTTCTAAGCTGTCTAAGGCCGCAGGAAACTCACCATCAAGTGAATAGCGCTCTGCAAGGTCTGCTCGCATTCCACCAGTCACCGACAATCCCTCACTCGCCTGGGCACGTGCGGTGTAATTTTGGTACTGAGGCACGGCAAGGGAAGCCAATACACCAATAATCGCGACGACGATCATCAGCTCAATCAGCGTAAAACCGCCTTGCTTCGTGATACGAGAAATAGGTTGTGCAGCATTCTGCATGAAGGCATCTCCTGTGGGGGAAGGGCAAGCCTTTGTAAGGATCGTGAATCCTTAAAAAGAATTAGCGATAACTACAATTACACTAGCTTACGTGATCTTTTTTTACAACAACTGCTATTAACGCTATCAGCTCATATGAATGCTTCTTTAGCGACCTGCCTGACCAGCCTTTTAATGCCTGTAAACGCTAATTTATGGTACAAGTAACACGCCTACTTCGATGTAAAACAGGTTGTTTTGATGAGCCAGCCCCCCTTTGAGTCGACTTTAAGTCACGCCGCCGCCCGCGGCGGCCTGCGCGGCATTGCCCAGCGTTTGGTTAAGCACGGCTTGCTGAACGATGCCCAGGCCGCCACTGCGGAAACGACCGCATCAGACTTGGAAATATCGTTACTTCAGCATGTTATCGAGAGCGGCCTGGTTGACCCTAATGAAGCCACACTGGCGGCCGGGTGGGAGTATGGGCTACCGGTCATAGATTTGGAGGCGGTGCGGCTTACCGCGCTACCTCCTGCGGCTGACTATCCTGTTAAAGTTTTGCAGAGCCTTAACGTTTTGCCATTAGCGCGCCACGGCCATCGCCTGACGGTTGCGGTGCCTTATCCCGCCACTTTGACGCAACTGGATGAATTGCAGTTTGCGACCGGCCTTAGTGTTGAAGGTATCCTCGCGCCCGTTGATCAAATAACGGTCGCCCTCAATAGCTACCTTGCGCAAAACGAGCGCGGCATGCTGGATGAGCTGGACGATATTGATGATGCGGTCAGCTCGCTGAGCATTGTGCAGAATAACGACGGCAATGAAGTACCGCTGGAAGAGTCTTCCCAAAATAGCGAAGACGCTCCCATCGTTAAATTTGTGAACAAGATTCTGCTAGATGCGATCCGTCGTGGCGCGTCCGATATCCATTTTGAGCCTTACGAAACGCTGTATCGGGTACGCTTTCGGGTTGATGGAATGCTAATCGAAGTGGCACGACCACCCTTTGCTATGCGTAACCGTATCGCGGCCCGACTGAAAATCATGGCGCGCCTTGATATCTCGGAACGTCGCTTACCCCAAGATGGCTCGATCAAGCTCAAGCTTTCCCGCACACGCTCCCTCGACTTCCGGGTTAACTCACTGCCTACCGTCTATGGCGAAAAGTTGGTGTTGCGGATATTAGACCCTACCGCAGTGCAGCTAGGTATTGAGCAACTGGGCTTTACCGACGACCAACGGGGCCATTATGAGCACGCATTAAAACAACCCCAAGGCATGATTCTGGTCACCGGCCCTACCGGTAGTGGTAAAACCGTTTCGCTGTATACCGGCATTAATATTCTTAATAAAGTGGAACGTAATATCTGTACAGCCGAAGACCCGGTTGAAATCAAAGTCGCGGGTATCAATCAGGTGAACGTATTACCTAAGATCGGCCTCGATTTTGCCAGTGCGCTGAGAGCGTTTCTACGCCAAGACCCAGACGTCGTTATGGTAGGGGAGATTCGCGATCTGGAAACCGCCGAAATTGCCGTTAAAGCCGCCCAGACAGGTCACTTGGTACTCTCCACGGTGCATACCAACTCGGCGGCTGAAACACTGACTCGTCTGGCTAATATGGGTGTCTCTTCGTTTAACATCGCCAGCGCCGTTAGTTTGATTATTGCTCAGCGCCTGGCTCGCAAACTATGCACACACTGCAAAGAGCCCATTGATATTCCCCATGAGGCGCTGCGCAAAGAAGGCTTTAGCAGCGAAGAAATCCATCAGGCAACTATCTATAAACCGGTGGGTTGCAAGCACTGCACTCACGGCTATAAAGGCCGAATCGGCATTTATGAGGTAGTGCCGATTACCGAAGCGATGCGTCAACTGATTATGCGTGACGCCAACTCCTTAGATATTGATCAACAGGTGTGCAAGGAGGGCTATCCAACCCTTCACCGCAGTGGATTACTGAAAGTCATGCAGGGCATTACCAGCCTGGAAGAGATTAACCGTGTGAGCAAGGAGTAAGGCATGGCTAAAACGGCACGTCGACGCCAAACGCCCGCCATCAAGCTAGCGCGCTGGAAATGGATCGGTAAAGGCCCCCAGGATAGAACGCTAAGCGGAGAGATGATTGGCCGCAGTAAAGCCGAAGTAGCCGCTGAGCTGACCAAGCAAAATATCGTTATCGGCCGAATTAGTAAAAAGGGCAACCTTGGCGGCAACGGCCGTATTAATCCCAACGACATCATGGTCTTTGCGCGCCAAATGGCCACCATGATTCGCGCTGGCATTCCCTTGCTACAAGCACTTCAGGTGGTGGCAGAGAGCCTCAAAAAACCTGCCATGGTTGCCTTGATTCAACATCTGATGAGTGATGTATCATCGGGCTCCAGCTTCTCTGATGCATTGAGCCGTCACCCCAAACAGTTTGATCGGCTGTTTGTTAACCTGGTTAACGCTGGCGAGCAGTCAGGTGCGCTGGATCAAATGCTTGATCGTATTGCGACTTATAAAGAGAAAGTGGAATCGCTAAAGTCGCGAGTTAAGAAAGCGCTTTGGTACCCCACCGCCGTTATGACGATAGGCATTGCAGTGACCATGCTGCTGTTGATTAAAGTAGTGCCTGAATTTGAAAGCATGTTTCAAAGCTTTGGCGCTGAACTTCCTGCACTAACCCAAATGACGGTGAATTTATCCGAGCTTGCCCAGCGTTACTGGCTAGTGGCGCTCGGCGCAGTGATTACCGCGGTACTCCTGCTTAAAATAAGCATTCAGCGCTCGCCTAAAGTCGCCTACCGTATGCACGCTCTACTGCTTCGCTTACCGGTCATTGGCGATATTATGCACAAATCTGCTATTGCTCGTTTTTCGCGCACCTTAGCAACCACCTTCGCCTCCGGCGTCCCGCTCGTTGAAGGCTTAGACACCGCCGCTGGCGCTACAGGCAATAAAGTGTACGAGCGTGCGGTGGTGCAAACACGCCAAGATGTATCTACCGGGCAACAGCTGCACTTCGCCATGCGCATGACCAACCGTTTTCCTCCCCTGGCGATCCAGATGGTCAGTATCGGCGAGGAGGCGGGGTCGCTTGATGCCATGCTGAATCGCGTTGCTGATTACTACGAAGAAGAAGTCGATAATAAAGTCGATGCCCTCACGTCGCTGATGGAGCCGGTTATTATTGTGGTACT
The DNA here is from genome assembly GCF_029854215.1 of Halomonas alkaliantarctica. Lineage (NCBI taxonomy): Bacteria > Pseudomonadati > Pseudomonadota > Gammaproteobacteria > Oceanospirillales > Halomonadaceae > Vreelandella > Vreelandella neptunia. Next base: position 1,912,452 of record NZ_CP122961.1, on the reverse strand, counting down.
GGGTGTGCTAGTTGGGGGGGTGGTGGTCTCAATGTATCTGCCAATTTTTGATTTAGGCTCTGCTCTCTAAGATTCAAACTATTCAAGAACACTAATTTAAACAAACCCAAGGAGCGTCATGCATCACCCTCCGATCATTCTGTGGTTAATCGTTTTATTGATTGGGCTATGTCTAGGTAGCTTTCTAAATGTGGTGATTACGCGACTACCGGTGATGCTGATGCGTGGCTGGCGTAACGAAGCCCGCGAAGCACTCGAGCTAAGCGCTGAACACTCACCGCGCTTTAATTTGGCCACGCCTGGCTCCATGTGCCCACGCTGTGAAGCGCCTATTGCCTGGCACGACAACTTGCCAGTGATTGGCTGGGTGAAGCGACGCGGGCGCTGCGCTACGTGCCAAACATCTATTAGCATTCAATACCCACTAGTAGAAATATCCGGCGGCTTGCTGGCCGTTGCCGTGTTGGCTCTGCAAGGGCTTACTGTTGAAGCAGGCTTCATTTATGGCGCATGTCTAATGCTGTTAGTGCTTGCCGTGATCGACTTTCGCACCCAGCTATTGCCCGACGTCATCACCCTACCTTTGCTTTGGTTAGGGTTGCTGTTTCAGCTCCTATTTCAGCCGCTTATGCTGCCGAGTGCGGTTATCGGCGTAATGGTAGGCTATCTTTCCCTGTGGAGTTTTTATTGGCTATTCAAACTGGTCACTGGCAAAGAAGGAATGGGCTATGGCGACTTTAAGCTGTTAGCGGCGCTGGGCGCTTGGCTGGGTTGGAGTTTCTTACCGCTGATTTTGATACTTTCCGCAGGGCTCGGGGCCATTGTTGGGCTGATGCTCCAGGCCTGCTCACCCCGTCTACGCGGTGCTCCACTGCCCTTTGGTCCTTTTCTCGCCCTTGCTGGTTGGGTAGCGCTGTTAGTCGGTGATGAAATAATGGCGCTGTATCTCAGCATGATTATGTGAACCAACGTTATGTAACGTTCAGCTATATAAAATTCAGCTATTTGAGGTAGCAAATGATTATCGGATTAACCGGTGGCATTGGGTCGGGTAAATCGACCGTTGCACGCGCCTTTGAAACACTCGGCGCTGCCTGGGTTGATGCCGACGATGTCGCCAGGGAAGTTGTTTTACCGGGTGAACCGGCACTGCTAGCCATTAAAAACCGTTTCGGTGATCAGGTCATACATGAGGATGGCACGCTTAATCGCGCCGCCCTACGCGAGATTATTTTTAAAAATCCAGAACAGCGACAGTGGCTAGAATCCGTCACACATCCCAGAATAAGGGAGAGACTACTGGAGCATTTAGAGCAGCTCAAAGCCCAGGGCGCGCCCTATGTGCTGCTGGTATCACCGTTACTCTTTGAGTCTGGACAAAGTGCGCTAGTTAACCGCGCAGTGGTTGTCGATGTACCCCAAGGGCTACAATTATCGAGAACCCAACAGCGTGATGGGGTGAGTGAAAGCCAGGTGCATGCTATTCTCGCCGCCCAACTTACCCGCGAACAACGGTTAGCGAAGGCAGATGACGTGATAGATAACAGCGGTGACCACGCCAGCATGATGGAACAAGTGGCACAGCTGGATAAAAGCTACCGCCAGCAGCTCAACTACTGAGATATCGTATTTGTTAACGCAATTGGAGTTTTTTATGGCTCGCCCTGCCAACGATTCCCCGCTAGAAGTTAATTGCCCGCAGTGCGCCAAGCGTGTGCCCTGGCTGCCAGAAAGCACTTACCGCCCTTTCTGCAGTAAGCGCTGCCAACTGCTAGATTTAGGTGCCTGGGCCGATGAATCGCACCGCATATCGGGCGAGTCCGCCATGGATGAGGCCGATATAGATACGCTCTTAGCGCAAGCCGACAAGGATGCGCCACTCTCCTAACAAGTCTTATCACTGACTTAACGAGCCCTGACACTGACTATGGCCGAGACAAACGCAAATCCCTTATCGCCTTCGGCCTATCAGGTGCTGCTTCAATTGGAGCAGCAGTTTGACCATCTACTTGAAACCATTGACGCCGCGGTCTCATTATATGAACAGCAGCTACCGGCTTCATGGGTCTTTCATCAATCGCCACCTGCTAACGATTGGTTGCGTAAAGCCCTGTTCGATATGTGGCATGAACAAGATCAAGATGGCCGTGAAACACGTAACTATATTGCTATAGTAGCTGCTAATGACGAACTACTAGCGGCGATAGGCGCTGTTAATCAAGCCAAAGCCAACTTTAGCGGACTACTGCAACATATTAAACAAACATTCCCAAATGCACTTAGCGACGCAAAAAGCCGCTTACCACGACGCCATCCTCATGTTGATGAGGTGTTGCGTCGCACTGGGCTAGCGCGTTTGCATCTTAAACAGAGCTGGCGGCAGTTACCTATCGCACAAGCGCCCGTCTCTCGCGTTCGTTTTGCTTGGTACAGTAGCGGTCGCTCTATTAAACGCCTGTCGGTGCAAGAAGCTGAACATAAGCTTTTGCAGCTAGACACCGATGCGCCGCATATTCGTATTCAGCTACGCAAGCTAGCCGGCATTCCAAGCGGCGAAGTGCTTGCCCAAGTACAAACCCAGGCCCCACTTATGCGGGCAAATCTCTTTTTTACTGAGCCACTCGAAGATGGGCATACACGACGGGCACTAAATGCCGCTATGCCTATTTTTGTACCTGACAATAATCAGCGACTACCCCACATTAACCTGCCTGCGCTTCACCCACCCACTACTCGCACACGAGCAAGGCGGCGCGACGAAAAGCTAGAGCAAGATGTATTTCTGCCAAGTTTGCGTGTTTACCGCTATCGTTAGTAAAGACGCCTTCGATGCTTTGAGAGTGCTAGCTGTTAGGGGCTACATCCTGCTGCCATAGTCCGTAGCTAATTAATGTGTCGATCAACTCTGCTAGATCGTAATGATCCACACCATACTCTATTAACAAAGCCTCGAAGCGCTGTTTGAATATGCGCTCCTGCTCTTGCTGCTGTTCTTTCTGCTGGGTTTCAACATCGTCTTGTTCCAATGCCGCGAGCGAACGTACCGGCGGGCCTGTCGGTATATCGAAATCGCTCTCTGGGTCATCTAATTGGCGTAATGCCTGCGCAAAGGCATCGTCTAATTCACGAAACTTACGCAGCTTCTCACGCTCATCTACCGGCTTTTGAACCTTTTGATATTTCATCGATGTTTCATTTACACCTTGCTTGAAATGGTCGATATAGCTGCCAATGTAGCTTCATTTGGCAAAAACTGTGCACAAACGGGTAAAAACAACGAGCAAACTTGCCTTTGCTACCCAATTGCCATCATAAAGGCATCACCATTAAGTATACGAGGTTAACCAACACATCTATCAGATAAGACACTGTCAGCGACAGCTCATCAAACAGATGCTTTGCATCAACATTACCCACAAGTGGCCTGGTTAGAGACTCAACTCTCATCTGAAAGCTGAATTTTTTCTTTCAGCTAGGTTACTAACACTAACGCACTGGGAGAGTGCACTACAGGCGATATAAACACGGCCTGTATGATTCATGTATCAGAGGCCAGATAATGTTCAACGCGATGACACGGGCTGAGATCTGGCTGCAGGACACACTTGATAAGACACTCGGCATCGAAGACCTTGCTAATCACATAGGGTATTCGTCTTCTCAAGTTCGGCGCCAATTTCGCCAAAGCTTTCACATCTCGCCTAGCGCCTATCGTGAAAAAAGGCGGCTGGAACGCGCGGCGGTGTTGCTAGCGCTGACTCCTCTCAATATAGCGCAAATTGCGATCCGTTGCGGGTATCATAACCATTCATCTTTTTCACGTGCATTTCAACGTCGTTACCACTGTAGTCCGCGCTATTTCCGGGTAATGCTGAGAACCAAACTTCATCAGCCGACATCCCTGCATGGTTTTAACACCCGTATCGAAAAAACCAATGACCGCCAAATGGTCCTGATGCGCCTCTACAAAGCCCCCGAACATATTAAGGGGCTAGGACGTGAAAGCTATCACAATATGCAGCTAGCCTGCTTACAGGCACAGCTGCGACTATCTAAGACTATCATCGTGCTACCCGACATACTCGCAGACAGAATTAATGCGCTTAATAACGATTCTATTCATTCTTATCGTACCGATATTGGTCTTTACCTAGCAGATAAGAGCAATTCACAAAACATTGCGCTGCCCGTTCCCTACCGGCGGGTAGACATCCCTACTCATTACTACGCGAGCACATGCTTTGATACTTTAGCTGATCTGTATGGCGCTTTGACGCATACCATCATGTATCTACTAAGCAGGCAGGAGGCTTGCCACCTTAGCGGTCATCCTCCTCAGGTATTATGGAAAACGAACCATTTAGAACTTCGTATCCCATTAATAGGCTAGCAGTGGTGATAACGGCACCTGGGCAGCACTGACGCATATGGCAATAAAAAGCCGACATTTCTGAATAGAAATACCGGCTTTTTAAATAAATTAGTCTTCCATGCGCTCCAACCAAGACTCGACAGTCTCATCACCATACTGGTCTTTCCAGCTACGCAGACCTTTATGGTTACCGCCGCGAGTTTCGATTACTTCCCCTGTCTTGGGATTTTTGTAAATTTTAAGACGACGCTTACGGCGCGCATTGCCACTCGCCGTGGTTTTAGTACTACGCTGGTCGGCAGCAGGATCTAATAAGGCAATGACGTCGACCGGACGCTTGCCAAACTCTGTCATTAGCGCTTCAAGTTTGGCTTTAAATTCCAACTCGCTTTTGAGGCGCTGATCGCCTTCTAAACGCTGCAGGTCTTCTTGTAGCTGCTTTAGCTGCTGTTCTTTTTGGATATATTCGTTAAGTAATGACATTGGGGTTCCTTGAATATCGTATCTAACTGAACGGAATTCAACTGGCTTAGGTGCAAATTCACAACCTTTGTACCCACTAGTTCAGAAAGGTGGTTTCAGAATGCTAGGACATTATTCCTGTAAAAAGGCTAACTGACAACAGTCTAGTTGATTTTCACTCAATTACTAATCGTTTTCAAAACACAAATGCCGTTTAAAGTATTCCAGTCCTAATAGTTCATTACAGCTCTAGGCTCAACTATTACTAGCGTTGAGCTATTAAAAACAAAAAAAAACGCCGCCCATAGGGCGGCGTTTTTACAAACCAATAACTAATCGATAATTAGTCTTGGCCCATCTGCTGCTTGATCAAATCACCGATAGTGGTCGGACCACCTGCAGTTTCCGGCTCTTGCTCACGAATCTTCTTCAGATTCTGACGCGTATCGTCCTGGTCTTTCGCTTTAACCGACAGATTAATCTGGCGGCTCTTGCGATCAACACTAACAATACGAGCTTCAACGCTGTCGCCTTCATTCAGCACATTGCGCGCGTCTTCTACGCGGTCAGCACTGATTTCAGAGGCTTTAAGCACAGCAATAACGTCAGTCGCCAATTCAACTTGAGCTTCTTTAGCATCAACTTCAATGACACGACCCGTTACGATGCTGCCCTTATCGTTGACTGACAGATACTCAGCAACGGGGTCAGAATCCATCTGCTTGATGCCTAGCGAGATGCGCTCACGCTCAGGATCAATAGATAGAATAACGGCTTCAGCTTCATCGCCTTTCTTAAAGCTGCGTACGGCTTCTTCACCAGTATCAGTCCAAGAAATATCAGACAGGTGAACCAAACCGTCAATACCACCTTCTAGGCCGATAAAGATACCGAAGTCAGTAATTGACTTGATGGTACCGGAAACACGGTCGCCCTTGTTGTAGTCAGTGTTGAAGGTTTCCCACGGGTTAGCAGTGCACTGCTTGATACCCAGAGAAATACGACGACGCTCCTCGTCGATATCCAACACCATGACGTCAACATCATCGCCCACTTGAACGACTTTAGACGGATGGATGTTCTTGTTAGTCCAGTCCATTTCAGAGACGTGAACCAAACCTTCAACACCCTCTTCCAGCTCGGCAAAGCAGCCGTAGTCAGTCAGGTTAGTGACGACTGCGTGCACTTTCATGCCTTCTGGATAACGCTCTTTAATGTTGACCCACGGATCTTCGCCCAACTGCTTAAGACCCAGTGAAACGCGGTTACGCTCACGGTCAAACTTCAGAACTTTAACGTTGATCTCGTCGCCAACAGCAACGATTTCGGACGGATGCTTAATACGCTTCCACGCCATGTCTGTAATGTGCAGCAGGCCGTCAACACCGCCCAGGTCTACGAAAGCGCCGTAGTCTGTCAGGTTCTTAACGATACCCTTGATCTGCTGGCCTTCTTGCAGAGTAGCCAGAAGCGCTTCGCGCTCTGCACTGTTCTCTGCTTCCAGAACCGCACGACGTGATACCACAACGTTGTTGCGCTTCGGATCGAGCTTGATGACTTTAAAGTCCAGCTCTTTGTTTTCCAGGTGCGCAGTATCGCGAACAGGACGAACGTCAACCAAGGAGCCCGGCAAGAAGGCACGGATAGAGTCAACTTCAACTGTGAAGCCGCCTTTAACCTTACCGTTAATAACGCCCTTAATGATTTCGTCTTTCTCGAAGGCTGCTTCCAGAATCTTCCAAGCTTCTGCACGCTTGGCTTTTTCACGGGAAAGACGCGTCTCACCGAAACCATCTTCAACGGCTTCAAGTGCAACGTGTACGTCGTCACCGATAGCGATGTTCAGGTTACCGTGTTCATCGCGGAATTGTGACGCAGGGATCTGACCTTCAGATTTCAGACCAGCGTTGACAGTAACCCAGTCACCGTCAATGTCGACAACTTGAGCCGCGACAATAGCGCCTGGCTCCATGTTGATGTCGTTAAGAGACTGTTCAAACAGCTCAGCAAAGCTTTCGCTCATGGTGTTCCTACGTAATTACGTTGTTGAGGCATAAATGCCTTCTCCGCACCACCAGCAAGTGCGGGCCTAATGTCACTCAGCCTTTGGAGGTGTTAACGCTGGTTAGACCTGACCGGGCTCACCGATGTGAGTTTAGTGCCCTGCCACGTCGTGACACCTATCCAAAAACGCCGCAAGGGAGAATCACACGCCGCTTACCAGCCCTCTTTGGGCGAGCAGTTCGGTCAGTTGATCAACCACTTCCGGTATGCTCAGGCGCGTGGTATCAAGCGTAATGGCATCATCTGCCGGCTTGAGAGGAGCCACACTGCGCTGCGTGTCGCGTGCATCGCGTGCCTGAATCTCCTTTAAAAGACTCGAAAGACTAGCATTCACCCCGGCTTCCTGCAACTGCAGATAACGTCGGCGTGCCCGCTCATCGGCACTTGCCGTCAAAAAAATCTTTAGCGGGGCGTCGGGAAACACGACGGTACCCATGTCTCGCCCATCGGCTACCAATCCTGGCGCTTGGCAAAAATCACGCTGTCTCTGTAGCAAGGCTTGCCGCACCGCAGGCAGCGCCGCCACTTGGGAAGCTCGCTCACCAGCCTGCTCGGTACGAATCACTTGGCCAACATCTTCACCTTCGAGAAGCGTACGCGGCTGCCCCTCTTCAACTGGAAAGGCTACATCCAACTGCTCCGCTAAGCGTGCAAGCCCAGCCTCATCATCAACCGCTACGCTATGCTTAACCGCCGCTTGAGCCGTCAGCCGATAGAGCGCACCACTATCCAGCAAATGCCAGCCAAGACGCTCCGCCACTAAACCACTAATGGTGCCTTTACCCGCTCCACCTGGGCCATCAATAGTGAGAACGGGAACAACTGAAGCGGGATCATTCATGCGCACCCTCCACGCTAACGCTCATGCCGATGCGCGTGGCCAGTTCAACGAAATCAGGAAAAGAGGTCGCCACATTGGCGCAGTCTTCAATTTCAATTTCTCCACTCGCACGCAGTGATGAAATCGCGAACGCCATGGCAATACGGTGATCGCCCAGGCTATCGACACGACCACCGCCGTAGCTCGCTTTTTGCGCATCGCCATTGCCAACAATATCGATACCGTCTTCTACAACAGTGTGCTGCACACCTAGCACAGCTAAACCATCCGCCATTGCCTGGATGCGATCAGACTCTTTTACGCGCAGCTCTTCGGCGCCCCTTAGGCGGGTCACGCCATCGGCGTTGGCGGCGGCAATAAACAGTGCAGGGAATTCATCAATTGCCAGCGGCACTTGCTCTTCAGGGATATCAATTCCTTTCAGCGGTGCGTAGCGAATACGAATATCGGCCACCGGTTCGCCGCCCACTTCGCGCTCATTCTCAAGCCTTAAATCCGCACCCATGAGGGTAAGAATATTAATCACACCAATGCGGGTTGGATTAACCCCTACGTGCTCAAGAGTAATATCAGCGCCAGGGGTAATCGCTGCGGCAACTAAAAAGAACGTTGCTGAAGATATATCCGAAGGCACATCTATTGGGCCCGCGGTCAGTTTACCGCCACCCTGTAACCAACAGGTATCGCCTTCACGGAAAACCGCATAGCCAAACCCATTGAGCATGCGCTCGGTATGATCACGGGTCGGCGCAGGTTCGCGCACCCGCGTTTCGCCCTCCGCGTACAGCCCCGCCAACAGCAGGCAGGATTTCACTTGGGCACTGGCCATCGGCATATCGTAATGAATGCCTTTAAGCTTGGCGCCACCGCTGATTTTAAGCGGCGGGCGTCCGCCTTCTGCGGTATCAATGCTGGCCCCCATTAGGCGCAGCGGGTCAGCCACGCGGCTCATGGGACGCTTGGTCAGCGACTCATCGCCGGTTAGCTCGCTATCAAACGCCTGTCCAGCGAGCAACCCTGAAAACAACCGCATGGCGGTGCCCGAATTACCCACATAAAGTGGGCCAGCGGGGGCCTTTAAGCCATGCATGCCAACACCGTGAATGGTGACTTTACCTTGATGCGGACCTTCAATCGCCACGCCCATTTCACGAAATGCCTGTAGGGTCGCCAGACTGTCTTCGCCTTCCAGAAAGCCTTTTACTTCTGTAACACCCTCTGCCAGCGCGCCCAGCATAATGGAGCGGTGCGACATGGATTTATCGCCAGGTACGCGCACACGACCCTGGGCTTGGCCGCCTGGCTGCACACGGTAGGTGACCTTACCTTGTGGTTGCATATGATATTCCGCCTGATAGCTGGTTTTGTTCAATAAAGAGTCAAAATAGTGCCGGGCGTGGCTCGCCCGATCAAAGGTGGCAATCATCGCATCGCTGTCACCGGTTTCTACCGCGTGACGCAAGCTAGAAAGCCCTGCTTCAAAATCATCCAGAGATGCCAAAACCGCCTGTTTATTGGCAATAAAAATATCTCGCCACATAACCGGGTCGCTACCCGCTATACGGGTAAAATCACGAAAACCGCCCGCTGCGTAGCGAAAAATATCTAACCGCTCATCTTGACGAGCCAGCGTATCCACGAGTGAAAATGCCAGCAAGTGCGGCAAATGGCTAGTACGTGCCAACACTTGATCATGGCGTTCTACGTCCATTTCCAGCACATCGGCACCGCAGGCTTCCCATAAGCAGCGGACGCGCTGCAAAGCAGCCCGATCTACGTTTGGCTCCGGCGTCAGAATAACCTTGTGGTCTACATACAAGCGCGGATTCGCAGCTGCAACGCCGCTTTTTTCTGAACCGGCAATAGGGTGCCCCAGCACCATGTTGGAGGGCACTTGGCCAAAGACACGCTGGGCACAAGCCCGAATGGTCGCTTTAGTGCTACCGACATCGGTCATCACGACATCTGCAGACGCTCTTGGTAATGCATCGGCCAAGCTCGCCATAACGCTCTCCATGGCGAGCACCGGCACCGCCAGCACAACCATGGTGGCGTCATTAACTTGTTCGGTTAGACGGGTACCGCCTGAGTCAATCAACCCCATTCCAATACCGCGAGCGATCTCACCCTCATCAGGGTCACAGGCAACAATCTGCCCTTGAAAGCCTGCAGCGCGCAGCGATGCCGCTAACGAGCCACCAATCAATCCCAAGCCAACAATCAATAGGCGCACTTCATGACAGCCTGATGTTTTAACGCTGTCTTCGACCATTAACGTCACAGCACGCCTATGGGGTAGGAACCCAGCACGCGAAGGTCCGCTGCCCGCAGTTGCACCTCTTCAAGCACTGCCGCAACTTTAGGCTCATCACGATGGCCTTTAAAGTCGATAAAAAAGACGTAGTTCCACACACCGGTACGCGAAGGACGCGTTTCAAGGCGGGTTAAATCAATTTGATGGCGATGAAAAGGCTCTAGCAAGGCATGCAGCGTCCCCGGCTGGTTGCGCATGGCAACCACAATAGAGGTTTTATCCTCGCCAGCCATGGGCACATCCTGATTGCCAATAATCAAAAACCGCGTGGAGTTATCAGGGCTGTCTTCAATCTTCTCGGCGATATGATCAAGCCCATAAAGCTTGGCCGCCATATCACCTGCAATCGCCGCACTATGCCACTCGGTTTTGACTAATTTGGCCGCTTCAGCGTTAGAGGAAACTGGCACGCGCTCCGCATGGGGATAGTGAGCATCAAGCCATTTACGGCACTGGGCAAAGGACTGCGGGTGCGAATAGATACGTGAGACTTTATCGCGGCGAGTCGTTTCACTAACCAATAAATGGTGGTGAATGCGCAATACTACTTCGCCACAAATTTTAATCGAGGAGTCCATAAAGGTGTCCAGGGTGTGATTGACCACCCCTTCGGTGGAGTTTTCCACTGGTACAACGCCGTAATGCACGGCGCCCGCCTCTACTTCACGAAACACCTCGTCTATAGCTGCCATAGGCAAACTCACGGCGCTTTCACCAAAATGCTTGAGCGCCGCCTGCTGTGTAAAGGTGCCTTCAGGACCTAAATAGGCCACTTTAACCGGCTGCTCAAGCGCCAAACACGCCGACATGATTTCACGAAACAGTCGCGCCATCTCTTCTGAATCGAGCGGCCCCTTATTCAACGCCATAATGCGCCGCAGCACCTGCGCTTCTCGCTCAGGGCGATAAAATACTGCATCTTTATCTTCGGCCAACTTAACGTGCGCCACCTGCTGGGCGCAGCTGGCACGCTCGCTGATCAGATTCAGAATATCGCTATCGAGCTGATCGATTCGCTGGCGCAGCTCGTCCAGATTGATCGACGTGTCGGACATGATGGTTAGCCCCTTGTTTTTTCAAAATCGGCCATAAATGCAATTAATGCATCTACCGCAGACTCAGACACCGCATTGTAAAGGCTGGCACGCATACCACCCACGCTGCGGTGGCCTTTTAAATTAAGCAGCCCCGCCGCATCGGCCTGTTGTAAAAACGCTTTATCCAGCGCTGAATCGGCTAATACAAAAGGCACGTTCATCCGCGAACGGTTGGCTTTAGCAATTGGGTTGCTATAAAACTCGCTGGCATCAATCGTCGCGTAAAGCTTATCGGCTTTACGCTGATTAATAGCGTCCATCGCGGCCAGCCCACCGATATCGTCTTTCAGCCACTGGAATACCAGCCCGGCTAAATACCAAGCGTAAGTGGGCGGCGTATTGACCATCGAACCGGCTTCCGCCAGCATTTGATAATCAAATAGCGAAGGAATATTGGCCTGGGCTTTGCCTAACAGGTCGTCACGCACCACCACCAGCGTTAAGCCGGCGGGGCCAATATTTTTCTGTGCCCCAGCGTAGATCACGCCAAACTCACTAACGTCGATCGGCCCAGAGAGAATATTTGACGACATATCGCAGACCAACGGCACGCTAGCACCATCGGGTCGCTGAACGTGCGGCGTATAGTCAAACTCTAAGCCGCCAATCGTCTCGTTAGAGGTGTAGTGCAGATAGGCAGCATCTGCGCTTACCTGAAGCGCATCACGCTGGGGCACCGCCGTATGGCCGTTAGGCTCACTGCTGGCGGCCACATGGCAATCAAAACCAAGGTGCTTGGCCTCTGTCAGCGCTTTCTTGCCCCAGATGCCGGTCTGAATAAAGTTGCCGCTACCGCCCTGCCCCAAAAGGTTCATCGGCAGCATGGCAAACTGCAGGCTGGCACCGCCCTGCAAGAACAACACTTTATAATTATCCGGCACGCCTAGAAGCTGACGGAAATCAGCTTCTGCGCGCTCGGCAATGCCGATAAACTCATCGCTGCGGTGACTCATTTCCATCACGGAAAGACCGCGCCCCTGGTAGTCCAGCAGCTCTTCCCGGGCGCGCTCCAACACAGCGATTGGCAGGGCCGCGGGCCCTGCGCAGAAATTATAGTGACGTGTCATCAGTCCCTGGTTCCTGTGCGTCATCGGATGTTTCATTCGCCTGCGCGTCTTCAAGGCTGCTCTTTTCAAGACCAGCTTCTTCAGGACTGCTTAGCTCATCGCTCTCTTCCGGCTCATCAACGCGTACCGTCTTGACCAGCTTCTCTTCTTTGCCGAGACGAATCAGCATCACACCCTGGGTATTCCGTGATGTGGTCGAGACTTCTTCCACACGGGTACGCACTAGCGTGCCTCGGTCAGTGATCAGCATCATTTCATCGCTGTCATACACCTGCATCGCCGCCACTAGCGAACCGTTACGTTCGCTGGTTTGCATGGCGATAACACCCTGACCACCACGACCACGCAGCGGAAATTCTTCCAGACGCGTGCGCTTACCGTAACCGTTCTCGCTGGCGGTCATAATGTAGATTTGACCATCAGCCGTTTCAGCTACAGCGCTCTCTTGGTTGGAATCCTGCGCTTCACTTTCGGCATCCGCTTCGGCGTCGATCTGTTGACTCTTGGGAATGATCAGACTAATGACTTCAGCATCACCCGCTAAGCGCATACCACGCACGCCGCGGGCAGTACGACCCATGGCGCGGGCATTGCCCTCTTCAAAGCGAATGGCTTTGCCGTTAGACGACAGCAGCATGGCATGATCATTACCGGTGGTAATAGCAGCGCCCACTAAACGGTCACCCTCTTCCAGGTCAATCGCAATAAGACCGACACTGCGCGGCCGCGAGAACTGCTCAAGGCTGGTACGTTTGACGGTACCTTTGGCCGTAGCAAAGAAGATGTAGTTATCAGGGTTGTAGTCGCGCACCGGTAGGATTGCGTTAACCGCTTCGCCCTCTTCCAGCGGCAGCATATTCACCAGCGGCTTGCCACGCGAGCCGCGGCTGGCGTTAGGCATTTCATACACTTTCAGCCAGTACACTTTGCCGCGGTTGGAGAACAGCAGTACGGTGTCATGAGTCGACGCTACCAGCAGGTGCTCAATCACGTCTTCATCTTTCATGGCGGTGGCAGACTTACCGCGGCCGCCACGGCGCTGGGCCTGATAGTCAGAGAGTGGCTGCGTCTTGGCGTACCCAGAGCGCGACACGGTGACCACCATGTCTTCTTCGGCGATCAAGTCTTCAATCGAAAGGTCCAGGTGGCTGGCCTGAATTTCAGTACGACGATCATCGCCAAACTGGTCACGCACGGCGTGAAGCTCTTCGCGAATCACTTCCATCAAGCGATCAGCAGACGCCAGAATCTCGGTTAGCTCGGCAATTTTCTCAAGAATATTCAAGTATTCGTCGAGCAGCTTCTCGGTCTCAAGACCCGTCAAGCGATGCAGACGTAGCTCAAGGATCGCCTGCGCCTGGGCGGGAGAAAGCCGATAAGAGGTAGCCGCGGTATTTAATCCAAAGCCCTCTTCCAGCTCCTCTGGCTTGCAAGAAGTAGCTCCAGCCCGCTCCAACATGGCGGTTACCTGACCGGGCTGCCACGTCTTGGCGAGCAGCTTTTCACGCGCTTCTGCTGCATTGGGCGAGGCTTTAATCAGCTCGATCACTTCGTCGATATTGGAGATAGCGACGGCCAAGCCTTCCAACAGATGCCCACGCTCACGGGCTTTTTTCAGCTCATACAGCGTGCGCCGGGTAACCACTTCGCGGCGGTGGCGAATAAAGGCTTCCAGCATCTCTTTAAGATTGAGCGTGCGTGGCTGGCCATTTTCCAGCGCCACCATGTTAATCCCGAACACGTTTTGCAGCTGCGTTTGGGCAAACAGGTTATTGACCACGACTTCGCCGGACTCGCCGCGCTTAACTTCAATAACCACGCGCAGGCCATCTTTATCCGATTCATCGCGCAGCTCAGCGATGCCTTCGATCTTCTTCTCTTTCACCAGCTCGGCAATCTTCTCAATTAACCGCGCTTTGTTCACCTGATACGGCAGCTCACTAATAATAATGTGATCGCGACCGGTTTTATCATGATGTTCGATGGTATGGCAGGCGCGCACATAAATACGCCCACGGCCGGTACGGTATGCCGACAAGATACCCGCGCGTCCATTGATAATGGCACCGGTGGGGAAGTCAGGGCCGGGGATGTACTCCATCAAGTCATCCACTGACAGCGTGTAGTCGTCGATGAGGGCCAAACAGCCGTCAATCACTTCACGCATGTTGTGCGGTGGAATATTGGTGGCCATACCTACCGCGATACCCGACGAGCCGTTGATCAGCAGGTTGGGTACCTTGGTGGGCAATACGGCGGGAATACGCTCGGTACCGTCGTAGTTATCCACCCAATCGACGGTGTCTTTTTCAAGGTCGGCGAGCAGCTCGTGGGCGAGGCGCGACATGCGCACCTCGGTATAACGCATCGCAGCCGCGTTATCCCCATCAATTGAACCGAAGTTGCCCTGGCCGTCGACCAGCACATGACGCATCGAAAAGTGCTGCGCCATACGTACGATAGTGTCGTATACCGCGCTATCACCGTGCGGATGGTATTTACCGATGACATCGCCGACGACACGCGCCGACTTCTTGTACGGTTTATTCCAATCATTACCCAGTTCATGCATGGCAAACAGCACACGCCGGTGAACCGGTTTAAGGCCATCCCGCACATCTGGAAGCGCGCGGCCGATAATGACGCTCATCGCATAGTCGAGATACGACTGTTTAAGCTCGTCTTCAATATTGACGGGCAAGATTTCTCTGGCGATGTCACCCATGAAAGTCAGATCCTTTGCACTGCATTGGCACTGCGAGAGTTGAAAGCGCTGATAAACACCGCTCTGAAATTACCATAGAGCGGCGCGCAAATACTGCGCCATCATACCACCGCAAAAGCAGCAAGGGCAGCCAGGGAGCTCAGCAAAGCCGTTTAGGCGCTAAATGCCTCTTTCCCCAAGGTCAACGCGGCTAACGCTTCACGCACCTCTCCCTCGATTGCAGCGGCCTTATTGGCGCGCATATCGAGCAGTACGAAGGTTAAATCGGCACGAGCAATGACGGTGCCATCTTTACGCCCACCGTCTTTACGAATGATACGGTGGTGGCAGAGTCCACTGCGCTCTCCAACGTCGATGATCCCGGTCAGCACTTCTAAATCATCCCCTTGTCGGGCAGCGGCCAGATAATCAATGTTCAAATTGACGACGACGAATGCCCGCCCGGCTTGATGGAGCTCTTTCATCATTTCTGGATGTTGATCAAAAAAATCCCAGCGTCCTTCTTCCATAAATTCTAGGTAGCGAGCGTTATTCACATGACCGTAGCCATCTAAGTGATAGCCTCGAACGCGTAACTGAACACGTGACAGCGATGTACTCATATCGACTCCTCCATAAGGATTGGCAACAACTCAATCAAACACAAGTTTGAAACACGTGCAACAGAGACGATTGGTGGCAGCCGCTGGTAGGAATGCCCCGCTTTCGCCATAATGTGCCACCTTTTGAACAGGATTGGTCCCATGTGGTTTAAGCACTTGCATTTATACCGCCTGCACGACGCGCCCGCATTATCCAGCGATGAGCTCGCTAGCGCTTTACAAGAGCATGCCGCCAAACCACTCGGCAACGCCGATGCACGCCGCCTGGGCTGGACTGCACCCGCTGGACGTATGGGCGGCGGTCAACTCGTTCACGAAATTCAATCGCATCGGCTGCTTTCAGCGCTGCGCCAAGAACGCCTTCTGCCCGCGTCTGTTGTAAAAGAAGAAGTCGATGAGCAGGTTGCCGATATTGAGGCCAGCGAAGGCCGCAAAGTGACCCGCAAAGAGAAGACCGCGTTAAAAGAGCAGGTCACCGAGGATTTATTGCCTCGCGCTTTTGTGCGTAGCCAGAAAATTGATCTTTGGTGGGATACTAATGGCCAGATGATCGGCATCAATGCCAGCTCGAGAACCCGCGCCGAAGACATTCTGGATTTGCTACGTGAAACCCTGGGCAGCTTAAAAGTCACCCCGCTGAGTTCACAGACGCTGCCTATCCGCGCCATGACCACCTGGCTGGGTGATGTGTCTAGCCGCCCTGCCGATCTACAATTAGGTGATCAGGTTGAA
Source organism: Halomonas alkaliantarctica (assembly GCF_029854215.1). NCBI lineage: Bacteria > Pseudomonadati > Pseudomonadota > Gammaproteobacteria > Oceanospirillales > Halomonadaceae > Vreelandella > Vreelandella neptunia. The sequence goes on along the minus strand of NZ_CP122961.1, from coordinate 1,896,176 downwards.
CTCAAAGCCAAAGGCGATGACGGTGTGCTGCGCGCTCGCCAGGTCGATTTGGACAGCGATGAAATTCAGCAGTTACTTGAGAGCGGCCGCCAAGCCAGCAAGCTCGCTGTTAGCCTGGAAGGCCGGTTAAGCTTTGTGCTACACGATGATTTGGCGCTGAAATCGTTGCGTTTTGGCGATGCCCTGATTGAAGAAGCCGATCACGCTGACGACGGTGACGATGCTCTCGCTCGCCTGGAAACAGACTTTATTTTAATGGCGCAGGCCCTATCCGCTGATATACCGCGCTTGGTAGAGTGGCTTGGCGGCGAAACGCAGCGGGAACCTGCGGCGCAGTAAGGGCTCTATAGCCCTTCGGCCTTGATGCTATTAATCGATACCTATTCCTAATCACCCATGGTTTATCATCCAACGGTTCGCATGACTCATCAAAATAACGCTACCAACGCTTCTACTGAGACAGACCCGTGGGCCGATATTCGGCCCTTTATGGATCATGAAGTGGCCGATGTACTTGCCAGGCTCTCACGTGACAATGAGTTGCTGGATGCACTAACCCGCTTCCGGCTGCCGCGCATGGCACGCTGGGCACCATCCCTGGCGCGTATTTTTGCCAGCCGCGCCGTACGGCGCGAAGTCAAAGGTGTTTCATCCGTTTATGAGTTCCAAATGCGCATTGCCCATTACATGGAGCGCATGATTCGCACCACCACGGATGCGTTTGAAGTCACTGGCCTCGACAAACTCGACCCCAACGGCGCCTATCTATTTATTGGCAATCACCGCGATATCTCTCTGGATCCCGCGTTCGTTAATTATGCGCTATACCAGGCGAACCGCGGCACCGTCCGCATCGCGATCGGTGACAATCTGCTCAAAAAGCCCTATGTCACTGACCTGATGCGGCTTAACAAAAGCTTCATTGTGCCGCGCAGTGCACGGGGCAAGCGGGCCATGCTGGCGGCGTACCAGCAGCTGTCTGCCTATATTCGCCACACCATTACCGAAGACCAGCACTCAATCTGGATGGCCCAGCGTGAAGGTCGCGCCAAGAACGGCATCGACCATACCGAGCCCGCTATCATCAAAATGCTGACCATGGCCAGACGCACCTCGGAGCGTGACATGGTTTTTGGCGAGGCAATCGCCGAGCTGAAATTGGTGCCGGTATCAATTAGCTATGAATACGACCCCTGCGACGTGCAAAAAGCCCAGGAACTGCACGATATCGATACCCAGGGCAGCTACGCCAAGAGTGAGTTTGAAGATATTAGCTCTATTGTGGCGGGCATTACCGGCTCAAAGGGACGCGTGCGACTGCATTTTGGTACGCCAGTGGGTTCTGATATGGCGACCCCCGATGAAGTGGCGGCGGAGATTGACCGTCAGGTAATTGGCGGCTATCGCCTGTTCCCCAGCCACTATTTAGCCTTAGAGGCGTTGGGGGAAGCGCCAGAGCTAGTGGCACGCAAAGCCATAACTCGACAGGACCGAGAACGTTTTAATGCCCGGCTTGCCGAAGTGCCTGAGCCTCTGCGCCCTTATTGGCTTGCTCAGTACGCCAATCCCGTTAAACACAAGGCCGGTCGCCTGACGGTTTAATGCCGCGCAACTCATGCCCGTTGGCAGAAAAAATGCTATGGTCAACGCATTGTTTGGTTTCGCTTGGCGCTGTCGCCAATTGCGATCCTAAGGAGACTCTCATGTCCGGTTCAGAAATCCAGAAAACACGCGTCATCAATGAGCTGCGTGACTTTATTCGCAAATTGCTGCAAGACCCAAAAATTCTTGAGCAATCCCTTGTGATTGCCAGGCAACAGTTAACCGAAGGCAATAGCCCAGCGGCCATGGCGCGGATTGCCAACGAAATTTCAGACACCACCAGTGTGCACATACCCGAAGACCCTGCTGAACACTCGGAGGCTGATAAGCTCTTTTTAGAACTGCTGCGTGAAGTCGTTCAAGAAGAGCAAGCGCTTTATTAACCGTTGCTAGCAAGCAACGGTACCGGCGAAGCGTTTAGCGACTTCGCCGTCTTTTTTGTTATCGCCTGATCGGCACCCTTATTAACTCGGAATTAACCTCCACCATGTCTACTACCGCCACGCGCAACATTTTGGTGACTAGTGCGCTCCCTTACGCCAACGGAGCCATTCACCTCGGTCACTTACTTGAGTATATCCAGACTGATATCTGGGTACGTTTCCAGAAAAGCCGTGGCCAACAGTGCTACTACGTATGTGCCGACGACGCCCATGGCACTGCCATTATGCTGCGTGCGGAACAGGAAGGTATTACCTCTGAAGCGCTGATTGAACGGGTTTCCAACGATCACCAAACGGACTTTGCCCGTTTTGGTGTCGGGTTCGACAACTATCACTCGACCCACTCCGCTGAAAACCGCCACTTCAGCGAAATGATTTACAAGCGCTTACGGGATAAAGGCCATATTGCCACTCGCGATATTGAGCAGATGTTTGATCCCCAAAAAGGTCTGTTTCTGGCCGATCGTTTTATTAAAGGCACCTGCCCCAAATGTGGCGCCGATGACCAGTATGGCGATAACTGCGAAAAGTGTGGCGCTACCTATACTCCCGCAGACTTAATTAATCCTGTTTCGGCTATCTCTGGTGCCACTCCAGAAGTACGCACCTCGACTCACTACTTCTTTAAGCTGCCCGACTTTGCCGACTTCTTACAGCGCTGGATTGACGATGGCCACGTTCAGCCGCAAATCCGTAATAAGTTGATGGAGTGGTTTGAGTCTGGTTTTAACGAGTGGGACATTTCCCGCGACGCGCCCTACTTTGGCTTCGAAATCCCCGACGCACCAGGCAAGTACTTCTATGTCTGGCTGGATGCGCCGATCGGCTATTTAGCTAGCTTTAAAAACCTCTGTGATCGCGAAGGGGTCGACTTCGACAGCTACTGGAACAAAGACTCGAAGGCCGAGGTATATCACTTTATCGGCAAAGATATCGTCTACTTCCACGCGCTGTTCTGGCCCGCCATGCTGCATGGCGCTGACCTGCGCACGCCCACCGCTGTTAACTGCCACGGCTTCCTGACGGTAGACGGCGCCAAGATGTCGAAATCGCGCGGTACCTTTATTAAAGCCGCTACCTACGCCGACCATCTCGACCCCGAGTATCTGCGCTACTACTTTGCCGCCAAGCTTACTTCTAAAGTCGACGACCTGGATCTGAATCTGGAAGATTTCGCCGCTCGGGTAAACTCTGATTTAGTCGGCAAGGTGGTCAACATTGCCAGCCGCTGTGCCGGTTTTGTTAAAAAACTTGGCGGTGGAAGTCTTTCAAGCCACTGCGCTGAGCCACAGATGGTCGCCCGCTTTATTGCCGCCGGAGACGATATTGCCGAAGATTTTGAAGCACGCGAATTTAGCCGGGCAATGCGCAAAATTATGGAACTGGCGGACGAAGCCAATACCTACATTGCTGATAAAGAGCCCTGGGCCCTGGCTAAACAGGATGGGCGCGATGCTGAAGTACTGGAAATATGCTCGGTAGGCATTAACCTATTCCGTCAGTTGATGGTGTATCTAGCGCCCGTGGTACCCGCTATGGCCGTGGAAGCTCGTGCGTTTCTTAACGTTGAGTCGCTGGAATGGCATTCTCGTCAAACGGTTCTGACCGATCATTCGATCAACAAATTCAAGCCGCTGATGACCCGCGTTGAGCGTGACAAGATTGATGCCATGATTGAAGCGTCGAAGGAGGATCTCGTGGAAGAGCAAAAGCTGAAAGAAGTGCCCAAAGGTCCGCTGGCGGAAGAGCCTATCGCTGAAGAAATCGACTTTGCCGCTTTTGCCAAGGTCGACCTAAGGATTGCGCGCATTGCCAAAGCGGAATACGTCGAAGGCGCCGACAAGCTACTGCAACTGACCCTCGATCTGGGTGGCGAAACCCGCAACGTCTTCTCCGGCATTCGCTCCGCCTACGCCCCTGAAGCCCTGGAAGGTCGCTTAACGGTCATGGTCGCCAACCTGGCGCCGCGCAAAATGCGCTTTGGCGTATCGGAAGGCATGGTGCTGGCCTCTGCGAATGAAGAAGGCATCTACTTACTCTCCCCTGACACAGGTGCTGAACCGGGCCAGCGGGTCACCTAATCACAATAGAGTCTTGTCAAAGGGGCAGAGGCTAAACGCCTTTGCCCCTTTTATTTTTTGCATCTGTCATACATTGTCATCGTTTCGCTTAGGCACACCCTATGGTTCAACGCTTTTCACGATCATTGCGCTTTCGTTTTCTAGCTGCCTTGGGTGGCGTGTTATTACTAGCCCTTATTTCCTTAGTTGCCTTGAGCAAGTGGGTCATATTTCCCTCGCTTCATAGAGAAGAGCGCGCGTTAGTAACCCAGGAGCTAGAGCAAATTGAACGTAGCCTCAATATGAGCCAACAGGAGCTACTCGCGCAAGTGCGAGACTGGGCGATCTGGGACGATACCTATGAATTTATTGAGGGGAACTACCCTGGCTATACGGATACCAATTTTAGCCAACAGATGTTTGAAGAAATGCGCTACCAACTAATGGCCTTCTTCGACGCGGAGGGCGACGTACATTTTCTAGCAGGTCTCAATCCAGCTACCAGCCAATACCAAACTTGCTATACCGTAGAACGTGAGTGTCGCTGGATGTCGGTGCTGATTCGCACGATGCAGACTTCCATAAAAGAAGATCCAGAACAAGGAAAAAGCAGCCTGTATGCGGGTACAACGCCGCTAATGGTAGCATCAAACCCCATTCTAAGAACGGATGAGAGCGGCCCGCCCCAAGGATGGCTATTCAAAGTGAGGCCAATGGACGATGCATGGTTGTCGATCATAGAAGACTATACAGGGCTACCAACGACGCTTTCGATGGAGCAAGGAGGAAGCAACAATGACACAACCATCACTATCTCTGGCAATACAATCAAGGCGCAACGCTATTTAGCTGTCTACCCCAATAACGAGCACATAGTTTTGGGTACCCAGCTTAATCGCACCAGTTATTTGGCGAGTCTAGAAACATTTCGCTACGTACTTTTATGGACAGTCTGCTTGATGCTATTGGTGATTGGCCTTGTTCTGCTGCTACTCGAGCGTATTATACTGACGCCACTAAGAGCCCTTACCCAGTTTACGCAGCAAGCCAGCGTGGATATAAAGGGATCAAGCAATTTATTAAGACGCGGAGATGAAATCGGCCTCCTAGCGCGCGCCTTCCAAGAGCAGTTCAAGCATCAACAGCAACTCAATGCCGAGCTCATTGAGCTCTCTACCCACGACCCCTTGACCGGTCTACCCAATCGCCGATTATTCGATCAGCGCCTGCGAGAGGTCATTAATATTGCCTTGACCACAGATCAGCCCGTGTCGGTCATGATGATTGACATTGATCATTTCAAACTGTTTAACGATCATTACGGACACCCCGAAGGCGATAAATGCTTACAGCGAGTTGCGCAGACGATGCATGACATTGCTACTGCACATGGCTTTTTTATCGCACGCACAGGTGGGGAGGAATTCAGTGCTATGTTACCTGCGACTACCACCACCCAAGCAATGGAAAAAAGCCAAGCGCTGAGTCATGCTATCGATCAGTTAAAGTATCCTCACCCCAAGTCGCCAGTGGCCTCTTACGTCACCGTCAGCATTGGTATTAGCCAGTTGCATGTAGAAGGTGTTATGACGCCCAGCGGATTAATGACAGCCGCTGACCAGGCGCTTTATGCAGCCAAAGCTGCAGGGCGACATTGCGCCAAGGTGTATGCCCGCTCGCTAGCCAACGAACCCTTTTCTTCGCACAATACGCTGCCATGAGTGAGCTATTTATCATTTTGATCAGCACGGCCCTGGTCAACAACTTCGTATTGGTTCAGTTTCTGGGCCTGTGCCCATTTATGGGCGTCTCTAATAAACTGGAGTCGGCCATGGGCATGTCCCTGGCCACAACCTTTGTGCTGACCCTGGCGTCGGCTGCTAGCTTCGTGGTTTATCATGGTCTGCTTGTGCCGCTGGATGTGACCTACCTGCGCACCATTAGCTTTATCGTGGTGATCGCCGCCGTGGTGCAGTTTACTGAAATAATGGTGCGCCAGTTGAGTCCACTGCTGCACCAGGTGCTGGGCATCTTCCTGCCCCTTATCACCACTAACTGCGCGGTATTGGGCGTAGCGCTGCTGTCGTTAAACCGCGAGTTAAGCTTTTTTCACACCACCCTGTATGGGTTGGGCGCAGCGCTAGGCTTCTCGCTTATTTTGGTGCTGTTTGCCGCCATGCGTGAACGTTTAGCGGGGGCCGATATTCCCAAACCCTTCCAAGGAGCCGCGATTGCTATGGTCACCGCGAGTCTCATGTCGTTGGCATTTCTCGGCTTTTCAGGCTTGGTGCAGGGATGAAGGCAGCGCGCGATGAATAGCACCAGTGATGTGATAGGAATCCTTAGCGCTATCGCGGTATTAACCGGCTTGGGCATCGGGTTTGGTGCCCTGCTGGGCGTGGTTAGCGAGCGTTTTAAGCGCGAAGATAACCCGCTAGTTGAACAAATTGATGCCCTGCTGCCGCAAACCCAGTGCGGCCAGTGCGGCTACCCAGGCTGCCACCCTTACGCAGAAGCGATTAACCAGGGCGATGCGCTGAATAAATGCCCTCCGGGTGGCGAAGCGACGATTCATGCCCTTGCCGATCTGCTTGGTCGCGAGCCGGAGCCCCTGGATGGCGAAGCGCAAAGCGAGCCCAAGGTGGCGTTTATTCGCGAAGCGGAGTGTATTGGCTGCACCAAGTGCATCCAAGCCTGCCCGGTCGATGCAATTATCGGCGCGGCTAAGTTAATGCATACCGTGATTGAAGACGAATGCACCGGCTGTGATCTGTGTCTCGATCCCTGCCCTGTGGACTGTATCGATATGCTGCCACGCTCGACACCGCTCAACCAGTGGCAACCCGTAGTGGCGCAATCATCAAACATGATTGCCAGCGACCGCCAATCCGCACCAGGGAGTCTTGATGTCGAACGTCTATGACTTCCCCGGTGGCATTTATCCGCCTGAGCGCAAACAGCGCTCCAACCAATCCGCACTCATTCAAGCGCCACTGCCAGGCCGAGTAATTCTTACCCTGCAGCAGCACAGCGGCCAGCCCGCCACGCCATGTGTGGCGCCGGGAGATGAAGTAAAAGTGGGCAGCGTGATTGCCAAGCGTGAAGGCATGATCTGTAGCGACCTGCATGCCAGCATTAGCGGAACGGTGAGCGAGGTTGGCACGACCCAAATCACCATTGATGGCGATGGCCAAGATAACTGGGAGCGACTGCCCAGTCTCGACTGGCAACGCGCTGAACCCAGTGCACTACTTGAGCGCTTAAACGAGAGCGGCATTGTCGGCCTAGGCGGCGCAGGGTTTCCCACCCATATTAAAGCGCGAGTGGTCGAACGGCATGCGATTCACACCCTGGTGATTAACGCCGCCGAATGCGAGCCTTATATCACCGCCGATGACCTGACTCTGCGCCACCACGCTAACGAAGTGCTCGAAGGTGCACAGATAGTCGCCAAGCTGTGCGGCGCGCAGCATATAATGATTGGCATTGAGGATAACAAACCCGATGCCATAAAAGCCCTGAAACACGCCCTTTCAAATTACCAGCCGATTAACATTGAGCTGAAAGTAATACCTACCCGCTACCCCAGCGGCGGCGAGCGCCAGCTAATTAAAAGGCTACTAAACCTTGATGTGCCCAGCGGCGGGCTGCCCGCTGATGTGGGAGTGCTCTGCCATAACCCAGGCACGCTACTGGCGATACTACACGCAGTACGCGATGGGCAGCCGCTGGTTTCCAGGGTGGTCACGCTGACAGGCGAAGCCATCACCCAGCCCGGCAATCGCTGGGTGCGTCTGGGCACATCGGTTAGAGAGCTGCTGGAGCAGGCAGGGCTGAATACCCCAGAGTTACACCAAGTGATTCAGGGTGGCCCCATGATGGGCTCACCACTGCTAACGCTCGATACGCCGGTCACCAAGCTTACCAACTGTTTAATCGCGGCCACGCTTAATGAGTTACCGCCGCCCCCAGCAGAATCGCCCTGCATTCGCTGCGGTGAGTGTGAAAGCGTTTGCCCGGTAGCGCTGCTGCCGCAACAGCTGCACTGGTATGCTCGCGCTCAAGACGATGCCAAGCTAGAGCGCTATCACCTGTTCGACTGCATTGAATGCGGCGCTTGCAGTTACGTATGCCCCAGCCATATTCCGCTCGTGGTGGATTACCGGGAAGCTAAAAGCCGGATACGCCTACAGCGGATTGAGGCAGTAAAAGCGGAGCACGCCAAGCACCGTTTTGAGTTCCGCCAAGCGCGGCTCGCTCGGGAAGAGGCTGAAAAACAGGCGCGCAAGCAAGCCCGCCAGGCGCAACAACGTCGCTCGTCTACCAGTGCCGCCGCCAGCAGCGAAAAGGTCGACTTACGCGGTCTGCGCATCGCCCATGCCGCCGCCAAAGCATCGGTCAAAAAGGCTGAAAAAACCCTGGCGCGCGTCGCTCAGGAAGACCCCAAACAATCCCTGGATGACTTAGAAATGCAGCTTGCCACCGCCCAGGAGAACTTAAAAGCAGCCGAGTTGCAGCTTGCCCAGGCGCGCGAACAGCAGTCCAGCGAGGAGTCGCCATGAGCATGATGCACGCCTCAGGCGTTAAAGATGCCATTACAGCAACGTCTGTGCCGCCAACGGCGAGCTTGATGCGCTGGGTCATTGCGGCAACCCTGCCAGGCATCGCCACCATGAGCTACTTTTTCGGCCTTGGAATTATCAGCAATGTACTGCTAGCCGCCGCTTTTGGTGTTGCGCTTGAAGCCGCCGTGCTTCGGCTACGCCAGCGCCCCATCCGTGTAAAGCTGAATGACTCAAGCGCCCTGCTTACGGGCGTTTTGCTGGGCGCATCACTGCCTCCCGCCAGCCCCTGGTGGCTTATCGGTGTGGGTATGATCGCGGCGATTGTGGTCGCCAAGCAGCTATACGGCGGTTTGGGCCATAACCCGTTCAACCCCGCCATGGTGGGCTATGCGCTACTGTTAGTGTCTTTTCCTACCTACATGACGCTGTGGGCCCCGCCCCAGGAATTGCTACCTAATGATTTATGGGCGCAAATCGCCGGCACGCTGCCAACCGCCCAATTGGATAGTTTGAGCGGCGCAACGCCCCTTGATGCATTTAAGCACAAAGGCGAAGCGGTACTGGCCAGCGAGTTCTGGGCTGCCAGTCCACTGCCGGATGGAACCCTAAGCGCCTGGCGATGGGTAGCGCTTGCTTGGCTAGCGGGTGGTGCGGTGTTGTTAGCGAAGCGTATTATTAGCTGGCATATTCCGGTCGCTATGCTTGGCAGCGTATTACTACTGGCCACGCTGTTTTATCTCAGCGACCCCAGCCACTTCGCTTCACCGCTGTTCCACCTGCTCACCGGGGCAACACTATTCGGGGCATTCTTTATTGCTACCGACCCGGTCTCCGCTGCCACCAGCCAACGCGGCAAACTACTCTATGGCGCAGGGATTGGCGCGCTGGTCATGATCATTCGCACCTTTGGCGGTTACCCGGACGCGGTGGCGTTTGCGGTATTGCTGATGAATCTGTGTGTACCGCTGCTAGACCTATACAGCGTGCCACGCCCTACAGGTCAGCAAAAAGCCTCACCGGGTAAACCAGGAGAACAGCCATGACGCTGTTACAGGCCATGCAGCGCGGTGCGCTTGCCCTGGGGACCTTTGCGCTGGTAACGGCAGGCAGCGTTGCGCTTACCCGCACGTTAACCGCCGAGCGTATAGAGAAACATCAGCTGGCTTATCAACACCGCCAGCTGCAGGCAGTACTGCCCCAAGCGCTGGCGAATACGCCCGTCACTAAGGTGCTGGAGAGCACTTTTACCCTTCCCAACCCACAGGCGCTGGGGCTTGCGAGCGAAAGCCAAGGTTGGTGGGTAAACGATCAGGGTAGCAGCGCAGTGATCTTGCCGGTGGTGACCCGCCAGGGGTATAACGGCGAAATCCGCCTGCTGATTGGCATTGATGAGCAGCAGCGTATCAGCGGCGTGCGCGTTACCCAGCACCAGGAAACGCCTGGGCTAGGCGATGATATTGAGCGCAGCCGCAGCGACTGGATCACCGAGTTTAATGGTTTAAGGTTAGATAGTTTGCCGCCAGAAGGCTGGGCGGTGACGAAAGACGGCGGCCAGTTTGACGCTTTTACCGGCGCTACGATTACGCCCCGTGCTGTGGTCAATGCTGTCCATAAAGCGCTTCAGTACGCCGACGATGCACCGCTACCGATGTCATTTGAGGAGTCCACCTTATGAGCCAGTGGCGCGAACTAGCCCGAAGTGGTCTTTGGTCGAATAACCCCGCGCTGGTGCAGCTGCTCGGGCTCTGCCCGCTACTAGCGGTAAGCGGCAGCGTGGTCAATGCGCTGGGGCTGGCGCTGGCCACGTTGCTGGTCATGGTCGGTGCCAGCACGGCGATTTCGCTGATTCGTCACCAGGTGCCCAGCGCAGTGCGTCTGCCCGCTTTCGTGATGGTGATTGCTGCTTTTGTTACCTGCGCTGAACTGCTCATGGCCGCCTACGCTTACCCGCTCTATCAGGTGTTGGGAATTTTTATTCCGCTGATCGTCACCAACTGCGCCATCCTGGGTCGCGCGGATGCCTTTGCCTCACGCCAGCCGGTTCTTCCAGCGGCCATTGATGGCTTTATGATGGGATTGGGTTTTGGCGCCGTACTGGTGTTGCTTGGGGCCCTACGTGAGCTACTGGGTCAAGGCACGCTGTTTAGCGACCTGGCGCTACTGTTTGGGCCGCAAGCGGCCAATTGGCAGCTGACTGTTGCCGACGACTACCAGTTCCTGTTTTTCGTGCTGCCACCGGGGGCATTCTTTGTAGCGGGTCTATTGATTGCGCTGAAAAACGCCATTGATCAACGCAGTGCTGCCCGCGCCAAGCCAGTGGCGACAACACCTCGAACTGAGCGTCGCGTGCGGGTTACCGGCACGATAAAATAGCTGGCAAAATTGCGAAAGTGCCAATGTAAACAACTGCTCGTATTTATAACGCGTATTTATTAAGAGACCCGCCATGAATGCCCAAAAGCGTCATGAAATTTTTGCTCGCCTTCAGGCAGAGAACCCCCACCCGACTACCGAGCTTAATTGGAACACGCCATTTGAGCTGCTGGCTGCGGTACTGCTTTCCGCTCAAGCCACCGATGTGGGGGTGAATAAAGCCACTGCGCGGCTTTACCCAGTCGCCAACACGCCCCAAGCGATCATTGATTTAGGTATCGACGGGCTTAAAGCACATATCAAAACCATTGGCTTATACAACACCAAAGCCGAAAACCTGATGAAAACCTGCCACATGCTCGTTAATCAGCACGGCGGCGAAGTGCCCGACACCCGCCAAGCGTTGGAAGCCTTACCCGGTGTAGGCCGTAAAACCGCTAATGTGATTCTCAACACGGCGTTTGGTCAGCCCACCATGGCGGTAGATACGCATATTTTCCGGGTATCCAATCGTACCGGCATCGCTAAAGGCAAAGATGTCGTTGAGGTGGAACAAAAACTGCTGCGCCATGTGCCAAAAGGATTTCTTCAAGATGCTCACCACTGGCTGATTCTGCACGGTCGTTACACTTGTATCGCGCGCAAACCCCGCTGCGGTAGCTGCATTATCGAGGACCTATGCGACTATAAAGACAAAACCGAACTTACTTAACGGCTAATAAAACCCAGGCTACCAAGTCGAACTCATCAGCAACCGGCGGTAAGCCTCACGCCAAGCGGGCCACTCCCAAACGGTGGTATCAAGGCGCTCAGGGCGAACCGCAGGATCGGTGAGCCAAGCACTAAGCCGGTCATAAAGCCCTTCCCGAGAGCCGTCATAGCGATAGGCTGCAGGGTAAAGCGCAGGGAAACAGAGCCGATCAGGCACTAGTGGCAGCGCCCCGCGCTGGGCCGCTTCCATAATCGCCAAGCCCTGAAACTCATGCCAAGTGGTCGAGACCACAATGCCCGCGCTATCCAACAATTCACGGTACGCTTCCTCCGGCTGCGGCCCCCAAGCCACAATATGCCTGGCTAAGCGCTGCTCGGCCTCGGCAAAAATAGCCGGAACCTGGCGGAAACGCTGACCAAGCACCGCCAGCTCAAACGCTACCCCCGCATCGCTTAACGCAAACAGCACGGCAAAGAAGTCGTCGGGATTTTTGTCATATTCCCAGCGATGATTCCAAACAATGCGGTGCGGAACCGTTGGGTGGACGTACTGACTGCGGATAGATATTGGCACTGGTAATACCCTGGCCCGCTCGCGTAGCGCTTCCAGTGGCTTGGCTGCGGGGAGGTTTTCCGGCATTTTTTTTAGAAAAGCCCGCGCACCATCAATAAAAGAGTCGCGGTTGTAGGCGCTGTTAAACACCACGCAATCCGCCGCCAGCGCCGTATAGAGATTGACCATCTTAGCCTCTACTTGTGGCATCTGATCGCTCGACTCTGGATAAGCGAACTGATTTTCATGAAAGTAGACGACCTTTTTTGCACGGCCAAGATGCGGAAAAAGCCCCACCAGCGTGGCCAGATCAACCATCGAAGTGGCAAGAACCACATCATACGTTTGGTTTAGGATGTCATGCTCTTTCAGCATCCAACTCAGTGGGTTGCCGCGAATACGCCAGGCGAAATGGCGTGGCGGCAGTCTCAACAGCGTCCACGACACCTCATCAAGCTGCGCCATTAAACTTTGCGCCCAGTAGCGATGGCTCACCGCTTCGTAGGCAGATAACAGGAGTACGCGCATTGTCAGCCCTAACAACAAGATCAGTGGAACGCCATAACAGGTTAAGCCATGGCAAAGGGGCAAGCAGTGTAACAAAACGCGCTTGCCAGCTTCTTAGTGAACGCTCCTTTGTCTTGCATGCATTCGGCCAAGGTCGTCTTGGCTGACCGGCGAGATATATCTAGACTGCAGCCATACAGCTTTAAAACAAATAAACGTTAAAACAAATAAAAGCAGGAGAGCTCCATGGCTAAAGTGCTCGTCGTCGATGACGAACCCAATATTGTTTTATCGCTAGAGTTCTTGATGGAGCAAGCAGGTTTTGAGGTCGTTACTGCCGAAGATGGTGAACAGGCCCTGGCAAGAGTGAATGATAGCCAGCCCGATCTACTGCTCCTCGATATTAGCCTGCCGGGAATTAGCGGTTTTGACGTTTTAGAGCGACTACGTAGCGAAGCGGCTACCGCCCAGCTTCCGATTATTATGCTGACAGCCCACGGGCGTGACGTGGAGCGTGAAAAAGGCATGGCGCTGGGCGCCGATGATTACATCACCAAGCCCTTCTCTACCCAGTCGCTGGTCGAAAAAGTCAAAGCCCTACTAATTGAGGAGCAACCATGACCCGAGGCGGGCTGCCCAAACGTCAGCGCCTAATGGGCCTTTGGCTGCTACTTAGCGGCATCAGCCTGCTGGGTGGGGCCATTTTTGCCGCCTGGCTGGATGCGAAGCTTGCTCCCACAGGCGTAACGCGCATCGCCCTCTGGCTTGGTAGCTTCTCCGGTGGCGCAACGATTTTTTTAGCCGGTTTGCTGCTTGAGCGGATGCTGTTTACCCCACTGCGGCATTTACAGGTGCAGCTGGCGCGCTTAGTCGCCAACCCGGACGCGCGGGACGAGCACCCACCCGAAGGTTGGCTAAAAGGATTGGGGCCCGACCTACGACGAGTACGCGAAAGCTGGCGATCAGATCGCAGCCGCCTTGCCACCGCTCACGCTGACGGCGCCCGCAGCGCTGCACGCATCCGCCAGGAGCTGGAAACACTGCTGCAAGTACTCGAAACGCCGCTGCTACTGTGTGATCACCACCGCCGCCTCATGCTGTTCAACCAGGCGGCTGAAGACTTTTTTGAGGGTAATACCGGATTAGGCCTGGGCAAACGCCTGGAAGCGCTGCTACCGGTAGCCAGCTTACAGCAAGTGCTCGGCCAACTGCCTAATGACGGTTCCCCGCGCGAGTTACTCGCCCCCTGTGATGACCGCTGGCTCAAAGTGATTTTACGCCGCGTGCCGGGTAGCAATGGCGAAACACTGCTGACCTTTAGCGACGCCACCGCCTCCTGGTCGAGTGAAATGGGCGTTAGAGCGGAACTGGCAGCAATGTTGACACCGCTTCGTCAGCATACCGCCAGTCTGACCAGCGCCGCCGATGCGCTGATACAGCTGCGCGATCAAAATGACGCCAACACGTCGTCTTTACGCCAGCGTTTTGAGCGGGTAATCCATGAGGAAGGCGTCACGCTGGGCGACAACGTGGCCAAAATCGGCCAGCTACTCGACGATATGCAGCATCAGGGCGAGCGCTTAACGCCCATGTGGTCAAACGATTTCTGGCAAGCGTTGGATGAGCGCCTTGACCCGGAGCACCGCTTAATTACCCCGGTGGGGATGCCTGCCTGGTTTAAAGGCGACGCCCCGGCGCTGATTGCGCTGTTTGACTCTTTAGTTAAGCACCTCAATACCCATCTTCCCGACAGTGGCTTTGAGGGTGAGATATGCCTGGGCAATAAACGCGTCTACCTTGACCTTATTTGGCGCGGCAAAGCGATCCCCGAGCATGAGCTGACGGAGTGGCGACAGCAGCCGCTAAACTCACTACCGTTGACGCCAAGCGTCGCCGATGTAATGCGCCAACACGCCAGCGACATCTGGAGCCTTGCCGACGACGATGGCGTTCATTCACGCCTGCGACTCCCCCTACCCGCCATGGAGCGCGTAGGCGCCCCAAGAGAAACCGCCCCGCCGCGCCCAGAATTCCATGACTTTGGCATTGCCGACCTGCCCCCGCCGGATGAAGCGCTGGCCAGTCGAACGTTGCGCAGCCTGGAAATAGTCGCCTTTGACACGGAAACCACCGGGCTTGAGCTACGCCGAGGCGACACCGTCATCAGTCTTGGCGCCTGTCGCGTGGTCAACGCCCGTTTATTAGCAAGCGAGGCCTTCGATCAAAAAGTTGATCCGCAGCGGCCGATCCCACCGGCTAGCACCGCGATACACGGCCTTACTGATGCCGATGTGATCGGTGCGCCGCCGCTGGATATTGTGCTTACCCGCTTTCGTGATTATGTCGGTGAAGCCGTATTGCTCGCCCATAACGCCGCCTTTGACTTACTTGCCATTAGCCACAAAGGGGTCGCATTTGATATCCCTGTGATTGACACTCTACTGATTTCACGGGCACTGGACGAAGCGCTCGATGGGCATGATTTGGATAGCCTTGCCCAACGCTACGATCTGGCGTTTCCACCGGGGACGCGCCACACTGCTTTAGGCGATGCCCGCGTTACCGCCGAGCTCTGGCTAGCCCTGCTGCCACGCTTAGAAGCCCGCGGCGTCGATACACTTGAGCAGTTATTAGCGCTACAAGCCAACGCCTTCGACCGACAGGATGCCAGTGCCTGATGAAACCTTTCGGTGTGAAATCACGCCAAACAGAGCGCCTAATGGCTCTGGTGGCGATTGCCCTGCTGCTGTTCTGCCCACCGCTGATTATCGTGGTGGACCGTCTTCCCGCTTTTAGCGTGGGGTGGCTACCGCTTTATCTATTTATCGTCTGGGCAGTAGTGATCGGTTTAACTGCCTGGCTGATGGAACAGCGTGCGGGCCGCTAACCATGCGTAATGAGGCGATGATCCTCGGCACCGCCTTTGGCTACTTAGCGCTGCTGTTTGTGGTCGCCGCCTGGGGCGACCGGCGAGCGGAGCAGGGTCGCTCCATCATTGGCTCGCCTACGGTATATGCCCTTTCTATCGCTGTTTACTGCACGGCTTGGACGTTCTACGGCAGCGTAGGACGCGCCGCCGAGTACGGCCCCAGTTTTTTGCTCATCTACCTGGGACCCACTCTGGCGATGCTGTTGGCCCCTTCGGTAATCAGAAAGATGGTGCGCATCGCCGCACGACAACGGATCACCTCCATCGCCGACTTTATTAGTGCCCGCTACGGCAAAAGCACTGGCCTAGGGGCGCTGGTTGCCTTGATGGCGCTGATTAGCATCACCCCCTACATTGCCCTGCAGTTAAAAGCCATTACCGTGAGTCATGCGGTACTGATCAATTACCCCCGCGCAGCCGACACCACCTTGGTGGATGAGCACTTCTGGATGGATAAGTCCCTCTGGGTCGCCCTGGTATTGGCAGTATTTATTATTCTGTTTGGCACGCGCCACCTGGATGCCAGCGAGCGCCATGAAGGCATGGTGGCGGCAATCGCGGTGGAATCCATCGTTAAACTGGTGGCCTTTATGGCCGTTGGCGTGTTCGTGGTGTTTGTGATGTTTGAAGGTCCCGCTGCGCTGTTTGCCCAGGTAGCGGCAACTCCCGCCCTTGTCGATAGCATGCGGCTGGATAGCGTTCCGGGTGGCGCCACCGGCTGGGTGGGCATGCTGGTGCTGGCCTTTCTGGCCTTTTTGACCCTGCCCCGTCAATTCCAGGTATTGGTGGTTGAGAATGTCGATGAGCAGCACTTAGCCAGAGCAAGCTGGCTCTTTCCCCTCTATATGCTGCTGATTAATCTGTTCGTTATTCCCATTGCGCTAGCGGGACTGCTGCTAGGGGTCAGCGCGGGTGACCCGGACAGTTTCGTGCTAACGCTGCCGCTGTCAGCAGGTTTAGAAGGGCTGCCGCTACTGGTCTTTATTGGCGGCCTTTCTGCGGCGACAGGCATGGTGATTGTCGAGACAATCGCGCTTTCAACCATGGTCAGCAACCAGTTGGTGATGCCTCTTCTGCTGCGCTCACGGCGGCTGCACTTAAGTACCAAAGGGGAGCTTGCCGGTTGGCTGTTGGGTATTCGGCGCATTGCTATCGTGCTTATTCTGCTGCTCGGCTATCTCTACCATGCGCTAATTGGTGACTCCTATAGTCTTGTCACCATTGGACTGGTCTCCTTCGCCGGGGCCGCGCAGTTTGCCCCAGCGCTTTTGATTGGCCTTTATTGGCGCGGCGCTACTCGCCAAGGTGCCGCGGCTGGCCTAATCGCCGGGTTCTTACTCTGGTGTTATACGCTGCTGCTGCCAGGGTTTTCCCAATCCGGTTGGTTGGATGCGGCACTACTCACCGAGGGCCCCTGGGGTATTGCTTGGCTAATGCCCTACGGCTTATTCGGGCTCGAAAATTGGGATATTTATACCCATTCGTTGCTCTGGAGCATGATGGCTAACGTGGGGCTATTAGTGGGGGTATCGCTGTTTACCCGACCTACACCACTTGAGCAAACCCAGGCAGCGCTGTTCACAGAAGCAATGCACCCTAATCTGCAAACCACCTCGCTATCTACGTCACTTTGGCGTGGGCAAACGACCCAGGGGGCTCTCAAAGAGCTGCTGGTTCGCTATTTGGGTGCCCAGACCACCCGCCGCGTATTTAGCTATAGCGGAACCAAAAGCGCTTATGCAGCCGATGAGCTCGCTACTGCCGAGCTGATTACCCGCGCCGAACAGGCCCTAGCGGGGGCGCTAGGCAGTTCTTCAGCGCGAGTATTGATCAACTCGGTGGTACGCGGTGAAGCGCTGGACATTGAGTCGATTCTGAGCATTTTGGACACCACCTCACAAACCCTGGAGTACAACCGCCGTTTGGAACAGAAGTCCCAAGAACTGGCAAAAATCGGCGAAGAGTTGCGCAGCGCCAATGAGCGCCTGCGCGAGCTGGATCGCTTGAAAGATGAGTTTGTCGCCATGGTCAGCCACGAGCTACGCACGCCGCTCACCTCCATTCGCGCCTTTGCTGAAATTTTATGCGATAGCAGTCAGCTCCCCGACGAAAAGCGCCAGCATTTTCTTGGTGTGATCGTCCACGAGAGCCAGCGACTGTCACGTTTAATTGAAGAGATTCTGGATCTTGCCCGCCTGGAGAGCGGTCGTTTAACGCTAAATCCCGTGCCACTCGACCTTGCCGACCTTACTCGGCATAGCATTGACGCTATTGCGCATCTGCATGAGGAGCGTGGCATTGCCTTAGATGTTAGCTTGGAAGCTGACCCTGCGATGGTCGTTGGCGACCATGACCGTTTAGAGCAGGTAATTATTAATCTGCTTGATAATGCGGGTAAGTTTGCCGACCGTGATCAGCCAAAAGTGCACCTCACGCTTTATCGCCATCGTCGGCATTTCCGCCTTAGCGTGGAGGATAACGGTGCGGGCATTAGCGAAGACGAGCGTGAGCGGGTGTTTGAAAAATTTCATCAAATTCAACAGGACGACGATATTCCGCGAGGTAGGCCAAGAGGCAGCGGCTTAGGGCTGCCGATTAGTCGGGGCATTATCGCCCACCTGGGGGGGCGACTCTGGGTAGAGGATGCCAAAACCTTAGGCGGTGCATGCTTAACACTGGAGCTGCCCGCGGCGCCGGATGACACTTCTCTTTCCACCCCGGACTAGGCGTTTTTCACTCCCTGAACAAAAGCTCTGATCTGCTGCAGATCAAACTTCAGCAGCAGGCGCTCATCTTCGCGCAGGCGCCGCATATCAATCCAGCCATCAGCGGCTTCACCACGGGCTTTGTTATACCGCTGCTGATCCAATAGGCGCTGCTGCAGACGCTCAAAAGCAGCTATAAGTAACTCCGATTCAGCCAGCGTCAGCGCAGCCGCAGTATGACTTAGCGCGATCAATCGCTGGTGTGTGGCTATTTCGCGCAGCCCGTGACGCAGGCAGCTTAAGCGTGCAGCGCTAATCAAGGGCAACAAACCTTGATGCTTAAGATTAAGGGCTTGCTCGTGGGGGGCATCCAGGCCCGGGCTTGAGGCTAGCCGCCCCAGACGATCCAGCGCCACCGGTAGCTCATCAAGTAGCGCCGCCATTTCATCCATAAACAGTGACGCTTTGGGAAGTGTCGAAGCGATACTTTCCTCTAGTCGCTTAGCAAGCGCTGGATTACCGGCAACCGGAAAAAAATCGAGCAGAATATTGGTCTGCTGTACGCGTTTTACCTGCCGGTCAGCGCTCCATATAGCTAGCTGCGCATGCCACTCGCTCAGCCGTTTGCGCCACATCGGCCAGCGCGCCATGACATGACCACGGCAGAGCGGGATACCGGCCTGATCCAAACGCTGGGTAAACCGCTCGCCCAGCGCTTGAAAGTAGCCATCAATCTCTACATGTCGGTGGTCAGGGTAGTCGTCGATAATCAACGCATTATCCTGGTCGGGGCCTAGCAGGCTTTCGAAGCGCGCCGCGGAGCCTAGCAGCAGAACACAGTAGTCGACGGGCGGAGCGCCCCAGCCCTGCGCCTGCATTTCGTCAAGGGATTGCGCTATTGCCTGACGATACAGTGAAGCATTGTGGTCACTGATAATTTGGCTAATACGCCAGGCGGGCAGATCATAATGCACCAATGTTTCCACCAGCGGCAGTTGCCAAGCATAGGCGTCAGCTAATGAGGTATCCGGTGAGGGGAAGCTCGAGGGGAAGTTTGAGGAGAGTTTTGAGAAGAGATGGTGCAACGGCGCATTGAGCGCCGAGGTATTGAGCGTGCCATTCTCATGGAATAGAGAGCGCCATGGTGAGGCTTGGTGTACTAAACGCATACGCCTATCCTTCACTAAACGTTATGTCGACGGCGCTCTACTCGCTCTGGTCGCTATCACCTGCACGGCGCGGGTCTGGCGCGAACATCGCCTCACCCACTTCATCGATATAGCGCTGCGCTTTGGTGACCATCATGGCATCACAGGCCTCTCGCCCTGGGAGCATATCGGAGCGCTCAAATCGGTGTTCGAGCGTTTCACCACTGGCGTCAGCCTTACTTATCCAACCACTGACGCGGTACTGACCGCTCTGATTATCGGGCTGAGAGACAATCTCATAGCCTTTGTATTCAACCGGCTCAGCAGCTTTGGTGGTGGCGCCTGGCTCAGACTGACGATCACTACCAAAGAGGCCGGAAAGTATTTTTTTTAGCATGATGGCTCCTTTTTAAAAACCATGGCTCCTTTGCTTGTAGGGCGGCAATACGAAGGCCGCCCTACAAGGGTTAAGCTGCTTTTTTTATAAACGCTTGATTAGCTTTGCTTGCGTCCCTTACCTGCGGCAATGCGCAAACGCAGCGCGTTCAGCTTAATAAAGCCTTCAGCGTCTTTTTGGTTGTAAGCACCAGCATCATCTTCAAACGTTGCGATCGACTCATCAAACAGCGACTCATCGGACTTGCGCCCCACTACGGTAGCGTTGCCTTTGTAGAGCTTCATACGCACGACACCCGCTACATTCTTTTGGGTCTCGTCAATGGCCGCCTGCAGCATACGACGCTCGGGGCTCCACCAGTAACCGTTATAGATCACTTCAGCGTATTTCGGCATCAGCTGATCTTTCAGGTGGGCTTCTTCGCGGTCCAGGGTGAGTGATTCAATCGCGCGGTGAGCACGCAACATAATGGTGCCCCCTGGCGTTTCATAGCAGCCGCGAGATTTCATGCCCACATAGCGGTTTTCAACAATATCCAAACGACCGATACCGTTGTCGCCACCCAGTTTGTTGAGTTTCTCGAGCACTTCATGGGCTTTCAACGGCTCGCCGTCGATGGCCACGATATCGCCCTTTTCAAACGTCAGCTCAACGTAGGTGGGCTGGTCGGGCGCGGCTTCGGGAGAGACACTCCAGCGCCACATATCATCTTCGGCTTCGGCCCATGGATCTTCCAAAATGCCGCCCTCGTAGGAGATGTGCAGCAGGTTGGCATCCATCGAGTAGGGCGATTTTTTCTTTTTATTAGAAAAATCGACCGGAATTTTATGCTCTTCGCAATACGCCATTAGCTTTTCGCGGGAAGTTAAATCCCACTCACGCCATGGGGCGATTACTTTTACGCCGGGCTTCAGGGCATAGCCGCCAAGTTCGAAACGTACCTGGTCGTTGCCTTTACCCGTCGCGCCATGGGAAATAGCGTCGGCGCCGGTCTCATTGGCAATTTCGATCAACCGCTTGGCAATCAGCGGACGAGCGATAGAGGTGCCCAGCAGGTACTCGCCTTCATAAATAGTGTTGGCACGGAACATCGGGTAGACGTAGTCGCGAACGAACTCTTCACGCAGGTCTTCGATGTAAATCTCTTTTACGCCAAGTGCTTGCGCTTTAGTTCGCGCCGGTTCGACTTCTTCGCCCTGACCGATGTCGGCAGTAAAGGTCACTACCTCGCAGTTGTAGGTTTCTTGCAACCACTTAACGATAACGGATGTGTCCAGGCCGCCTGAATATGCCAGCACAACCTTTTTGACATCGGACATTCTTTGCTCCTTTAAAAAGTTAAACCTTTGCGATTGGTTTTGAGACAGACCCTGAGTATAGCGTTCTCAATGCCCAGCGAATACCGTCAACGACGCCTGGGTGCTAAAGCTGCTAGAATCACCCCATTCAAAGCGGTGGTTTGCCGCTGATGTTGACTGATGACTCGCTTTACTATTACTCGCTTCAAGACTATTACTCGCTTAAAGATAAGGAGAGCTGCATGAGCGAGGCAATTGCCCGCGAATTAATGGCCCAACGTTTTCGCAGTTACCTGCCCGTGGTCGTTGATTTAGAAACCGGGGGATTTAATGCCCAAGGCGACGCTGTACTTGAGATAGCCGCCGTCACGCTGACCATGGATCCGGAGGGCAACCTGCTTCCTGATGCCACCTATGCCTATCACATTGAGCCCTTTGAGGGCGCGAATGTAGAGCAGTCCGCGCTCGATTTCACTGGAATCAACCTGGATGACCCCCTGCGTCGCCAGGTAGCGCTGAGCGAGTCTGAAGCGCTGGGAGAAATTTTCCGACCGATTCGCAAATCGATCAAAGCCCACGACTGCACGCGCGCTATTTTAGTCGGCCATAATGCCGCGTTCGACCAGGGCTTCTTGAACGCGGCGGTCAATCGCTGTGGCGTTAAGCGCAACCCTTTTCACCCGTTCTCAAGCTTTGATACTGCCACGCTTGCAGGCCTGGTCTATGGCCAAACGGTACTTGCCCGGGCCTGTCGTGCCGCTGGCATTGAGTTTGATAACAAGGCCGCCCACTCCGCTCGCTATGACACAGAGCGCACCGCCGAGCTGTTTTGCGCCATGGTTAATCGCTATAAAGACCTGGGTGGCTGGCAGCTTGCCCAGCGTGAACAAGAGATGGACGGTGCGGATTAACACTTCCAGTCAACACCGTAGCCGCTGATGCAGCAGACAAGGGTTTACGCTAAACTTTGTCACACTGCAGCAGCGTTTATTTTGCACTGCCACTGCCAAGCAGTACTGAGTGAGTAGTACTAAGTGAAGGAGCACTCAGCGTTTACTTGGTGGTGGAACCAAAACCGATTCACCCTACCCGTTTTCAGGAGATGAGACGTTTCCATGGCCCAGCATAATGCCTTTTACGCCCAATCCGGTGGCGTCACCGCCGTGATCAACGCCAGCGCCTGCGGCGTTATCGAAGCCTGCCGTCAAGCACCCGATCAAATTGGCAAGGTTTACGCCGGTCATAACGGCATTATCGGTGCCTTAACGGAAGACCTTATCGACGTTACCCAAGAGAGCGATGAATCGATTGCTGCCCTGCGTCACACACCGGGCGGCGCTTTTGGCTCCTGCCGTTATAAGCTAAAAGACATTGACACCCACCGCGCCCAGTACGAGCGGTTGATCGAAGTGTTTAAAGCCCACGACATTCGCTACTTTTTCTATAACGGTGGCGGCGACAGCGCTGATACCTGTTTAAAGGTCTCCCAGCTTTCTGAAAAGCTGGGCTATCCGCTTACCGCTATCCATGTGCCTAAAACAGTCGATAACGACCTACCGATTACCGACAATAGCCCGGGCTTTGGCAGCGTGGCCAAGTATATTGCCACCTCAACGCTGGAAGCCTCGCTGGATATCGCCTCCATGTGCGCTACCTCCACCAAGGTATTTGTGCTTGAGGTAATGGGCCGCCACGCGGGCTGGATTGCTGCTGCTGGTGGTTTGGCGGGCGAAGCCGAAGGCGAGCCGCCGCACATGATTATCTTCCCCGAAATCCCGTTTAATCGTAAAGCGGCCATGGCGCGGGTTGAAGAGAGCGTCAAGAATTATGGCTACTGCGTTATTGTGGTTTCTGAAGGCGCTCGCTACGAAGATGGCACCTTCCTGGCCGATGCGGGTAACACCGATGCGTTCGGCCACCGCCAGCTTGGCGGCGTAGCACCGACACTGGCCGGCATGATCAAGCAGGATTTGGGCTACAAGTATCACTGGGCAGTGGCCGACTATCTGCAGCGCGCGGCGCGTCACCTGGCGTCTAAAACAGACGTTGAACAGGCCTATGCAGTGGGTCGCGAAGCGGTAACGTTGGCACTGGCGGGTAAAAACGCCATGATGCCCGCCATTCGCCGTATCTCTCAGGCGCCCTATCAGTGGGATGTGATCTCTGCCCCGCTCTCCCAGGTAGCCAACCAAGAGAAGTTTATGCCCCGGGACTTTATCAGCGAAAGCGGCTTTGCCATTACCCAGACGTGCCGGGACTATCTTTCACCGCTGATTCAGGGTGAGGACTTCCCGCCGTTCGAGAACGGTCTGCCTAAAGTGGCTAAGCTGAAACTGGCCAAAGCCGAGCGCAAGTTGCCAATTTTTACGCTGTAAACAACTAGCGCAGCAGAACTAAAAATAGCGGCAATAAAAAGAACGGGGCGATGAATCACTTCATCGCCCCGTTTTATGTGTACTTCCCCGCCTGGGTTAGCGTAGTAACCAGGAAAGCACTAGCAGCAACAGCAGAATTCCCGCCACACCCTGCCAGAAACGCCGCGGCTCCTGGCGGCTCTCTTCTCGATTGGGTAACCGCCCAAGCGGCACCCTAAGCGCATGCAAAAACTCGGACATGCGCCTAAACCGCAGCGCACGCTGGGGGTCCAAGGCACGGCGTAGCGCGTCGTCTAGTTCCTGGGAGATCTCAGGATTGGTGGTACGCGCGCTACGATAGGTCAACTCTTCAAGGTCGGTGTGGCTGCGAAGCCTGTTGGGCGTCAGCGTATAAGGTAAAGCTCCGGTCAAAAGCCAGTAAGTAGTGGACGCTAGCGAGTACTGATCACTGCGCCGACCAATGCTGTCGCCTAATGCATATTCAGGTGCAGTGTGTTCGTTAAAGCCAATCTGTCGTAACAGCTCTCCCGAGTGACGGTGCCCTTCGCCGTCGCGCATATGACAGGCACTAAAATCGGTGAGCACAAGCTTGCCGTGTGGGTCGATCAAAATATTATCGGGATTGATCTGCTGATGAATAATGTCCCGATGATGCAGCGCTTGCACCGCTTTTCCCAACTGATTGGCAATATCCAAGCGCTGGGTCAGGCTGGCTTGAGGATGTCGCTCTCCCCACTCTCGCAGCG
Source organism: Halomonas alkaliantarctica (assembly GCF_029854215.1). Classification (NCBI taxonomy): domain Bacteria; kingdom Pseudomonadati; phylum Pseudomonadota; class Gammaproteobacteria; order Oceanospirillales; family Halomonadaceae; genus Vreelandella; species Vreelandella neptunia. The sequence goes on along the minus strand of NZ_CP122961.1, from coordinate 1,871,764 downwards.
TTTCGCCTTCAATATGCTGCATCAGATAATACAGGTAGCGGCGCGGTCGAGATGGCTCCATCACTTTAACCACAAAGGGCGAGTTAACGCGTTCCACCACCCACTGTTGGAGTAGAAAGTGCTCAAGATAGGCATTGCGCAACGAAAGCTCAGGGCTGGGCGCTTTCAGGACCATTTCCCGCTCGCTATGCACATCGCGGACGCGATACACCCGCGACTGCGCCGTTCGCGATAGCACCGCGAGAACCTCCAAGCCGTCTAGACGCTCACCCACAGACAATTCAGGGGGAATCGGAAGGTCGCCATAGAGCTGGCCTGGGTGCTCAGTTACCTCTTCAGGTAATTCATCGATACGTATCAACTGGAAGCAGAACTGGTCACCGCCATAGCCGCGTTCCTGGGCGCGCTGCTTTGCCTCATCGGCTAGCCGCTCGCAGGCGGCATCCAAATCACTGGCGTCCTGGCGAATCAAGCGCACATAGTCGGAAGGCAGCAGCGTGCCGCGCACCCCCTGGGTGGTGAACAGGAACAGATCGCCCTGCTTGAGCGCAATGTGGGTGTAATCAATATCGACACTGCCGTCCATACCCAGCGCTCGTGAAGGGTAGCGATAGCCGCCTAAATCGGTCACATGATCACGGCTTAGCTGCTCAAACTCGGCACCCCGTAAACGAAAGACAAGCGTATCGCCCATATGGAACAGATGGGCTTCGCGGCCGCGGAACACCATCGCCGACATGGATGAAACAAAACTGCCCTCTTTCACATGCTGGCTTTGGCTATAGCACCAACTGTTGAGCGCGCGTAGCACACGGGTGGCAGAGGTTTTGACATCCCAGTGATCGGGGGTCGAAAAGTAGTCGGCCAGAAAGCCGCGTACGCTTATATCACCGGCCTGCTTGGCCATCGTATTGCGTGAAATGGAGTCGCTGATCACCGCACAACCGCCTTTGGCACTAAGCAGCGGCGCTTCAGGAAAGCGAACCGACATTGAACTGCGGTGCAGGCGCCTATCGGGCGCGACAAACGCTTGACCATAACTAATGAGCAATTGGGCGTGCGACAAGTCATCCTCCTAGGCTGCCGACTCGATCGAGGGACATCACTGTCAACCAACACTGTCAATAAACGCTGCCTATGATACACGCAGCAGCACGGAAACGATGCCCACCAAACGTCTCTATCGTATTCGGCCAATTTGAAGGGCACATGAATTATCACGTGCGGCCAACCTATGTCGCATTGGTAATCGGGCAGTCATGTTCGTATAATTCTTCGCCATAAACGACTCTGAACCGATTGCCTAACCACGGCTCGACTCTACTAGCCACAGCACTACCAAGGAATCAACGATGAACTTCGATAATATCCCTGCCGGAAAGGATCTCCCCAACGACGTTTACGTGGTGATCGAAATTCCAGCCAACCACGATCCGATCAAATACGAAATTGATAAAGACATGGGCGCGCTACTCGTTGACCGCTTTATGGCCACCCCTATGTTCTACCCCGCCAACTACGGTTTTATTCCGCATACCCTAGCCGACGATGGCGATGCACTTGACGCATTGGTAGTTACCCCGCACCCAGTTCAACCTGGCAGCATTATCCGCGCGCGCCCGGTAGGCATTCTGAACATGACCGACGAAGCCGGTGAAGATGCCAAGTTGATCTGCGTGCCCCACGCCAAGCTAAGCTCGCTCTATGACGACGTCCAGGAAGTTACCGACCTGCCTGAGCTTCTGCGCCAGCAGATTGCTCACTTCTTCGAGAACTACAAAGATCTCGAGAAAGGCAAATGGGTAAAAGTAGAGTCTTGGGAAGGCGCAGACGCTGCACGCAAGGCGATTGAGAAATCCGTTATCGCCTATCAAAAAGCGTAACAGTCTCCTTGCGGTGTATGTTTCTGCCGCCAATGGGATAAGAGGCCGCCTTAAGGGCGGTCTTTTTATGTGGGCAGGATTAAGGCACTGTTAGGAGCCGCGTCACGTCACCGCAGCGTATACGCCAGGGGTTCAAGGTTGCGGTATGCTATTCGCCTTTCATTGCGATGCCATTGATTAAGGACGCACCGTGTTATCTCTTAAACGTCTGAGCCTGTTTACATTATTGATTTTCTTTCTTGGCTTGCTTCCGCTAAGTGCAAACGCCCAATGGTTTTCATCATCTAGCAACCAAGACGAATTTTTGCCGGTTATGGAAGCCTTTCAGCCGACCGCTTGGCATGATGGCGATACGCTCTATATCGGCATGGATATCGCAGATGAATACTATCTATATCGCCACCAGTTTGCGCTAGTCAGCCAAACGCAGGATGTTAGCCTCGGCGATCCCATCATCCCTCAAGGCATCTTTACCAACGATGAGTTTGTGGGCGATGTGTATGTGTTTCGCGACCAGGTAGTGTTACAAGCACCGTTGGCAGCCCCCTACTCTGGCCCGCTGAATATTGCATTGACCTTTCAAGGCTGCGCAGATGCCGGGCTCTGCTACCCTCCAGAGCAAATAACGCTAGAGGCCAGCGAAACCCAACCCCCCAGCCAGTTTTCCAATTGGCAAGCCGATAATACGGCCTCCGGCCCGGCAGCCAACACGTCGTCCGCTAACACCTCAGAACAGGGCGATTTCGCCGCGCCGCAAAGCGAAGACAGCCGCTTTAGCGCTTTGATCAGCGATGCCAGCCTACCGCTGGCGCTGGGGCTGTTTTTCATTGCCGGCCTGGGGCTTACCTTTACCCCCTGTGTGCTGCCGATGATCCCGATTTTGTCATCGATTGTGGTAGGCCAGAACCCCACTCGCCCGCGCGCCTTCGCCCTTTCGTTAAGCTATGTATTCGGTATGGCGCTGACCTACGCCCTTGTCGGGGTGTTAATGGGGTTGTTTGGTGCCGGGCTTAATCTTCAGGCGCGTCTGCAGTCGGCACCGGTATTGATTACCTTTGCAGTGCTTTTCACGCTCTTTGCGCTGGCCATGTTTGGGGCATTCAACCTTAACCTATCGCCCCGCTTTGCCAACCGTGTTGACGCTTGGCAGGCCCGTGCTCAGCGCAGCGGCCCGGCGGGGCTAGCGCTGGCTGGCGCCCTCTCTGTATTGGTGGTGTCGCCCTGTGTAACGGCGCCCTTGGCCGGCGCGCTGGTGTTTATCTCGTCAACAGGGGATGCCGCAATGGGTGGCGCGGTGCTGTTTGCGCTGGGCATGGGCATGGGCGTGCCGCTTCTTTTGGTCGGCACCTTTGGCGCTACGCTGCTGCCCCGCTCCGGCGCCTGGATGAACGGTGTAAAAATTGCCTTTGGTCTTTTGCTGCTGGGCGTCGCCATATGGATGATCGAGCGTTTAGTGGCCGCACCCATTGCGCTGCTGCTTTGGGCGGCCCTTGCTATCGGCACGGCGCTCGCGCTTGGGGCGCTGAATTTCAATCAGCCGCAGGGGTGGCCGCGGGCACGCCAAACGTTGGGGCTTATGCTGCTTGCTTGGGGGATAGTGCTGGTGATTGGTGCCTCTCAAGGTGGCAGCAACCCCCTGCGTCCCCTTGCGGCAACTTCGAGTATTTCTGGTGAGACTCAGGTAGAAGCACTCGACTTCATCGAGGTAAACAGCTTAACCGAGCTTGAAGCGGCCATCGCCCAAGCTGAAGGCGCCAACCAGCCGGTCTTTGTGCACTTTACCGCCGACTGGTGTATTTCATGCAAGCTTCTGGAGCGGGATGTTTACCCCGACCCGCAGGTTTCCGCAGCACTTAATGATTACACCTTAATCGCCGCCGATGTCACGCAAACTGACCCACAAAGTCGTGAGTTGCTGAATCAATTCAACCTCTTCGGTCCACCCAGCCTGCTGTTTTTCAGCCAGGGAGAGGAGATTCGTGAGGCACGCATTCAAGGCGAAGTGACCGCCGACCAGTTGCGTGAACATCTAGAATCAGTCAGCCAGTGGCTAGCCAATAGCTAAGCTCAAACCCCAGGCGGCCTACTCTCTGAGACACTTAAGCCGCTTTCTGACGCGAACATCGTCAAACGGCCGTTTAATTCTTCGCTGCTTGCTGGTTTAGACGTTGGCTTAGGCTGTTGCTGGACATCCTGGCACTTTTTCGGCAAACTCCGCTCCCATATTAGCTAAAAACTTGCTTTTTTAACGGTGAGAACGGGGTAACGTTCGCTAACATGCAGCGTTCTCTTCATTTTTAAATTTGGTTTACTGCGCAACGTACGCGCCATAAAGGGCTCTCTGCACTTAGGTGGTAGCGCTTTATGACTACTTTTTATGACATTGATGGGGCTATGCCATGGATATCCGCAAAGTTAAGAAACTGATTGAACTGCTCGAAGAGTCCAATATTAGCGAGATTGAAATTCAGGAAGGCGAAGAGTCAGTTCGTATCAGCCGCCACCCCAATGGCGCCTCATGGCAGCCACAACCGATGCCGCAATATGCACAGCATCCTGGCTATGCACCAGCCGCTCCCGCAGCGGGCGCTCCCTCGTCAGCACCGGCTGCAGAAGCAGAGCCTCAGGGTACAAGCTACCGTGGCGAAGCGGTCAACTCTCCCATGGTAGGCACCTTCTACCGCAGCCCTGCGCCGGGCGCCAAGTCGTTTGTAGAAGTCGGCGATAGCGTTAAGCAAGGCGACACCATATGCATCATTGAAGCCATGAAAATGATGAACCAGATTGAAGCTGACCGTGACGGTGTAGTGGAAGCCATCCTGGTGGAAGATGGCGAGCCAGTAGAATTCGATCAACCCATGATCGTTATCGCTTAATCTTTCATTTTCAACACGGGTGGACTCTCCCATGCTGGACAAGGTACTTATCGCCAACCGCGGCGAGATTGCCCTCCGTATCCTACGGGCCTGTAAAGAACTGGGCATTAAAACCGTAGCGGTACACTCCAAAGCTGATCGTGAACTGATGCACGTTCGCCTGGCGGATGAAGCCGTGTGTATTGGCCCGGCTTCGTCAGCGCAGTCTTACTTAAATATCCCGGCCCTGATTAGCGCGGCCGAAGTCACCGACTCAACCGCTATTCACCCTGGCTACGGCTTTTTGTCTGAAAATGCCAACTTTGCCGAACAGGTTGAGCGCTCGGGTTTTACCTTTATTGGTCCCCGCGCTGAGACGATTCGCCTAATGGGCGACAAAGTCAGCGCCATCCAGTCGATGAAGGAAGCAGGCGTTCCCACGGTACCAGGCTCTGACGGCCCCTTGGGTGATGACGACGCAACTAATCTCGCCACCGCGCGACGCATTGGTTACCCGGTCATCATCAAAGCAGCCTCTGGCGGCGGTGGTCGCGGCATGCGCGTGGTGCACACCGAAGGCCATCTGCTTTCGGCCATTACTGTTACCCGCACTGAAGCCCATGCTGCCTTTGGTGATGGCACGGTCTACATGGAAAAATTCCTTGAGAAGCCGCGCCACGTCGAAGTGCAGGTGCTAGCCGACGGTCAGGGTAATGCGATTCATCTTTATGACCGCGACTGCTCACTGCAACGTCGTCACCAAAAAGTGCTCGAAGAAGCCCCCGCGCCAGGCCTCGACCCAGACGCCCGAGCCCAGGTGCTTGAAGCGTGCCGCCAGGCATGTATCAAGATCAACTACCGCGGTGCAGGCACCTTTGAATTCTTGTACGAAGACGGTGAATACTTCTTCATCGAGATGAATACCCGCGTTCAGGTTGAGCACCCAGTGACCGAAATGGTCACCGGCGTGGACATTGTCAAAGAGCAGCTACGCATTGCCTCGGGTCTGCCGCTGTCGATTCGCCAGGAAGATGTCCAGCTCAACGGCCACTCTTTTGAGTGCCGGATTAACGCCGAAGACTCGCGCACCTTTATGCCTTCGCCCGGCAAGGTAACGCTGTTTCACGCACCGGGTGGTTTGGGCGTTCGTATGGACTCTCACCTGTACACCGGCTACACCGTACCTCCGCACTATGACTCCCTGATCGGCAAGCTGATCACCTGGGGAGCGGATCGCGAAATAGCCCTCACTCGGATGCGCAATGCCCTCGACGAGCTGCTGGTGGAAGGCATTAAAACCAATATCGACCTGCAAAAGGATTTGGTTCGCGACAGCTATTTCCGTCAAGGCGGTGTCAACATTCACTACCTGGAAAAGAAACTCAGCAGTTAACGTTTTCCAGCGCTATGCTTGATGCCCAACGGGGTGGCCATGTCCACCCCGTTTTTGTCTTTACTGTATTTGCCTTTAATTCGCCCCGCGGAGACTCTCCATGCCCTGGCTTCAACTCAAAGCCCACGTCGCTCCCGAACAGGCAGAGTTCCTCGAAGAACTGCTGCTTGAAGAAGGTGCGACGGCCATTGGCCTTCAGGACGCCCACGATGATCCGGTATTTGAGCCTGAGCGTGGCACCACACCACTGTGGGAAGATACCATCCTCACCGGCCTGTACGATGACCTGGAGGGCGTCGAGAGCATGCTGGAGCGTATTGAGGCCGCTTGGTCTGAACATATGCCTGGCGAACCCTGCCCTACAATAGAGTATGAACTGCTCGCCGACCGGGATTGGGAGCGGGAGTGGATGGATGACTTCACGCCGCTGCGTATGGGCCAACGCCTCTGGATTGTGCCTAGCTGGCACGAGCCACCTCAAGCCGACGCCGTAAACCTGATTCTCGACCCCGGCCTTGCCTTTGGTACCGGTACGCACCCGACCACAGCACTGTGCCTTGAGTGGCTGGATGGGCTGGCCGTAGCCGGTCACTTAGCCCAGCAAACCGTCCTTGATGTGGGCTGCGGCTCGGGCATTCTCGCTATCGCCGCGCTCAAGCTAGGCGCTAGTCACGCCGACGCCACCGATATTGACCCTCAGGCGCTGCAGGCCAGCCGCGATAACGCCGAGCGGAACGGTATTGCCGAATCGGATTTAAACCTCTACTACCCAGAGCAGCTAACCGACGGCGGCGTCTACCCTATTGTGACCGCGAATATTTTAGCGGGCCCACTGATTGAACTCGCGCCAATGATTGCCGGCCACGTGGCTTCTGGTGGTCGCATTGCGCTATCGGGGATTTTGGCAAACCAGGCAGATGATGTTTACGAGGCGTATGTGGCCCAGGGGCTCACTATGGAGGAGCCGGTGATTCGCGAAGGCTGGGTGCGGCTTAATGGCGTACGGCCGCGTTAAAGCGGCAATTGGCCTTCACCCCACCACCGAGTAGGCGTATCATACGCCCCCTTGAAACGCCTACTCGCCGTTAGCCCTGCTCACAGCTTAGAACCAACAAAGTCCGCTGCCATGACGTTAACCACTCTACCTGCCAGCATTGGCCCGTTTGCATTACCTAATCGCGTAATGCTGGCACCCATGGCTGGCGTCACTGACCGGCCTTTTCGCCAGCTATGTCGGCGACTTGGGGCAGGCTGGGTAGTGGGTGAAATGGTCACTTCAGACCCTAGTTTGTGGCATACTCGCAAATCGCAGCTGCGTATGGATCACCGCGGTGAACCCGACCCGCGTGTAGTGCAAATTGCCGGAGGCGACGCTGAAATGCTCGCCCAAGCGGCGCGCTTGAATGCCGATCTGGGCGCCCAGATTATCGATATCAATATGGGCTGCCCGGCTAAAAAAGTCTGTAACAAAGCGGCAGGGTCGGCGCTCCTTCGTGACGAAGCCCTGGTGGCCGAAATTCTCGATGCAGTAGTGGCAGCGGTTGATATACCCGTAACGCTGAAAATCCGCACGGGCTGGTGTGCCGAATCCAATAACGCCCTGCGCATTGCCAGGCTCGCCGAGTCAGCCGGCATTCAATCGTTAGCGATACATGGCCGTCATCGCCAGCAGCGCTATACTGGTCAGGCAGAGTACGACACGATTGCTGAGATCAAATCTCACCTAGCGATACCCGTGATTGCCAACGGCGACATAACAAGCCCGGAAAAAGCCGCCGAGGTACTTGCTTATACCGGCGCTGATGCCGTGATGGTGGGCCGTGCTGCGCAGGGCAACCCATGGATCTTTCAACAGATCAGCCACTACCTCCAGCATGGAGAGCGGATGGCACTGCCAAGCCTTGCGGAACGCCACCAGGTGCTTCACGGGCACGTTGAAGCGCTGCATGAGTTTTATGGCACCACCATGGGTGTACGTATCGCGCGCAAACATGTGGGCTGGTACCTCAGCGATGACCAACGCTTTACGCCGCCCCAACAGCGCGCGCTTAAGCAGCAGTTCAATGCGTTAGCGTCACCTGAAACGCAATTTGATTGGATCAACGACGCGATGGCCCCCGGCGCCGCCTCGCGTTTGCTAGCCAAAGGAAGCCATGCTGCATGACCGAACGCGATCTTCTATCTAGCGACACATACGCAAGCGATAGCTATTCCAGCGATGTCGGCTCTAGCGATAGCTACTCCCATTTAGCAGGCACGCTAGCGGACCCTGCGGCTAACTCACCGCCGCAGCCGCTTCGGGAGGCAGTGGAAACGGCCATACGCCGCTACTTTGAGCATTTAGACGGCAGTCAGGCTACCGATCTATACGCCATGGTGATGGCCGAAGTAGAGGCGCCTTTACTTGCCTGCGTCTTGGAGCACACCGACGGCAATCAGACCCGGGCCGCTGATGCGCTAGGGTTAAACCGTGGCACCCTGCGCAAAAAACTCAAGTTATACGGACTTATCGAAGGTGACGCCCCATAACCTGGGGCGTTGTTGTTTTTAATTCTCGTCTCTGCACACGAGCACTCTAATGGCTGATAACTCTCTCATGGCTGATAATTCTTCCCTGACTGGCAGCAACGCTACCCCCGTCCGCCGCGCCCTTCTGAGCGTTTCTGATAAAACCGGTATTGTGGAATTTGCCCGCGGCCTCACCGAACACGGCGTTGAACTCCTCTCTACTGGCGGCACCTTCCGCCTGCTGCAAGAAAATGCCATTGCCGTGAAAGAAGTGTCTGAACACACCGGCTTCCCCGAAATTATGGATGGTCGCGTTAAAACGCTACACCCAAAAATTCACGGGGGCATCTTGGCTCGTCGCGGCCAGGATGATGCAGTCATGGCTGAGAATGACATTACGCCGATCGACATGGTGGTGGTCAATCTCTACCCCTTCGCCGCCACTGTCGCCAAGCCCGACTGCACGCTAGAAGATGCCATCGAGAATATCGATATCGGCGGCCCCACCATGGTTCGCGCTTGCGCCAAAAATCATGCTTACACCACCATCGTGGTCAATAGCAGTGACTACGCGCGCGTGCTGGGTGAACTAGCGGCTCAAGATGGTCAGGTCAGTAGCGCTACACGCTTTGATTTAGCGGTTAAAGCGTTTGAGCACACCGCTGGCTACGACGGCGCGATTGCCGACTACCTAGGCCGTAAAGTCAATGCCGCTGATGAAGCGTTCCCACGCACCTTTAACCTGCAGCTCGATAAAAAGCAGGATATGCGTTACGGCGAAAACCCTCACCAGCAGGCAGCCTTCTACGTTGACCCCCAGGCAAGCGAACCTAGCGTTGCCACAGCAAAAATGCTCCAGGGAAAACCACTCTCGTATAATAATGTGGCCGATACCGACGCCGCTTTTGAGTGCGTTAAGGCTTTTAACGAGACGGCCTGCGTGATCGTTAAGCACGCCAATCCATGCGGCGTCGCCATTGGCGCCACCGCCCTAGCCGCTTACGACAAAGCCTTTGCCACCGACCCCACCAGCGCGTTTGGCGGCATTATCGCCTTCAATACGCCGCTGGATGCGGAAACCGCCCAGGCGATTATTGACCGCCAGTTTGTCGAGGTGATTATTGCCCCGGGCGTCAGCGATGAAGCGGCCGTCATTGTGGCGAATAAGCAAAACGTGCGCTTGCTGGACGTCAGCGCCCACTGGCCCGGCGAGCAACAGCCTGCGCTGGACTTTAAGCGCGTCAATGGCGGCTTGTTGGTACAAGAGCGTGACGACGGAATGGTCGCCCGCGATGACTTGACCGTGGTCAGCCAGCGCGCGCCCAGCGAGCAGGAGCTGCGTGACCTTGCCTTTGCCTGGCGGGTAGCCAAATTCGTAAAGTCCAATGCCATTGTGTACGCCAAAGAGGGCCAAACAGTGGGTGTTGGCGCGGGTCAAATGAGCCGGGTTTACTCCGCCAAGATCGCCGGTATTAAAGCCGCTGACGAAGGTCTCTCGGTTCCCGGTTCAGTGATGGCATCTGATGCCTTCTTCCCGTTCCGCGATGGCATTGATGCTGCCGCAGCGGCAGGCATTACCGCGGTCATTCAGCCCGGAGGCTCCATGCGCGATCAGGAAGTGATCGACGCGGCCAATGAAGCAGGCATTGCTATGGTGTTCACCGGTATGCGCCACTTCCGCCACTAAGCCATCAATGAGCTGATTAGAAACACAAAGCCCCTTAGGCGCTCTTTTGACAGGAGCATACCTAAGGGGCTTTTTAATAGTAGCAATCAGTACTGATAAACCAATACCCAGTGTCTGGCCAGTATCAAGTTCTAGCCAAGATCAATACACAGATACTTGGTTTCCAAGTACTCTTCCAAGCCCTGATGCCCACCTTCGCGACCCAGTCCAGAGGCTTTTACACCCCCAAAAGGCGCGGCAGCGTTGGAAATGGCGCCAGTATTAATACCCACCATACCGTACTCTAACGCCTCGGCGACACGCCATACGCGAGCAAGGTCACGGGAGTAGAAATAGGAAGCCAAGCCATACTGGGTATCATTGGCCATCTCGATAGCGGTCTCTTCATCGTCAAACGGGAAGACAGCGGCTAGCGGGCCAAAGGTCTCTTCGTGAGCCACTTTCATCTTGTCAGTCGCAAAACTGATCAGCGTCGGCGTGAAGAAATTGCCGCCCAGCGGATGCGGATGACCGCCAAGAAGCAGCTCAGCGCCATTATCAATGGCGTCCTGCACATGCTCGCTGACTTTTTTAACGGCGTTATTATCGATTAACGGGCCGATATTGATATTGGGTTTGGTGCCATCACCCACATGCAGTTCGCTGTTCATGGCGACCGCTAGCTTTTCACAAAAGGCGTTAATCACACTGGACTGCACCAGGAAGCGATTAGTGCAGACACAGGTTTGCCCGGCGTTGCGGAATTTAGCGGCCATGGCGCCTTCCACGGCGGCGTCTAAATCGGCATCCTCAAAGACGATAAAGGGCGCATTACCACCTAACTCTAGCGAGATTTTCTGGATATGCTCCGCCGCCTGGGCCATCAGCTTGCGACCCACTTCAGTAGAACCAGTGAAGGTAATCTTGCGCACTTTGGGCGATTGGGTCATCGCCTGGGCAATATCGCTAGCGCTACCTGGCACTACGTTAAAGACACCGCGTGGGATGCCCGCCCGTTCAGCCAACAGCGCCAAGGCCGTAGCGGAAAAGGGTGTTTGGCTTGCGGGCTTAACCACTATCGTGCAGCCAGCGGCCAATGCCGCCCCGGCCTTACGGGTAATCATCGCCGCTGGGAAATTCCAGGGTGTAATCGCACCCACAACACCGACGGGTTGCTTGGTAACGACGATGCGTTGATTGGCGTTAGCCGCGGGAATCGTTTCGCCATAAACACGCCGCGCCTCTTCGGCAAACCAGCGCAAAAAGCTGGCCGCGTAAGCAATTTCACCCGCGGCCTCTTTTAGTGGTTTGCCCTGCTCATAGGTCATCAGCATGGCCAAATCTTGCTGGTGCTCAAGCATTAGATCGTGCCACTTCATCAGCAAGTCTGCGCGCTCTTGGGCAGTTAGCGCCCGCCAGGCCGGTAGCGCAGCATCCGCAGCATCAATCGCCCGCTCGGTCTCGGCTTTACCCAAGCGAGGAATATCGCCAATTGCTTCTCCGGTTGCCGGGTTTAATACCGTAATCTGCTCGCCACTATCTGCCGCGACCCAACTGCCGTCAATATAAGCAAAGGGGCAATACAGCTGTGTTTCTTTAAGCGCTTCCATGACAGGCTCCTGACCAAAAATGATGGCCTTGTAGGCTCATTAACGTCTTCATGCTAAGACGAAACACCCCTTTAAACCAAATCTGCGGCGTGCTTTACCGACCAATAACCTTCGATAAATTCAGCTAATGAGCATTAAAAACTCTTGCCGAGTCGCTTGATTCTTACGGAATGCACCCAGCATTACCGACGACGTCATGCTGGAGTTTTGTTTCTCCACGCCACGCATCATCATGCAGAGATGTCGCGCCTCAATTACCACCGCAACGCCCTTTGCCTGGGTAACGTCCTGCACTGCCTCTGCGATCTGGCGGGTTAGGTTTTCCTGAATCTGCATTCGACGGGCAAACATGTCGACGATCCGGGCAAACTTGGACAGTCCTAACACTTTGCCATTGGGCAAATAGGCAATATGGCACTTGCCGATAAATGGCAGCAGGTGGTGCTCGCACATTGAGTAGAGCTCAATGTCTTTTACCAGCACCATCTCATCCGTTTGCGACTCAAATACCGCGCCATTAATTATCTCGTCCAATGACTGAGTGTAGCCCGCATTGAGAAACTGCATGGCCTTGGCCGCACGTTTAGGCGTATCTCTTAGCCCTTCACGGCTGGGGTCTTCGCCAAGAGCTGAGATTATCTGGCGGTAGTGCTCAGCGATATCATCGGACATTTGTAGCCTCATCAATAACTATCTAAAAAACCATCTCAAAACCATACGCAATTGCATCCAGGCGGTCACCCAGTTCATTACCCCTTTTGCGCATGAAAAAGTAACATCATTTTTAGAGCGACGTTAAACAGCGTCTCTCCTCCACAAGCATTATACAAAAGGTATACTTTTAAAAAATCCTGCACAACGACTATTAAGCAAAAGAAACATTTTACCGCATCTAGGCTGCCTGTGACCCGTTTACCTGCGTCAGAGCGCCGCGTCGTTCACTTTTCAACCCAGGGGCCTGTGATATGATTAATTGGTTCTATTTTACTGCCTTTATCGCAGGCGCCAACATTGAGAGCTCGCCATGTCATTTAAGCCAACGCCTTTTTGGTTAACCGCCCTTGCGGTCCCCTTTTTTGCTACGCCGCTATTGGCTATTGCTGAAGAAGCCACGCTTTCACTGCCTAATGAAGCCACCGTCGGCGTAGAAGTCGTTGAAGAGCTAGCGTTTGAGTCAAACCAAGCGCGCCTTAACGATATTTTGCTGCACCCTACTCAAGCAGCCGGCGCCTCGCACTCCTTACCGGAATACTGCGTCATTGTAGGCAGTGCGCAAATGGTTGATGAGCGCATTCGCGTCACCACCCAAGAGGCGACCTGTATTGAAACAAACGACGCTGACAGCGATATTTTCACTGGCGAATTTAGTGCCAGCGCTTATGGCGAAGATGGCCAATACGGCATCGCCTGCGAAGGCATCCCGTGCACGCTCTCCCCTGGCCAGCCGTTCCTTCTGACCCTTGATCAACCCGTTGAAATTGTTGAGCAGGATAATCCCTCTGCAGAGCTTAACGAACAGCGTCGCCAAGCAGACGGAGAAGGCATCGCCAACCCGGTGCCTCGCGAAGAAGCCGTGCCCGATTGACCTTGATCTACTATCGCTATAACAGGTCAGTGGTTACCTGTAACGCTCATTACGCCAGCCAGCGTGGATTCTCTAACTGGAGGCACTGCTGCTCTAATTGGCGGATATGCTGGTCCCAATAGCCGCTATCCGCCAGCCAGGGAAACGCCCTAGGAAAAGCGGGGTCGTCCCAACGCGATACCAGCCACGCTGAGTGCCTGATCAGCCGATAACTTCTAAGCGGCTCAATCAGCGCCATTTGGTCGGTGGGAAATGGGCCTGTCTGTTCATACCCTTCGATAATTTCACTTAACTGCGATCGCCACCCCTGCGGGTCGTCGGTCGGCAGTAGCATCCATATATCCTGCATGGCGGGTGCCATGGTGCAGTCGTCAAAATCGACCAGCGTAAACTGCTCGTCACGCCCCAGCACATTACCCAAATGGCAATCGCCATGGCAGCGAATGATGCTGCTGGCGGGCACATTGTGTTTTGTAAGCTGTTGGTACACCTTTTCGATCACACGGTCATAGGCCCGGCGCTGATGAGGGCTCATCCAATGGCTGGCCAACACGCGCTGCTGAGCATCCAGAATACCGCTCGCCATTTCTAAACGCGGGCGGTGATGAAAGGCTTTTTTAGCTGATACCTGGTGCAACCGCCCCAGCAACTCCCCCATGGCAAACAGATGTGATGGGTTATCCAGCTCCGGCGCCTGGCCGGGGCAGTGCGGAAACAGCGTAAACCGAAAGGCCTTAAAGTAGTGCAAAGACGTACCCGCCTTATCACGCCAAGGCGCAACGACCGGTACCTGTTGATCTACCAGCTCCTGCAGAAAATCGTGCTCCTCCTGAATCGCACTATCTGACCAGCGGCCAGGCCGATAAAACTTAACGATCCAGTTTTTGCCATCGTCATCACGAAATAGCAGCACACGGTTTTCATAGCTATTTAGCGCAAAAGGCTCGCCCGCAGGCCAAATATCCAGCGATTCAACTGCAGACATCACTAAATCAGGCGAAAGAGAGCTAAACGGGTGTGACATAGGCCACTCCTGGGTTGGCTATTGCAGATTAGTGCCTAGTCTATCAATCCTTACCTAACGGTGTCCGCGCGGCCGCCCAAATATCGACACGCCTGGCGCCTGCATCCAGCGCGGCACGTGCCAATGCGTGGCCTGTAGAGCCCGTAGTGACCACGTCATCCACAATGACGACATGCGCCGGTAGCGGCGATTCAATTACAAAGGCGCCCGCTAGGTTGGCAGCCCGTTGACGACGGTTTAACGTGCGCTGCGAGGGGGAATCCTTTACTCGTTTGGCAGTCACTACTGGCACCCCCAGCTGGCGGCTGAGCCTTTCGGCCAACCAGTGTGATTGGTTAAACCCACGTGCACGAGCATGCTTAGCGGTCATAGGCACTGACAAGAGTGCGTCACTCTGGGTCACCGGCGGAGTTAACAACATTAGTTCAGCCAATAGCGTGCCCGCCCGCGGAGAAGCTTGAAATTTAAAATCATGCACCAGCTGTTTGATTGGCTCTTGATACAGCAGCCCCGCCTGGGTGGTCGAAAATGCCGGCGGTTCAATTAAGCAGTGACCACACAAGCTAGCACCAGGGGAAACAGGCTCAGCGCATTGGCGGCAGGGCTGTAGGTTCCACGGCAGCTCAACTAAACAGGTTGCGCACCACCCGCGCCCCGCCGATGCTGGTGCCAAACAAAATGCACAGTAGCCAGGCAGGGCCTGTTTGATAAATTGACCACAACGCTCTAGCCACCCCTTTAATGTCATACCCTCTCCCGGCTGCTATATGCATTAATATCAAATCATTGATTGACTTCTACCACAAAGTTGATAATATACGCCTCGTCTTAGCGGATGTGGTGGAATTGGTAGACACGCTAGATTTAGGTTCTAGTGCCGTAAGGTGTGGGAGTTCGAGTCTCCCCATCCGCACCAATTACTTTTTAGTTTCAAATATTTAGCACAACCCCTTTTCTCTCAAATAGTAGTTTCCAAATAACTGTGTTCGACGCTATCCCGATGGCTTTTTGATAAGCATTTTGCACAAAACGTTTACATTTACTTTGAAAGACACCCAATGGCTCAATGCCATTTTTTTGTGTGTCTGCTATTTACCTAATACTACCTCTATCGAAGCCCGATTTGGCTGACTTGCCCCCGCTTTTCCGCTAGTCTCTATTGTTAAATAATTCTACATAATCTCCCTCAATGGCTATCACCAAAAGTCCGCTTCAGGGATCATCGCCAATAAAGATGAGAAGGATCTCACATAATGGAATGGCTCAACGATAACGCTCAAGCAATTTCGGCCGTAGCGAGCATATGCACGCTCTTTGTGTGGGTATTTTATGCCCAGCTGCTCTATAACGGCTATGTGCGTCAGCGTCGCCCTCGCGTGATAATTAATCGCGGCAGGGGTACAGGTGTGGATGCTATCTGCTTAATCAGCAATATGAGCAGTGAAGCCATCTATGTTCAGCACCTAGTCGCGGTACTGCATACCCAGCATCGCAGTTACTCCCTGGACGTGGTGGAGTACCAGCAATACAGGGGCGAGCAAGAACAAGAAGCCAGCTATCGGACTCATCAAGGCCCGCTAGCTTCCGGGGATTACCTCAACATTCAGTCGTTTGGCGACATTGTGAATCAAGTGAAAGAGTATTGGGAAATCGAAGATAACCTGCTGCAAGAGCAGAATATCCAGCTTGAAATTCGCGTTATCGCCATTTATGGATCCGAGGATATGCCCACGGGTGCTTCTCGAGCCTTTAACCTCGACCTAAACGCATCACCCAATCACCAGCTTATTCCCGCGAGCGTCGATACAGATCGACTCAATAGTCGCGGCCAACGAAAGCGTGTACTGGAGTGGGCAAAAGAGATCGAAACTCACAAAGCGCGCTGAATCTACCCTATTGCTAAGCGGCAACGCGCCCCATTACCGAGACTACCGACGATGCATAAACTGTTCACCCTCTGCTGGCTTGGCATACTTACTACGCTATCGACTAACGTGTATGCCGAAGAGGAAGATAGTGACTTACCCGAGTGGGCGGAAGAGCGCATAGAGCCGTTTCGCGAAAGCGTAGGTAACTGGGTGGATAACACCTCGCGCAATATCGATGGATTCTTTGGCACCGACGACCATATGCAGGTCAACAACGAGTCCTACCTACGTCTAGGCCAGGAAATTGACTGGATGGAGGGCGAAGGCACACGTGGCGACACATCACTTCGCTATCGTATTGATCTACCCACTTCAGAAGACCGTCTGCGGCTGATAATCGAGAGTGACCCGGAAGAGTCCCAAGGCACCCTAGAAGAGCAAGGCTCTGGACGCCTTGCCAATGACCAGCGTGATCGGCGAAGTTCTACGCTAGGCCTGAATTGGTTAGAGAGTCGCGATAAACGCGTCAACTGGAGCAATCGAGTAGGTGCCGGTGTTCGTCTGCGCCTCCCTCTTGACCCTTACGTGCGCTTTACCAGCGAGCGCCTGTGGCAGCTGGGTGAAGGGCCGTGGCAGCTTGAGTCGAATAACCGCGTCTCATGGTTCAACAATGAAGGTTACTCAGCGCGCACACGTTGGGATGTCGGTCGGCCGTTGAGTGACAGCCGTCACTTGCGCTTTATCACTACCGTTCAGTGGCGCGAGGAAGAAGATAAACTGGAGTACAGTGAAATTGCCGAACTCAATCACCGCATTAACCGGCGCAGCGCACTGCGCTACTCGGCGATAGCCATCGGTGAAAGCGCCTCCAACCCTCGCATGACCAATTACTATCTGCAAACCCGCTACCGCCGCGATATTCATAAAGGTATTTTATTCGCCGATGTGATTCCGGAGTTGCACTTCCAGCGAGAGGTTAGCTACGACCCACGCTGGGCGATGACGCTGCGACTTGAGATGTACTTTCAGCGCACGATTAGCCGTGACTACTTTTAACGCGCCTAATCTACACACGCAACGTAGGCGGCCATACAGGGCCGCCCATCTATATAGCAAGTCTATTTAATACCAAGGCAACAAGCTACAGCCGCAAGCCGCCATCGCACTCAATGATGCGCCCAGTGAAGTAGTCGTTCTCCATGATAAAGGCGACGCTTTGGGCAATATGATCGGGCTCGCCCAAACGCTTTAACGGCACGCTTGACGAGATACGCTCCAACATATCAGGGCGCATCGCAGCGGTCATTTCGGTTGCTATAAACCCAGGCGCCACGGTGCCGGTACGAATCCCATAGCGGGCCAACTCCTGGCTCCAAGTAACCGTCAACGCGTGCACGCCCGCTTTTGCAGCAGCGTAGTTGCTTTGCCCCATATTGCCTGCCCGGGAAATGCTGGAGATATTGACGATCACGCCTTCATGCCCGGCTTCAATCATTTGAGTGGCGGCTTCACGACCACATAGGAAAACGCCGGTTAAATTGACATTAATAACTTTCTGCCAGGCGTCTAAGGACATGCGTTTTTCCACTTGGCCCTCTTTGGCCTTTACCAGCAGCGCATCCTGGGTAATACCCGCATTATTGACACAGCCGCTGACCGGCCCCATCCGCTGCGCGATATCCGCAAACGCCTGAGTCACGGAGGCTTCTTCGGCGACGTTCACCACAAACGCCTGGGCATCGACGCCTTCAGCAGAAAGTTGCGACACTGCCTGATCAAGCGCTTCAGCGCTCATGTCCAATAGCGCCATGCGCGCGCCTTGCTTGCCCAAACGCAGCGCCATGGCATAGCCCAGCCCACGCGCCCCACCCGTGACTGCAATTACTTTATCGTTAAGTTTCATTCGTGGCTCCCTACGACAGATTAAATCGGTTTCATTGTGCATTGCAGCATAGAAGAAGTTTAAAAATAAATCGAGCTACATCACCGCTGGGATACGCCATGTTAGCTGCTTGCTATTTATATTTATGTCACCATATTACGCAATTACGACTGTTATCGAGTCGCTTTTTCTGGAGTTAGCCATGCCTATTCTTATTTTTATATCGCTCTTTACCTTACTTGATTTTGTGGTTCTATTTTCGATTGGCAGCCAGATCGGCCTACTCACGAGCCTACTCTTAGTGCTCGGCACAGGCTTTGTCGGGCTACACTTGATTCGCAAAGAGGGTGTGTCGACCTTCGCGCGGGCGCGCCAGCGTATGCAGGCCGGTGAAATACCCTCCAGCGAGCTATTAACTGGCGCTGCACTTATCTTCGGCGGCGCCTTACTAATGGCCCCAGGCTTTTTGTCCGATGCACTAGGCCTGGCATGCTTGATCCCCAGCGCGCGGCAACTGATGTTCAAAGCACTTACTTGGCTGGGGCTTAAAAAAATTGCCGGTCAACAACAAGGCCCCAGCGCTTCATCAGCTCGGCCCAATGAATATCAAAACAGCCAATCTTCGCAACAGGATGGCCCGATTGAGGGGGATTTTATTAGTCGAGATGAGCCCCCACGCCGTCGTTAAGGTTTCCTTCGTAAGAAAAGCCGCTGAAAAGCATTTTTTTATTACTCGCCCCCTTGAAAGGACATCCGCAGCCCCCATTTTTCACCCAGCACACAAATTCGGTAGCAATCTAAACGGTAGCTGCCATTTACAAGGAAGATCGTGAGGTCTTCACTTCTCGCGGGTTACTCCCTCGAGAACACTTTCAAGCGAACCGCCCTTATAAGGGCTTCAACCATACTCAGGAGAACGTGAATGAATATCCGTCCTTTGCACGATCGTGTCATCGTCCGTCGCGTTGAAGAAGAGCAGAAAACTGCAGGCGGCATCGTGCTTCCGGGCAATGCAGCAGAAAAGCCGACGCGTGGCGAAATTCTTGCTGTCGGTAATGGCCGCATTCTGGAAAATGGCGATGTCCGTCCGCTAGACGTTAAGGTTGGCGATAACGTGATCTTTAAAGATGGCTATGGCGTCGAGAAGCAAAAAATCGACGGCGAAGAAGTCTTGATCATGAGCGAAGCCGATATTCTTGCCGTTGTTGAAGGCTAATAATCGCTGTTGCTCACAATTTTTAGTGAGCGCCTCGAATCATTACTTTCACGTTTTTGCATTCAATTTAGGAAGTAGCAGATATGTCAGCTAAACAAGTTAAGTTCTCAGATGATGCCCGCAAGCGTATGGCCCGTGGCGTTGACGTTCTCGCCAACGCGGTAAAAGTTACCCTCGGCCCGAAAGGCCGCAACGTGGTACTGGAGAAATCCTTCGGCTCCCCCACCGTCACTAAAGACGGTGTTTCTGTCGCCAAAGAGATCGAACTGAAAGACAAGTTCGAAAACATGGGCGCCCAGATGGTTAAAGAAGTCGCTTCACAGACTTCTGACGCTGCAGGTGACGGTACTACTACCGCTACCGTTCTGGCCCAGGCGATTATCGCTGAAGGCCTGAAAGGCGTGACAGCGGGCATGAACCCGATGGATCTTAAGCGCGGTATCGACCAAGCAGTTAACGCTGCCGTCAAAGAAATCAAAGCAATGTCCGTCCCCTGCACCGACACCAAGTCGATTGCTCAGGTAGGCACAATCTCTGCTAATGGCGACAAGCGCATCGGTGAAATCATTGCCGAAGCGATGGAAAAAGTCGGTAAAGAAGGCGTCATCACTGTCGATGAAGGCCGTGGCTTTGAAGACGAGCTGGAAGTTGTTGAAGGTATGCAGTTTGATCGCGGCTACCTGTCTCCTTACTTCGTTACCAACCAGGACACCATGACGGTTGAACTGGAAGATCCTTACATCCTGTTAGTGGATAAAAAGATCTCCAACATCCGTGAGCTGCTGCCGGTTCTCGAAGCGGTTGCTAAACAAGGCAAGCCGCTAGCCATCATCGCTGAAGATATCGAAGGCGAAGCACTGGCAACGCTGGTTGTTAACAACATGCGCGGCATCGTTAAAGTAGCTGCTGCTAAAGCACCTGGTTTCGGTGACCGTCGTAAATCCATGCTGCAGGATATCGCTATCCTGACCAACGGCACGGTCATCTCTGAAGAAGTAGGCCTGACGCTTGAGCAAGCGAACCTGGACCACCTGGGTACCGCTAAGCGTATGACCATGTCTAAAGAGAACACCACCATCATCGATGGCGCTGGTGCAGAAGGCGATATCGAAGCACGCGTTAATCAGATCCGCGCGCAAATCGAAGACACCTCTTCTGACTACGACAAAGAGAAGTTGCAAGAGCGCGTTGCCAAACTGGCAGGCGGTGTTGCCGTTATTCGCGTCGGTGCTGCCACCGAAGTGGAAATGAAAGAGAAGAAAGCCCGCGTTGAAGACGCTCTGCACTCTACCCGTGCAGCCGTTGAAGAAGGCGTCGTACCTGGTGGCGGTACCGCACTGGTTCGCGTTATGGCGAAAGTACAAGGTCTGACCGGCGACAACGAAGACCAGAACCACGGTATCAACATGGCGCTACGCGCTATGCAGTCACCGCTGCGTCAAATCGTTGCTAACGCTGGTGAAGAGCCTGCCGTTGTTATCAACCGTGTGAAAGATGAAACCGGCAACTTCGGCTACAACGCACAGACCGGCGAGTACGGCGATCTGTTCGAAATGGGCGTTCTGGATCCGGCAAAAGTAACCCGTACTGCGCTGCAGTCTGCTGGTTCTGTTGCTGGTCTGATGATCACCACTGAGTGCATGATCGCGGAAGACCCGGAAGAGAAAGACTCAGCCCCCGATATGGGTGGCATGGGCGGAATGGGTGGCATGGGCGGCATGATGTAATGCACCCCTGAGCCCTCTGCTCAAGACTGCTAGCTGTTAAAGCAGTCACCAACAACCCCGCTCCGTGCGGGGTTGTTGCGTTTTGAAAGGTCACTAGATTCATTGCAACCTAATAGCTGCTTGCCCCATCGGGTAAAGCGAACGTGGTACTATCAGCGCGGATTTTTATAAGGCTATAGGGCAAAACCAGCGCATGTTGCAGCATATTCGTATCGTACTCGTTCAGACTTTCCACCCGGGCAATATCGGCGCGGCTGCGCGGGCCATGAAAACCATGGGCTTAACCGAGCTGGTGCTGGTTAATCCACGTCTGTTTCCCGATGAAGAGGCGACTCGGCTAGCGGCGGGCGCCACTGATGTTCTAGAAAGTGCTCGTGTAGTGAACTCGCTGGAAGAAGCCGTTAACGATTGCGTTCAGGTCGTCGGTGCCAGCGCGCGCTTACGCAGCCTGCCCTTGCCCCACTTTGACGAACCCGATGAGATGGCCGCAGACGTTATTCAGAACGCACAAACGGCGCCGGTGGCACTGGTGTTTGGGCGCGAACGTTCGGGGCTGACTAACGATGAAATTCGCTGCTGCACGCACCAGGTTAGCATTCCCGCCAACCCTGATTACGGCATTCTAAATTTATCCCAGGCGGTACAGATACTAGCTTATGAAGTACATCGTGCCTGGCGTAAAGGTGAGGATAGCGGCTTTGCTTATCAGCGACCGCTGGAGGCAACGCCGCCCAGCCGCGAACAGTTCTTACACTTTCAGGCGCATCTGGGCCGCTTAATGCAGGAGAGCGGCTTTTTAACCCAGCCACATGCCCGCACTGAAGAGCAGCTTCAAGCCCTCTTCGCCCGCGCCCAACCCAGCCGCAAAGAGCTCTCGCTTCTGCGAGGGCTATTAAGCGCGCTTGAAAGCCATCTGCCGAAACAGTGAAGTATTTTGAATAGCGATAAAAAAGGGACAACAGCGTTATCCCTTTTTAGTTTGAAGATCGAGTTGTTAGAGCATCATTGCCGCTAGCCAGCCAAAGCCCACTAACGGAATGTTGTAGTGTAGAAACGTCGGCACCACGCTGTCCCACATATGATCGTGCTGACGATCAACGTTTAGGCCAGATGTTGGCCCCAAGGTAGAGTCAGAAGCGGGCGAGCCAGCATCACCCAATGCCGCTGCCGTGCCCACCAGCACTACCGTAGCCATGGGTGAAAAGCCAAACTGTACCGCCAAGGGCACAAAAATCGCGGCGATAATCGGGATGGTTGAGAACGATGAGCCGATACCCAGCGTAATAAATAGCCCTACCAGCAGCATTACCAGCGCTGCTAAGCCGCGGTTATCGCCAAATAGCGCAAAGGCTCCTGACACCAGAGCATCAATTTCACCGGTAGTTTTCATTACCTCTGCAAAGCCCGCCGCAGAGATCATGATAAAACCGATCAGCGCCATCATGCGCATACCGCTGGTAAATAGATCGTCAGCTTCACGCCACTTAAAAATGCCGCCCATTGAAAGCAGTCCAATCCCTACCAAACCACCCAGTATCATTGAACCGCTATAAAGCTGGAGACCGAGCGCTGCGACGATCGCCACCCCCGACATAACAAGCCCCAGCATATGCGGCCTGGCAGGCGTATGGCCTGCGGTAACGTTGGCGTTAACGATATCTTCGGCTTGGTATTCACGCGGGCGGCGGTAACTCCATAGCAGCGCAACGATTAGCCCTAGCGCCATGCCCCCTACCGGTATAGCCATCGCCATCGGTACCATGCCACGGCTAATCTCTAAACCTAGCGGTTCCCCAGCGCTATTTAAGTTGGCCAAGAGAATATCGTTTAGAAAGATTGCCCCAAACCCTACCGGCAGCAACATATAGGGTGCTGTTAAACCAAAGGTAAGCGCACATGCCACCGCACGACGATCCAGCTTCAAGCGGTTCATCACGGTTAGCAGCGGCGGAATCAGCACCGGTATAAAGGCGATATGTACCGGAATAGCATTCTGAGAAGAGATAGCCACCAACAACACAGCTGTTAGCAGCAGCATTTTGACCCGCGCCTGATGCGTGGCGGTGGTTTCTTTACCTAACAGAGTTATCAATCGGCTAGCCAACATATCTGGCAGCCCCGAACGGGAAATAGCTACCGCAAAAGCCCCTAAAGTAGCGTAGGCCAGCGCCACCTGGGCCCCGCCGCCAACGCCTTCATTAAAGGCGTCCAGCGTTTGCTCTAGTGACAACCCACCCACTAAACCGCCGACTAAAGCACCTACCACTAAAGCAAACACCACCGAGACACGCGCAAGTGATAGCGCCACCATCACCAGCACCGCAAGAATTACTGCATTCATGAATTTTCCTAGAGCAATTGAAAGGTCATTAACGGCAAAGGGGGCGGATTTTAGCAGATTAATAGCGTAAAACTAATACTGCTTTACTTGTCTACTCCTAGCTTCTAAAAGCGCACAACGCATGCGATAGTGAACCAACTGTTAGCCTGCCAATAAAGAGAACATCATGGCCTTCGTTCTTCGCCACTCGCTGCTGCTGATTATATTGGGAAGCCTGGTTATTTCGACGGCCATGGGGTTACGCCATGGCTTCGGGCTGTTTATGGAGCCGCTTAGCAGCGAGCTCGGCTGGGGGCGTGGCGTATTTGCCTTTGCATTAGCCTTACAAAACCTGGTTTGGGGCTTATCGCAACCCTTTACCGGAGCACTGGCGGACCGCTTCGGTGCGGCCAGAATTATCGTGGTTGGCGGCTTGTTATACGCTTTGGGGCTGCTGTTTATGAGCCTCTCTACCTCGGTGTTGGGCATGACGGTCAGCGCCGGGCTATTGATCGGCCTTGGCCTCTCTGGCACCACATTTTCGGTCATTTTAGGCGCCGTGGGCCGAGCAGTGGCTCCTGAAAAACGCAGTATGGCCATGGGCATTGTTAGCGCGGCAGGCTCCTTCGGGCAATTCGCCATGCTGCCCGGCACCCTTGGCTTGCTCGAGTGGCTAGGGTGGGCGTCGGCGCTAATGGCGATGGCGGCTATCGCTGCCATCATCATTCCCCTAGGAGCAATGCTGCGCGATAAGCCTACCGCCAAAACGGCATCTGATTTAAGCCTGAAAGATGCGCTCAACGAAGCAGCAAGCCAAAAAGGCTTCTGGCTACTCTGCTTAGGCTTTTTTGTCTGCGGATTTCAGTTGGTTTTCATTGCCGTGCACCTCCCCGGCTACTTATTTGATAAGGGCCTTACTGTTCAAGTGGGCACGACGGTATTGGCATTAGTGGGGCTGTTTAATATTGTCGGTACCTATAGCGCAGGGTGGATGGGCGGCATCTGGTCAAAACCCAAGCTGCTCACCTGGCTCTATTTGATTCGCGGGGTGATGATTACGGCGTTTGTTTATTTGCCGTTAAACCCCATCAGCGCTTATTTATTTGGTATCGGCATGGGGTTGCTATGGCTCTCCACCGTGCCATTAACTAACGGCATTGTGGCTTCCGTATTTGGTGTTCGTCACCTCTCCATGCTCGGCGGCATCGTGTTTCTATTTCACCAGTTAGGCTCCTTTATGGGCGTCTGGCTGGGCGGCTATTTTTATGATCTTACCGGGCACTACAACACGGTCTGGCAAATTGCTATTGTGCTCTCTGTCGTGGCCGCTGCACTACACTGGTTTATCAGTGAAAAGCCCCTTGAGCGCTCGCAGCCAACAACGGAGACTCGATGACAATCAATCATTTACTCAAGGTTATGGCGGCAATTCTACTGTTTACCGGTTTAATGCTCGCGTGGTGGGGCTGGCAGCACATGGATGCTACTTTGCTGCTGATGGGTATCCGTTTATGCTAACCAGCAAAGGCCAATTAAGTTGATTACTTGCTAACATGACTATTCCTTACCCCGAGCATATCGCGGTTGTGGTAACCACCTTCGTTACTGTGGTCATTGCGGTTCTGCTTCACTATGAAGCCCTATGGCTTATCTCTCGCCAAATAGAAAAATCTCGACAGCCGCACCGACAACGCATCCTGGGGATGGCGTTTGGCGTATTAATGACCCACATTGTCGAAATTTGGCTGTTCGGGATCACAGGCTGGTGGTTAACCGATCAGTTGAGTATTGGTGCTTTACACGGGTACGAAAGCTTTAACGTACTTGATTACATCTTCTTCTCTGCGGTGACTTATACCACCGTGGGCTATGGTGATATTTATGCCATGGGACCGGTGCGCTTTTTATATGGCACGCTGGCATTAACAGGTTTCGTGCTGATCACTTGGTCAGCATCGTTCACTTTTATAGAAATGCAAAAGCACTGGCGGGTTGGACGATAATCAGCACCGTTATACGCACAAGGGATTCGGCATGTTTGAAGTGGTTATTCTATCGCTAGCGTTTGTCTTTGGCATCGCTGCGCGCCAGCTAAGTTTGCCGCCACTCGTAGGGTTCTTAGCAGCGGGATTTGCTCTCAATGCTTTTGGCCCCAGTATTGGCCTGCCAGCCGATGCGGGCCCATTGCTTGAACATCTTGCCCATCTAGGGGTGCTACTACTGCTCTTCACTATTGGCCTTAAACTTAATATACGCAGTTTGGCAGAACCCGTTGTGCTGGGAAGCGCATTTATACATTTGGCGATTACCTGTGTGTTGTTCACAGCGGGTTTTGTCGTTTTCCTATCGCTACCTATTGATAAAGCGATACTACTTGCCATTGCGCTGTCTTTTTCAAGCACGGTATTGGCAGCCAAAGTGCTCGAAAGCAAACGCGAATTACGCGCCCTGCATGGTCGAATTGCGATTGGCATATTAATCATTCAGGACCTAGTTGCCTTAGTGGTTCTGAGCGTTTATGGCGGTCATTCCCCCAGTCCGTGGGCTGCGCTGGTTTTATTGTTGCCACTACTAAGGCCTGTCCTTTATTGGCTTATGAACGCAGCGCAGCACGATGAACTGCTGGTGCTACTAGGTGCTGTGTTAGCTATCGCCGTTGGCGGCATGGGCTTTGAAACCGTGGGTCTAAGCTCTGAAGTAGGCGCTTTGGTTATGGGGCTACTGCTTGCCAAACACCCCCGTGCGCAAGAATTATCCAAGGCGCTGTGGGGAGTGAAAGAAGTGTTGTTAATCAGCTTCTTTTTACAGATAGGCATGGCGGGTTTGCCTGATAAAGAAGCACTTCTATTTGCCGTCATCCTGGCTATTCTGCTGCCACTTAAAGGAGTGCTGTTTTTCGCGTTACTCATCGCCTTTCGCATCAGAGCGCGCAACGCCTTTCTGGGTGGATTGAGCCTGACGGCTTATAGTGAGTTTGGCCTGATTGTGGCTGCCAGCATTTTGCAAGAGTGGCTTGTGCCTCTGGCGATTACCGTGGCCCTGTCGTTTGTTATCGCCGCACCGCTTAACCGCGTCGCCCACCAACTTTTTGATCGTTGGGAAAAGCACCTGCTCCGTTTTGAGCGCCAATCTCGGCACCCTGACGAGCAGCCAGTAGATTTAGGTGGCGCCACCATATTAGTACTCGGCATGGGTAGAACCGGGAACGCCGCCTACGATTTTTTTACCGATAAAGGTTTGACAGTGGTTGGCATTGACTCTGACCCGAATAAAGTAAATGGGCAAAGACATGTTTTTTATGGCGATATCGAAGACGTAGGATTCTGGCATCATCTCAATATAGCGCATATCACGGCGGTGACCCTTGCCACTCCAGAACTTGAGAGCAAGCTTGTTGCCACCCGCGAACTGCGCCAAGCAGGCTTCACTGGCCACATTATTGGGGGCATCCACTTTCAGGATGAAGCAGAGCCGCTGCATACCGCTGGAGTTGATCAAACGTATTTGCTGATGACCGGTGCAGGCATCGGTATCGCCGAAAAAACATGGGAACGCCTCCAGTCTCACCCGCTGTAAATGCTCGGGTAAGTTGCGCTTACTCGTTGCCTCTCACTTTTTTATTCATGAGCGATAAGTGGACTTTAGCTCTGCAAGAAAGCTTTGTGCAAGAAGTTTAGCCTTGACTAACAATATTGCACGAAAATACGTTACTATCCCCCCGACTATCCAATGATTGTTTCCACTGCTTCCGATATAATCTGCCAATGACTGATTCTAATCCGAACGCTTCATTGACCGCCCCAAGCATTCCTGGTGATGCCTTGCCGCCCGTCGAGCAGCATGCTCAGCAGTATGCAACGGTGCGTAATGCCCACGAAACCGAACTGATTGAAGACTACGTAGAGCTAATTGGCGACCTGCTGGCACACCGCGGCGAAGCGCGCGCGGCGGACATTGCCAACCGCATGGCGGTCAGTCAGGCAACGGTTTCTAAAATGATTCGGCGTTTAAACGAGCTTGAGTTGGTCACTAGCAAGCCCTATCGCTCGCTGTTTCTCACCAAAGCGGGACAAAAAATGGCGGAAACGTCACGCGCCCGCCACGATATCGTGCTGCACTTTCTACGCGCCCTTGGGGTAAGAGATGCTACTGCGCGCATTGACGCTGAAGGCATGGAGCATCATGTGAGCGATGAAACCCTCGCCATCATGCAGCGCTTTACCGAGCAGCAGCAAAACAACTAACCCCGCGACTCGTCATCGGTGAGAAAAACGCAGATGATTCACCTGAGTGATGGCGCCGTTCCAAATCATTTCCAGATGAGTGGTTTGGATAATGTCAGCCACACAGCTTGGTGTCATTAGCGCCCAGCAGTTTGCATTAATCTTGCGAACAGAGTGGTAGCGAAGCCCACCTTCACTCCGGCGTATGTCGGCACCAAAGGGCTGCGAGGCCGAGTAATCATCGGGCGTGTAAATAGCGTGCTCAATGGGTAAAACGAGCGCATCGTAAAAGCCGCCCTGATCGAAAATGGCCTTTAAACCACGAAAGACAAACCGTTCGTAGTGCAATCCTGGCACATTTTGCCAATACACCTGCTGGTGATACTTTACTTCGGCAATCGCCGTTTCAAGCGTATCGGCAAAATAGAGCACGCCAAAACTGCCATCGCTAAAGCGCGAACCCTGCGGGTTTACATGGGTAAAAGGCGCAACTGCATATGAGCACCCACGTATTCCAAAAGGAATTTGCTCCGGTGGCAGCAGCGCTAAATTACCCACTTCATTTTGTAAACGCGGATTGGTTAATGCCTGTAGTGCGTGAAGCGCGGCAAACTCTTCAACGCTCGCCACGTCATCGAACAGATCTATCGGCGGAAACTTACTATTGACTAAGCGATAACCGGTGACGTTTCCAGGGGGCAGGGTCTGCAAATCAGTGGCCTTCACCACTGGCTTCCCCGTAGGCTATCGATACGCTTAAAGGTTTCGTAGAGTGCCGCAAAATCACCGGAGCCGATAATTTCAAGCGGCGTGCGGCCATTAAAGTAGGGATTGTGATTCACCAAATTGACAAACCCATAAAGATTCTCTGGGTTATCAAATATCATCCGCAGCGCAGCGTGAATGTTGAGTAAGTAGCTGATCCGAGTTAGCTGGTCGCTATCTAATTTGATCTCGACAAGATCCCCGCGCCGGGCACGTGCGTAAGTGCTATGCGAAACGCGCAAAATCGCTTCACCCTGCTCGCCAGATGCTTGCCACTTATCCAGAATGCGCACAGCGGCTTTCAAGCCTGCCGCCGCCGCTGCCCTGTTTTGGGAAATATCGTGTGCCGTTTGCATAGCTACCCTCTTAGCCTTCGTCTTTCATCTACAGATACTAGTTGAATAAAAAAGTATCTGCAAATACATTGACGCAGCTTTTACTCTTAGGGTCAGCCTCCCAACACTTTTGCGGGCATACCCAACCGACCTACTCCCGGTAGTTTCACAGCGGGTCGCATAACGTCGATACCAAAGCTCAAACCTAAGAAATTGATTTCAATACCCTCCTCCAGCGCCACCATTAAGCCTACCACCCCACCCAATGAGAGCTGATAACCGGTACCGCTGGGCGCCGCCGCAAAAACGCCATTGAAAATATAGTCCTTGCCGATAGCAGTCACCGGGAGAGCCACCTCAAAACCGGGTACTTCGCGTATTACCCAAGCGATAAAACTATTGCTGTTCGGCCCAGGCCATACACGATATAGCTCGGCTTGGGGGTAGTCAGCGGCAGCGGTCTCAATCTGCGGTATCAACTGCGCAGCGTCATCGCCTCGGTAATCCGCCAGTAGCGTAGGCGAGTTACCAAACCAAGCACGATCAGGCGTATCTATTGAAGACACCACCGTTGGACGCCGCCAGCTCAGCACTTGATGGAGCCGGTAGCTATCGGCATTTTCCGCCTTGGTCGCAATCCAGATATGTTCGCCAAACGCTCCGCGCCAGTTATAAGCACGAGCGGAATAGACTTGAACCACGGCTTCAGAACTCTCCGCAGGATCCGGTGCTATACCCGCGGATGAACGATCTAGCGATGACCAATGACCGTCAGTCACCACCTGATTACTCGCCAATAACCAAACAGGCCCCGTCAATAGCAGCGCTAAAAGCGCTACCAGACTGAGCAGCCAACGTAAGAACGTTTTCATCGCTTTATCCGTCACTGAAAGTTATCTGCCTAGCACCGCGATAACTCACTTGATGGTGGCTGTCGGGATGGTACTAATCACCCTCTTCTGCTACCGGCTCAGCGGCTATTGAAAATGCCACTTTTCGCATGAAAAGAGCCCACCCCTCAAACTCAAATAAGATCTCTTGGAATTTCTTCGTCCCAACTCTTAGAAAAAACCCGGCCTTCGCCCTCATAGGCATCCAATGTCGCACGCAAGCGAAAGCTTTCTGCATTCGATGTCATCAAGGTGCGGGTGACACTGCGTACCATCCAGTCGCCGCGTCGAAAACTGCGCTCCCACTCTGTCCAGCCGCTTAGACTGTCGTAGTTGCCGTAGTCATAAGTGTAGCGCTCGATAACCCGAGAAGAGAGTTCCAGATCGATGTTATCGATCCGGAAAGTACCTTCATCATTGATGACTTCGAGTATGGTCTGATCCTTGGCCAGATCGCGGATCACCCGCCAAGCTTCTTGAGTCGGCTGTATCACGGTAACCGCTAGCGGCGGTGCTGCTTCCGGCAGGCCAAATTCTGGCAGCGCGGCTTCTTCTTGGGGCTGGGGTTCACGACACGGCAGGATCAGTCGGCTGGTGGCCGGATGCACTGTCAGCTTGACGGGCACTGGCGCTGGCCAAGCCAGTGGCCAATAACTGGTCGAGAGCGAGAGGCGAATGGCGTTACCCACGGGAAAGTTTTGCGCGATGTGCTTCAGAAGTATGCGCACGCGATAACGCTTGCCCGGCACCAACGGTTCTGGAAATTCATCGCTGTCGCGGTGGGTCAGATTCAAAAGCCCATAGGAGATCCGAGTCGCCTTGTCATCCTGTGCGATGTCGGCGAGCCTTAACGCCACCATTGCCACGGGCTGGTCGGCTTCGATATCGAGTTCGACTACGGGCTGCCCGCAAATCTCGATCTCTTTTTCCAGTCGCGGTGTTTGGAAGATCAACGAGCCGCCATCTTCTTCTCGTTGATCGTGCGGTAGATCAGGCGGCGCATTGTAGGAACACCACTTACCGGCATACAGTCCGACCGATAGCGGCGAGCGCACAGAGAGAGGAATGTCGTTGCCCGCTACGGAAGCCTCAGCGCCCTGCTGAATAGGCAGAAGATCGTGCCCGCTGGTCAGGCGAAAGTAGCTTGGCACAATCCGCGGTGATGGCCAGCTGGGTTCTGACACCCAGCGCCCTGGCCGAGATTTGTAGCGGGCCGAAGGAGGAACCGATTCCTGCATCCACACGCGCAACATCGGCTCATCCATGATGCCCGTTTCCTTGCCCTTCAACCAATAATCCCACCAGCGTAGCGATTCCTGTAAAAAGCCGATGGCCGGCCCCGGAACACCCAAGTGGGGATATTTGTGCGCCCAAGGCCCAACCAGACCCTTGCGTGGCACATCAAGCCCTTCAAGCAGCCGGAAAACAGCGTTGCAGTAGCCGTCGGCCCAGCCGCTGACGGCATAGACCGGGCAACGAATGCGCGAGAATTCTTCGCAGACCGAGCCATGCTTCCAGTAGTCGTCGCGGCGCTGG
Source organism: Halomonas alkaliantarctica (assembly GCF_029854215.1). Taxonomy (NCBI): domain Bacteria; kingdom Pseudomonadati; phylum Pseudomonadota; class Gammaproteobacteria; order Oceanospirillales; family Halomonadaceae; genus Vreelandella; species Vreelandella neptunia. Next base: position 1,840,478 of record NZ_CP122961.1, on the reverse strand, counting down.
TGCTGGAGCCAGGTCGCCAACCACAGCCCGCTTCCCTCGAGGCGCTCCAGCCACATGTCCCGCCAGCGTTCGCCGACCAACTGCGGGTCGGGCGGACAGGTATTGCCATCGAACATGGTCGAAGCCCATGACAGATTGTCGCCGAGCAGGCAGCCCCCCATGTGGTGAACATCATCGGCGTAGCGATCGTCGGTCGAGCACAGCGTAATGACTGCCTTCAGCTCGGGCGGCTGCAGCGCCGCGATCTGCAGTCCATTGAACCCTCCCCAGGAGATGCCGATCATACCTATATCTCCGGTGCACCAGGGCTGCTGAACTAGCCAGCGCAGAACTTCGACCCCATCGTCCAGTTCCTGCTGCAGGTATTCGTCGGTCAGCACGCCGTCTGACTCGCCGCTGCCGCGGATATCTACCCGTACCCCGGCATAACCATGACCCGCCCAGTAGGCGTGCGTCTGAACATCGCGCATTGCCGTTAGATCGCGCTTGCGATAAGGCAGATATTCAAGAATTGCAGGCACCGGATCGTTCTCAGCATCCACCGGGCGCCAGATACGGATGCCCAGCCGACACCCATCGGATAGGGTGATCCAATCTTCCTCTTCCTGCACCTTGCGGGGCAAATCGCTGACGATATGCATGACCTTCTTTCCTTTTCCGTGACGGGATTTCTTATAATGAGGGCCTGCAAAGAGAGCACGTCAACCGACGATGTCCTCAAACGCGAAATGTAGCTGCTCGGCTAGTCTTGCATAGTTATCTTCCAACGTAATTACGTCGTCTGCGCCCATCCACACATAAGCCAAGGCAAAACTGTAACTGTCTTGCTCAGGCAAAGATGACAGGCGCATGCCTATCTCGACCTGTAGCGTGATCATAGTGCCGGGAAATGCTTGTTGAAGTGCCTCGATCTCCTCAACGCTGGGTACTTGGCTGACGGTGGCATCGGTAAAGAACACACGATAGAAGAATTTGGCTGCGACGTTGAAGTCGCCTTGGCGGTAAGGCATATCTGGCAACTGCCCCAGCGCCAGGTCTACCATTACTTGCTGATGGCTGACCCCATCGACCTTTTCGAACAGATCACAATGCGATTGTGCAACGCGGGTGTTGATCTCAAGTAGCCAAATACGATCTTGCACTTCGTCCCAGAAATATTCGATGTTGAAAGCCGCATTGTCGTAGCCGATGTGGGCCATAATGCTACGCGTCAACGCTTGCATTTTTTCCTGAATATTAGCGGGGAGCAGCGAAGGATAGCGATAACAGAAAAAACTCAGCACTTGTGGATAGCGAAGCGAATCGACGATGCCATAAGGGACAATATCACCTTGGAAGACGTATCCTTCGAGCGTACATTGCCACCCACCAATAATTTCCTCTGCCATACAGTGCCCGCCATCGACCAAGCGTACTTCATCAGGCAAAGTGGCGTGCTCAAGCACGTAATTGAAAGGCTCTGAAATCGTCCCGATGTCTTCGCATAACCGCTCTACAGCCTGGACGAAATCTTCAGGGCTGTCGATGCGAAAGCCCAGCCTAGAGCCTGACGATTTGATGGGTTTGACGAAGAACGGAAAATACAGCCCCGCCTCCCCAATACGTTGAAGTGCTTGGTTATCGAAGGGATCAAAGGCGGTAAAACGGGGAATGTAATCGGCAATCACTTCATGCTGAACGAGCCGACTCCAATACTTGTGCTCGCATTTGAGCAAACTTTCGAGACTGGTGGAGCGCGTACCCAGCCGCTCACAGAGTATCGGCAGCATGGTCGAGACAGGAAAATCCATGTAGCCAACGATGGCATCGACAGGCTCACCAAATGCTATCAGTTGGGTTTCGGCCCGAGCGAGCATGTCCTCGATAGGAAAGATCTCCGTGTCATTGACTTCGGCGGGTTCGATCACGCCGTGGAAACGGTAGTTTTCAGCCCCGCGTAAATGCGCGAGACGTTGGCGATTATGCTCATCCAACCCGACAACAAAAATATTCCGAACACTCATGACCGCCTCCTGGCGTAAGCTCGGCTGTCGCACTACTCGCTGCTGGAGCATTCAGGCTCCAGGCGTGGGAAAGGCTTCATATCGAAGCATAGCGGATTATCGTTGCTGCGCTGGGACAATATGCAAGAGAGTAGAAACGCCACTGCTTCATAGCAGAGACTTGGTCAGCCAAAGGGGTGGTTATTAAGCTGGCTGGGGTGGTTTTCAGCTGTTATAAGTGAAGATGTGGGTTAAATCCTCATGCGTTCCCTAAAAGCGTCGCTGGGCGGCGAATGAAATATGGCGTCACATCACCACACCGTTGCTGGCCAAAGTGCGCGGGCTCAAGGCCGACGGCATATCGGCTTTCATGTATACCGGTGCCTATCGCGTCCCACCCCCCACGTTGACTGGCGACATTCAGCGCGACCTGGCCTGGATTCCTGAAGTCATCGGTCTGGGCGAAATCGCCATTTCGGACCATCGTTCGAGCCAGCCACGGCAGGATGAAATAGAGCGGCTTGTAAGCGATACCAGAGTTGGGGCCATGCTGGCCGGCAAACGAGGAATATGCCATTTCCACGTCGGTGACGTAGAACGGGGGCTGGAGCCGCTGCGTCGATTACTCTCCGAGACCGAGATTCCCGCCGATCAAGTGATCCCCACCCATGTGAACCGCCACCCTGCCCTGCTTGAGGAAGCTGCTGACTACGCATTGACCTATTGCGCCAGTGTCGACGTCACGGCATTCGAAGACGCTGGCGACGGCCTTTCCGGCTTTGATGCCGTGTCACGATTACTCGAGCTAGGCGTACCACCAGAGCGCATCACTATGAGCTCGGATTGCAATGGCAGCTTGCCGGAATTCGATGCCCACGGGGCATATATGGGAATGAAGGTAGCCAAAAACACGACACTGATTGCGGATTGGCAACGTCTCATTCATGAAGGTGTGTTGCCTCTCGAATCAGCATTGGGCCTGATTTCCGCGAAAGTGGCCTGGGTGCTCGGTTTACACACCAGCAAGGGCCGTATAGCTACCGGCTTCGACGCTGATGTGACGTTACTCAATAGCGAACTTCAGCCGCAGCAGACGTTCGTGGCAGGGACATGTATCTATGACACGAGCCGGACGGAATAGCCAAAAAACTCTCTGAAGTGCGATAACTCAGCGCCAGAACCGGGCAAATACGGGGTCAGGCGCTCTAATACAAATCCTTTGCGATGAGCAGGCTGGCTAAGATATTTGGATCAACTCATGAATTCTGGTTTTGCCTTATATAAAAAGAGGGGTTCACCCTCTGACCGATACTTGGCGATTACTTAAGTTAAGGGGTGATTGTTGAATTGATTAGGGCTTTGCAAATTGCCGTTTCATAAAACAAACAACACACGCTATTAGTGCTCCCATAAGTGCCAGTGCCATATCTTTTTGAGCATCCCAGATATCTCCTTGTGCACCCAGATAGGCTTGGCCTAACTCGTCGCCAAATACTTCTACTGAAAGCCATTCAATAAGTTCATAGAGCGATGAATGAGACATAATAATCATCACCGGAATAAGCCATCGCAAGCAGGAATCCAGGGGGAAAAGCCTTTCCATCAGCTCTGCCACAAGTGGCAATATTAATAAACCATAGAGGAAATGCACCCATCGATCATACTGATTACGCTCGAAGCCAAGGCTTTGATCTAAAGAGAAACCAAACAGTTTTTGCCACCATAGATCATATGGCACCTCAGAATAAGTGTAATGTGAACCGATTTCATGGAATACCAAGAAGAGAAAAATACAACTCCACGCTAGACGTGAGATATTTCCCCAATACCAGATCCATCCCAGCACAGGCACTGCTATAAAAACCAATATATTCTCAAGTAACCAATCCGACCGGTAATGGGGCTCAAACGCTAACCATCCCCAGATGAACACGAAGCCAAAGAAGAGCCAAAGAGGATAAGGGTCACGCTTTAAGCACCGAGGATTTATTTGTTCACTCTTCGACAAACTATTCTCTCTCTATTCGATGATCGAACCAACCGCCCTTTCGCACCAGAACCTTCTCGGCCTCCAGCACAAACATCATGGCGATTCCCATGCCGATGACTAATAAACCATCCATAAAATCTAGCGGCCGAGTATCGAATAGGCTATGCATGATCGGCAGATATGTGAACCCCAGCTGAGCAATAAAAACCACAGTGACTGCTATCAACACAGCAGGGGTACCCAGCACACCACGCCAGTTAAATGAGCTCATGTGCAGGTAACGCACGTTAAATAGATAAAAAATCTCTAGTACCACGATGACATTGACCACCAGAGTGCGGGCCAGTGCAAGCTCATCGCCTCGACTAAGCGAGTAAAAGAAAATACCCAGCGCCGCTGCTAAAAACAAAAATGACACCAGCACAACGCGCCAGATTAGAAAAGGGGTCAGCAAACCTTGCTTAGCAGGCCGGGGACGGCGATGCATCACGTTGGGCTCGGCTGGCTCAAACGCCAGAGCCAGACCGAGCGTACCCGCCGTGACAAGATTGACCCATAAAATCTGAACGGCTGACATCGGCATGGCGAAATTGAAAATAATTGCGGTAATGACGGCCAATACCTCGCCACCATTCGTGGGCAGCGTCCAGGCCACTACTTTGCGGATATTATCATAGACCACTCGGCCTTCATGTACGGCCGCCACGATAGAAGCGAAATTGTCGTCCAGCAGAACCATCTGTGACGCTTCTTTCGCTGCGTCGGTACCCTTGTGGCCCATGCCAACCCCGACATTCGCTTGCTTCAACGACGGCGCATCATTAACGCCATCTCCGGTCATCGCCACGATGGCGCCTGTCGATTGCAGCGCTCGAACAATACGCAGCTTGTGTTCCGGATTGGTTCGGGCAAAGACACTGGTTTTGTCAACCATACTCGGCAGGTCACTATCGGCAATGTCGTCGATTTCACACCCTGTGAGTACGCTGGGGTTTTGATCCAGCCCCAATTGGCGGGCAATAGCCGCTGCCGTTTCCGCATGGTCGCCGGTAATCATCTTCACTTCGATACCGGCAGAATGACACTCCTCAATGGCCGCCATGGCCTCCTCCCTAGGCGGGTCAATGAACCCGACTAGGCCAACAAAAACCAATCCGTCCTTGAGATCAACGAAGTCTACTTGATTTACCTCCGTCTGTGCTGACTTGACGGCGAAGCCAAGCACGCGCTCACCCTGATCAGCCGCCGCCGTAATCCGAGCCGTCCAAGCCTCTCGATCCAGCGGCACAGCTGCCTCGCCATTCGCCTGGGTGGAGCATAACAGCAGTATTTCGTCAGGCGCGCCCTTGACGAAAATCTGATACCCACCACTCACATTGAAGTTTAGCGTGGCCATCAAGCGATGTTGGGCATCGAACGGTATCTCATCAAGGCGTGCCCACTCATGCCGTTTGCGCTCCGGATTCAAACCAGCTTTGATGGCCAACGTCACCAGCGCACCCTCCATCGGATCACCGATAACATGCCAATCTCCACCTGCTTCATGCAATTGGGCATCGTTGCACAGCAGCCCTGCCAGAATCAGACTATCGGTTTCCATTAGCCGCTTATCATCAGGGACATTACCGGCTGACTCTATTTCCAACTGCCCTTCCGGTACATAGCCGGATCCGGTCACCATGACTCGGCCACTAGGGATTTCCAGCCTTCTCGCGGTCATTTCGTTGCGCGTCAGCGTGCCGGTCTTGTCGGAACAGATCACCGAGGTAGCCCCCAGCGTTTCCACCGCGGGCAACTGACGGATTGCGGCGTTACGCCGCGCCATGCGCTGCACCCCGATGGCCAGTGTGATAGTGATAACTGCCGGTAACCCTTCAGGAATGGCCCCTACCGCTAACGCCACCACGGCAACTAACGCCTCTGTCCAGATATAGCCGCGTACGAACACTGCAAAAGCGAACAGTAAGGCCGCCACCCCTAACGTGATCCAGGTAAACTGCGTTCCAAAGCGATTGATTTGCTGCAGAAGAGGCGTGGTCAATGGTCGAACTTCGCGCAGCAAGGTACTAATTCGCCCGATTTCGGTATCGCTACCGGTGGCCACCACTACCCCTGTCGCCTGCCCAGTGGCTACTAACGTCCCCGAGTACGCCATTGAGTAACGGTCACCGAGCGCTGCCTCTATCGGCGCTGGCAACGCCTGCTTTTCAGCGGCCATCGATTCACCGGTTATGATGGCCTCCTCAATGCGCAATGAGCTGGTACGGATAAGCCGAAGATCAGCAGGTACTATATCCCCAGCCTCCAGCGATACGATGTCGCCGAGAACGATTTCTTCGACAGGCACTTTGACACGCCGTCCTTCTCTTAAAAGCTGTGCATGGGGCGCTATTAGGCTGCGAATAGTATCCAGTGCCTTTTCTGCCTTACCTTCCTGAACGAAACCAACCACGGCATTGACTAACACCACCGCAACAATGACCGTCGCATCAACAAGATGCCCCAATAACGACGCAGCCACGGCCGCCGCCAAAAGAAAATAGATCAATGCGTTGTGAAAATGAGCGAAAAAGCGAGACAGCGGGTGGCGGCCAACCACTGCCGGTAACTGGTTACGCCCGTAACTAGCCAGACGCTTATTAGCTTCGTCTGCCGTTAGCCCCGTTGGTGACGTCTTCAGAAGCGCAATGACCTCATCGCTATGCCAAGCATGGATATCCTCGAGTGGGATATCTGATGAGAAACCGAAATCGTCAGTGGGTGACTCCATACCTGCTCCTTGGCAGTCGGAATAAGAAGAGAACAACACAGTCGAGTATCTGCTGCATGAGGCGGTAGCCAAGCCCTGTTCCCTTCATACTATCGGCAACCGCAATGGGACAATTCAAGACTAAAATTGCATCCGCTTCGCGCTCATCAAGTAATACGCCAGGTGCGTCTGCATAACGTTGGCGAGGGCAACATTATGGATATCGACGGGGTTAGCATGCGACCACGCCTCTGGCAGCAACTCATCAACCGCCAACACACCCACACCGTTGGTAAGGATAGCCAGCCGGTCACCTTCCGGCTTTAGAACACTCAATCTGTTCGCTGTTTCACCATGATTGCACTAGGGAGCTGGTTCCGAGAAAGTGCCTTTCCTTTACAGTTATTCTAAGACATAACTAATACAGCAGCACCCGTCAGCTTACCCTCACGAAGATGCATGAGTGCTTCATTAGCGGCAGTAAGGGGATAACACTTCACCTTGGTGTTAACTCTCGTCTTGGAAACCAGCTCCAAAAATTCCTTACCGTCTTTACGGGTTAGGTTGGCAACCGTGCGCAGTTGGCGCTCGCCCCAGAGCAACGAATAAGGAAAGGAAGGAATATCGCTCATATGAATGCCGCCGCAGACCACCACGCCGCCTTTCCGCACTGAACGTAGTGCAGCGGGTACAAGTTCACCGACGGGCGCAAAGATAATGGCTGCATCCAACGACACATCAGGAAGCTGGTTGGAGCTTCCTGCCCACGTTGCCCCTAGTTGACGCGCAAACTGCTGGGCTTGCTCGTCTCCCGGACGAGTAAAAGCATATAGCTCGACACCCTGCCCCAGCGCCACTTGAGCGACTATATGAGCGGCAGCGCCAAAGCCGTAGATACCTAGTCGGTGCAGATTATCGCCACACATACGCAAAGAGCGATAACCAATTAATCCTGCACACATAAGAGGTGCTGCTTGCGCTGCACTGTAGGTGGAACTGATAGAAAAGCAAAAACGGTGATCCGCCAGAGTATATTCAGCAAAGCCACCATCTATCTGATAACCCGTAAAGCGAGCCTGATCACATAGGTTTTCCTGCCCTTCTAAGCAATACCTACATACGCCACAGCTATACCCTAACCATGGCACACCCAGACGCATCCCATGCGGTAACGTAACGCCAGGGCCACAATCAACCACACGACCAATGATTTCGTGTCCTGGAACAATGGGGTAATGAGTTTCCGGTAGTTCACCATCAAGTAAATGCAGATCAGTGCGGCATACAGCGCAGGCTTCAACCTTAAGCAATACTTGCCCCGGCCCAGGCATAGGAATAGGCCGTTGCCGCTCTTGCAATGGACCATCTCGGTTTTCAAGCACCATGACCTTCATGCTTTTTTCCTGAACTCTGGTAGTCGTTAGATAAGCTAGCACTAAGCCTTAGCAGGTCGTTAGTCGTCTACTTTCCAGATGAACCATAAATATTGAATAGCCGTCCATGGCAATGACATTGACTAGCGCTATCCATTTTCAAATTGGCGTCGGCATCGTTGTCTTCACCGGCGTCATGTCTCTACTTAACCTCTAGTTTGCGCCGCTGATCCTGTTTCGCCTTTGGCAATGCGATAGTCAATATGCCATCCTTAAACGTAGCATCAGCATGTTTCGTATCGACATCAACAGGTAGGGCAATGGTTCGGGTGAATGAGCCATGCCACATTTCCGAATGGTAGTATTTATCCTTTTCCTCCATAGTTTCGCCGGAGCGGTGCCCTTTGAGCATCAAAGAATGGTCGGATATTTCAATATCTAACTCTTTTCGGTCTACTCCCGGCATTTCTGCGCGTACGATGATTTCTTTATCACGATCAATGATGTCAATTTTGGGGGTAGATTGACCGAAAAAGCCTAAACGCTCCTTTAAAACTTCATCTTTGAAAAAGGGTTTCAACCAACTTCGCTCAAAGAACCCTTCAATCATGCGATCAAATTCTTCAAAAGGTTTCAATGATTGATTTTCCTGCACTGAAGCAGACTTCTCGCTAGTTTTTACAGGATGAGAGGCAGGCTTGTTCATGGCAGCACTCCTTTTCCTCGTATACTTAGGAAGGTTGCAATATGGTTTGAACATCCATATTACCGTGGTGCATATGTCTCAATCGAAACATAGCCTCACGATATTTATAATTATAGCGTGAAGCCTTTCTCTGAAAACCTTTCTGAAGTAAAGAAAAGCACAATGAGAAGAAAAATTGATCCAGCTCAAGTAATTTTCATTCAAAATACATCTTTGTTAATCATTAAAAATTTATTATGAATTATTAACAAACAAAAACGACCAAAACGAACACTTCAGCATGAAGATTTTCATAAAAATCAATCATTCATCGACAGTACTATCAATATTATAACTCTCCATATTTCTACACTAGATTATTTGATAACAATGCGTTTTAACCGCACGGACGATAAATGTGAAATCCTCATTAACCTTTATCACCATTATGAAGCTAAAAAATAAACGTAGTGACGGAGATCAAGAATTTCTCAAGAGATCTTGCATTGCCGATATCAATTCTTGAATGAGTAGCGCTATGTTTAAGCGCCCGCCCCTGCTGGCAAGGATGTTTGACATGAAAAGAACTTGCGTGAAGAAAAGACCACTTGCTTTAGATAAAGTAGAAGTGAGGCGATTCAGTATGACCCAAAGTGCTGCGGCTATTCTATGAGCCCAAGCTTAAGCCTGCCATAAGTTACCTCATTTAAGATGATCCTTGTGCCAGACACAGCTGTCCGGCACAGACACCCATCATCGAAAAGAGGTATCACTTATGCAAACTCACATCACCAGGATTATTACATCGGCGTTGTTACTGACCGCTAGCTCGGCTGTGCTGGCCGAGACCCATTGTACTGATGCCCCCAGTGACGAATGGATCAGCCAAGCTGATATGGAAGAACGTATCCGCGAAATGGGTTACAGGATCAAAGAATTTAAGGTCACAGACGGAAACTGCTACGAGATATACGGCTGGGATGAGCAGGAACGCCGGGTAGAGATCTATTTCAACCCAGTAGATGCCAGCATCGTGAAGCAGGAAGTCGAAGACTGATCAGGGGGTGACCATGACCGATAATACCCGTATCTATGTTTGGGACCCGTTGATCAGGTTGGTACATTGGGCTTTGGTCGCTGGCGTAGCCGTCAACCTATGGCTAACCGAAGAAGGAGGGGATATACACCAGTGGGTCGGTTATTCCTTGGTGGCATTAATCGTCGTGCGCATCCTTTGGGGATTTATCGGCCCGTGGAGTGCACGCTGGCGGAGCTTTTGGCCTACGGTGAGCCGACTTCAATGTGCGCTGCGCGGTCGCTGCAGCAAGACAGAGCAAACCGGCATTACCCATACACCGCTGGGCGCCATCATGATGCTGGTGCTGCTTGGGCTAATACTCGGTCTGGGACTGACTGGCTACATGATGGAAGAAACTGATCGTTTCTGGGGGGTTGACTGGGTTGAAGAAACCCACGAATTCCTGGCCAACGCGATTCTTTTTCTAGTACCAGTGCATGTATTGGGTGCTGTGGTAGAAAGCATCAAGCAAGGCGATAATTTGATCGCTAGCATGTTGCATGGCTATCGCCGCCGCCCTACCTCTAACCCCAACACTAAGGCTCATGATGTTCAGTCTTAATATACTGTTAAGGCAATACCATGATAGTGGCCACTCGTTAATTTTTGCACGAGTGGCCTTTTCAAGACGCTAGTCACCCACCTACACCGTCACAACACTATGCGCAGACTGTGCAAGGCGCTTGAAAAGGGTGCGAAAGCTTGGCTCTATCGACAATTCGCTACTTCAGCTGAGGCCACTACCACACACCCAGCCGCATTGAATGACGTTAAGCGGGCAATAACTTCATTCTCTGCATACAGTTTCTGCTGAATACGTCGCACGGCTAGCTTGATGGTGCTTATAGCTGTTGGCCTTCAAAGCTTCATTTTTGGTGCGTATAACGGTTGAAATGCATTTAGATTCAATTACTTGATCCGAAAACAAAACCAGCAAGCTACTCAATGATCGTGATGTTTTTTTTGCTCCCACACCACACTAACCGCCAAGCCATTGGGCGTACGATTGCTAAGCGTAAGGCGTGCATTCTGGCGCTGGGCCAACTCCGAGACAATTGATAAACCCAACCCACTGCCGGTGGTGCCCTGGCCAGACGCGCGCCTGAAGCGCTCGGTGACTTTATCCAACAGCCCCTCTGGGAGTCCGGGGCCAGTGTCACTCACCGTGAGCTGAGGCAACTCCTCCCAAAGCGCTAACTCTACCTCCACTTGACCGCCTTCCGGCGTATAGCGCAAGGCGTTATCCAGCAGGTTACGAAATAGAATGCCCACCTCGACTTCGTCGGCGCAAACCTCCAGCCGAGTTAAGCCGGTTAGCCTCAAGTGCTGATCTCGCTCTTCCGCGAGTGGCCATAGCTCGGCTACCAATTCAGCAATAATCGGATAAAGATCGATAGTGGTCGGTGGGGTTGTGGCAACTTGATCCAAACGAGCCAAAATGAGCAGTTGTTCAACTACCCGCTGAAGCCGCTCAACCCCGACATAAGCCTTTTGTAATGATTGCTCTCCCCCAGCCTGCGCATTATCTAAGTGGATTCTCAGCGCTGCCAAGGGCGTGCGTAATTCATGGGCCGCATCTGCAGTGAAGCGCCGCTCGCGCTCTAACGTCGCTTTCAAGCGGGCGATAAAGTCGTTTAGCGATTGACGTAATCCATTAAGCTCTTGAGGAACCGTATTCTCGATTTGACGCAGGTCGCGGGCGGAGCGACCTTGTACCTGGCTGGAAAGCGCTTGAATGGGAGCAATACCCCGCAGGATAATTCGGCTCATCAGCCAAAGAAGGAGTGGCAGCAACAGGAGCATCGGCAACAAATTGTTCCAGGTGATGCGCTCTACCACTTTATCGTGAAACGAACCTCGCAGCCCCATGCTGATCCAGATATCGCTGGCAACATCGAACATGCTGAAAACCCGCCAGCGATGGCCATCGTAGCTTTCCCAGCGAAAACCCTCCTCTAAAGGCGCGGGGAAAGGGCCTGCATCACTCCATTTGCCCCCTAACAGCCTGGGTGAGCCATCGGCATTCCAAAAACCAAGGACTAATTTAAGCTCTTCCTCGTGGTAGAGTTTAGGACCTGATTCAGAGCTAATCACGGGCACTGCGTTACCGTCGAGATATAGCTGAGCCGGATGGTCTGGAAGACCCATGCGTGAAGCCAGGCGAGCATAGTCGTCCATAGTAGCGTTTGGATCGAGTTGGCCAGCCACAATCCGGCTGTGCAGACTGAGCTGTGTATCGAGAATTTCTTCTAGCTCGTGATCGGTAATTAAGTAAGCCGCGGTAACCGCCACGCCCCCAGCGACAACCATTGTAATGGCTAGCGTGCGAAGCAGATAACGCCGTATGGATCTCATTGCGCTTGGCTATCCAGCCGGTAGCCAATCCCGCGCACGTTAATGATCAGATGCTTTTCAAGCTTTTTACGCAGATGATGAATGTGAACTTCTACCGCATTGGACTCCACCTCTTCACCCCAGCCATAAAGCAGATTTTCTAAACGAGGGCGTGATAGCACTCTGTCCGGGTGCCTAGCTAGCTCTAACAATAAGGCATACTCGCGTCGGCCCAACTTTACGTCTTTGTCCCGCCAACTCACCGCATGACGGGCCTCATCGATGCTCAGCGCTCCTATCGTCAAAATCTGCGAGGCGCGGCCCTCAGCGCGCCGCATTACGACACGCAAACGGGCGAGTAGCTCCTGCAAATTGAAAGGCTTGAGCACATAGTCGTCCGCCCCCGCATCTAAACCACCAATACGGTCTTCCATCGCATCGCGGGCCGTCAAAATCAGGATAGGCAAAGCGGATTGCTGACGGAGTAAATGCAGTACTTGCATACCGTCCATATCGGGCAGCCCAAGATCCAAAATAATCACACTGAAGGTCTCACTGCCGATAGCGCTGATTGCCTCGCGGCCCTGCATAAACCAATCGACCGCATAGCCCTCGCGCTCTAGCGCCGTCTTGATGCCATCCCCGAGCAAGGGGTCATCTTCTATTAGTAGTGCGCGCATGTTGATCCACTCAATCGACAAACCGCTATCTTGGCGACCAAAACTTAAGCTTTTCTTAAATATGGAAACTTACTTCTCAAAAAGCTTAGTCATCTGAATTCCACCAGTAAGCTGACCACCCTACCTTTACAAACTTCTTACGCAGTTTAACTCTTCTTTAAGTTATTTAGGCTCAAGCTGCCTCTTTCGCCATGGGCAAAGCTAAAGCAGCGCCTTCACTGGCGGTCATTTTCTATTAACTTAACAGAGCGCCAGAGCATGCATTTACTAACCCTTCTTAGAACAAACTATTATTTAAAAATAATGGCCCGTATTTTAGAAAAAAGAATGAAGCAATATTTACTGGGAGGCATACGATATATCCTCAAAGCGCCTGCACCAGAAACCATTGACAGCCTTGTGGGCATAGAAAAAATTCTCATTATTCGTCCCAATTTTCGTATGGGCAACGCGCTAATCAGTACCCCTGTCATCGATGCTTTTCGTGACCGTTTTCCTTCCGCGCGCATAGACTATTTAGCGACTGATAAAACATGGCCACTGTTGCAGCAACGTCCTGTTGATCATTTTCATTTATTGTCGAGAGCCGCCATTCTCCGTCCTTGGCAATGTGTGACACTATTAAGACGTTTACGGGCACAACACTATGATTTAGCGGTACAAGTGAGCGGAGGATCAACGAGCGGTTTTATAGTGACCCGGTTAATAGGGGCGCGGTACAGCATGGGGTCAGGTAAAGGTCACCAGCGCTGGTACAGCATTGAGACGGAAGGTAAGTCATCACATGCCTACGATGGCATCGTTAATCTGACACGTCCGCTCGGTGTTGCTTGCCGTAACCGGCCATTGCTCCAGATAACAGAGCAGGAACGCTATCAGGCAATGAAGGAAATACAACAGCTAGTTAGCCTTCATCGCGAAGATCCATCAAACACTAATTTTATTGCGATCTTCGTTGGCGGGCATCAAAACAAACGTTGGCCGTTGGCATTTTGGTTAATGCTCATCGATGCCATGGAAGCCCGCAAAATACGTTATGTTGTATTTCTTGGACCGGAGGAATTTAGGCTTCTAGCACCAATTCAGCGGCGTTTGCTGTCATCGCTTTATGGCAGCTTATGCCCACCACTTCCTATCCGCCAATTTGCCGCCGTTTTGGAACGTGCGCGGTTACTCGTGACGCCAGACTCAGGGCCTATGCACTTAGCGGCAGCACTCGATGTCGCCACCATTTCCCTAGTACGTCAGAAAAAATCACTCGCTTTTGTACCTCGAGAAGCCTATGACACCATTTTGTGGCGCCCAGAGATCAGGACGGTAATAGAAGCCATACGCGCTAATCTTGACGGACAAAGCTCAACGGCTCCCGCTCATTCGGTCTCGTTAACAAACCAACCAACACAGCGGGCAGCAGCATCGATTCCACCACTACACAGTGCTGATTACTTACATTCTAGTTACTGAATTAACGCACATAGAGGTAATGTTCTGCTTCCTTCTCTACCTGCTTGGGTCAAGTAATTGAGACGTTAAAGCGTCAGGATGACTACGCCATTGCCCCCAGACGAACGGGCGCATGGGCCTATTGTTTGGTGGCTATCCAGCGCATTTTCACAGCAGCAAGGGCTTGATAAGGACTGCTTACGCCAAGTCTCTGATCAAGCCGTCTCGCACGATAATTTATTTCACAGCGTGCTGGGTTTGCTTAACGTAACAACAGACGTTTACCAGCAGTCAAAAGATATTAGCCACACGTGCCGGCACCTCGCCAATTAATAAATACTTAAGTGATCGTTAAGTATTAAATGGCAAGCTGTTCCCCACTCTGCTCAACTATTCTGGTGTATACCCATGGTTTTATCGCATTTATTGGACTCCAGCCAAGGTTTTTGGAGACGGCTTCTATCCAAAAAAATGGCAACTTCGGAGGGCTGGGTAGGAGGCATCAGTACATCCCTTCCTTCTGCTAAATGGCTTTCCTTTAGAGCCAGCGTTGTTTTGATTACTTTGCTAGCGACTCTGCTGTGGTTAACAGGAATAGAAAACATCGAGATCACCATCGCCGTATTAAGTTTAACGTCAAATGGCATATCGCAGTTACTTGGACGCTATTACTCTTTCAATGTATTGAAAATAGTTGAAAATGATTTAATAGATACGCTCGAAGCATTAGGAGCTGCAGGAGTTGGAACATTAATAATTTTATATTTATTGGATTAGTAAACTCAATATTTAATCTAGGGATATAGATCCCTTGTTTATGCAGCTAGGTAAAAACTAAAGAATAAAGATAATGGCGGATGCATAAAATGCCTGCAGCGACTCAGCAGTTATTACTATTATGGGTTTTGCGCTACAAATTTATAGAATTTTTGAAACGGAGGTGACGGAGCTTAAGTCTATACATGACACCATCCCATTTCGTAGGATTACTACAAAAATAGGTTATGTCACAACAGACTCGAAACGCCAAAATGGAGGCGGCCCCAAAAGCCACATCCCGGCACACGCAGCCACCACTACCGTTGCTCCCTTCCGGGCCTGGCGGGGTTCGCAGTTTAGCGTTGCGGGAGGACCTAAGGGGCCACCATAACGGCACACTCTGTTATTAAGTGAGTGTGCT
Source organism: Halomonas alkaliantarctica (assembly GCF_029854215.1). Lineage (NCBI taxonomy): Bacteria > Pseudomonadati > Pseudomonadota > Gammaproteobacteria > Oceanospirillales > Halomonadaceae > Vreelandella > Vreelandella neptunia. Next base: position 1,824,984 of record NZ_CP122961.1, on the reverse strand, counting down.
AATGCTGATGTGGTGGCTACGCCCTGATTTGAACAGGGGACCCCATCATTATGAGTGATGTGCTCTAACCAGCTGAGCTACGTAGCCTTTTCCCTCATCAACGGGTGCAGATTATGCCTATCTTGATAACGAAAGGCAAGCCGGATCCCGGCTTGCCACAATCATTGAAACAAGCTTACTGAATAGCGGCGCGCACAGCCTCTAAACCGGGCTCGCCATCACGAGTTGTTACGCCGTCTAACCACTCGTCCAGCACACTATCATTGGCCTTCAAGTAATCACGCGCGGCATCACGGGGATCTTCACCATCATCCATGATCGAGCTCATTAGCTGATTTTCCATCTCCAGCGTAAAGGTCATATTGCGCAGCAAAGTACCTACGTTCGGGCACTCTTCCACGAACCCTGCCCGGGTATTGGTGTGTACGGTCGCGCCACCTAAATCTGGGCCGAAATAGTCATCGGCATCCGACAGATAGGCCATCTCGAAGTTAGAGTTCATGGGGTGCGGCTCCCAGCCTAAAAACACCATCCACTGCTCATTGGGCACTCGAGCGCGCAGTTCCGCCAGCATTCCCGCTTCACTGGAATCAATAACCTGCCAATCGCCTAATCCGTATGCGTCGTCATCGATCATCTGATCGATTAGCTCGTTGCCGTCATTGCCCGCTTCTATGCCGTGTACGCTGCGGTCAAACTGATCAGCATGCTCCGCTAAATCGTTAACCGACGTTACACCCGCATCATAAACATATTGGGGTACTGCAAGAGTGTACTTCGCCCCTTCCAGATTGGTTGCCAAACGCTCAACTTCACCGCGCTCGATGTAGGGGTCACTAATAGAAGCCATCGACGGCATCCAATTACCCAAAAAGACATCGAAGTCATTGTTACGCATACCGGCGTAGGCAATCGGCACAGAAACCGTGTCGACACTGGGCTCATAGCCAAGCCCTTCGAGGACTTCGCTGGCGAGCGCAGTGGTGGCGGTAATATCCGTCCAGCCCACTTCGGCAAAGCGCACGCTGCTGCACTCGTTTGCAAAAGCCGCCGTTGGCAGACCCGCTGCCAACAATAAAGCACCTGCGTAGCGTGAAGAAGTTCTGCTCATCATTGTTGTCCCCTTTATAAGCTTATTGCCAATACGTATTGCTAAACGTATTACCAAAACATGGATACGAACACTCAGTTGTGACGTGGTCGCAGTGCGTAGAAATCATCGGCGTCTTTTTATTGATTGAACGTTCAATAAAAAAATGCCATCATTGTTAGGTAATCATGTCTACGCCTGGGTTTCAAGCAGTGACCCTGTTAGGCATTCAACGAATTAGGAGAGCGCTGTGCCAAAGGTGGGAATGGAACCGATACGCCGCCAGCAGTTAATTAATGCGACCATGGCAGCCATTGATGAGGTCGGCCTGGCTGAAACCACCGTGATGCGCATTGCGCGCCATGCGGGTGTTTCAGCGGGCATTATCAGTCACTACTTTGGCGGCAAGGATGGCCTGCTCGAAGCGACGATGCGGCAAATCCTGACCGACCTTTCTAGAGCCGTTGCGGTTCGTCGCTATGCGTTGGAAGACGACTCTCCCCGCGCCCAGATCGGTGCCATTATTGAGGGCAACTTTGACCGCACCCAAGTCACCGGCCCCGCCGCCAAGACGTGGTTAGCGTTCTGGGCCAGCAGCATGCATAAACCTATGCTGCAGCGGCTGCAAAACGTCAATGATCGCCGGCTTTACAGCAATTTATGTCACCAGTTCCGACGTGTTATGCCCCGCGCAGAAGCCCGCAACGCAGCACGCGGCTTAGCCGCCATGATTGATGGCCTATGGCTGCGCGGCGCGCTAACGCCAGAAGGCCTCGATGCTGCAGAAGCACGCGTTCTTGCTCACACCTATCTCGATCAACTTTTTGCTCACTATGGATGCCCAAAGACTGCATCCAACACTTACAGCTAATTCTATTACCTTACTGGAGGAGACCTACATGGCCGCTCAAGACGTACAGCCACTTTATATTGATGGTCGCCAGGTAGCCGCCACTTCAGGCGATACTTTTACCGTTACCAACCCCTTCGATGGCAGCCTGCTGGCCACTATCGGCCAAGCCAGTCAAGCGGATGTTGACACCGCGGTCGCCGCAGCCCATCGCGGCCAACGCGAGTGGGCCGCGATGAGCGGCATGGAGCGTTCACGCATCATGCTGCGCGCCGTTGCGCTATTAAGAGAGCGCAACGACGAGCTTGCCGAGCTTGAAACCCGCAATACCGGTAAGCCGATCAGCGAAACCGCCAGTGTCGATATCGTTACCGGCGCGGATGCGTTGGAGTACTACGCTGGTTTGGCGCCTGCTATTGAAGGTAGCCAGATTCCCCTGCGCGATAGCTCATTTGTGTACACCCGCCGTGAGCCGTTGGGCGTGATTGGCGCGATTGGCGCCTGGAATTACCCGATTCAAATTGCCTGCTGGAAAGCCGCCCCGGCGCTGGCGGCAGGCAACGCGGTGGTGTTTAAGCCCAGCGAAGTTACCCCACTCACCGTGATGAAACTGGCGGAAATATTCACCGAGGCTGGACTACCTAACGGCGTCTTTAACGTAGTGCAGGGAGACGGCCGTGTAGGCTCCATGCTTACCGGGCACCCCGGCATCGCTAAAGTCTCGTTCACTGGCGAAGCCGGCACCGGCAAAAAAGTCATGGCCGCCGCCGCTAGCTCTACGCTCAAAGACGTCACCATGGAACTGGGCGGCAAATCTCCGCTACTGGTCTTTGCAGATGCTGATCTTGATCGCGCTGCTGATGCCGCCATGATGGCCAACTTCTACTCCAGCGGCCAAATTTGCACCAATGGCACGCGGGTATTTGTTGAACGCAGCGTTAAAGAGGCCTTTGAAGCCAAGCTGGTAGAGCGCGTTAAGCGCATCAAAGCAGGCGACCCAATGGATCCCAGCGTCAACTTTGGCCCCCTGGTCAGCTTTGAGCATCAGGAGAAAGTGCTCTCCTATATTGACCTGGGCAAAGAGCAAGGCGCTCGCCTGCTCGTGGGTGGCGACGACTGGAACACAGGTAGCTTTGCCGATGGCGCCTGGGCCGCCCCCACCGTGTTTACCGACTGCACTGATGAGATGCGTATCGTGCGCGAAGAGATCTTTGGCCCAGTGATGTCGGTACTCGCCTTTGATGACGAAGCAGAAGTCATTCGCCGCGCCAATGACACCACCTACGGCCTGGCCGCCGGTGTCTTCAGCGAAAGCCTGAACCGCGCCCACCGCGTGATTCACCAGCTGGAAGCGGGTATTTGCTGGATCAACACCTGGGGCGAGTCACCTTCCGAAATGCCGGTAGGCGGTTACAAAGAGTCTGGCATTGGTCGTGAAAACGGTATCGAGACACTTAATCACTATACCCAAACCAAGTCCGTACAGATTGAAATGGGCCCGTTTGAGTCGGTGTTTTAAGGAGTTTTTATGCCTCAACCACGCGAATTTGATTACATCATTATCGGCGCAGGCTCGGCGGGCAACGTGCTCGCTACTCGCCTCACCGAAGACAGCAGCGTCAGCGTACTGCTGTTAGAAGCGGGTGGGCCGGATTATCGCTTCGATTTCCGCACCCAAATGCCCGCCGCCTTGGCTTACCCACTACAGGGCAAGCGCTACAACTGGGCGTTTGAAACCGACCCCGAGCCGCATATGGATGGTCGCCGCATGGAGTGTGGCCGCGGTAAAGGCCTTGGCGGCTCCTCATTAATTAACGGCATGTGCTATATCCGCGGCAATGCACTCGATTACGACAACTGGGCCAAACAGCCGGGGCTTGAAGATTGGGATTACTTAAACTGTCTGCCCTACTTCAAAAAGTGCGAAACCCGCGACATCGGCGCCAACAGCTACCATGGCGGCGACGGCCCGGTCAGCGTGGCCACGCCCAAAGCGGATAATAACCCGCTATACCGCACCTTTATTGAAGCCGGTAAGCAGGCTGGCTACCCGGAAACAGAAGACGTTAACGGCTACCAGCAAGAGGGCTTCGGCCCTATGGATCGCTTCGTTACGCCCAAAGGCCGCCGTGCATCAACGGCCCGCGGTTACCTGGACACCGCCAAACAGCGCCACAACCTCACCATCGAAACGCATGCCGTTACCGACGTGATCGAGTTTGAAGGTAAACGGGCGGTGGGCGTTCGCTATGAGCAGAAAGGCGAAAAACAGCAGGCCTATGTGCGCCGCGAAGTAATTCTGTGTGGGGGCGCTATCGCCTCGCCGCAAATTCTGCAGCGCTCTGGCATCGGCAACCCTGAACTGCTGAAGGAACTGGGTATCGAGACGGTGCACGCCCTGCCCGGCGTGGGAGAAAACCTCCAGGATCACCTGGAGATGTACATCCAGTACGAGTGCAAAGAGCCTATTTCACTCTACCCAGCGCTGAAGTGGTATAACCAGCCCAAAATTGGCGCCGAGTGGCTGTTTAATGGTACCGGCGTCGGCGCCAGCAACCAGTTTGAATCCTGTGGCTTTATCCGCAGCCGCGACGAAGAAGAGTGGCCTAATCTGCAGTATCACTTCCTGCCCATCGCCATTAGCTACAACGGCAAGAGTGCGGTACAGGCCCATGGTTTCCAAGCCCACGTTGGTTCCATGCGTTCCGAAAGCCGCGGACGTATCCGCCTGACGTCAAAGGATCCACACGCCGCGCCCAGCATTCTGTTCAACTACATGGCCAAAAACAAAGATTGGCAGGAATTCCGCGACGCCATACGCCTCACCCGCGATATCATCGCCCAACCAGCGTTTGATAAATATCGTGGTCGCGAGATAGCACCAGGGCCCGACGTACAGTCGGATGACGAGCTCGACACCTTCGTCAAACAGCACGCCGAAACTGCCTACCACCCCTGCGGTAGCTGCCGCATGGGAGAGGGTGAAATGGCCGTCACCGACGGCCAGGGTCGCGTGCATGGAATTGAAGGTCTTCGCGTCGTAGACGCTTCACTATTCCCGGTGATTCCTACCGGCAACTTGAATGCGCCCACTATTATGCTGGCCGAAAAAATCGCCGACCGTATCAAAGGTCACGAGCCGCCCCCACGCGCCAGCGTCGACTACTATATAGCTAACGGCGCTCCGGCCAAACGCGCCTGAACATTTACTCGGTTTACCACTCCAAACGCCATGGCCTGCCGCCATGGCGTTTTTTTTATGAGCGCCTCGCATTAGCAGCGTTAAACATGCCTAAATACTTGCACGAGGCGGCTTCCATCTGCCAATATTCAAACAAGTGTTCGATTAACGGTTTTGTTGCCGTTTCTGACTCAGATTTATCTAACAACAGCTGGCCAGCAATAAAGGCCAACAACAGAGAGAGACTCTATGCTCACCCTACTCCTTATCGTGCTCGCCATTGCTGGCTTGCTCGTCGTAATGCGTCGCGAAGCAGGTGCCCCAGCGGCACTAGCGGTGCTTGGCGTATTGGGCCTTGTTGGCCTGCTGTTTGACGCGGAAGTCATTGGTGTTCTGCTGCTGATTGGCGCAGCAGCCGTGGCAGTAGCTGGCTTGCCCGCACTGCGCCGCAAGTGGCTCACGCCGCGCTTATTCGCCACCTTTAAGAAAGTCGCCCCCAAGGTTTCCGCCACCGAGCGCACGGCTCTGGAAGCAGGTAGCGTTTCCTGGGACGGCGAACTATTTTCAGGCAAGCCCCAGTGGGAAAAGCTGCTCGCCTTTAAAGACGATGGTCTACGCGACGATGAAAAAGCCTTCCTAGCCAATCAGTGTGCGAAAGCCGCTGGCATGTGCAACGCCTGGGATATCGCCCAAGAGCGCGCCGACCTGCCCCAGCAGCTGTGGGACTTCCTGAAAACAGAAGGCTTCTTCGGCATGATTATTCCGAAGGAGTACGGCGGCCTTGGCTTCTCAGCTAAAGCGCAGTCCATGGTGCTGCAAAAGCTCTCCGCCAATGAAACCCTGATGGTCACTGTGGGCGTACCCAACTCCCTCGGCCCTGGCGAGCTGCTACTTAAATACGGTACCCAAGAGCAGAAAGACCACTACCTGCCGCGCTTATCCGATGGCCGTGAGATCCCCTGCTTTGGCCTCACCGGCCCTCGTGCAGGGTCTGATGCCACTTCGCTGCCCGATACCGGCGTAGTGTGCAAGCAAACCATTAACGGCGAAGAAGTGCTTGGCCTGCGTCTTAACTTCGAAAAACGCTGGATCACCCTGGCACCTATCGCCACTGTGGTCGGCCTTGCCTTCCGCCTGTTTGACCCGGAAAAATTGCTCGGTGACGAAGAAGATCGCGGTATTACTCTGGCGTTGATCCCACGCGATACCGACGGCATGGAAATTGGCCGACGCCACCACCCCATCGGCAGCCCGTTTATGAACGGCCCGATCATTGGTAAAGATGTCTTTGTGCCGCTGGACACCATCATTGGCGGCCCGGACATGATCGGCCAAGGCTGGCGGATGCTGGTTGAGTGCCTTTCTATTGGTCGCTGCATCACCCTGCCCTCAGGCGCGACTGGCACCGCGCGTTACGCCCTGGGCTGGAGCGGCGGCTTCACCCGCGTTCGTCGCCAGTTCAACGTGCCGGTGGCCGAGATGGAAGGTGTGCAAGAGCCCCTCGCCCGCATGGCAGCGCTTGCCTATATTTCCCAGGCTACCGTTTATCAAACCGCCAATATGATCGACCACGGCGAAAAGCCTGCGGTACCCTCGGCGATTCTGAAAAGCCAGTTGACCGAGTTCCAGCGTGTACTGCTCAGTGACGCCATGGATGTTCACGGCGGCAAGGCGGTTACCCTTGGCCCGCGCAACTACCTCGGTATCGGCTATAGCGCCAATCCGGTGGCGATCACCGTGGAAGGTGCCAACATCATGACCCGCAACCTGATGATCTTCGGTCAGGGCGCGATCCGCTGCCACCCTTACGTACTTGATGAGTTGGCCGCCAAGGATGCCAACGACATGAAGGCGTTCGATAAAGCCTTCTTCGGTCACGCAGGCCTGATCTTTGGCAACGCCGCGCGGGCCTTTACCCTCGGCTTTGGCATCGGTAAAGCCAGCGTACCCTTCGATGGCCCTGCGGCTGTCTATGCCCAGGATATTGCCCACCTTTCCGCTGGCTTTGGCCTATGTGCCGACGCCGCCATGGCAAGCCTTGGCTCAGCGCTGAAGAAACGCGAAATGATCTCTGCGCGGCTGGGTGATGTGCTGTCTAACCTCTACCTGACCTCCATGGTGCTCAAGCAGTGGCAAGCGGGCAGTAAAGTAGAGGGCGAAGAAGCGCTGCTGCATTACAGCTGTCGTTTCCTGCTCCAGCGTGCCGAACAGGCGTTCGTGGAGATTTTTGATAATCTACCCAACCGTGCTTTAGGCAAAACGCTAAACGCCGTAGTGATGCCCACCGGCCGCCGCTGGAACAAACCCCACGACGACCTGGCGCGTGATATCGCTAAGCGCGTTTCTACGCACAGCGCCCTGCGTACCAAGCTACTGGAAAACACCTGGGATGCGGACGACGGTGAACAGCGCAACCCGCTGGCACGCTACAACGCCCTGCTGGTCGATTATGACCGCGCCGAGGCGATCTACCGCACGCTGAACAAGGCTTATGCCAAAGGCGAGCTACCGCAGACGGCACTGCACCCTGAAGCACGCGTTGAGGCTGGCCTGGAAAAAGGCCTGATCAGTGCCGAGGACGCCGAGTTCATGCGCACCTTCGAGGTCGAAGTTCTGGAAATGCTCACCGTGGACGATTTCGCCTACGATGCCTTTGCCAAGGATAAATCCACGCTGATCGATCACAACTCAACACCGGCGCCAGCACCAAAGCAGGCCGAGGAAAACGTTAAGTAATACTTACTTTTCAAAGTGTTAGCTGTAATGACAGCCGACTCCTGGCACGCAGGAGTCGGCTTTTTTGTGTTCACTTTCTACGCCTAAATGCGTAGACCCATGAAGTAAAAACGCGTTGCAAGTTCGCAAACGATCAACTAGCCTTTCGTAAACGAAAGCGATTAACCCTAAAAATCGCATTTAAATAGCACTCTCCAATCGCTATTTCCAAAAACAATGACGCTAGCGAGATCGGCATGTCCTTACATTTGCAAAATATCGATCACATCGTTAACGGTGTGCCGCATATCAGTGAGATCGACTTAGCCCTTGAGCCAGGCTCCTTCAACGTGCTTCTTGGGCGAACGCTCGCCGGAAAAACCACTTTGATGCGCCTAATGGCAGGGCTCGAGCCACCCACTCGCGGCAAAATCATCATGGACGGCAAAGACGTAACAAACGTTTCCGTGCGCAAACGAAACGTTTCCATGGTCTACCAGCAGTTTATCAACTACCCCAGCCTCACTGTTTACGACAACATTGCCTCGCCGCTTAAACTGGCCAAGCAGCCTAAAAGCGAAATTGATAAACGAGTTGGCGAAATTGCTGAAATGCTGCATATCGAACATCTGCTCAAACGCTACCCCCAGGAACTCTCCGGCGGCCAACAGCAGCGTACCGCCATGGGCCGCGCACTGGTTAAGGATGCTGACTTAATTCTGTTTGATGAGCCACTGGTCAACCTGGATTACAAACTGCGTGAAGAGCTGCGCGATGAATTACGTGACCTGTTTAAAGCGCGTAACTGCATCGCGGTATATGCCACCACCGAGCCCAATGAAGCGCTAGCGCTGGGTGGTAACACTGCGGTGCTACATGAAGGGAAATTACTCCAGTACGGTTCCACCGAGCAGGTCTATCGCGAACCCAATGGCCGCTTTAGCGCAGAAATGTTCTCCGAGCCGCCGATCAATATCGTTCCCGGTCAGCTTACCGATACCGAGATCACCTTCGATCAAACGCTACACTTCCCTTGCGATGACAAGCTAAAGCGCCTTGAACCGGGCGATTATGATTTTGGCGTGCGGGCTTCGCACCTCACTCTACAACCCCAGCGGGACGATGACCTGGCGCTAGATGTGCATGTGGATGTAGCAGAAATTAGCGGCTCTGAAACCTTTCTGCATGTTCACCACGAACGTTTCCCCTTAGTGCTGCACTTAGCGGGCATTCACCAGTTTAATGTTAATGAACCCTTGAAAGTTTACTTCCCTACCCACCAACTTTACGCCTTCGATAAACAGGGCCACACAGTACATATTCCTGTGAATCAGGGAGGAGCTGCCCATGGCTGAGATCACTTTAAAAGGCTTGGCGCACTCCTATGAAAAAACACCTAAGGATGCCGCGGATTACGCCATTCGCCATATGGAGCACGTATGGCACCAGGGCGGCGCCTATGCGCTATTGGGTCCATCGGGATGCGGTAAATCGACCCTCCTGAACATTATTTCGGGCCTACTTGAACCCTCAGAGGGAGACGTGCTTTTCGACGGTCAGCGGGTCAATGAGCTACCCCCAGAAGAGCGCAACATTGCCCAGGTGTTTCAGTTTCCGGTGATATACGACACCATGACGGTGTTCGACAACCTCGCCTTCCCCCTGCGCAATATGAACACTCCCGAGTACCGGGTAAAACCCAAGGTGCTTGAAGTCGCTGATATCCTTGAATTGACACCCCTGTTGGATCGCAAAGCCAAAAACTTAACCGCCGATGAGAAGCAGAAAGTCTCCATGGGTCGCGGGCTGGTGCGCGATGACGTCACGGCCATCCTGTTTGATGAACCGCTTACCGTTATCGACCCGCAGCTTAAGTGGAAACTTCGCCGCAAGCTCAAAGAGATTCACGAGCGCTTTAACATCACCATGATTTACGTGACCCACGATCAGCTAGAGGCCTCTACTTTCGCGGATAAAATTGCCGTGATGTATGAGGGGCAAGTGGTTCAATTCGGCACGCCGAGAGAGCTGTTCGAGCGCCCCGCGCATACCTTCGTGGGTTACTTTATTGGCAGCCCGGGCATGAACTTTATGGCCGTGGAACACCGAGACGGTCAAGTGATGTTCGGTTCACAGCCGCTGCCGGTTAGCGATCAGATGAAACACGCAGTCGCCAATGCTAGCTCTAACAACATTAAGCTGGGTATACGCCCCGAGTTTATCGCTATTTCCTCAAGCGAAGTGGCTGATAGCGTGCCGATTCAAGTGACCAGCGTGCAAGACCTGGGCACCTACTCTTTGCTGACGTTCAAACTCGAAGGACAAACCTTTAAAGCACGCCTGCCTGAAGGCCATCCGCCAGCCAGTGAAGCTGCATTTGCGCACTTCGACGATGCTCACGTTGCGCTGTATATCGATGAATACTTGGTGGAGGCTGGCCATGAATAAAGTATATAACAACCGTGCCTGGCTACTTGTGTTGCCAATGCTCATTCTGGTGGCGTTCTCCGCCATCATTCCGCTGATGACCGTAGTCAACTACTCGGTGCAGGACGTGCTCGGCCCCAACGCGAGCTTTTTTACCGGCACTGAGTGGTTTAAAACCATGCTCAATGACGAGGCACTACAGGCGGCGTTTCTGCGCCAGATTTCGTTCTCGCTAATCATTCTCGCCATTCAGATTCCGCTGGGGATTGGCATCGCGTTGATTATGCCCAAACGCGGCTGGCAAGCCTCGGCAGTGTTGATCCTGATTACCCTACCGTTGCTAATCCCTTGGAACGTGGTGGGCAGTATCTGGCAAATCTTTACCCGTGGCGATATCGGCTTGATGGGCTGGGGGCTACGTGAACTGGGTATCGAATACAACATTACTCGTAATGCAGGCGACGCCTGGGTAACGATCATTTTAATGGACGTGTGGCACTGGACGCCGCTGGTGGCCATGCTGTGCTACAGCGGCCTGCGCTCGATTCCCGAGGCCTATTACCAAGCAGCACGTATTGACCGTGCGTCTAAGTGGGCGATTTTCCGCTATATCCAGCTACCTAAGCTAACCAACGTGCTGGTAATCGCTGTGCTTCTGCGCTTTATGCACTCCTTTATGATCTACGCCGAACCCTTTGTACTGACGGGTGGCGGACCGGGCAGCGCCACCACCTTTTTAAGTCAATCGCTGACCACCATGGCAGTCGGCCAACAGGACTTAGGCCCTTCTGCAGCGTTCTCGCTGATCTACTTCCTGGTCATTCTGCTGGTGAGCTGGGTGTTCTACACCACGATCATGAATATGCAGAAAGACAAACCGCCGCATGGAGGTGCTTAACATGAGCTATCAACTCGAAAATACCCAGCGCGGTGAAAAGTACAACACGATTTTTAGCAAGGTTTCACCCGCAAAGCGGCGTAACCGCACTGCCCGTGCGCACTGGCGCTCGCGTCTGCTGCTGGGCCTTTATCTGGCGCTGATGATTTTGCCCATTTACTGGCTGATCAATATGTCGCTCCAGACCAACAGCGAAATTCTCGGCTCTATGACGCTGTGGCCCCAGAACCTTACCTTTGATAACTACATCGGCATTTTTACCGACTCAAGCTGGTACATGGGCTACGTCAACTCGATGCTCTATGTGGCGATGAATATGCTCATCACCATCAGCGTGGCATTACCGGCCGCCTACGCCTTCAGTCGTTACACCTTTATCGGCGACAAGCACCTGTTTTTCTGGCTGTTAACCAACCTAATGGCGCCACCTGCGGTGTTTTTGCTGCCCTACTTCCAGCTCTACTACTCTGTGGGCCTGTTCGATACCCACATCGCCGTAGCGCTGGCTCACTGCCTGTTCAATATCCCGCTGGCTATTTGGATTTTAGAGGGTTTTATGAGCAGTGTGCCCAAGGAGATCGATGAAACCGCCTATATCGACGGTTACAGCTTTCCGCGCTTCTTCGTCAAGATTTTTATCCCCATGATCCGCTCTGGCATTGGCGTCACGCTGTTCTTCTTGTTCATGTTCTCCTGGGTAGAGCTGTTGCTGGCACGCACATTGACCGCCACCGACGCCCAGCCCATTGGCATGATCATGACGCGAACTTCAACGGCCTCGGGGATCGATTGGGGCACCCTGGCCGCCGCCGGTGTACTGACCATTATTCCCGGCATTCTGGTGGTTTACTTCGTTCGTAACCATATCGCCAAGGGCTTTGCCCTGGGCCGTACCTGAGGAGATCTCGCTATGTCTTGGATGGTATGGACAGTGCCCACCGCCATATTCTTTTCATCCATTGCCGCCATGCTGGCCGGTATGACGGTTTGGGAAATTTTGTCACCCACTATTGAGCGCAAAGGGTTTTTACCCATTGCTACCACTCGCGGGGATCGGCTGTTTATCGGCCTGCTCTCGGCTGCCTATATCCACCTGGGTGTGATTGGCTTCACCTCACTATCCATTTGGATTGCACTAGCAGTATCAGCCGTATGGCTGCTGGTTTTAATGCGCTGGGGATAGCCCTTAACAGGTTTTTAAAAAAGCTCGCCAGCGGTTAGTCGGTATCAAGGAAGGCAAAGCCATCAAGGAAGAACACAACAAAACGAGGTCACCATGCAAAAGCACTACAACAAGTCCAGACTGACTAAGTTCAAACTGACAACTCTCGCCGCCGGCTTGTTGCTGGCATCGGGTACGCTGTCAGCGCAGGAAGAGGATACCCGCGCCATCGCTGAACGCTTGGTCGATGAGCACTTCCAAAACTCCACCCTTAGCCGCG